>CAJULP010000068.1 GCA_910587295.1 uncultured Lachnospiraceae bacterium | reverse complement strand
CGATTCTGGGAGACTCTTGAAAAGTTAGTTGGCGTTCTTGACGATTGGTTTTCAACTTTTCAGCAGCCAAATGACAAGCTTGCTACTCTATGCTCTTTTTCCTAGAGTCAAACAGAAAGAATTAACGTCGTTTACTATATTTGTGTGATACAGGTATCCGATATGCCATTTTAGGAAGCAGGAATATGGACTACGACAGAGTATATGAGAATATGGTCTGTATTGAACTGCTCCGCCGGGGATATGATGTGTATGTCGGAAAATTGTATCAGAAGGAAATTGATTTTGTAGCGCAAAAAGGGAGCGAGAAAATCTATATCCAGGTCAGTGACAATATTTCGGACCAGCATACTCTTGAAAGAGAATGTTTGCCATTACTGCAAATCAGGGATGCTTATCCCCAAAAGGTCATTGCCAGGACCAGGCACCCGAAATATGGTTATGAGGGTATTGAGATTTACAATATAGTTGATTGGCTATTGCAGGAAGAGGAAAATGGTGCGCAGTAAACAGAATACGCAGGGAATTATCAAGCTGAATGCTTGATGGGCTCCAATGTCTAACGGGAAGGAGAAGAAATATGCATATGGTGGAAGGGCAAAGGAAAGTAAAGCTATACACAGGCAGCTATAATGCGCCTGTCGTAACTGGTGACGGCAGTGTCTATTTGGGGAAGGGAAAGGGGATCCAGGTTTTTTGGTTTGATGAAGAAGAAGGGAAGCTGGAGGCGTTTGAAAGTTATCCGGATGTAAAAAACGCGTCATGGATGGCCTTTTCACCGAATGGGCGCACTCTTTATGCGGTAAATGAACTGGATGACTACGAGGACACAAAAGGAGGAGCCTTATCGGCTCTTTCGGTGGATGAAAATGGCAGGCTGTCTTTGCAAAACTGCCTGCCGGTCATGGGAGCGGCGCCCTGTCATGTGGATTGTGGACCGGGCGGCGGACATGTGTTCACTGCCAACTATAATGGCGGGAGCCTGAGCAGTTTTGTGACGGGCGAGGACGGATGTTTAAAAGTTATGGACTGCCAGATCAGCTATCAATTAAAGGAGGACAGGCCGGAAGGCTGTAATCAGGTGCGGCAGGAGAAATCCCATGTGCACAGCGCGTCGGTTTTTAGGGGGCATTTGTGGGTTGCCGATCTGGGAACGGACGAGATATCGGTATATAAGCTGGATGAGTCAGGGAGGATTATGGGAGGAAGGGAAGGCGGTGTGCCGAAAGCCTGCCATGTGGTGAAGCTGCCTGCGGGAAGCGGTCCAAGAAGCCTTGCTTTTCGGGAAAATGGTCATATTTATGTGAGCTGTGAGCTTTCCGATGAAATAGGGATTTTGCATTGGGAAGGGAGCAGGATCTTGCTGGAAGGCTTTGTTTCCTGTACGCCGGAGAAAGGGGATGGAGGAGAAAGAAATTTCCCCGGGGGTATCCTTTTATCGAAAGACGGAAACTATCTTTATGCGGGAAACCGGGGCCATGACAGTATTGCGGTCTTTGACGCGGGAGGATCCGGTTTGCCTAAATGTATTCAATGGATTTCCTCCGGCGGGAAAAACCCAAGGGGATTTCAGTTATCCCCCTCGGAAAGATGGCTGCTTGGGGCAAACCAAAACAGTGATAATCTGGTGGTGTTCCGTAGAAATAAGGAAACGGGAACACTTACGGAACATGCCAGGTATGATGTTGGTGCGGTGGTGTGCCTTGTGTTCTTACGATAATAGTAATCATACTTTATCATGATTTGATGGATGAGTTGAGTAGTGATGCGAGAAATATAGTTACAAACCTCAAAAGATATAGTAAAATGAAAAGACAGATACGGCTGGCCCAAAAGGGGCAGCCGCATTTAGTATACGAAGGGAGAATAAGCTGTGATGTATATCATCCCCAAACCTTATAAAGTAGAAGAAAAAGAGGGGCAGTTCCTGTTGCCCTATGACGGTGTGATCACCATTGACAATACCTGCAGGGAAGCATATTTTTATGCTGCCATCCTGAAAAAGGAAATCCGGGAATCCGCAGGGCTTTCTCTGGATATCATGGCGGAGGAAACCAATAACACGGTAATATCCTTAGGTCTTGGCCTTGCGGATGAATGGAAGGACACAAAGGAAGCGTATTGTCTTGAAGTGGCGCCGGGGAAAATCCGATTGGCGGCTTTTGACGCTGCCGGGCTTTTCATGGGAGTCCAGACTCTGCGGCAGCTGATTCGGCAGGGAAAGACAGTGATTCCCTGTATGACGGTCAGCGATCATCCGAAGATAAGCACCCGGGGATACTATCTGGACGTGACAAGGGGCCGGATTCCCAAACTGGAAGAATTAAAGAAATTTGTGGAAAAACTGTCTTTTTACAAGATCAACCAGCTTCAGCTTTACATTGAGCACAGCTTCCTGTTCCCGGAACACAGTGAGGTGTGGAGAGATGACACGCCTCTTTCGGCGGAGGATATTCTGGAGCTGGACAGATATTGTAACATGTATCAGATCGACCTGGTTCCGAGCCTTTCCAGCTTTGGGCATTTATATAAGGTGCTGAGGACCAAATCCTACAGGTATCTTGGAGAATTTCCGGAAATGGCCAAGGAGCCTTTTGGGTTTGTGGATCGGATGCGCCACCATACGTTAAATGCCGCGGAGCCGGACGCTCTTTTGTATGCGAAAAGGATGATCGACCGGTATATGGAGCTTTTTTCTTCCCGGTATTTTAACTTATGCGCCGATGAGACTTTTGACCTTGGGAAGGGAAGAGGGAAAGCGGCGGCGGAGCAAAAGGGAACGCAGAGCATGTATCTTGAATTTGTGGGGGAACTTTGCCGGCATGTGGTGTCTAAGGGGAAGATTCCTATGCTCTGGGGGGATATCATCCGCAGTTTTCCGGAGGCTGCCCGGGAGCTTCCCAAGGAAACAATCTGCTTAAACTGGGGGTATGACGCAAATGAGACGCCGGATGCGGCTAAGGTGTTTGCAAAGGCCGGTATCAGGCAGTATACCTGCCCGGGGGTAAGCGGCTGGAATCAATTGATTCCTCTGATTAGGAACTCTTACGAAAATATACGGAGAATGTGTGATTATGCCATAACCTACGGTGCGGAAGGGGTGCTTAATACGGACTGGGGGGATTATGGGCATATTAACCACCCGGATTTTTCCGTGGCCGGCATGATCTTTGGGGCGGCCTTTAGCTGGCAGGGAGAAATCCTGCCTTTTGAGGAGATCAGCCGCCAGATTTCCCTTGTGGAATATGAGGATAGTTTAGAGTCGCTGGTGGAACTGCTTGCAGGGCTGCCGGAGCAGGGATTTGGCTGGCGGCAGGCCGTGGAATATCAGGAAAAGGGAAATGGTTCTTTGGAGAAAGGGATGTTTGAAAGGACGGATGAGGATCTTGGGAAGATCCGGGAGGTACAAAATGAGCTGTACCACAGGATCCCCGGGATTGAAAAATCCCAGCGAAGCCGTGTGGCGGCATATCTGACAGGGCTGAAGGGAATGGAACTTTTCGCACAGGCAGGGAGCCTGATTGGAGAAAAAGAATTTGGCATAAAAAGGACGGAAGGCATCCGGGGGAAGGCGTTAGCCGGGATGCTGGAAGAATGGTTTTATGATTACAAAGCTCTTTGGCGCAGTGTCAGCCGGGAATCGGAGTTATACCGGATTCAGAATGTGGTGTACTGGTATGCGGACTTTTTGAGGGAATTTGATTAATATACGGGTGTCTTTGCGATATGGCACGGAAACGGGGGAAGGATGAAAAGGAGTTACAAAGGGATTGCGGATGAGATGATACGCTTAGTGGAGCGGGAACAGCTAAAGGATGAGAAGCTGTGGAAGCTTGCGGCAGGGCAGTTTGCAGGAACGCCGGATGATGCGGATCACGGATGGAGAGGGGAATACTGGGGGAAATTAATGCGGGGAGCCTGCATGACTTATCAGTATACCGAAGATGAGGCGCTTTATGAGATCTTGCGGGAAACGGTTTTGGAGCTTATGTCCTATCAGGACCGTGAAGGCAGGATTGCCACCTACAGTAAAGAAGCGGAATTTAACGGCTGGGATATCTGGTGCCGGAAATATGTGCTCCTGGGGCTGATCCATTTTTATGAAATCTGCCGGGAGGAGGAGTTAAAGGAGCAGGTACTTAACGCTGCCGGGAGACATTTGGACTATGTGATCGATCATATCGGGGATGAGGAAGGGAAAAAGAAGATCACTCTTGCTTCCGACGCATGGCAGGGGATCAATTCCAGTTCCATTTTAGAACCTGTGGTGCGGCTGTATCAGCTAAAGCCGGAAAGACGGTATCTTAAGTTTGCCGATTATATTGTGGAAAACGGCGGTGCGGAAGGGTTTGATATCTTTCAGGCGGCTTATGAGGACCGGCTTTATCCTTATCAGTATCCGGTGGTGAAGGCCTATGAACTGATGTCCTGCTTTGAGGGGCTTTTGTTCTATGCTCATGTCAGGGAAAGCGAAAAGTGGAAACAGGCCGTTGTCCGGTTTGCGGATCGTCTGCTTGAGTCGGAAGCCGTGATTGTGGGAGGTTCCGGCTGCCAGCATGAACTGTTTAACCATTCTTCCCTGATGCAGACCGGAACAAAGTATGACGGGCTGATGCTGGAAACCTGTGTCACGGTCACATGGATGAAATTGCTCTACCGGGTTTATGGCATGACGGGAAATATGAAATATTTAGAGGAAGTGGAGCGTTCTGCGTTTAACGCACTCTATGGGGCGGTGAACACCGAAAACAGCACCTGTGGACCGGAAACCACATTTGACGAGGTCCATTATCGGGAGGTTTATGACCGGGCAGTTGCGGGAAGGGGCGGCTGCGGGCAGGTTTTTGACAGCTATAGCCCGCTGCGTTCGGGAATACGGGGCCGCGCCGTAGGCGGTTTTAAAAGCATGGAACAGGGAAAGGAGTTTTGCGGCTGCTGTATCGCCATTGGTGCGGCAGGAACTGCCCTTACGGCTTTTGCGGCTGCAAGGAACAGCAAGAAGGGGATAGAGATTGGGATTTATCTTCCCGGGCAGATACGCACAGACATAGAAGGTGTGCCGGTAAAGCTTACGGTGGAGGGGGATTATCCTGCAGGCGGTGAGGTTTTGGTCCTTGTGGAACCGGAAAAGGAAGCGGACTTTGAGATAAGCTTGCGGATCCCCTCCTTTACGGAGTCCGTGCAGGCTGAGGTAAATGGAGAAGCCTTACAGGACGCACAGCCGGGCACGTATTTGCGGGTCAGCCGCAGATGGAAGAAAGGAGACAGGATCTGCCTTTCCCTATGCTGGAATGCCCGTTTGGTATTTGGCATGGAAAATCCGGAAGATGACTTAAGCAGCCGGCATGTGGCGGTGCTGTATGGACCGCTGGCTCTTGCAAGGGATCAAAGGCTTGGAGCGGAAGGCAGGCCTGTTGCCTTAGGGGATGGGAAGGTATCCGCACAAAAGAAAGAAAAGGGGAATATTCCCTGCCAATGTCTGTTTGACGTGGCGATAGGGGGAGAGGCCTTCCCCATGATGGATTACGCATCGGCAGGCAAGACCTGGCGGCGGGATTCCCAGATGGAAGTGTGGATGCAGGCTGATAGGGGGTAACAGGCAAGGGAAGTGAGGTTTCCAATGGATTTTGATCAAAGCATATATGAAAACAGAAGGAAAAGGAAGGATCCGTTTGTGGCGGCGCATCGTGGTGTAAGCAGGGCCAATATCCCCTGCAACACCATGGCCGCTTTCCGGATCGCGGTAGATCAGGGTGCGGACGTGGTGGAGATCGACATCACCAAAAGCAAAGATGGGCAGTATTTTGTGTTTCACCCGGGTATGGAGCCTGTTTTCCTGGACTGCGGGAAATATATACCGGAAATGACGGCAAAAGAGGTAAGGGAGATCCCCTTAAAGAATCAGGACGGCGTTCCCACCGGCTTTCGCGTGCCTTCGCTTGTGGAAGTATTTTCTTTTTTAAAGGATAAGGTTTATATCAATGTGGACAAATTCTGGATGGACGTGGAAGGGATTACGGAGCAGATACGCAAGGCAGGCGTGGAAAAGCAGGTGATCGTCAAGTCCGGCGCGGATGAGGAGTCCTTTGCGCAGGTGGAAAAGTATGCGCCAGATCTTATGTACTGTGTGATGATGTGGCATAAAGACAGTTTTTCCGAGGAACTGTTAAAGCGCAGGCTGAATTACATCGGTGCGGAAATTTTGTTTGACCGGGAATCAGATGAGATCGTTTCGGATGCTTATATCCGGTGGATGCATGAGCATAAGCTGCTGATATGGGCAAACAGCATTGTTTATAATGAAAAAGAGGTGATCGCGGCAGGACATAGTGATGACAGTTCCCTGACACAGTCACCGGATTTAGGGTGGGGCTGGCTGCTAAAAAAGCAGGTGGACTTCATCCAGACTGACTGGGTTTGGGAATTAAAGGGCTATCTCCAGTCTATTCCGTGCGGATGCCCGGCAGATTCCAGCGGTAATGGCTTGCCAGAATGCGGATGGCGATCACCAAAAGAGCGCTAAAGAGCATGGCATAATCCGAGTGGGTAAACTGCAGGAGAAAAGCGTACAGGCATGCCCCGGAAATGGATGCGCAGGCATAAACATGCTTTTTCAATACAAAAGGTGTTTCACCGGCCATGATATCCCGCAGGATGCCGCCGCCGATCCCGGTGATAACGCCCAGGAAGATGATAAGAAAATGGTATTCTCCGTACCCTGCATCTATTCCGGTGTCGATTCCGGTGACGGTAAATGCGCCAAGGCCGATGGCGTCTAAGATGTTCATGACCTTTTCGTAGCTTTCCATATAGTGGCTCCCGAGTAAATGAGGCCGGCAGCGGAAGATAAGAAACATGATAAGCACCGTCACGAAGGCGGCGAACACGTAGATTGGGTTACGGAACATGTTAGGGGGGATGCTTCCGATCATCAGATCCCGGATCATTCCCCCGCCTACGGCGGTGATGACGCCAAGGACGATGATCCCGAACAGGTCTAATTTTTTGCGGACAGCCACCATTGCCCCTGAGGAGGCAAAGGCGATCGTTCCGATGATCTCTATAAGAAAAAAGATATTTGTGTGCAGTTCCATGTGGATCCCTCCGAGTTTTAGGTGGATAGGAACAATATAGCATACTTACCCATATAGTACAAGAAACATGCGGTATTTAGGAACAAAAAGAAGAAATCCCCTTGTAATTGCAGGACCCTTAAAATTTTTATATTTTTCATTAGATTTTCCATGGAGCATTTTCCCACTTTTTATTAAGATGATAGTAGTTAGGATAAATGGTTCATAAGAGTATGGGGAATTTTTGGGAGGATTATGGAAAATAAAAGAAAGGTATTGATCGTGGAAGATGAGGTCCTGGTCCGGGAAGGCTTAAAGAGTGTGATCGGTTGGGACAAGCTTGGGATGGAAGTAGTCGGGGATGCGGCAAACGGCAGGCAGGCTTTGGAGATCTATGAAAGGGAAAGGCCCGATATTGTCCTGACGGATATCAGGATGCCTGTGATGGACGGACTGGAGTTGATCGCAAGGATAAGGGAAGAAGATAAAAAGACAGGGATCGTGATCCTGACCTGTTATGAAGAATTTGGATATCTGCAGGAGGCCCTTCGGATGGGGGTATCCGATTACATTTTAAAATTAAAAATGAAGCCGGCGGAAATAGAGGCAGCAATGGCGAAAGTAAAAAAGAAGCTGGACGAAGATGAGGAAAATGGGGCCGGACCGGATGGAGCGGAAGAGTTCAGACTGCAGAAGGAAGAGGAATTAAAGCGGTATATTTTTTACCATCAGGTTTCTATTGGCTTTTTTCGGAGCAGGATGGAGCGGTTAAATCTTGCCGTTAAGGAAAAAGATATGGTTCTTTTAAGGGTAGTGATCCAAAGATACGAAAAAGCCCGGCTGAAGATCATGGATGACCGGGGGATGCTGATCCGCTTCGTAATCTTGAATACGACAGAAGAGATCATGGAAAAATATGGGGGCGGGGAAACGATCCAGGAAGGGCCGGATTGTTTTCTGCTCTTTATGAACGTTGTCAATGATCCGAAGGATGAGGATTCCTGGATGGAGAAGATGCAAAAAGAAATATCCCATGTGCTGTCAAACTTTATGGGGGTGCGGACGGTATGGGGGGTTAGCAGCGTATTTCAGTCATTTACCGAACTGCCGGATAAATATCAGGAGTGCTGTCAGAAAATGCAGGACGAGAGGGTGGATTTAAGCGTAGAGATCTTTGAGGCGGTGCGGTATATTGAGGAAAATCTTACCCAGCGGCTGACCTTAAATCAGGTGGCATCCAGCATCAATTTAAGCCCTAATTATCTAAGCAGCCTGTTTAAAAAAGAGCTTGGGGTGGGCTTTGTGGACTACATTACGGAAAAAAGGGTGGAGAGGGCGAAAGAACTTTTGGAAAATACCGGGTTAAGGACTTATGAGGTGGCACAACAGGCAGGGTTTGTGGATGAAAGCTATTTTTCCAAAACCTTTAAACGGCTTACGGGGAAGCGCCCCAGCGCATTCCGGAAAAGGAACGGAACATGAACTATATTTCAGGACATCGGGAGCCTGTCAAGGCAGAAGAACTGGAGAAGATCCCAATATACAGGAGCGTTTTTATCAGGATGATGGCGGCGGTGGCGATCAGCTTTTTGGTGGTTTTGCTTGGCAGTTTTTTAGTCTTGTACCACAATGTGATGGATTCCTTAAAGGAGCGGACCGATGCGGAAAAATTACAATCTTTTACCCAGTTGGAGTATAATATTGACGCTTTCTGCCGTGAGGTGGAGTTTTTGACGGAGCGGCTCATCAGTGAGACGGTATTGACTGAAATGGTCTTTGTAGGGGATGTGGATGAGGTCACGGTCATTCAGATGAAAGCGGATTATTTCCGTGGGCTCAGCGGCATCCTTGCCCAATATACTTATGTGGATTCTATCTGCCTTTATAATTCGGAAGGGATGGCGCTTATTATGGACAGTAAGCGGAACATCATACAGGAGGATAACGGGGCAGGCAGTGTTTTTTATAAGGAACAGCTTAAGGACGGGGAGCCGTCTTTTGGTGCGGTAAAATGGTGCGGGGGATATACCAACAGGGATTTTTTTGCCCTTGAACGTAAAGAAAAGGAGGTTCCGTGCCTTTGTGTCTATCGCGGGGTATACTGGAATGCCCACCGGGCATGGCTGGTGGTGAATGTGAACCTGGAGCATTTTACGGATATTTATTATGCGCCTGAGCGGGAAAAGGTACAGCCGGAAGTGACTTATATCCTGGATGGCAGCGGGAAGATCATCTCTCACCCGGATGAGAGGGCGCTTGGGGAGCAGAAAGGGGAGGAATACCGAAAGGGAACGGCGGAGGGAGCTTATACCTTTGAGGAAGATGGGCGGCAGATTTTGTGCTATCCGCTCCGCCTTGGCGGCTGGACGATGGTCAATGAAATGCCTTTGGCGGCCATTTTAAAAGATGTGGGAAACATCCGGCAGATCTTTGTGATCACGGTGACTGTGGCAGTCATTTTGGCAGTTTTGTTCCCTGTATTCTGGGTGCGCCGTTTGGCCAGACCACTTTTGGAGACGGTGGAAGCGTTAAAAGATATGGAAGATGGAAACCTGGGGATCGCTCTGGCGGAAGGAGAGAAGAGACTGGATGAGATCGGTCTGCTGCGGCGGCAGTTTAACCGGATGTCTACAAGGATCGAGGAGCTGGTTGAGGAAAACATCCAGATTGAGGAAACTAAGCGGGAGACGGAGATGAAAATGCTGAAGTATCAGTTAAATCCCCATTTTCTGTACAATACCTTAAATACGGTAAAATGGATGGCTGCAATGAAAGGCGAGGAGGACATGGTGGACTGCTTAAGCGCCCTGGGAGATATCCTGCAGCCGATGTACCGGGATGCCAGCCCTTTTTGGACCCTTAAGGAGGAAGAGGAATATATTGTCAGCTATGGTAAAGTGATGAATTACAGGTACGGAGAAAAAACATCCCTTACGGTGAAGGTTCCGAAGGAGCTTAGCGGAGCGGTGATCCCGAAATTTATCCTCCAGCCGATCACGGAAAATGCCTTTTTGTACGGAATGCCTGAGGACGGGGCCGGGATGGAAATACAGATCTTTTGTCAAAAGGAGGAGGACAGGCTGATATTGACTGTATCGGACAATGGAAAAGGGATGGCCTGGGAGGATATGGAAACTCTTAAGGGAGACATCCGGGCAGGGATGGAGACAAAACATATCGGGCTTTCTAACGTGAACCAGAGGATCCAGCTTCTGTATGGAAAGGAATATGGGCTTTGTATTGCCGGGGAAAAAGGGAAAGGGATCCGGGTAACGGTGAGGCTGCCGCTAAGGGGGATATAGGATCTTCGGTTATATTTTTATATTTTTCGGATGTTTTTACCAAAAAAGGATTCCGGAAAGCAATAATTTAATAAGATATGACGAAAAGTCGAAGGAATGTTTATGGCATGTTCCTTCGGCTTTTATTATGATAAAAATAACTTACAAAAAGGAATCTCCCAAAAGGGATACTTTGGAAAGGCAGGGGAAAAATGCCGGTTAGAGAGGGAAAAAAATCATTGGCGGAACGGCTCGGGAGAAAAAAGGTGCGGGGAATCAAATACCTGCTTTTGGCGGTTCCGTTTATGGTCTATGTGTTTGCTATGAATTATGTGCCTTTGATGGGCTGGATCTATTCCGTATTTGACTACAAAATGGGGCAGCGGTTCCTTGATTTTGGTCAGATGGAGTTTATCGGGCTTGACAATTTCAAAAAGCTGTATTTTGAGCGCTCCGAGGTTTTTCGCGTGATGCGCAATACCCTGGTGATGAGCGGGCTTGGGTTATTGTCAACGCCGGTTCCGGTGATTTTTGCCATCATGTTTAATGAGATCAAGGGAAGACGGTTTAAGAAATTTGTCCAGACTACCACCACGCTGCCAAACTTTATCAGCTGGATCACGGTGTATGGCATGGCGTTTGCGTTTTTCTCCGTGAACGGATTTATCAGTATGATCCTGAAAAAGCTTGGCTTTGAAACATCACCTACGGGGATTTTGGGGGAAGTGGAAAAGGTATGGCCCCTGCAGTGGTTTTTTGGGATCTGGAAGTCCTTTGGCTGGTCGGCTATCATTTACATAGCGGCGATCGTGGGGATCGACGCGGAACTTTTTGACGCGGCCAAGGTAGACGGGGCGGATAAGCTGCAGAGGATTTGGCATATCACCATACCGGGGATCCTGCCTACCTATGTGGTGATGCTGCTGCTTGCCATCAGCAACATCCTGACCAACGGATTTGACCAGTACTTTATGTTTTATAATCCGCTGGTGTCGGACCGGATTGAAGTGTTGGATTATTATGTGTACAAAATCGGATTTTATATCAATGACTATCCGTATTCTATCACGCTGGGGATGTTGAAGTCACTTTTGAGCATCGTGCTTTTGTTCGCGGCAAACGCAATCTCCAAAAAAGTCAGAGGGAATGCGATCGTTTAGAAAATAGGGAGAAAAATATGAGAAAAGCAGCAAATAATAAAATCAAGGTCTCCGGAAAGGATATGACTTTACAGATCCTAATCTATATTTGTATGGCGCTGGCGGTATTTATCTGTATTTACCCGTTCTGGTATCTGGTCATTTATTCTCTGTCGGATTCGGCACAGGCGATAAAAGGGGTCTGGATCTTACCAAAAGGATTTACCTTTTACGCTTATCAGTGGATCTTCAGGAATACGGGTTTTGGCCATGCGTTTTTTATCTCCACGGCAAGGACGGTGATCAGCACGGCGCTTTGCCTGATCGGGTCTTCGTTGTTTGCTTATCTGGTGACTCAGCAGGAAATGGTGGGAAGGAAATTTGTTTACCGCTTTGTGATCATCACTATGTATCTGGGGGCAGGGCTGGTTCCATACTATATTACCATGAAGGCATACCATTTAAACAATTCTTTCCTGCTTTATATTGTTCCGGGAATCATCAATGCCTATTATATTATTTTGATCAAGACTTTTATTGAGCAGATACCTTCTTCTTTGGAGGAGTCCGCCAGGATGGACGGAGCGGGGTTTTTTATGATATACAGCAGGATCATCCTGCCGCTTTCTAAGCCGATTATGGCAACGGTAGCCGTGTATGCCTCGGTGGGAGCGTGGAATTCCTGGCAGGATAATTATCTGCTGGTGCAGAACCCTGATCTGCAGACGGTACAGCTGTTATTATACAATTGTATCAATGAAGCGCAAAGGCTGGCTGATAGTATGAAAAGCGGGATGGTGATGGCGCCGGGAGCGGCCACGGTGTCGGAGGAAACCATTAAGATGGCGACCACGATCGTGTCCGTATTGCCGATCATGCTGGTGTATCCGTTTATGCAGAAATATTTTGTAAAAGGGGTTATGATGGGGGCTGTAAAAGGATGATCTTCGGATGGTATCTTTTTTAGCATAGAAAGAAGGGCTGCTTAAGCGGCAGAAAAGGAGGAAACATGAGAAAAGCGGGAATGATGAAGAAACTGATGGCTGTTTTTTTGTGCATCGCCATGGCAGCGGGCGTCTGTGCCTGTGGCAGCGGCAAGGATGAAAGTGTAAGCAAGGACACCGGAACCAAGGCGGATGCCAAAACCGGGGAGGATAGCGGCGCGGATTCGGCATCGAATGGAGAAAACGAAGATGTAGTCACGATCAGGGCCATGGTCCAAACCTGGGGAGACGGCATTTCAACAGATGATGCCATAGGGAGGTATATTAAAGACAAGCTGGGGATTGTCATTGAGTACACAGATGTAACCGACGATAAGCTGAAAGTAATGGCGGCAGGCGGGGATCTGCCGGATCTGGTGGAGCTTCATAATGACGCAGGTGTCCAGATGCTGGACAATCTGATCAATTCCGGGGCGTTATGGGCAATGGATGAATGGCTGGAAAATAATGGGGAAAATCTGAAAGCAAAGATTCCTGATGGATTGAAATATTCGAAAGAAGTGGTAGGGAAGGGAAAAACATATTTTATCCCGGTGGAGGTACAGACAATGAATGAGGATATTCCCAATAAGAACGGTTTCGTAGGATTTTTCACCAGATGGGATTATTATAAAGAGTTAGGTTGTCCTGAGATCAATAATGAGGATGAGTATTTAGAGGTATTAAAACAGATGATGGATGCACATCCGGAAACTGAGGATGGCAAGAAAGTTTATGCGCTGTCCGGCTGGATTGACTGGGGGCTTTGGCCGTATACCATCAGCTATCCGTTCAGCCATGGCTATGGGAACCAGCCTAATAACCAATTATATAATAAGGCAACGGACGAATTGGAAGATATGTTTACAGAGGAGGATGGTATTTTCTGGAAAACCCTTGCTTTCTTTAACAAGGCATACCGGATGGGAATCATGGATCCGGAAGCATTTACCATGAAAGCGGCTCAATATGACGCAAAGCTGGCAAACGGTGAAGTTTTGGTAGGGGCATACGGCTGGATACAGCCTGACCCGGAGGTATGTGGGGAGGATGCGGGGATGTTTGTGCTTCCCGGACCGTTCCCTTATATTTCCCAAATTTATCCGAATGAGAGCAGATTGGGATATGGAAGGAACAATTCACTTATTATCAGCGCAAATTGTGAGCATCCTGAAAAAGTAATGGAACTTTTGGATTTCTTAAATTCTGACGAAGGATCCAGACTGGTGCGCACAGGTATTCAGGGAGAAGACTGGGATTATGTGGACGGGAAACCGGAGCTGATCGGAAAGAGATTGGAAAATTTCCTCAGTAATGATACCACGGAACCGGGGTATGCATCTCCGACAGGAAGCCAGGGGATTGGCAAATATGTATGGTTTACCTCCCAGACAGCAACGAACCAGGCGGAGGATGGTTACCCTCTTGACCTGACGCTTGCTAAAGAATACAGTGTACGGAGCGTGAATGCGGCAGAAAAAGATTTTTGCGACTATTACACCAACGGGGAAGCCAGCTATCCCGGTGAAGCTTATGTTCAATTGGTGAATGAAGGTAAAATGAAAACGATAGGAAAAGGTGGAATGGCAGTAGGTCTTATGGGATCGGTGTCAGACGAATCCGCAAAGGTGTTTACCAAAGCGGACGAGTATTTCCAGGCTAACATTGCCAAGATCATTACCTGTGCGGATGATGATGCCTTTGCGGCACAGAAACAGAAGATGATCAATGACGTGATGGCAATGGGCTATGAAAAAGCACTGGAAGAAGTACATGAAAAGTTTGAGGAGGCAAAAGAAACGGCAAAGGTATTTGAATAAATCCGGTGTAAAGTGTTAAATGAAATTAGAAGGAGAGGGGCTTTTGCTCCTCTCTTTTTGGGCCGAAGTGTTACACAGAAATCCCAGATTTTGGATAAAAACCTTGCATATTATGATCAGGTGTGTTAACATCGTAACTAAGCATAAAATATTTCTGTAAAACAGTAACATTCATTCAGGCACTCTGCCATCTATGTCCGACTGGCCGCATTTAGGATGTGAGCAGCGGGATATCAATGAATTTCAGAAAATCTATGCTTTAAATTCCTAATTAACAAATAAAAAGCAGGGGATTTTGGTTCATTGGCTGTCTTCTGCAGGATGGGAGGATGAGGATGGAGAAAGACATTGTCAGCAACGTTTTCTTTTCCGACAATGAAAGGTATGCCGATATCATAAACGGCGTTGGCTGTAATGGAATTCCTTTTGTGAAGGGGGAGGATCTGCAGGAGCAGGACACCAGATCAGTCCTGGGGAAATTTGCATTTAGGGGTAAAGGGAAGAAAGCTGCGGTAAAATACCGGGATCTGATGCGTAAAACACCTTTTGGGATGAACTTTGCCATGGTGGGGATTGAAAACCAGGAGAAGATCGATTATGCGGTGGTGCTCCGTGTGATGGGATATGATGTGGCGGAATATGAGCGCCAGGCATCGGCCATACGCAAGAAAGTCAGGAAAGACCATAAGGGTTTGACGGATGGGGAATACCTCTATGGCTTTCGAAGGAACAGCAGGCTTTTTCCTACGGTTACATTTATTTTGTATTATGGGGAGGAAGAATGGAACGGGGCCAGAGACCTTCATGGAATCTTGGATTTTACAGGGATTCCGGAGTTTTTGAAAGATAAGGTTTCAAATTATCAGATCCACGTTATAGAGGTCAGGAAACTACAGGATACAAGTATATTTAAAACGGACGTAAAACAGGTATTTGATTGTATCAGGCTTTCAAAGGACAAAGACAAGCTTTGGAATTTGATCCAAGGGGATGCGGCATATAAGGCTCTGGACGAAGAAGCCTGCGATATGGTCGCAGCTTATGTGGGGAGCGGGGAAAAAATGCTCAAAAAAATGAGAAAACACAAGAAAGGCGGGAAGGTGGATATGTGCCAGGGGTTAAAAGATCTGCTTGCGGATGAGAGGGCGGAGGGAAAAGCAGAAGGAAAAGCGGAAGCAGTCATAGATTTATTATCGGATCATGGCCCGGCTAGTGAACCGTTAAAGAAGGTTATCATGAAGGAAAAAGATGTGGAGGTTTTGCGCAGGTGGCTGAAAATGGCAGCAACAGCGGAATCAATTGAGGAATTTCAGGAAAAGATGTAGATAAGCAGAGGGAATGACAGTGCAATTAGAAACAAAACGCCTTATATTGAGGGATTACAGGGAAAGTGACAGGGCAGCGTATTTTAAATTAAAAAGCGACCCTGAGACAATGTATTATCTACAGGATATCCGGCTTTTTTCAAAAGAAGAGGCGGATATGGACTTTGAACATGTGCTGCAGGACCAGAACAGAACGGACAGACAATTTTATTTTTTTCACATGGAGCTTAGGGATTCTCATGAACAGGTCGGGAGTGTGGGATATACGGTGGTTGGAAATACGCCGGTTGGGAAAATAGTGGGTGCGGGATATTTTGCATTTCCTCAGTTTTGGAACCATGGTTATATGACGGAAGCCTTCCGCAAAGTGTTGGAATTTGCTTTTCTTAAAAATGATGTTTACCGGGTTACCACGGGCTGTCTTGCGGAAAATGCAGGTTCAGAAAAAGTGATGCAGAAATGTGGTATGATAAGAGAAGCGGAGCATGTGGACTGGGAATGGCATGACGGGAAAATGAAGACCAGGCTGGAATACCGGTTATTGAAAAGAGAATGGGATTTGCTCCAGGGAATTTCAGGGTGAGGAAGGTGTTTTTGATGGGAAAGATTGCTTGGAGACCACAATTGACTCAAAGCTTAAAAATCGCGGCGGCAGCTTTTCTGGCGATTGCGGTATCCGGGGAGCTTGGCCTTAAGTATTCGGCTACGGCGGGCATCATCACGGTATTGAGCATCCAAAATACGAAAATGGAAACCTTGAAAAGTGCGGGAAGGCGCTGGCTGGCATTTTTATGTGCCCTTGCGATATCGGGGGCATGCTTTTTTCTTATGGGATATAACCTATGGGCATTTGGGGGCTATCTGTTTTTGTTTGCTCTTTTGTGTCTTAGTGCCGGATGGGGGCAGGCCATTGCCATGGATTCCGTACTGGTCAGCCATTTCCTGATAGAGCGAAATATGGGGCTGGGGATGCTGGCTAATGAGGCATTGCTGCTTCTGGCAGGTACGGGGCTGGGAATCCTGATCAATCTGCATTTGCGCAAAAAGGAGTCGGAGTTCCAAAGGCTGTCGGGAGAAGTGGACAGCCAGATGAAGGGGATCTTACGGGAAATTTCCGGATGGCTGCTTCAAGGCGGCCAGTGCGGCATTGCCAGAAAGGATTCCTTTAAGCGGCTTAGAGCGGCAATAGCACAGGCAAAAGCCTGTGCGGTTTCCAATTATGACAATACCTTTTTTTCAAAAAGCGGATATGAGCTGGATTATATCAGTATGCGGGAGGAGCAAAGCATACTTTTACAGGAAATATGCAATAATATTGTCCGGATCCAATATCTGCCCCTACAGGCAAAGCAGGTGGCGGAACTTCTTGGGCGGATCGGAGAGGATTTCCACCAGGATAATACGGTGGAAGGACTGTTAAGGGAGCAGGAAGAGCAGTTAAAACAGATGAAGGAGCAGCCCCTTCCGGTAAGCAGAGAAGAGTTTGAAGCCCGGGCAATCCTGTTTTATATCCTGATGCAGACCCGGCAGTTTCTGGAATTAAAAAGGGATTTCGCGCTGATGGAGAAAAATGCAAATTTCCTCTTGCCAAAGGCTTAGAAGTATGATATCATATCATTCGTTAAGGTTGCTTGACACAGGAAGCATTTTAGATGTCAAGAATAAGGCTCCGTGGTCAAGCGGTTAAGACATCGCCCTTTCACGGCGGTAACACGGGTTCGATTCCCGTCGGAGTCATCGTGATTCATAAGCTGTAGATGGCATTGTAAACGTCACAGTATGGTGAATGTCATAATTGGAAATTTGCATATGACCCGAAAGGGTATATGGACCTTTAGCTCAGTTGGTTAGAGCAACCGGCTCATAACCGGTCGGTCCTGGGTTCGAGTCCCCGAAGGTCCACTACATAATTTCATAGTTTTTGTTTTTTTATTTTGGCCTGGTGGCTCAGTTGGTTAGAGCGCCGCCCTGTCACGGCGGAGGTCGTGGGTTCGAATCCCATCCGGGTCGTTTGCGTACAGTTTCATAGGATATTCGCAGGTATTATTACGCATCTGGGATCTTAGCTCAGCTGGGAGAGCATCTGCCTTACAAGCAGAGGGTCATAGGTTCGAGCCCTATAGGTCCCACGGATCAATTTCATATTGATTATGCCGGCGTGGCGGAACAGGCAGACGCACAGGACTTAAAATCCTGCGGGACTA
The DNA here is from genome assembly GCA_910587295.1 of uncultured Lachnospiraceae bacterium. Taxonomy (GTDB): domain Bacteria; phylum Bacillota; class Clostridia; order Lachnospirales; family Lachnospiraceae; genus Suilimivivens. The sequence goes on along the minus strand of CAJULP010000068.1, from coordinate 146,264 downwards.
ATCTCCCGTACCGGTTCGATTCCGGTCGCCGGCATGAAAAACCCCCTTGTTTATCAAGGGGGTTTTGTTTACACTTTATATTTATTTTGTTGCTTTCCATGCTTCATATTGGTTTGATTCCACCATAAGCGGTAAACGCCGGATTGGACAAGTAAAGGCAGCGATTTAGAAAGTAGATTCAAAGAAGCGGGAATGTCTGATATCATAAAATCATGCTTGAAAAAAGGCTGTTTTGAGGTATAATTGGCAGTAGGAAGAAATGGAGAGGATATATCTATGAAATTTGATCTTAAACAGGATGCCAAGCGGCTTGTGGTGATTTGCCTTGCTTCCGTCCTTATGGCTGTAAACATCAAAACCTTTGTAAGGACAGGGGATCTGTATCCGGGAGGGGCTACCGGCCTTACCGTGTTGATCCAGACGATCTTTGAGAGGTTTTTTTCCATCACCGTGCCTTACACGGCGATCAACTTGCTGTTGAATGCTTTCCCTGTCTATATTGGGTTCCGTTTTATCGGGAAGAAATTTACTCTTTATTCCTGCGTGATGATCGTGATCACCAGTGTTTTGACGGATATCATCCCGGTGCATGTGATCACTTACGACATTTTGCTGATCAGTATATTTGGCGGGATGTTAAACGGGCTTGTGATCAGTATGTGCCTTATGGTGGGCGCAACTTCGGGAGGAACGGATTTTATTTCCATTTATCTTTCAGAAAAGAAAGGCGTGGATTCGTGGAATCTAATCTTGGGGCTTAATGTGGTCATCATTTCCATAGCAGGAGCTTTGTTTGGATGGGATAAGGCTTTGTATTCCATCATTTACCAGTACGCTTCCACCCAGGTCCTGCATGCGCTTTATACCAGATACCAGAAAAGGACCTTATTTATCGTCACGAAAAAACCGGAAGAGATCTGCGATGAGATCTATGCGATCACCAACCATGGCGCCACGATCTTAGAGGGAAAAGGGTCTTATGAGCATTGTGAAAGAAATGTGGTATATTCCATTGTTTCCAAGGATGAGGTGAAGCAGGTGCTAAGAAGGGCCAGGGAGATCGATCAGGATGCCTTTGCCAATGAAATGAAAACGGAGGGCCTTGCAGGCCGTTTCTACCAAAAACCGAATGATTAGGGAGCGGATGTGCTTATTTTTGAAAAGGATTGCCCGCAGGTAGTCCTTTTTTATATTTTTTTAAGATTCTTTTATATTGCGTTTATTGAATCATGGAATAAAAGGAAGTAGGATAGATTATATTGATGCAAGGAGATGATGCAGTATGAGGGAAAAATTTTACCGTTTTATGCAGGGCAGGTATGGTTCCGACCAGTTTGGACGTTTTTTAATGGCCATGGTGATGGTCTGTCTGGTGCTTTCCTTATTTGGGCTTAAGTTTTTTTATGTGGCAGGCATAGCCGTTCTTGTATATTCATACTTCCGTATCTTTTCCAAAAACCTGTACAAAAGAAGGGCGGAAAATACAGCATATCTCAAATATGAGTATAAAGTAAAACAGAAGTTTGCCACATGGAAACGGGATATGCAGCAGAGGAAAACGCATCACATATACAGGTGTCCCTCTTGTAAGCAGAAGATCAGGGTGCCAAGGGGGAAAGGGCGGATTGAGATCAGATGCCCGAAATGTAACCAGACTTTTATCAAAAAAAGCTAAACGGGTGGCGGAATGTTTGGGTATATCATTATCAATAAAGGCGATATGAAATTTAAGGAATTTGATATTTACCATTCCTACTACTGCGGGTTGTGCGATGCCCTTAAGAAGCGGTATGGAAAAGCGGGGCAGCTCAGCCTTTCTTATGATATGACTTTTGTGGTCATGCTGCTTTCCAGCTTGTATGAGCCTGAGACGAAGGTGGGATGGGCGAAATGCATGGCCCACCCTTTTGAAAAGCACTCGATCAGGAAAAACGAGTTTTCGGATTATGGCGCGGATATGAATGTCCTGTTTACCTTTTATAAGTGCAGGGATGACTGGGCGGATGATAAAAAGGTATCCCGGCTTGCCTACAGCAAGCTCCTTAAGCGGTCTTTCCGGTCGGTCTGCATCCGCTATCAGGAGAAAGCAAAAAAAATCGGGATGCTTTTGCGGGAGATGGCCCAGGAAGAAAAGCGGATGAACCAGGATATTGATCATATGGCGGGGCTGTTTGGCCAGATTATGGGTGAGATCCTTGCGGTCAGGGAAGATGAGTGGAAGGAAGGCCTTAAGACAATGGGCAATTTCCTTGGGAAGTTCATCTACCTCATGGATGCCTATGAGGACATTGAAGAGGATATGAAAAGGAATCGGTATAACCCTTTACGGAAAATGTACGAGCGCACGGATTTTGAGGAGGAGATAAAGACGATCCTTACAATGATGATGGCAGGGTGCTGCCGGGAGTTTGAGAAGCTTCCCGTGATCGAACATGCAGAGATACTCCGCAATATTTTATATTCCGGTGTCTGGTACCGTTATGAGATGCTCCAGCAAAAGCGTGAACAGCGAAAGGAAGATTATGCGTGATCCATATGAGGTTTTGGGCATTGTAAGAGGTGCCACGGAAGAAGAGATTAAAAAGGCATATAAGGCGTTAAGCCGCAAGTACCATCCCGATGCCAATATCAACAATCCTCGTAAAGAAGAAGCGGAGGAGAAGTTTAAGGAAATCCAGCAGGCATACCAGCAGATTATGAAGGAACGGACGGAAGGATATCAGTACCGGAGTGCCGGCGGGTATGGACAAGGCGGTCAAAGTACCGGCGGGTATGGCGGTTTCGGGGATTTTGGAGGATTCGGAAGCTTTGGCGGTTTTGGCGGATTTGGCAGCGCATGGGGCAGCAATTCCGGCACCGGCTACGAGGAGGACGGGCATCTTAGGGCAGCAGGGAATTATGTGCGTAACAGGTATTATAAGGAAGCCCGTACGGTGTTAGACGGCATGGAAGAGAGTTCCCGTAATGCAAGGTGGTATTACTATAGCGCTCTTGCCCATGCAGGGCTGGGAAACCAGGTGGCAGGGTTAGAACACGCAAGGAAGGCGGCAGGCCTTGAACCGGGGAACCGTGAGTACAGTAACCTGGTATATCAATTTGAAAATGGCGGTTCGTGGTACAGGCAGCGGCAGTATACCTATGGACAGCCTTATTCCGGCGGGAACGGGCTGTGCCTGAAACTGTGCATTGCCAATATGATCTGTAATCTGTGTTGTGGAGGCGGCGGGCTTTGCTGTGGCGGAGTGCCGTATTACCGGTTTTAGCAGATAAGTTAACAATGATGGAGGGGATACTGTGAAAAATAAATTTTTCACAGACAAATTTGTTCTTGCGCCCAAATTTGCAGGCTTTTGAAAACATGGAGGATTTTTATGAGTGAACTATTGAATGGGCAAAGGATTGTGCTGGGAACTTGTTATTACCCTGAGCACTGGCCGGAAAATTTGTGGAAAGAGGACTTGCGGCGTATGCTGGATACCGGGATCGAGGTGATCCGTATTGCGGAGTTTGCGTGGAGCAAGGTGGAGCTGACGGAAGGGAACTTTAACTTTGACTTTTTTGACCGCTTTTTGGACCTGGCGGAGGAAGTGGGCATGAAGGTGATCTTCTGTACCCCCACAGCCACACCCCCGGCATGGCTTACCCAAAAGTATCCGGAGGTTTTAAACGCAGATATAAAGGGAAATCTGTACCGCCACGGGATGCGGAGGCATTATAATTATAACTCCCCGGTATACAGGGAACTTTGCGTGCGGATCACGGAGAAATTTGCATCTCATTACGGGCAAAGGAAATGTATCATCGGATGGCAGATCGATAACGAGCTGAACTGCGAAAAGGATCTGTTTTATTCGGAAAGCGACACAAAAGCATTTCGGGTATTTTTGCAGGAAAAATACGGGGATTTGGAGGAGCTGAACAGGGCATGGGGAACGGTCTTTTGGAATCAGACTTATACGGATTGGGAGGAAGTCTATGTGCCCAGGTATACATACAGTGATTCCGTCAATCCCCATCAGACGCTTGATTATGTCCGGTTTATTTCAGCAAGCGCAAGAAGCTTTGCCAAGATACAGAGTGATATCATAAGGATTTATGCCAAGCCTGGTGATTTTATTACCACTAACGGTTTGTTCGGGCATCTTGATAACCACAAGATGGCGGAGGAAAGCCTCGATTTTATGACCTATGACTCTTATCCGGATTTCGGTTATTGTCTTGATATGTACGACGGGAGTCCGGCAGCTTTGCGGGACCGGAAGTGGGGGAAAAATCTTTCGGAGGTGAGAGCGGTCTCTCCTGTATTCGGGATCATGGAACAGCAGTCCGGCGCCTGTGGATGGAATACTAGGATGGAAGCGCCAAACCCTAGGCCGGGGCAGATCACGCTGTGGACCATGCAGTCGGTTGCGCATGGAGCGGATTATGTCAGTTATTTCCGGTGGCGCACCTGTACCATGGGAACGGAAATTTACTGGCATGGCATTTTGGACTATTCCGGGCGGGATAACAGAAGGCTTGAGGAGATCAGGCAGGTCAACAAAAAGATCAAAGCGGTCAGCCAGGCAGCAGGTGCAGTTTATGAAGCAAAGGTTGGCGTGATCAAGGATTATGATAATATCTGGGATGCGGAGGTGGACTGCTGGCACAGAAGGGTTGACCGATTAAGTCAGGAATCTCTTTTCGCCGCAGCGCAAAGAAGTCATACCCCGCTTGATTATGTTTATCTGACAGACACGCTTGAGGCGGAGGATCTGCAGAGATATAAGGTGCTGTTTTATCCTCATCCAACGATCATGAATGAAAGCAGGGTAAGGCTGCTTTCCGAATACGTGAGAGAGGGAGGGATTTTGGTCACCGGATGCAGGAGCGGTTATAAAGATATGACAGGACAGTGCGTGATGGATAAGCTGCCGGGGGTGTTGGCAGACCTAACGGGAACGGATATCCCTGAATATTCCCTGATTGCGCCGGATGCGGGCAAGGTCATGGTGGACTGGGAAGGAACTGTGTTTGAAGCTGCCGTGTTTACGGATCTTTTGGAAGCGGCTGGGGAACACGCAAGGCCTGCGGCTTTTTATACCTCGGACTATTATGCGGGAACCTGCGCCCTGGTATGTAACTCTTATGGGAAAGGACAGGCCTGGTATTATGGAAGTGCCTTTACGGAAGAAGCGGCAGAGGTATTCCTTGATAAGCTTGGCGTGAAGACCCCTTATAAGAATCTTTTGGAAGTGCCAAAGGAGTGCGAGATCGCAGTCCGCAGTAAGGGTGGGGAACGGTATTTGTTTGTGCTGAATTACAGTAAGGAGCCGGTCCGGATCCTGTTCCATAAAGAAGGCCTGGACCTGTATACGAAAGAGACGGTATCAGGGGAAAAGATTCTGGAAGGCTATGGAACAATGGTGGTGAAATTAAAAATTTAAGTGGAATGCCTCTTGACAAATGCACTTGGGTATTATAAAATGTTTTTTGTTGCAGATAGCAACAAATGTGCGCTTAGCTCAGCTGGATAGAGCGTTTGGCTACGGACCAAAAGGTCGGGGGTTCGAATCCTCTAGCGCACGTTTTCTTTTGCGGTTGCGCACGTTTTTTGTGCGGTTGCGCACGTTGGTTGGAAAATGCGGAAGCACTGATCAATACAGTGTTTCCGTTATTTTTTTGTAAACAGAATAAAGGATTTTTGCATACTCTCACATACCTTTTTGCAAAACGTTAAGTACGTTGTTTGGTTCATAGAAGTTTTATTTGCTATAAGATTTTTACCGGGGTATAATATGAAATATGATTATTTGTGAAACGGTGATGTATTTTTCTTACAGGAAGGGAGACAAACTTAAGATGAAAGCATTTATGAAAGAATTTAAAGAGTTTATTTCACGGGGAAACGTGATGGACATGGCGGTCGGCGTGATCATCGGCGGGGCCTTTACCGCTATTGTGACTTCATTAGTCAATGATGTGATGATGCCCGTTTTGTCGTTGCTTACCGGCGGGTTTGATTTTACATCGCTTTGCGTGGTTCTGGGAGAGGGAGAAGGGGCGGCAACATTAAATTATGGTGCGTTTATTGCGGCTGTCATCAACTTTTTGCTGATTGCCATAGTGATTTTCCTGTTGATCAAAGGGATCAATAAGTTTTCCAGAAAGAAAAAGGACGAGCCCGCGCCGATAACGAAAAAGACCTGCCCGTTTTGCAAGGAAGAGATTGCCATTGAGGCAAGCAGGTGCCCTCATTGTACTTCCCAGCTGACAATGGAGGATTAGCATGGAACAGGCCAGACAAAAAAAGATAGCGGCAATCAATGACCTGACCGGCTATGGGAGATGTGCGCTTGCCGTTTCCCTTCCGGTGATTTCCCATATGCGGATCCAATGCTGCCCAATACCCACATCAATTTTGTCAAACCATGCGGGCTATGCAGAATATTTTTTTGACGATTATACGGACCGCATTCCGGATTATCTTGCTATGTGGAAGCGGCTTTCGCTATCCTTTGACGGAATCATGTCCGGCTTTTTAGGATCGGCAAGACAGATTGAAATGATAGAAAGCTTTATCAATGAGTTCCAGGGAAAAGAGACTGTAGTGGTGGTGGACCCGGTGATGGGCGATCACGGAAAGATTGTGGGCGTTTACACGGAGGAGATGTGCCAGGGGATGAAACGGCTGGTCTCACGCGCGCATATCATCACGCCAAACCTGACGGAGGCATGTAAGCTGACGGATACCCCATACAGGGAACGGGGATGGACGAAAAAGGAGCTCTTTGCCATGGGGGAGGCGCTTAATAAAATGGGGCCGGAAAGAATCGTGATAACGGGCATTCCGCAGGGGGAGATGATCGCCAATTTTGTCTATGAAAAAGGGCAGGAAGCGCATGTGGTCAAAACTTTCCGGGCAGGGGAGGAGCGGTGCGGCACCGGAGATCTTTTTGCTTCGATCATTGCGGCGGATGCGGTAAATGGGGTATCCTTCCGGGAGTCCGTAAGAAAAGCTTCCGGTTTTGTCAAGAAAAGTCTTCAAAAGTCTATGGAAATGCAGATTCCGGTGAAAAATGGTGTCTGCTTTGAGGAAATCCTGCACACATTGAAAGTAGGGGGAAAGGCAGGGATTCCGGTACGTGCGCAGGTGAGCAGGAAAGGGTAAGTATGGTGAAACGTTTTATAAATGGTGCGTTTAAGATTATATTCAGCAGGATGTTGATCATATTCCTGATGGTAGTGGTACAGATCATGGTGCTGCTGGTAAGTTTTTTGTGGCTGGGGAGTTATCTCCACTATATCTGGGAAGGGATGAGTCTTTTAGGCGCAGTCCTTATCATATATATCGTGAACCGGGATGAACCTGCGGAATTTAAAGTCAGTTGGATCATCCCTATCTGCATTTTCCCGGTGTTAGGGGCTTTGATCTACGTGTTTGTGATGTCAAATGCGGGCGGAATCGGCCTGAAGACGAAAATGTATGTGCGGACGAAGGAGACGGAAGGGCTTTTGCGGACTTCGACGGAGACTGCCGCGGCTTTAAAGGAATGCCCTGAGCAGTACCGGGGATTTTCCCATTATATGGAGCATCGGGGCGGATACCCGGCCTACCACAATTCGGAAGCAGTCTATTATCCGCTTGGGGAAGATAAGTTTGCGGATCTTTTACAGGAACTGAAAAAGGCCCAGCGTTTTATTTTCCTGGAATATTTCATCGTGGAACGCGGGATTATGTGGAATGCGGTTTTGGATATCCTGAAGGAAAAGGTAAAAGAAGGCGTGGAGGTTCGGGTCATGTATGACGGGATGTGCTCCATAGTTCTTCTGCCGTACACTTATCCCAAGCAGTTACAGAAATTTGGTATCAAGGCGAAGATGTTTGCCCCCATCATTCCTTTTGTCTCTACCAGCCAGAATAACAGGGACCACAGGAAAATTGTGGTGATTGATGGGAAGGTGGCGTTTACCGGAGGGGTCAATCTGGCGGACGAATATATCAATGAAAAGGTGCTTTTCGGGCATTGGAAAGATGTGGCCGTAAAGATTACCGGCGATGCTGCCAGAAGTTTTACGGTCATGTTTTTGCAGATGTGGAATGTATCCGAGAAGGGGAAAGAAGATTATGAGAAGTACCTTACAGGGATTACATATGAAAAACCGCTGTATCATGACGGGTTTGTCATCCCTTATGGCGGCATGCCTACGATGAAGGAAGAATTGACCAAGACAGTCTATGAGTCCATGATCCATAATGCGGTAAAGTATGTGCATATCATGACACCTTATTTCATAGTAGAGCAGGGCTTTTTGGACAGTATGCGTTTTGCGGCGGAGCGGGGCGTGGAAGTGGCAATGATCCTTCCCCATATTCCGGACAAGAAAATCGTGTATTACATTGCCAGGACTTTTTACCCGGCGCTTCTTAGGGCAGGGGTGAAGATTTATGAGTACGTTCCCGGTTTTATCCATGCCAAAGCGTTTGTCTCGGATGACATCAGTGCGGCGGTGGGAACGGTGAATCTGGATTATCGGAGCTTTTATCATCATTTTGAGTGCGGCGTGAGTTTTTATGATAATAAGGTGGTGGGGAAGGTTGAGGAGGATTTTCAGGCTACCCTTAAGAAATGCAAGGAAGTGACATGGGAATATTACCGGAAAATCCCCCTGCTTCAGAAGCTTCTTGGCAGGACGTTCCGGCTCTTCGGTCCTTTGATGTAATGCCGAATTTTGTGGCAGGAAGATGTTATGGCATAATGCCAGGCATAATGCCAGGCACTAGGCATTGGCATCTTCCGTGATTTTACTGCGCATTTTCTTAACCGTGCCGCCGGGGAACAGTTCTCCGGGTATGATGATCTGCTCGGTTATGGTGGATTTCGGGTTTTCGATCAGGCTGATCAGCTTTGAAGCCGCTTCACTGCCAATTTTCGTGGTGTTTTGCACGATAGTGGTAAGGGGCGGCTTAAAGTTTCTGGCAAGACCGATGCCGTCATATCCTGCGATGGAGATATCATCCGGTATTTTGAAGCCTGCTTCGTTCAGGGCACTGATGCCGCCGAAACAGGAAAAATCGTCCGGGTAGAGGATGCAGGTGGGAGGGGCAGGCAATTTCAGCAGCTTTATGGTCTGCGCATAAGCCCCGTCGGTATTGCGGTAGGGAGATTCTGTTATGTATCCGGCGGGGATCTTTAAGCTCAGTTCTTCGCATGTCTTATAAAAAGAAGACAGTCTGCTTTGGGTGACTGCAGAGGGTGCGCCGTGGATGTAAGCAATCTTGCGGTGCCCCATTTGGAAAAGATAACAGAGCAAGTCTTTCATCCCTTTTACATTGTCAGAAATAATAGCGCTTCTGCCGTTGAATAAATGGTCGATGGTGACCAGGGGGATTTCGCTTTTTACAAGTTCCCTGACTTCCGGATCGTCAAAATCCACGCAGGCGATCACAACGCCGTCAAAGCCCCGGTATCTGGCATGTTCTAAGTAAGTCATCTTCTGGGGCCTGGACTTACAGCTGTTGATAAAGGTGATGTCGTAGCCTTTTTCTTCCGCAGTGTTTTTAAAGCTGTCTAAAACACGGGCAAAGTAGTCGTGGGTCAATCCGCTGCGGCTTTCATCCGTGAACAAAACACCAATATTGCAGGTGCGGTGTGTTTTTAGGGATTTGGCGGCAGAGTTTGGGGAATATCCCAGATCCCTTGCTGCCAGTCTGATTCTCTCTTTTGTCTCACTGCTTATATCCTTGTGGTCATTTAGCGCCTTGCTGACGGTTGCGATAGAAACGCCGCAGGCTTCTGAAATATCTTTCATGGATACCATATTTCCCGTTCTCCGTCCTGTCTTACAAGCGTGTTACTTAATCGTTTTCGTATTTTCAGTGTATAATAATTACTACATTTCTGCAATAAATTTTTTACTTTTCTATTCTGCTAAAAAAATGTATATTATTTGTAGCAAAAGTATAAAAAAAGAACCGGAAATTTATTGCACTCTTAATATACTTTGTGTATAATGCGGATTAGAAGAGCAACTTAAACGTTTTCTGATTTGCAGAAATTGACAAACAAAACACACATTTATGAAGGAGAAAAAATATGAAATTTGGTCATTTCGATGATGCGAACCGTGAGTACGTGATCACTACCCCGAAAACACCGCTTCCCTGGATCAACTACCTTGGCTGTAATGATTTTTTCAGCCTGATTTCCAATACCTGCGGTGGTTATACTTTTTATAAGGATGCAAAGCTGCTGCGCCTGACCCGTTACCGTTATAATGATGTACCCGGTGACGTGAACGGGAAGTATTTTTACATAAAAGACGGGGATACGGTGTGGAATCCCGGCTGGCAGCCCGTAAAAACAGAACTGGATTCCTATGAGTGCCGCCACGGCATCGGTTACAGCCGTTTTACGTCGTCTAAAAATGGCGTGGAAGCCAGTGTGCTTACTTTTGTTCCCATGGGGGATGCCTGTGAGGTAAGCCGGCTGCAGGTCACCAATCATTCCAAAGAGACCAAAGATCTTTCACTTTTTTCTTACGTGGAATGGTGTCTGTGGAATGCGGATGATGACAGCCGCAATTTCCAGAGAAACTATAGTACCGGGGAAGTGGAAGTGGCAGGATCTGTTATTTTCCATAAGACAGAATACAGGGAGCGCCGCAATCATTATGCCGTATATTCCGTAAATGCGGCTGTTGACGGCTTTGACACCAGCCGGGATGCTTTCCTTGGCGCATACAGGGGGGCTGACGACCCGGAAGCAGTGGAAAAGGGGGCATGTACCGGTTCCGTTGCCCACGGCTGGTCACCCATTGCGGCCCATCATCTGAAAGTGGCGTTAGCTCCCGGTGAAACAAGATCCTTTGTATTTGTTCTTGCCTATATTGAAAATCCGGTGGAAGATAAGTGGGAGTCCTACGGGGTGATCAACAAGAAGCCTGCCTATGCGCTGCTTGACAGGTATAAGACGGACGCTGATGTGGAAAAGGCGTTTGAGGAGCTGAATGAGTACTGGAAGGAACTTCTGGGGAAATATGCCATCAGATCTTCCAACGAAAAGGTTGACCGCATGGTAAATATCTGGAACCAGTATCAGTGTATGGTGACGTTTAACATGTCCCGTTCCGCTTCCTATTATGAATCCGGTATTGGCCGGGGGATGGGCTTTCGGGATTCCTGTCAGGATCTTCTCGGCTTTGTGCACCTGATTCCTGACCGGGCAAGAGAAAGGATCATTGATATCGCTTCCACCCAATTTATGGACGGCAGCGCATACCACCAGTACCAGCCCCTGACCAAGAAGGGCAACTCCGATATTGGCAGCGGATTTAACGACGACCCCTTATGGCTGATCGCGGGAACGAGCGCTTACGTAAGGGAGACCGGTGATACAACGATCCTGACGGAAATGGTGCCTTTTGATAACGATATGTCGGTGGCAGCGCCGCTTATGGAACATCTGAAGCGCTCTTTTGATTATATCGTGAACCATAAAGGCCCTCATGAGCTTCCGCTGATCGGCAGGGCTGACTGGAATGACTGTCTGAATTTAAACTGCTTTTCCGAGCATCCAGGGGAGTCTTTCCAGACCTTCGGTCCCAGCGAAGGACCTGTTGCCGAATCCGTGTTTATCGGCGGCATGTTTGTAAAATACGGGGAGGAATATGCTCAGTTGTGTGAACTTATGGGCGACCAGATCGAGGCGGAGCGTGCCCGGAAGGAAGTAAATGCCATGAAGGAAGCGGTCCTTAAGGATGGATGGGACGGAGAATGGTTTGTCCGGGCTTATGACGCATACAGCAATAAAGTAGGCTCTAAAGAATGCGAAGAAGGCCAGATCTATATCGAGCCCCAGGGATTTTGCGTTCTTGCAGGGATTGGTGTGGAGGAAGGTCTTGCTCAAAAATCCCTTGATTCCGTAAAGGAAAAGCTGGATACCAAGTACGGTGTGATGATTCTGCAGCCGGCCTATACCAGATACCACTTAGAGCTTGGGGAAATTTCCTCCTATCCGCCTGGATATAAGGAAAATGCAGGTATTTTCTGCCATAACAACCCTTGGGTTTCCATTGCGGAAACGGTGATCGGACGGGGAGAACGTGCCTTTGAGGTATATCAAAAGACCTGCCCTTCTTATGTGGAGGAGATCAGTGAGATCCACAGGACAGAGCCTTATGTGTATTCCCAGATGGTGGCAGGGGCGGATGCCTATATCCCCGGAGAGGCAAAGAACAGCTGGCTTACCGGAACCGCCGCATGGACCTTTGTTAATATTTCCCAGTATATCCTAGGTGTTTATCCTACTCATAAGGGGCTTAGCGTTGATCCCTGCGTGCCGAAAGATTTTGGCGATTTTGAGATTACAAGGAAATTCCGTGAGGGAACCTATCACATCAAGGTGGTAAATCCGGATCGGGTAGAAAAAGGGGTAAAGAGCATTACGGTGGATGGTAATGCCATCTATGACATGGCCGCAAATGGCGGCAGTATCGTGCCATATGTAAAAGGAAAAGAAAGCTATGATGTGGTAGTGACCATGGGATAAGGAAACAGCAGGTTGCATTTTCCTGTAAAAAGAGATATATTAAACATAAAAACGGGAAGTGATAACATGCCTGGAATCGTATACGATGCAAGCAAGATCAAGGTCTGCCAGGGATTTTATGAAATATGTGATTATGCAGGGCTTTTGGGAGACTTTGCGGATGGGCTTTGGAGAGACATCCTGCTCCATCCGCAGGTCTATGAGGAACTGGTGTATTATATCGAGCACCATACATTTTCGGACAAAGTAAAGGTGTGCGGGTACTCCATGTGCGATTTGTATGTGTGGCAGATGAGCCGGTATAACCTGATCAAAGACACAGGGAAAAACTCAAAGACCTGCAATAAGGAAAAAATGGCAATGCAGGCATTCCGCACGTTGCTGGATTTTATGGAAAACCCCGCGGAATACAGGAAGAAATTTGAAAACGGGCAGGGAATGGACAGATTATAAAGGAGATATGATATGACAAAAAATGATTTTATCTTAAAGCTCCGCCGTTCCCTTGCCGGAAAGCTTGGAAGCGAGGAGATTTCGGAGGCTGCTTCCTATTATGAGGAATATATTGAGATCCATGTGCGGAAAGGACAAAAAGAGGAACAGGTGGTGGAACTGCTAGGCGATCCGGCGCTTCTTGCAAAAAGTATTTTGAATGCGGAATATGATAAGAAGCTAAGGTTAAACGATACCACATTGTTTTCCCTTGGAACAAAGCTAAAGAGCGTATGCGCCGCTTTTTTGGGGCAATTGGGAAGCAGGGCCCAAAGCTGGATTGAAAAATTTCATAAGTGATAGTTTTTTAAATGAAAACGCCTGCTGTTTGGCAAAACCATCCGACAGGCGTTTTCTGGGGAGTATAAATAATTAATATAAGGGTTATAAACAAGAAGTTGAAGGGTTCTTCTGTTTACGAAATTATTATATGCCTTTTTGTAAAATAGCGCAATAGTGGATAGACCAAAAGTACCAGCTAAAATTGCGTGGTTTTTGTGCAACATCACCAATAAAATAAGTACTAAAGTACTATGCATGCGATGGAATAAAGTTCTTGGAAACAGAGAATACTACTTCCGTAACCTAAATAATCAGGAGGGAACAAAAATGTCTAAGAACGATTATAACCAGAACAATCAGAACAACCAGAGCCAGGAAAACAAAGCTGGCCAGAACTGTCAGAACAGCCAGAAGAACAGCTCTTCTAACAGCTCAAACAACAGCAGCAAAAAGAATAACGAATACTAAAAAGTTTTGGGAGAAAGGCGCCGGAAGGGCGCCTTTTTTCGTGAAACAGGAAAGTTTTTGAACGTAACCGCCCCTGTATACAAAATGCCAGGATTATGATATAATTCATCCCAAAAGGGCAATAGGAGAGGAAGTTGAATGAAAAGATATGAACTGATCGCGCCTTGTCATTTTGGGGTGGAAGCGATGCTAAAGCGTGAAATAATTGATCTGGGCTATGATGTTACCCTGGTGGAGGACGGACGGGTCACGTTCATTGGAGATGAGGAGGCAATCTGCCGCGCTAATATTTTTCTGCGCACGGCGGAAAGGATCCTGGTCAAAGCGGGGAGCTTTCGTGCAGAGACTTACGAAGAGCTTTTTCAGGGAACAAAGAGTATTTCATGGGAAGAATTTATCCCTTCTGACGGCAGGTTTTGGGTGACTAAGGCTGCCAGCGTAAAGAGTAAGCTTTTCAGCCCCTCTGATATACAGTCGGTGATGAAAAAGGCAATGGTGGAGCGGTTAAAGGATGTTTATCATACCAGTTGGTTTGAGGAGGATGGTGAATCTTTTCCGATCCGGGTGTTTATCCTAAAAGACCAGGTGACGGCGGCTTTTGACACTACAGGAGATTCTCTTCATAAAAGAGGTTACAGGAAGCTTGTTGCGAAGGCACCCATCGCTGAAAATCTGGCGGCATCGCTTTTGATGCTCACCCCGTGGAAAAAGGATCGTATTTTGCTGGATCCTTTCTGCGGAAGCGGAACTTTTCCGATAGAGGCTGCCATGATGGCGGCTAATATGGCTCCGGGCATGAACAGGGAATTTACGGCCCAAAACTGGAGAAATTTGATTCCTGTAAGACAGTGGTATGATGCAGTAGATGAGGCAAGGGAAATGGTTGAGCTGGATGTTGATACGGATATACAGGGGTATGATATTGATGAGCGGGTGATAGAGGCGGCCAGAGAGAATGCAAAACTTGCCGGGGTAGAGAAGATGATCCATTTTCAAAGGAAAGGTATTGACCAGCTTAGCCACGGCAAGAAATATGGTTTTATCATCACAAATCCGCCTTACGGAGAACGTATGGAGGAAAAAAAGGATCTGCCGGCTATCTACCGTATGATCGGGGAGCGTTATAAAGCTCTTGATTCCTGGTCGCTTTACCTGATCACCGCTTATGAGCAGGCTGAAAACGACTTGGGGCTCAAAGCGGCAAAAAACAGAAAAATCTATAACGGGATGCTTAAAACCTATTTTTATCAGTTCCCCGGGCCTAAGCCGTCCGGGAGAGTGCGGGAGAAAGTAATGTGAAAAATGATATCATGAAGGGAATGACATTGTTTTGTACATTTTTGTGTGCGGCTTCCATGGGGTGTATTTTATATCTGTCTGCCAATAAAGTGATTACCATATCGGAAGCAGGCCATGAAGAAATCCGTAACGGAAGGCAGGATGTCAATCAGATACAAGAGTATGTAAAAGGAGAAACGGCGTCACAGGAACAGGTCCTTACGTTTGTGATCGGGAAATCCGATACCAGCTACCTGCGTATCCCACTGCCGGAAAAATGCAGCGCTGAAGATATTGTAGTGGAAAACCATTACATGGACAAAGAGTTATGTATTATCATAAATGGCGCAAAAGAAGAATTTTATGAGGAAAATGCAATCTCCGGTAACAGGAGCATGGTCCGGCAGGGCCTGTATGAGGAAACGCAGGGGAATGTCAGGCTGATATTCCAGTTGACGGGTATCTGCGAATGCCGTACGATTTTGGAGGATCATTACCTGTACATCAGTTTCCTTTCACCCCGGGAGGCATACAATAAGATCGTGGTCATTGATCCGGCCTGCGGCGGCCTGAACGTAGGTGTATCTGCCCAGGGGCTTTTGGAAAAGGATGTAAGCCTTGGGATTGCAAAAAAATTGAAGGAGAAGCTTGACCAATCGGATATTAAAGCGTATTATACTAGAATTGACGATGTGAATCCTGATGAGAAGGACCGAACGGCTCTTGCAAATGAGACCCGGGCGGATATGTATATCCGGATCCAGGTGGATTCCCACGAAGACAGCAGTGTCTATGGTACAACGGCGGTCTATAATGGTAATTACTTTATTCCTGGTTTTGGGAGCGTGGAGCTTGCGGATCTTTTAGAGCGTTCGGTGGTGACAAACATTAAAGGGAAAGCCTTAGGGCTCAGTGAAGCGCAGGCACAGGAGTACGTGCTTAGGAATGTGACAGTTCCTGCCGCAGCAGTGAAAGCAGGGTGCATTACCAATAAACAGGAGGCAACGCTTTTGGGCAGGGAGGATTATCAGGATAAAATAGCGGAAGGGATTTACCAGGCTATTTTAAGTGCATATGAGAATTATTTTTAAATCAGAGGGTATGATGATGCAGAAAATCGTTTTTGCTACCGGCAATGCCGGAAAAATGAAAGAGATCAGGATGATCTTATCGGATCTTATGGTTCAGGGAGAGCCGGTGGATGTGCTTTCCATGAAAGAGGCAGGTGTGGAAACAGACATTGCGGAAAATGGGAACAGCTTTTTGGAAAATGCAATGATCAAGGCGAAGGCGGTAGCCGCCTGCACGAAGGAGGCCATTGTCCTGGCGGATGATTCCGGTCTGGAGATTGATTACCTGAACAAGGAACCTGGAATATATTCCGCTAGATATATGGGGGAAGATACCTCTTATCATGTAAAGAACACCCATTTGATCCACAGGCTTTCGGGTGTGCCGGATGAGAAGCGTACGGCCCGCTTTGTCTGTGCGATTGCCTGTGTTATGCCGGATGGAAGGATGTTAAGCAGCGAAGCTGCCATTGAAGGCAGGATTGGCTATGAGGAAAAGGGAACAAACGGCTTTGGGTACGACCCGATCTTCATGGTACCGGAATATGGTAAAAGTACGGCGGAACTGACGGAAGAGGAGAAAAATGAGATCAGCCACAGGGGGAAGGCGCTGCGCATGATGAAAGAACAGTTAAAGGCAATAGACAGATTAAAATGATGAAGATACTGATAGTCAGCGACACGCATCGCAGGAATGAAAAATACATAGAAGTTTTGGAGCGGGCAGCCCCGGTGGACATGGTAGTACATTGCGGGGATATCGAGGGCAGTGAATATCTGATTGCGGAGGCTGCCGGATGCCCGGTCCAGATGGTGGTGGGGAACAACGATTTCTTTTCTGATCTTCCAAGGGAAAAGGAATTTTATATCGGAAAATATAAGGTTTGGCTGACCCACGGACATAATTATTATGTATCCATGAACAATGAATTTTTGAAACAGGAGGCAAGGAGCCGGGAAGTTGATATTGTCATGTTCGGTCATACGCATAAGCCACTGGTGGATATCGAGCAGGGGCTTATCACGGTAAATCCCGGAAGCCTGACGTATCCAAGGCAGGGAAACCGGAGACCCTCCTATATTATCATGGATCTGGATAAAAAAGGAGAAGCTCATTTTACGGTCAATTATTTATAAGATAAGTTCAGCCAGCCCTAAAGGGCTGGCTGAATTAAAATTCTATATTTCTCCGCTGTCAAGTCTTGTGTAAGAGGACGTGGCCGCAGCCGTCATGGTACATCTGCCGT
This sequence comes from uncultured Lachnospiraceae bacterium, assembly GCA_910587295.1. GTDB lineage: Bacteria > Bacillota > Clostridia > Lachnospirales > Lachnospiraceae > Suilimivivens. The sequence goes on along the minus strand of CAJULP010000068.1, from coordinate 128,897 downwards.
CAAAGCATGCGCCTTCATCAATTACAAGGGAACCGGCCGTGATATTCCCGGCAATCTTACCGGTGGAAAACAGTTCTAGTTTTCCGGAGACTGTAATATCACCGTCTACTTTCCCGGAAATGATAACGCTTTGGGCAGAGATATTTCCGGTTACTTTTCCTTCAGCACTGAGAATCAGTTTCTTTTCACATACACAATTTCCGTTTATGGTTCCGTCTATCCGGATTGTTTCCGGAGAAGTCAGGTCTCCGTCAAAAATCGTGCCCTCCCCGATCATTGTGTTGACCTTGGTACGTGCATCATCAGTATAGTTTGTATTTTTGTTTTTTCCTAACATGGTATTATTATCCTCCTTTTATCCTTTCGCTTCCAGTACGATCAACGGGTCAATTGGCTCGCCTTCCAAAAGAACCTGATAATCCATTTGTGTGTTTTCGGTACGGATGGCAGCTAAAACGTCCCCAATCTGAACCTGCGTGCCTTCTTCCACCTGCAAGTCAATCTCCATAAGGCACATGTAACGTGTCTGATAACCATTTCCATGATCCAATTCGATGATGACCGGATAAGTATCATCAGACGAAAGTGTGACTACCGTTCCATTCCCGGCAGCTATGATGCTGCTTCCCGGCTGTGTATTGATGGAAAGATAGGGATGCCCGTCGGAATATGCGGCATCTAATATACCTGTTTCCGAATAAGGGTACCGGGCCGGAATGGATGGATCTGGCTCCGGTTCCGATGAGGCGGTCTGTGTCATGCCTTCGGTATATGTTTGGATATTCTGCTTTAAGTTGTTAAGTTCCGCCGCAAGTGCAAGGTTTTTTTTGCTTAACGTTTCCTTCTCGTCTTCTAATTTTTGAATCATTCGTGACTGTGAATCAAGCTGGCTGCTGAGAATCTCATCATTTTCGCTGCCGGAAGGAGCCTGATACACCAGCCAGGCGATGGCTGCACAAATAAAGAGCAGTAAAACGGGAAACAGGCAGAAAAAAAGAGGTGAAAGATGGAATTGCCTGCTGCTTTGCCCTGTATTGGAAATTAGAAGGATGGAGTAGGATTCTTTGTGCCGGTGTCTACGCTGCTTCATTGAATTCTCCATTCCGCCGCTTACCGCAGCTTGTTACATAATATATGAATCAAAAATCCGAGGTAACCACCCCGGATTTTGTCTGCTGTCCAAGCACAGCAAACAAAATCACTGTACTAATCTACATGATTTATAATATTAGGAACAATTATATAAAATACTAGGTACAAAACAAAGTTAAATTCCAAAACGATAATAAACAATGAGCCACCGGGGACTCGAACCCCGGACAACTTGATTAAAAGTCAAGTGCTCTACCACCTGAGCTAGTGGCCCATAAAATATGTAACTGGGCTAGCTGGATTCGAACCAGCGAATGCAGGAGTCAAAGTCCTGTGCCTTACCGCTTGGCGATAGCCCATCGTAGCACCAAGCTTGCCATACAGGCAATTGGTAAAGGTGGATAGAGGGACTCGAACCCTCGGCCTCCAGAGCCACAATCTGGCGCGCTAGCCGACTGCGCCATACCCACCATGATAACTTAGAAATCTGTAAAAACTTCCAGCGTGCCCAAAGGGATTCGAACCCCCGACCCACGGCTTAGAAGGCCGTTGCTCTATCCAGCTGAGCTATGGACACATCACATAAAAACGATAGTAATGCTTCGCATATAATATTACAAAGCGGGTGATGGGAATCGAACCCACGTGTCCAGCTTGGAAGGCTGGTGTTCTACCATTGAACTACACCCGCAAATAATGTGAACAAACAGCGTGCGATAAATCGGGGTGACAGGATTCGAACCTGCGACCTCCTGGTCCCAAACCAGGCGCTCTAGCCAAGCTGAGCCACACCCCGCTGATTTTGTCCTGTTAGCACTCACGCAACGCAAGATATATTATAAGATATGTATTAAGCTCTGTCAATATTTTTTTAAAATTTTTTTATTAATATCATGATTTGGACTGTTTTAGTATCTGATAGACTATTATAAGCCATGCAAAACCAGAAGTGACAGGAGTAAAGTTCTGCGGCGTAGGAAACGGCAGGGCTGAATTGCTACGTCTGACGCAGGTGATCGCAACCGGATGTGTAAGGAAGCGTGACGGTGACTTTCGTTCCTTCCCCCTTCCGGCTTTCTACTTTAAGGCCGTAATCGGGGCCGTAGTATAGTGTAAGGCGGTTGTGGACGTTTTTAATGGCAAAGCCTCCTTCGGTCTGGGATTTTGCTGTGTTTTCCAGTAAATTTTCAACTTGTTCCGGTTCCATTCCGACCCCGTTATCTTCAATATATAGGTAGACCGTACCGCCGATGAGGGCAGACGAGATAGTGATAAAACCGCCGGGGAGGTGGTTTTCGAAGCCGTGGCAGATGGCGTTTTCCAAAATGGGCTGCAGCGTCAGGCGCAGGATGCTGTTTTCCATCAGGCTGTCGGGGATGTGGATCTGGAAGGTAAAGGTGTTGTAATACCGCGTCTGCATGATCTTAAGGTAGCTGGCTGCGATTTCCAGTTCCCGGCGAAGGGAAATGATATGGCTTCCTTTGCTTAAGACACCGCGGTAGAAGCTTGATAGGTTATTGACAAGACCGGTCAATTCGTCTAAATAGCCCAGTTCTGCAAGAGAACAGATATTATCCAAAGTATTGTATAGGAAATGGGGGTTGATCTGCTGGTTCAAAAGCTCTAACTGGTATTCCCGCTTTGACTGCTGCTCATCCACCAGCCGGTCGGTGGTGTATCTGATTTCCTTGATCATGGAATTAAAATTTTGGGCAAGCAGGCCGATCTCGTCCTGGGAAGAGCATTCTATCCGCACATCCCAGTTTCCGCTTTTGATTTGTTCCGTCGCACTATACAGCTTAAAGATATCGCGTGTCAGACGGCGCGCAATTAAGATGGACATAAAGACGGTCACCGCGGTCAGGGCGGCACCGATAGTTACCATGAAAAGTTCCATATAATTGATGGTGTTTTGAATGATTTTCTTTGAGATTTCCTTGACAAAATAGCACTGCAGGGCAGGGTAATTTTTGTAAATATAATAGTCATCCGAGGTAGAGGTAAAATGTAAGCCTTCTTTTAGCTCGGCTATGCCTACAGGTCCTTCCGTGTAAAGCCGGGAGCTGTCTTTTGTGCTGATCACCGTATCGTCATAGGAGAGAAGGAACATATTGTAATGGTCGTCTTCGGCAGGGGCATACAGATCCTGGATGAATATTTCATCCACAAAAATGGTCAGATAGCCCAGCAGGGCTCCGCTCCGCCAATTGCAGACGGTGCAGGTATATGAAATCACGTTTGGCTGCATGCGGCCCCCGATAACGGAGATCGTGTATGGGGCAGGAGCGGTGCTGCTCCAGCCCCTTGCGGCGGACAGCTCCCGGTAGGCTGCTTCGGAGGAAATCACAGTAACGCCGGAATCATAGATATTTCCCCATACGTCGCAAATAAGGACAGCGTTGATCCGGGGGAAGGTTCCGATGATATTGTTGATCTGGTTCCGCAGAAGGATCTCGTTGACGGACAGGCTGGTGCCTTCCGGTCTTTCCTGGCAGGTCAGCGTATTTTGGATGGTGTCGTCAGTGGCAAGGATCACGGAATAGTTTTCCACGATGGAAAGCAGGTTATCCGCATTATTCTGAGCGGAAGCAAGGTCTTGCAGGGAGGACTGGATAAAGGAATCCAGGATGCTTTTGTAGGAATAGGTGATAGAGACCACCATGCAGGCAAAGATCATACATACTGCCAGGATGAGCATACTGCCTAATATTTTAACTTTAATGGACTTGTTGGAAAAAAGTGACAAGATTTTCATGATTACTACCTTTGTGAATTTATTATAATAATGAGGGAATCCGAAACTCCTGCTTCATCATAACATGCATTTTTAGAAAAGACAATCTGCAAAAATTGGTGAAAATGACATGTGATGTGTAGAAATGTACATTCTAATCCGTCAGGTTTTTTTGTATAGTGATGTTACGGACATCCAAAAACCGGTTAATGGATGGCTGAAAGGAAACGATAGTCAGGTTCAAAGGAGGAGGACATGAAGAAGAAACTAATTTCCATTATTTTAGCAACGGCGCTTTTGTTGTCGGCAGCGGGGTGTGGGGGCAATACTTCCGGGGCGGAAGTTCCGGAAAACAGCATTACGGAAAGCGAAAATGCCAGTGCGCCAAAGGAGACGGAGCAGGAAAAAAAGGAGGAAGGTGATAGCGGTACCGAAGCGGTCAAAATCACATTGATGACCAGATATGGCGATGACACGGATGTAAATGCGGCAACGTTCAGGAAGGCAGTGGCATCATTTGCACAGGAACACCCGGAGATCCTGGTGGAGGATTTGTCCATTACGGATGAAACCCAGTACAACAATATGTTTAAGACTTATATGGCTACGGATGATGTGCCTACGATTTTTATGACATACGGAGGCGGAAATCTGCAAAGCTATGTGGAGAATGGCATAGCTGTTGACCTTGGAGCTTATCTGGAAGCGGATCCGGAATGGCATGACAGTTTTAATAAGACGATGTTCAGCATGTTGACGTTTGACGGCGTGGAAGGGATATATGGCATCCCCTATGCGGCATATGTGGATTCCCTGTTTGTCAACAAGGCGTTGTTTGAAGAACACAAGATTAAGGTGCCTGCTACCATTGAAGAATTAGAAGAAGCCTGTGAGGCTTTCCTTGCAGAGGGGATAACACCTCTTCCGGTAGGAGATAAGAGCACATTCCGCGGCGGACATTTGTTTACCTTGCTGATGGCGAAAAGGACAGGGGAAGATTTAGTTAAAAAGCTGGCAAGCGGTGAGGTATCTTATGATTGCGATGAAGTCAGGGATGTGCTGACCACCATGAAAAGCTGGGCTGAGAAAGGCTATTTGGGAAACAGTATCACGACTTTGGACGGGGAAGGAGAAGCACAGTTATTCTTGACAGGGCAGTCTCCCATGATCTACCGGAACGCTTCTTTTATCAGCAGGATCGTGAACGAAATGGAAGATAACTCCAAAGTAATGGAAATGAACTTTCCCTCTTATGAGGCTTATCCCCAGTATGCCGATATGTGGCACGGAGGCTCCAGCGATGCGTTCAGTGTGGCGGCAAGCGCTTCTAAGGAGCAGAAAGAGGCTGCGGTCGCACTTTTGAAATATGTGACCCGGATGGAATACATGGTAGAGAGAAATGAACTGTCTTACGGGGCATTTGTCTGTGTACTCAATGATCTGCCGGATATGGAAGACCAGCCGTCGGTGACGAACGATCTTAAAACAAATTTAGCAGATGCGGCAGGGATGATCACGGAGCCGGCTGAATATGACACCGTATCAGGGCTTGAAAACGATACCAGGACAGCGATCCAGGCCATGTGGGCGGGAGAGTCGGTAGACACGACCATACAGACCATCATTGAGGCAAGACGATGAAAAGAAATAAAACGGGAATTGCCATTATGCTGCTTGTTATCCCCGTTCTGGTATATTCCCTCTTTTTTATTTATCCGATCGGGTACACGGTTTACTTATCTTTTATGAAATGGAACGGGATGGCAGTGGCAAAGAAGACATTCATAGGGCTGCAAAATTACAAAACATTGTTTTCACAGGCGGTTTTCTGGCATTCCTTAAAAAACGCGGTGGTATTTATGGCTGTCAGCCTTGTGGTCATCTTTCCGGTTTCCTTTTTACTTGCCCTGCTTGTATCTAGGAGAACAAAGATTAATTCTTTTCTGCGGACGGTTTATTATATCCCAACGCTGCTGCCTATGGCGGCCACGGGCATGATGTGGATGTTTATGCTGGCATATAACGGTGGTGCGGTAAACGAAATACTGGGATTTTTCGGGATTGCCCCTCATGATTTTTTAGGAGATACCAAAGGAGCGATCTGGGTGGTTGCGCTGGTGAACGCATGGATGTATATCGGAAGCAATATGCTGATCTTTGTGACGGGGATTACCAATGTTCCCTCTGATATGATAGAGGCAGCGGTTGTGGACGGAGCGGGCCCGGTTCAGCGGATCATACATATCATAATCCCGAATATGAAGGAAACTTTTAAGGTTTTCCTGACCAGCGCCATTGCAGGGTCGGTAAAAGTGTTTGACATCATTTATGTTATGACGGATGGAGGTCCGGGAACCGCCACAGATGTACCGGCAACCCTGATGTATGACCAGGCATTTTTGTCAAGCCGCTTCGGGTATGCATCCTCTATTGGAGTGTTTATCATTTTTTTGTCACTTTTTATCACATTTACTTTAAATTTTTTCTTAGATGAGCAAGAGGACAAGGGAAAAAGAAAGAAGCTGCAAAGGGGGGCTTGTAATGGGGCAGTATAATTTGAAAAAAATAATAAAAGCGGCTTGTAAGGTCATGGGGGCGGCGTTTTGGGCAGGGGTATCACTGTTTCCGCTATTGTTTTCTATGCTCAGTTCTTTTAAAGATAATACCAGCATTTATGCGGCGCCCTTTTCCCTGCCGGAAACCCTCTCTTTAGGAAACTATGTATATGCCATGGACCGCACGATATTGCTGAGGGGGATGTGGAACTCTCTGGTGTATTCCGTTTTATCCATAGCGCTGATTATTCTGATGGCACTGCTTGTTTCCTATGCATACCGGATCCGGGTGAAAGGATTTAAGATTATGTTCCTGTTTTTTATTGCGGGGATGGCGCTTCCCATTCATGCCATGCTGGTTCCGCTTGCATCCATTATCAGCCAGCTGAACCTGCGCAATTCGTTGGTGGGGATTGTCTGTGTCTATGCGGCCACAAATTTATCCCTGGCGGTATTTTTAGCCAACGGGTACATGAAAGGGATCAGCATGGAGCTGGACGAGGCGGCAGTGATGGACGGTGGCGGGCATTTGCGGATTTTGTTTCAGATCTTACTGCCGCTTATGAAACCTGTGATCGCAACGATCTCTATCATGACTTTTTTAAAGGTTTATAATGATTTGATTTTTTCCATGCTGCTTATCAGCGATAAAAAGAAAGCGGCAATGTCTTTGGCTTTGATGGCGTTTAAGTCCGAGTATGATATTAATTATGGCGGTACGTTTGCGGCAATCTGTATTTCCGTTTTACCGATCGTATTGATCTATGTCGTGTTCCAAAAGCAGATAGAGGCCGGGCTTGCTGCCGGGTCTGTGAAAGGGTAAAAAGGAGGATAGCTTATGGATGCGGAACAAAAGATTTCTGATCAGTTTTATAAAAATATACCGGAGCGGTTTGAGTGGTTCCCCAAAGACCGGTACGGGGTGTTCATCCACTGGGGGCCCTATGCGGTTTTAGGCAGGGGGGAACAGGTACTGTTCCGGGAGCATTTGGATCAGGAAGAATATGAAAAGATGGCAAAGGAATGGAATCCTGCGTTTTTTGATGCGCAGGCTCTTGCGGAAATGTTTCAAAAGGCTGGTTTTAAATATGGATGTTTTACTACAAGGCACCATGACGGTTATTGTCTGTGGGATACGGCATCCACGGATTACAGCAGTGCAAAGCAGGCGCCAGGGCGTGATTTTGTGAGGGAATACTGCGAGGCGATGCGGAAAAAGGGGTTGAAGGTGGGCCTGTATTATTCCTGGTGTGACTGGAGGGTTCCGGCATACTATGAAGGCCCCCAAAATAACCCCAAGGGCTGGGCAGATATGAAGGCGTATATCCATACTCAGGTGAAAGAGCTTTGCACAAAATACGGAAAGATTGATTACTTCTTTTTTGACGGCGTATGGCCCAGGAACGCAAAGGATTTGGGTAGCCAGGAATTGGTTGAAAAAATGCGCATCTGGCAGCCGGGGATCATGATCAATAACCGTCTGGGGTTTGATACGGATCCGGCGCAGCTTTTAGGGCATGGAGGAGGAAATGAGGAAGGAGATTTTGGAACTCCGGAACATTTGGTAAATCCCGAGGAACGTCTGTGGGAATCCAATCAGGTGTCCTGCTGGCGGTGGTGGGGGTACCACGGAGGTGAAAGATGGAAGAGCGCTGAGGAACTTTTGGACAGCCTGTGCAGGTGCGCTTCCACCGGCGGAAACCTGATCATGAATGTAGGACCGAAGCCGGACGGGCGGCTGCCGGAGGAATTTGTTGAAAGAGCCCTTCGCATCGGAAGGTGGCTGGCGATTAACGGGGAAGCGGTTTACGGAAATGACGGCGGTTCCCTTACGGAGGCTTTGACATACGGATATCAGACGATCAGAGGTAATAACCTGTATCTGATCTTCCGCTTTTGGGAAAAGGAAAGGTGTTTTCGGCTTGCCGATCTGTCATCGGAAGTGTCAGAAGTGGTGGAGCTTTCCACGGGAAAAAAGCTTCCCTTTGAAAAAAAGGGAGATGACTTGGAGATTATGATGCCGGAAGATTTTGGCAGCGGGGATTTGTTTCCCGTGATCCGGATCGCCTGCTGGGAGCGTCCAAAGACTAATGAATGGGGAAGTCAGAGGAATTGGGAAGGGGATCCTTTACGGGTAGCCGGGTGGGCAGAAAACGCTGGAAGAAGAGAGGTTTCTTTGCCACTTAACATCGGCTGTTTAAAGGAAAAAGACGTACCGGATAGGAGGTGGAAGAGGATGCTGACAGAGGCGGAAAAAGAAAGACTTTTGGAAATTGCGGAGGATTTGATCCGGCTGAAAAGTGATTCCGGGCCCGGATATGAAAAGGCAGTCGGGGATTACATTTACAACTTTTACCGGGAACTTGGGATAGCGGTGCAAAAGCAGCCCTGCGGTGGTTTCCGGGAAAATATAACGGCAAGAATTCCGGGGAAGGATGGGAAACCCACTGTGATTTATCTGGGGCATATTGATACGGTTCCGGCAGGAGATGAGAAGCTGTGGGAGGGCGATCCGTTCATTCCCCAAATACGGGAAGGAAAGCTGTATGGAAGGGGAAGCTGTGACATGAAGGGGAGTGTGGCCTGTGCCATGTATGCGGCCGAATACCTGACAAAGCATGGAATAAAACCGGAGAGCGGCCTGCATTTTGTATATGACGTGGATGAGGAAAATACCAACATTGGTTTAAAGGAGTATTTGAAATCCCCACAGGAAGCGGATCTTGCCATTGTGGGAGAACCTACAGGGCTCCGGCTTTCTATGGGGCACCGGGGTGTGATGGCATTTACGGTTACCATTTATGGGAAAAGCTGCCATGCCGGACGGGCTGATTTAGGGAAAAACGCCATTTACGCGGCGGCGGATGTGATCCGGGAAGTCCGAAATCTGGAAGAGCGGATTTCGGCAGCGGCGCAGGAATATGTGGGCAGCCCTTCGATTCATGTAACCTATATTTCAGGGGGCAGCAAGGTGAATGTGATACCGGATAAGGCTGTGCTTTGGATTGACAGAAGGCTGATATTTGGGGAGACAAGAGAAAGCTGTGAGAGAGAGATGACAGGTATCTTAGAAAAGGTAAGGGAAGAATGGGGATGCGGATTTTCTTTAGAGGTTACGACCTATTGCCCTCCGGGAAAGGCAGACCGGGAACATCCCTTGTTTTGCGGGATTTCCAATTTGCTAAAAAGTCAGGGCATAGACAGCACTCCCAAGGCCTTTGAGGCTTCCTGCGAGGCTGGCATGCTTCAGGAAGCAACGGGCATTCCGGCTCTGATCTGGGGGCCGGGAGAGATCGGTCAGGCTCATCAGGCCGACGAATATATAGAGCTGGAGCAGTTGTACAAAGGAGCGGAGCTTTACATTAAATTTTTTACAATGGAGGATTGTTATGTATGATGAGATTCCCACACCGGCGGTAGTGGTGGAGTTGGATCAGGTTACGGCAAATGTAAGAGAAATGGCCAAAGAGGCAAAGCGTTACGGGATTATGATCCGCCCCCATATAAAGCCTCATAAAAGCAGTTATTTTGCATGGCAGCAGCTTTTTGAGGGGGCGGAGGGGATTACCTGTGCAAGGCTTGGGGAAGCTGAGGTAATGGCGGATTTTGGGATCAAGGACATATTGATCGCTTTTCCTCTGATCGGGAAGGATAAGATGGAGCGGCTTTCCCGGCTGCTTGACAGGGCAGAGGTTTTAACGATCATCAACAGCAAAGAGGGGGCAGCACAGCTTTCAAAGGTAGGGGAAACAAGAAAGAAACCGGTCCGGGTATTGATCGAGATTGACGGCGGATTGAACCGGGGCGGGGTAGCGCCTTATGAGAAAGCATTGGCATTTACGCAGAAGATAAAGCATTTTAAGGGGATCCGTATTTGTGGGCTGATGTATTATAACGGGCTGATCTACGATAACAATTCTATGGAAGGGTTTGTGGAATACACAAAAAAGGAGCATGACGAGTTGACGGGTACAGCCCAATTGTTGCGGGAAAATGGGTTCTCCATGGAAATAGTAAGCGGCGGCAATTCCTATTCCGCCAGGTGCTGTCAGTACTTAGAGGGCATCACCGAAGTACGCTGCGGCAATTACATATTTAATGACCGCATGACCTTATCTACCGGTTTTGCCACGGAAAAGGAATGTGCGCTAAGGGTAGTTTCCACGTTAGTGTGCAAAATGGATGAGAACCATGGCATTATCGACGCGGGCAGCAAGACTCTTACCACGGACGGCTGCGGCCATGGACAGACAGGGTTTGGGTATGTGGTGGGAAGACCGGATTTAAAGATTACGAAATTGAATGAGGAACATGGATTTTTAGAAAGTGACAAGGGACTTGGGTTGGAAATCGGAGATAAGCTTGCCATCATTCCCAATCATGCCTGTGTCCTTCCGAACCTGACGGACAGGCTTTATGGGATCAGGAACCATGTACTGGAGAGGATGATCCCTGTGGAGGCAAGAGGAAGTTATATCTAAAATGATATGTGAAGGGAGAATTGTTTATGGAAACCAATATTTATGAGAGATTAGATAAACTGGGGCTGGCTGTTCCCAAAGCGCCAGTCAAGGGGGGCGTATATTCACCCTGCAAGGCGTTTGGAGATGGGCTTATTTATGTGTCAGGCTGTGGTCCTTCTATTGCAGGAAACGATGAAAAGATAGCCGGCAGACTGGGGAAGGAAATTTCTTTGGAGGAGGGCAGGAAATATGCAAGGCAGTGTATGCTGAACATATTGGCTGTTTTGGAAAGGGAGGTAGGCGACTTAAATAAGATCAAAGACTGTGTGAAGCTTACCGTGTTTGTGGCTAGTGAGGAAGACTTTTATGACCAGCCCCAGGTGGCCAATGGCGCCAGTGAGCTTTTGGTTTCCCTTTTCGGGAATAATTCTGCGCCCACCAGGTCTGCCATTGGACTTAATGTGCTTCCAGGGAATATCCCGGTGGAGGTTGAAGGAATCTTCTGCGTTTGACCTGATTAGTCATTAGCTCTTTTTAGAACATTCCGAAGGAGAATATCCAAAGTATTGTTTGAATCTTTTGCTGAAGTAAAAGGGGTTGGAATACCCAACCTCCCCGTACACCTGATTCACGGGCATATGGTGTGCGGTCAGCAAAAGATATGCAGCGTTCATTCGGCATTGGGTGATATATTGGACAACGGTAAGCCCAGTGTTACGTTTAAAGATACTGCTGATATAGTTTTGGGTATAGCCGATCTTTAAAGCAATGTAAGGCAAGTCCAATTTGGTATCTGGGTAAGATGCTTGAATCATTTCCATGATCATCTTTGTGGTGTTAAAATCGGTTTTGTCGGAAGCGCTGCTTTCCATTGACCTGGACAGATAACCGCAGCACCATTCTTCTAAGGTTTCCACACAATTATGACCGTCCATCAGCCTGTGGGCAGTGTAAGAGATGCTTTCAGGGGCAGAAGCGGTTTTTCCGGCAGATAATATTTCCAGGATCAGAGCTTCTAAATTGTCGGTACAAGGTGACTGGCGCAGCTTGAAAAAGGCATCGTGGATCAGGGATATGGTCTGGCTTAAGTCCTTTTTCTGTAATGCTGAAACTAATTGACTTTTTAAGTCAAAATGAAGCGGCGCAGAAAACTCTTCCAGTTGCTCTATGGAAACATGGGTTATCGTATTTTCTCCGGAAAAGATGGTGCTTTGCAGGCCTTTTAAACATTTGGCGTAGGCACTGGGAAGAGAGCCAGTGCAGTCAATGTCATTAAAAAAGGCGATGTTGACAGAAGTATGGAAAATTTCCTGAAGACAGCGCTGGATCAAGGCGGGCAGGGAATCGGGAATCCGGCGCTCCTTAAATAGCAGACAGATGATGTTGTCCTGATGCTCCATGTCAAAGTATGGCGGTATATTGGGGATTTCTCTGAGTGCTTTGCGGATAGGACCAGGGGGCAGGCTGGTGTGATCCGGGCTGCCAAATTTAAGGCAGCATATCCCGCGGACAGCATCAATGCCGGGAAGTTGTATAGATAATTCTTTTCTTTCGGCCTGGGGGATGGAGGCTGTCAGGAAACGCTGCAGCCGCAATTCTGTCTGTAATTGCTCATATTCAAGGAGTTTGGAATCCCGTTCTTTTTGATCCAAGATCAATTTGGCGGCGTCTGTAAGGATTTCTGTCAAATCTGCTTTATTTACAGGCTTAAGGAGATAAGAAAAGACCTGACAGCTGATTGCCTGTCGGGCAAAGTCAAAGTAATCATAGCTGGTTAAGATGACCACCTTTGTTTTCCACTTATTTGTATAAATCTGCTCGGCAATATCAAGTCCTGAAAGGCAGGGCATTTTAATATCTAAAATTGCCAGATCCGGAGCCTTTTCTTCAATGATACGCATGGCATCACGGCCATTTTGGGCAGTGTCGGTCAATTGGTAACCAAGGCTTTGGTAATCTATGATCTGCTTTAATCTTTCTAGTATAAAGTATTCGTCATCAGCAATTAAAAGTGTCAGCATGGTTGTTCCTCAACAGGTGTATTTCCGTGAAATATTTCCTTGCAATACGTTTCATATTTAGTATAATGGTAAAGTATGTGTTTGTCGAGTGAAAAGAAAAAGATACGTTAAGAAAGGCAGGGATGTTTATTATGGAAGCAATAAAGGAGCGGAAGGCAAATAAGATGGGTACTATGCCGGTCAATAAGTTGCTGGTCAGCATGTCATTGCCGATGATGGTATCCATGCTGGTGCAGGCACTCTACAATATTGTTGACAGTATTTTTGTTTCGAGGATTGATGAAAATGCGCTGACAGCCGTGTCAATGGCATTCCCTATCCAGTCACTGATGATTGCTATCGGGGTCGGTACAGGGGTGGGTGTTAACGCTCTGTTGTCCAGGTCATTAGGAGAAAAGGATTACGGGAAGGTGGATCGAACAGCGGTCAACGGTGTGTTCCTTTCGGCAGTGAGTTATTTGTTGTTTTTAGTGGTAGGTATTTTGGCAGTGACTCCATTTTATTTAAGCCAGACAAAGGACGCGCAGATTATTGCGTATGGGAAGCAGTATCTGACAATCATATGCTGTTGTTCTTTTGGGATGTATACTCAATTCATTTTCGAACGACTGTTACAGTCAACTGGCAAGACTATCTTTACCATGGTTACTCAGGGAACCGGTGCAATCATCAATATTATCTTAGACCCGATTTTTATTTTCGGGTACTTTGGCATTCCACGTATGGGGGTAGCCGGCGCAGCGGTGGCTACGGTGGCAGGACAGATCGTCGCAGGTGTTTTTGCGATCATCATCAATGAAAAGAAAAACACGGACGTGAAACTTAACTTTAAAGGTTTCCGTCCGGATAAAAAGGTGATCAGGGAGATTTATAAGGTAGGGATACCTTCTATCATCATGCAGGCTATCGGGTCTGTGATGACTTACGGGATGAACCGGATCCTGATTTCCTTTAATTCCACGGCGGTGGCGGTTTTCGGTGTATATTTTAAACTGCAAAGTTTTATCTTTATGCCGATTTTTGGGCTGAATAACGGTATGGTGCCTATCATTGCCTATAATTATGGTGCCAAGGAAAAAGACAGGATGGTCAAAACATTAAAACTTAGCGTTTTTTATGCGATAGGGATTATGGTGTTGGGCTTTGTGGTGTTCCAATTATTTCCGGCGCCTTTGTTTTCGCTTTTTGATGCGTCGGAAATGATGCTTTCCATTGGAGTTCCGGCACTTAGGGCGATCAGCTTCAGTTTTCTTTTTGCAGGGTTCTGCATCGTCTGCGGGTCTTTATTCCAGGCCCTTGGAAATGGAGTGTACAGCATGGTGATATCCATAGCAAGGCAGCTTGTGGTATTACTGCCTGCGGCGTATCTGCTTTCATTGTCCGGCAAAGTGCAGTATGTGTGGTGGGCGTTTCCCATTGCAGAGCTGGTGTCGCTTTCCATGACGGTGTTTTTCCTGTTTCGGATCAATCGGGATGTGATCCGGCATATAGGGGATTAAAGGTAATGCTTCAGCCGCGGCAGAAATAATACGGCTGAAGCGTTACGATTAAAATCAGGAAATTGAAAATAGGCATTGACAGGAAGCCTTAATTTTGATAAGGTTTTTGTAGTTGAAAGGGAGTAGTAGTAAAGGTTCAGCCAACAATCCCCGGCGGTAAGCTGTGGCTGGGCACTTCCCGTTTATGGAAGTACGAGACTTTTGACACACGTAACTGGTGTGCCAAAGGTCTTTTTTGTTCGTTAGAATTTTTGGCACTAAAATTGGAATACTTAAGGAGAAAGGAAAGAAGAAAATGGTACAAGCAGTTATTTTATTTTTAGCAGGCCTTATTTTAATCTGTTTAGGCGGGGACCGGCTGGTGGATGCGGCAGTGGCAATCGCCAAAAAACTCGGGATTCCCCAGATTGTCGTTGGGGCGACGATCGTCAGCCTTGGTACGACACTGCCGGAAATACTGGTATCTACCACGGCGGCATTTGACGGCTCGGCGGCGATAGCGGCGGGGAATGCTTTTGGCTCGATCATTTGTAATACGGCATTGATTGCAGGGCTGACCCAGACGATACGACCAAACAAGCAGGTGGAGAGGGCTGCCCTTCTTTGGCGCGGAGTATTCTTCTTTGCGGTTTTGGCGGGGATGAACGTCTGCGGGTTCTTGACAGGGGCTTTTGGACGCCCGGCGGGTATAGCGCTGTTACTGCTCTTTATCGTGTATGCCTGCATGACGGTTGCAAGGGCTTCGGCAGAAGGCGGCAATGAGGAAGACAAGGATGAAGAAGGGGAAATTTCCATATGGAAGCAGATTTTGATTCTTGTCGTCTGTGCGGTATGCCTTTTTGTGGGGGCAAACCTTCTGGTGGATAACGGGATCTTGATTGCGGAAGCGGTAGGTGTGCCGGAGCGTGTCATTGCGGTCACGTTCATTGCCTTAGGAACATCATTGCCTGAGCTGATGACTTCCGTGATGTCTTTGATCAAAGGTTACGGGAATGTGGGCCTGGGGAATGTGATCGGGGCAAACCTGTTGAACATGCTTTTGGTGATTGGTATCCCCGCAGCGGTTGCGGGCATTCCCTTAGAGGAGTCCACGGTAAGGGTTGATATGCCTTTATCTTTGCTTGTCATGGCGGTCCTGGTGCTTCCTATATTAATAAGGAAGAAGTCTTCAAGGGTGCAGGGAATCGTTCTCCTTGGCATCTATGCCGTATACTGCATTGCTTCTTTCGTGTAAAGCGGCTTTTTGAAGGAACGAGTTGACAGCGGGCGCACGAGATGGTAAGATAATTTACGTCAGGATTTGGCCGGAGTAATCTGGCCAAATAAGCGGATATGGCGGAATTGGCAGACGCGCCAGATTTAGGTTCTGGTGGGAGACCGTGCAGGTTCAAGTCCTGTTATCCGCATAAAGGCAGAGTTTTCAAGGTGTTTAGGATACTTTGGAAGCTCTGTTTTTTGTATTTGACATCAGTGTTGACATCAACGCTGGCAGAAAGTAAAGGAGTACTTAAAATATAGCATAGATTGTATTTTATATGTTACTTTGGTATTATAAATTAAAATGGAAAATGGAAAATGCTAATATAATTTAAAGTCCATTTTCCAATAGTTGAGACCAAAGGAGGAAACACTGGTGTTTGAAAAAAATGTAGCAGACGCAATTAAAGATGAATATCAGAATTGGAATAAGTATGATAAGGTTTTTATTTCATCACCCACTGGCACTGGAAAGACATACTTTATTTTACATGTTTTATTGCCATACGTAAGCCAACAGGGAAAGAGAATATTGTATCTGGTTAATCGACGCATATTAAAAGAACAGTTAGAGTCTGAAATTTCCAGTTTTCCATTTGGATTAAGGGAATCAATCAGGATTGAATTATATCAGACAATAGAGATAAAGATGTCTGAGGTGAAATATGATTATCAAGATGGAACTTATCATGCTTTTGGTTATTCGGCTGTATGGATAAACTCAAACGATTATGATTTTGTAGTTTGTGACGAGTGTCATTATTTCCTTGCAGATTCTAATTATAATACTGATACAGGTTTATCATTTCGATGGCTGCAAGATATGTTTTCATCAAAAATCAGGATTTTCTTATCGGCAACAATTGATGATATAAAAGAATATATAATGTCAGATGACGAGAAACGTAGATATTGGAGAACAAATTTCTATGGATTTTATGGGAAAAATACGATTGGAACACAGGTAGTGCGTCAAGGAAAGACATGGGAATATGTGGCACAGGCTAATTATGATCATCTCAATGTGCATATTATCAATAAAGAAGATGGAATTTCTGAATTGGTAATGAATGGAAAGGGGAAATGGCTGATTTTTGTTGATAATATAAATTTTGGTGAAAAACTTAAAAAAGAATTGGAGGTTAAATTTAGGCAATTATTAAATGAGGAAGATGATGGAAATGTGGTCATGATTTCCTCGGACTTTGAAGCTAGTAAAGATAGTGCAAGGGAAGTCAATTATATAAAAAAAGATAATAGGCAGTCTGCTAAGGTTTTGATTACCACCTCTGTTATGGATAATGGAATCAGCCTAAAAGATATTCAATTAAGAAATATTATTTTAATTGCTGATACTGAGGTAGAGTTTATGCAGATGCTTGGCAGAAAACGAAAAGACGGTAAAAAAGTTGATTTGTATATTTATCGGCAAAGTAGGGCACATTTTTCAAACAGACTTGAAAAACTAAAAAAAGCACAATATATTGCGGAGGACTATTATAAGGATGCAAAGAAAGCTTTAGAGGAACCGATAAAAAGATGCTCAGAGTTGAGGGGACCGGTAAATTGGGATGGCATACAAATTCTGGAGCAGCAGTTTATAGATAGAAAGCATAAACAAATCATGCAGGACATTGACAGACAGAAGATTGACATCAATGACGTGAACGCTGTTTTTCACGTATATGATGGAAGGTATTATTTAAATCTATTATCTTTTAATCAAATTGAGAGACTGGTGCAATATTATTATGAGATTTTAGAAAGATTCGAGGAAGAAGGGGAGGATGCTTTTTTAAAGGAGCAGTTGCGCTGGATAGACAAATCGGATAAGGAAATAGAAGATATTGTCAATGAGTCTAGGCAAAGCCGGGAAGAAAAGAGCAGGAAGATAATCTTTGAAAAATTTAATGAAGTAAAAGATAACAGGATAAGCAAAAATGAATTAATTGCGTTAAAAAAGGAGGTTAAGGATTACCTGCTCATATTAGTTAAAAACGTGGAGGAAGATAATCGTGAGAAGAAAACGATTATGGAGTCTTTGAAGAAGGACGATAGACCTATTTCTAAAAAGAATATGGATTTTTTATACACATATTGTGGAATTCCTTTTACATTGGAAGTAGAAAAAGCCAATAATTCAACAGAAGCGGGGGAAAATGACACGGCATACATAATAAAAGGTATGGAAAAATAATTAAATACACCAAGTATAACAAAATGGTAATCCAAAGTATTTATTGGAAATATCATATATGAGGTGGAAACAATGGAAAAACTGGTTTATTCAATTCAGGAGGTTGCTGATTTGCTGGGAATTAGCAGGAGCTATACTTATGAGCTTGTAAGGAATGGAACGATACCCAATCTTCAATTGGGGAAAAAGCGTGTTATCCCAAAAGGAAAATTTATTGAATGGCTGAATGGAAATGAGAATACCTAAATGGAATCGATAAAGGAAAAAGAACTGTTGCAAATGGGGGCAGTTCTTTTTTGATGCAAGAAAGGAGATAATGTGATATGGGAAAGCGGAGTAATGGTGAAGGCACTATTTTCAAAAGGAAGGATGGAAGATGGTGTGGGGCATATTTTGATGAACAGTATAACCGGCATTATGTTTATGGAAAGACCCAAACCGAGGCAAAGAAGAAGTTAAAGGAGAAGCAGAATTCAAGGACAATAAAAAATAAATCATATATGTTTCAGGAATGGGTGTTAGAGTACCTTCAGAAGTATAAAAAGAATGATCTGAAGATTACAACTTACAACTCATATTTGGATATTTACCGGAAACATATAAATGGTTCGCAGTTGGGAAAAATTAAGCTTGAAGACGTTAAGGCTTCCGATTTGCAGCAATATTATAATGGAAAGATAAAGGACGGATATAGCAGTAAATCTGTCCGGGCTATCGAAGTGGTCTTGAATGGTGCGCTGGACAGGGCATTTAAGTTTAGGATGATTGCGGATAATCCCAATGCATTTACTGCGATTCTTAAAAAAGAAAAATTTGAAGCTACAGTACTTACAATGGAAGAAGTGAAAAAGATTACAGAAGAAACCAAAGAAGAAGAACTGTATCCTATTATTGTGACAACAGTATATACCGGAATGCGGAAGGGCGAAGTTATGGCTTTGAAATGGGAGAATGTGGATTTTAAGGAGCGTAAAATATACATTAGAAATAGTCTTTGCCGGGTAAAAGATGAATTGCCTGACGAAAAAGGAAGATATTGTGCCACTTATCAGGTTTTAGAACCGAAAACTAAAAAAAGCATTCGAACAATTCCTATGCTGGACGAAGTATATGCGGCGTTGATGGAACAGAAAAGGCGTCAGGATGCGGAAAAGGAAATATATAAAGATATATATGAAGATCAGGGATTTGTATTTGCTGACCAAACTGGTCATTACCTTCCTCAGAGACCATTTATGGATAAATATCACCAATTTTTAGATAAGTATGGAATTACTGATATCCGATTTCACGATTTGCGGCACACTTTTGCTACAATTTTAATAGAGTCTGATGTTTCTATAAAGCTTGTTCAGGAATTATTAGGTCATTCTACAATTACAACCAGTATGGATATTTATACTCATGTATCTGATAAGAAAAAGGAGCAGGCTATCCAGCAAATCAGTCTAAAGAGATGGGATTAAGCGATTAAGTATCAAAAAAATGTTGGTGGCATTGAAAAATGAAAAGTTCAATGATTTTGAGTATTCTGATGTTCCGGCTATAGAGCTTTCGGAATTTTGGGCATTGTTCAAGGAGGGTGATTAACTTGTCATTGGGGGTTAATGTGAGATAAGTGTTTATTGATTTAAAAAGGGAAGTGTCCTGTTTTTGTGCATCGGACATTTCTCTTTTTGGTTTGTGACAAAAATGGAAAGGTGGCATATATGGCAAGACTTAAATACGGTGAAGAAAGATTTTCAAGAGTGAAGGTATGCGGCATTGAATGTGAGTTCAGCGACATGAGGATAGACAGGGGCAGCATCCCGGAAGGGAAGTACTTATACGAAGTAGCCGGGGATGACGAGAGTGGGATGGAGCCGGTGAGGATAAAGCTGGGTATTCTGGTCAATTTTTTTGGTACGCTGGTCTCAGATGTGCCGCTTCCGCTAGGGCGTGATGAGGTATTGTGGACAGATGACAGTGATTATGTATGGTTGAGTTAAAAATACATGGGAGACAAACTGAGTATTCCTTTCTTAAGGCTGGTAATAATGGACTTAAAAGAGCATGGTAACATGGAACAGGCAGAGAATCTTTTAAAAGGTCTGTTTCTTAAGGAAATCGAGGAAAAGGAGAGCGGAAACAATGAAAAAGGAAACCATGGGAAAGGACGTGTTTGAAATGGCGGCGGAATATTTTATCAATGAAAGACTTGAGGATATTCTGATGCAGGATGGGAGGTTTGCAGGTCTGCAGAGGCAGATTTGGGAACAGATGAAGAAGCTGGAAATGTCCGGCATGGATATGCAGCAGAGCCTTGCGGTGGAAGGTCTTGTTTCATTACATATTAAGAATACTGATTTTTACGCTTTAAAAGCCTATGAATACGGATTCAGGGATTGTATATCTGTGTTGCGGAAATTGGAATTAATCAGATGACAGAAAAGGCAGATGCTGTATTTTGAGTGGACATAAAGGTGAAAGAAATTCCCGGTAGCTCCGGTCAGTGCATAGGATCTCTGAATTACTCCTACCAGAGGTATATCATCTGACCGGAATAGTTGGTTTTCATTTTAACCTGCTCTGCATCAGAATATATTCTTCCAGGGCTTTTTTTGGAATCTTCCATACGCGACCAATCCTGAAGCCTTTTATAGTGCCGCTTTCCAGCAGTTCATATACACGGTTTTTTCCAATATACAGAATCTCGGCAATTTCAGGTACGGTCATAATATCCTGATAATCATCCAGCATTTTCAGCACCTCCTGTCGTTTTTATTAAATTGTTAATGATGTCTTTACTTACAGATAATGAAAGGTATGCCGAATGAAATCTAGTGAAAGCAAGCAGAGAAAAGTTAAAAATTATGAAAGCTTCCAACATAAAAGTAAACAAATTTAAAGAAATGAAAAATGTCGGTGATTTGGTGTGCTTTAAATAAGAGATATATTATGTAATACATTTTGCGTATTTAGTATATCACTATCGTTCTGCGAACGAAGTGAGCAGAACGATAGTGATATACTAATATAACTTAATCAATTTAATAATATTGAAATAAGAAATATACTAAAATAATTTATATATATTATCAGGATATCTTATATTCAAAACCATTACACGGTTATATCAGGAGGAAAGGTTATGAAAAAAAGAAAAATGCCAATAGGGAATAAGAAAACTGTGAATGTATCATTTCGTTGTACCGCTGAACAGGACAGACAGATTGAGGCGAAAGCAAAAAGTATGGGCGAGAAAAAAAGCGAATTCATATTGGATTGCGTTGAAGCGGGTTTAAAAAGAAAGACACGGTATGATAAGGGGAAAGTCAGGTCATTAGTTGAGACGCAGGAAGCCATGAACCAGATGATAATGAGCCTTGAAGACGGACCAAAAGAGATAAGGGAACAAATTTTAGAGTATGAAGAAAGGATGTCTAATTTATGGGAATTTTAGGGATACCGACAAGGGAAAATAAAGGAAATAAAGAAGGAAACAATAACAGGGCACGTTATAAAAAAGGAAATTATACGAATGAAGACGCAGTGGAGAATGTCCTTCATTATGTCACAAGAACAAGGGAAAACGAGGAAAGGGGAGATGATTTGATCAACTATGGCGCTGTAGGTGCTGATTATTTCCACTCCGTTGACAACATGATTCAGCAATTCCGTTATGTGCAGTATGTTTATGGGATCAACAGCAGGAGAGGCAGAAGGATGTACCATGAAGTCCTGAACCTGAAAGATTGTGAGTTTGAACGGCTTGGAAGAAATCCGGAGGTACTTTGGCAGGTCGGCATGGAATGCTGCCAGGTTTATTTTCAGATGGGGCATCAGGCGGTATTTGCCGTGCATTGGGAGCCGGAAAAGCGTTGCCATATCCATTTTGCGGTGAATACTATTAATTTCCAAAATGGGTGGAAATGGCATACGACATTACCGGAAATTAAACAGCGGGAGGGAATATTTAATGAAATCTTGTGCAGATATCAGATTATGGTTACAGGGGCAATAGAAGTGCTGGAATTTTTGAATGGCGAAGGGAATGCCCTTGACGGACACAAGGACGTTCCCTATGGGTATCATATAGAAACGTAACATTAAGAAACTTAAAATATGGAATTTGTCAGAAACAAAGAGAGACTGTCTGCTTTGCAGAGACTGGTCTCTCTTACTCTTTTTTATCATCCACCTGTTCAAATAAGTCTCCTACCGGAACCTGCAGGATTTCACACAGTCTTTCCATGGTATCGAAACGGATGGCGGATGTCTGGTTGGTGACAATGTTGTGGTAGTTTCTGTAGCACATCCCAAGCTGCTGGCTGAGCCAGTAATTTGTCTTTCCTTTTTCTTCAAGGATTTCTTTGATTCTT
Source organism: uncultured Lachnospiraceae bacterium (assembly GCA_910587295.1). GTDB lineage: Bacteria > Bacillota > Clostridia > Lachnospirales > Lachnospiraceae > Suilimivivens. Next base: position 106,718 of record CAJULP010000068.1, on the reverse strand, counting down.
AAACGGATCTTCATGTTATTACTCCTTTTTTAAATTATATTAGAACAAGTGCGTTAAAAAAAGTTGCTTTTAAACAGTGTGCTTATAAACAAGGTGCTCTTGCGCACTGCAATTTTTTGGTGTAAAATGGAAATGAATTATAGTAATAGGATTTCACAAGCAGCCTAAGGCGAGGAAATTATAAGAATCATTTATATAAAGGAAGGTATATATTATGGCGTTAATGAGGTGTCCGGATTGTGGGAAAATGGTTTCTGGCAGGGCTGAGGTATGTCCAAATTGTGGTTGTCCATCGTCATATTTTGAAAAAGAAATAATTGATGAAGGCAGAACTAAAGAAGAGGAGATTGTATATGAAAAGGATAATGAAGCTGAAGTGGACGATAATTTGACTATTGAAATATTAGATGGTTTTTCTATACTTGGACAGGAAAAGTATTATGACAAAAGCCAAAAGCTATACATAGATATGATGAAATTGCATAATAGGAAGGCTGCTATATATGAAAAAGAATTAAAAGATAGATATGCAAAAGCCAAGACGATGGAAAAGGTTTGGGATGAGGTAACTCCATGGGTAAAAAAAGTAATAGATGGTACGGTCGATGAAAACGTAAAGATTCTATATGAATATGATATATATATAACTGTGGACGAGTTTAAAAAGAAGTTTAATATAAATTATTGGAACAAAATAAAAGGAATAGTAGATACTTATGATTCAGTAATTCATGAGGCTAATGAATATCAACAGATGAAAGAGCACGAGCGTGCAGGAAGAGATCGTTGGCAAGGTGGAGGTTTTGGACTGAGAGGTGCCATTTCGGGAGCAATGAAAGCAGGTGTACTAAATGCCGTGACGGATGCTGGAAGGGCAATTGGTGACTCTATTGTAGATAGTCGTGATAACTCTAAAGTGGCACAGATTACACAGCGTCTATATAATGCGGAGGATACTCAAAAGGAATTATGTGATGGCTTTAGGCGGTGCATTTTGTGTGCAGATATGGGATTGGCAATATTATTGGAGGATAAAGGATTTACGTCAGGTATTGGTACGGATTTTAATGCAACAGAAAAATGGGCACATGCAAGGCAGTATGAGAAAAATACAAGAAAATTAGCAGTGAAAGCAATAGAAGCGCTTTATGGATTCCCACTTTGCGAGTGTGGAATGATGGCACTGATTATTAATGATATTATTTCGGAACTTATTTCGAGCGGAGAGGAAAATAGCATAGATGATTTGATTCGTTTTATGAAGTTTTGGGAAATGCAGGACGATTTTTCACAGCTTTTTTCCAATATGAAAAAACGCAAACTGGTTAATCGGTATTTGGAAAACCATAAAGATTACAAAGATATAAATTTTTCAGAGTATAAGCCTTGTACATATGTAAAATTAAAATCAATAAAAAAAGAAATTATTCAAGTTATAGGAAGCACTTCGCTTCCCCAATTAGTACCGTTTTGTGTGCATTTAGATAATTTTCTTAAATGGTGTTTAGATGCGGAATTCTGTTTGGCATCGGCAGAAACCATATTGGAAATAACTGATGACACTACGGTGGATGAGTTTATAGATAAGATTCATAAAGAAAAATTGGAATTGGACGGATTATTAAAAGAAGTCTGGGTAAGGGGAGATGAAAAACAGATACCGGATGTAAAAATAAAAAATAAATGGAAACTTCAGGAAACGGATATTATTCTTATGTATCAAAATAAAGCTGTCTTTGGAACTATGTTTGGTGGAAAAGGATTTGTTTTAACAAATTCATTATTGTGTAACCTTAATCCAAGTATGACTATTCCACTAGCACAGATCTCAGATATTAGCTATGATGATGTAGCTCACGCAATTAGTGTTAGTGGTGATGGTAGTGAAATTATAATTGATCTAAATTCAGAAAAACCTGCGTCGAGAAGATTTTTGTATTCATGCTTACAAGTATTTTTTGAAACGTACTATATGTCTCAAGAAGAAAGGCATATGCGTTTTGTAAAACGATGTGCTAAAAAAATATGGGAAATAATGGAGATATATGCGGCAGAGAATAACTTAAGTAAAGATGATGCATGTGATTTGCTAATTCAATTTTTAATAGGGAAAGGTATTATAAAAGAAAAATCCCAAACTATATTTTGCCCATACTGTGGTAAAAAGATTATACGAACAATTAAATTTTGTAATTATTGTGGGAAAGCTAATAAGTATGGCTGAAGATGAAATATGAAATGAAAACAGAATGCAAGGAGGAAAAGGGTATGAAATGTAGCAAATGTGGATTTGAATTTACGGAGGGTGTTTTTTGTCCTGAATGTGGAACGAAAAATGATTTGAGTGAATTTGAAGAGAAAGTAATTGCAGATGATTGTGAGGAGAAAGAAAAAATTGCTGATATAAACAAGGCACTTGACGATATTTTGTTTTACTATGAGCAGAGCAGAGAAAAAAAAGAAGCTATGCAAGAGCAAGATAGCGAGCATCTGTACTATAATCGGGCACAAAATTTATTAAAAAGGCTAATAAAACAAAAAAGTTCAGACTACAGGGTCTGGTGGGAAGCCTCTAAACCCATAGATTTTTGGGAAGAAACGTTTTCAGAGGAAATGCTAGTGAAATATAAAATGAATGATACATATTTTGCTAAAGCGTTGGATTATGCGGATATTGAAATAAGAAAGAAAATAATAGAAGAAAGAGATTCTTATCAAGAACGTAAAAGAAATATTTCAGATAAAATACAAGCTGAAAAAAAGACAGAAGAAGATAGAATAGCGGCAGAGAAGAGAGCAGAGGCGAATAGAAAAGAGGAAGAACGGAAAGAAAGGGAACGGATAGAGTATGAGAAACAAGAAGAAATTGAACGAGCTAAGCAACAAAAAGAGGAAGAACAAAAACTGAAAAAAGAGGGAAAAGTAATGGCAATGTTATCCCTAATATTTGGAATTTTTTCATTATGTACATTAGGATGTTGGTTTCTTCCTGAAATTTTGGGAATAATCTTTGCATTTCAAGGGAAAAAACAAGGTGTTATGAGAGGACAAGCTAAGGCTGGTTTAATTTGTAGTTGCATATCCATAGTTATGTTGATTGGGATTTTTATTTTAGTAATGAGCATTTAAGTATTTTGTACAAAATTTTGATTTTTACAATACAAGAAGATAGCTAAAAACCAAAATGGAATTATATAAGAGAATCTATATGAACAAGCCTAAAGAAACAAAAGAGGAAGATAAAAAAATGAAAAAGAAAATTAAATGGGTCGTTGTAACTATTGCAGTATTATTGGTAGGATTAATTTCAGCCTGTGGAAATACAGAACAGCCGGAACCTGCTCCTGCTGCAAAAGAAGAGATAGCAGAGGAAGAGAATATAGCAGAAGGAACAGCCGAAATTAAAGAGCCGGAAGTTGCAGAAAACAATCAGCAGGAAGGAATCACAGACAGTGATAATCTTGATGCAGCTCCTGAAAATAAGGATTATCTTCATCTTGGTAATGTTTATACAAATGGAGATGGTATTAGTGCCGAAGTTATAGATATCGACTATAATATAAATGGAAATGATGTAGGTGGTAATATATACACCTCCATCGGTGTATATGTCGCTATGGAGATAACAAATAATAGTGATAACGATATTTATCTCGATCAGAATGACGCCGTTTTGTTTATTGATGACTATGAAATAGCCAAAGAAGCAGCAGTGGAACTTGTTCAGCAAAATGGATATTGTATAGTAAATAATACTAAGCAATACCCTACAGTAGCTACTATTAGATCTGGCGGCAGAAAAGGTACAATTGTATTTGTGACCTACGTCACAAGTCAGTACGGTGTTACGGAAACTTCAGATATTGATTTTGAAATAAGCGGATTGATATTTAAAGTTAATCCTCGCTTTATTCTGAATCAGTTTGCAAAAGAAGTGGAAACTATCGAAGCTGCTAATGATCCTTTTTCAGGAACAGATAGTGAAGGAATGGCTCCAATAGAGGCACAAAATGGTACCTATACATCAGTGGATGGTGCTATTGTTATCACGGTTAATGGAGATAAATTTTCTGCTCAGCGCTCAGGAAATAATATCATCGATGAAGCACTTTTTACTCCGAAAGATTCCAGTATCCCTAATTATTATGTAGTATCAGGAAGTGGGCTTACTGTTACATTTTTCGATGGAGGTTTAGTAATAGAAGGTTTAACAGTAGATGGTGAATTATTTGACGATAGAGGTTTGGATGGGCTATATACCAGCGATGGAGTTTCTAACATAGTAGGATCAGCGGAATCATCTTCAAGTGGAATTGGGAATCCGGTCATAGATGCAAATCCGGATAGATATATACCGGAAGGGATTACAGGAAAAATTGATGTTATTGATGGTACTTTCTATTCCAATAAACCAACAAGTGGAATCGTTCCTGGTGAATATCTTATTGTAGGTGGTGGAGATAGTATCGTTACAATATCAGATGACTACAAAGTCAGTCTTAAATTTATAAGTGGTGAGGTTGACTTTGAAAATGCTGATATGGAAGAACTTATAAATTGCACTGACGGAGTATCCTATCAAACTTATGGAAATGGCACAGGATATGTAATATCATTTTATGAAGGTGGTTTATATCTGTATACTTCTTTACCGGATGATGAGAATGATTGGGCAGAAGGCTTCTATGAATTATTAAATTGAGGATTGTAATGATTATCCAGCTTCTGGAAAATTAATAGAGGATTAATTTGTTGATAACAGGGAGAATCCGCAAAGGACTCTCCCTTATTTGTTGCAGAAGCAAGCCAACTGTGTATTCAACGCTTTTAGGAAGGAGGTTGACCATAACAATTTGACTAATAAGGTCAATGAGGCAGTAGAAAAGAAATGAAAGAAAAAATGAAGCTGGATAAATATGCTGTATATGAAAAAGGACGTGTGTATGAAGTATTGGTTTTTCCCTTTATTAAAAATATGTATGTATATGACCGTACCGGAGGAGATCATGATAGGGATGGATGCCAGATAGATGCAAGTCGCGAGGCATTTACATGTATCAGCTATGCTATGGCAATCCTGGCAGATGATCCGGGGAAACTCCTCTACTTTCCATGCAATCAGCCGGGATATGGGGAATATTACCCCTTTACCTGCCACATGGTCCTTTGCAGACCGGAACTTCAGTTTCGGCGTTCTCTGTGGACGAAGATAAGGAGTAGGCTGGATAAAAAGCACTGGCAGGGGAAATATACACTGCGGTATGACAGGAAAAAGCTTTACGATTATTTCGAGAAAGTATTAGTAAGGAAATATGGATATCATGGGCAGAATGCGTTGAGTTCTTGGGCATTTAAGATACAGGATGGAGGCTGTGATAACTGGAAACGGTTTGAAGGGTTGATTGAAGAAGAGATAAATGATACGATATTTTTCGTACCCGAAAGGATATGCTGTCATGACTGGCACTATTGTATTGCCAAGACGCTTGACGATGAAGACTGGGAGAAAGACACGCCGCCTTATGGTATGTATACTTATAAAGGCTATATATTTTCAGATCAGACAATTTGCAGAATCAATGGGGAAGAAAGGAAGAAGAAATGAGGACATTGCTTTTACTGAGGGGAGCGCCGGGCAGCGGCAAGTCGGCATGGGTATCAGAAAACGGCTTAAAGCCGTACACGCTGTCGCCTGATGACATACGCCTTATGTACCAGAGTCCGTTACTGGGAACGGATGGTACATGCAGGATCAGCGGGGAGAATGACGATGCCGTGTGGAAAACCCTGCGGCGCATGCTGAAAAGCCGGATGAAGAGGGGCGACTTCACTGTAGTGGATGCCACCAATTCCCGGACTTCTGAGCTGAACCAGTATAAGGAGCTGTGCAGCGAGTTCCGCTACCGGGCTTACTGTGTTGATTTTACGAACGTGCCTGTGGAAGAAGCAAAAAAGCGGAACAGGGAGAGGGAGCCTTTCAGGCGGGTTCCGGAAACGGTGATAGACACCATGTACGCAAGATTTGCGACCCAGAAGGTGCCCTCCGGGATCAAAGTGGTCAGACCGGGGGAGCTGGACACGGTATGGCTGGAACTGCGGGATTTTTCGCATTATGAAAAGGTCCATCACATCGGGGATATCCATGGGTGCAATACTGCCCTGCAGAAATACCTTTCAGACAACGGCGGCATAAAAGAGGATGAAATGTACATCTTTGTTGGCGATTACCTTGACCGGGGAACCGAGAACGCAGAGGTTGCGGAGTTCCTTTTGTCCATTATGGAAAGGAAAAACGTGCTCCTGCTGGAAGGAAACCATGAGAGGGAGCTCTGGCAGTGGGCAAACAGAGAGTCCGGGCAGGGCTGCGGAAATGGCAGGGCGACGGAGTTTGAACTGGTGACAGCCCCTGCCCTTGAAAGAGCCGGAATCAGCAAAAAGGATGTCCGAAATTTGTACCGCAGGCTGGGGCAGTGTGCGTATTACAGATATGATGGGAACATCTATCTTGTCACCCACGGAGGATTAAGCATTATCCCGGAGAATTTGTCCTTTGTGGCAACGGAGCAGATGCTGGAGGGTGTTGGATGTTTTGATGATGCGGAAACAGTTGCGGAATCCTTCCGGCGGACAATGCCGGGTAATTTTTTCCAAATTTATGGGCACAGGAACACAAGGCAGACGCCCCTTGCAGCAGGCGGCAGGGTGTTCAATCTGGAAGGTCAGGTGGAGTGCGGCGGGCATCTGCGCTGCCTTCAGGTAAGCCATGGCGGCATCTGCCCGGTGGAGGTGAAAAATGATGTGTTCAGAAGCCCGGAGGAGGAAAAAGCGCAGGAAGCGCTGTGCAGCAGCCCTGCAGCCGCTGTGCTTGTCAGCCTGCGCCATAACAAGTATATCATGGAGAAGAAGTTCGGGAACATCTCGTCTTTCAATTACACAGATGAGGCATTTTACGGCAGGGTGTGGAACAGCCAGACGGTAAAGGCGAGGGGGCTGTACCTTGACATAACAAAGTGTAAAGTGGCGGCAAGGGCATATGACAAGTTTTTTAATATCGGAGAATGTGCGGAAACGAACATGGGCAGGCTGCAGGACAGACTCCGGTTTCCGGTATCTGTTTATGTGAAGGAAAACGGATTTCTCGGCATTGTAAGTTATAACGAATACGAAGATGGTCTCCTGACAGCCTGCAAATCGACCATGGACAGTAGGTTTGCCGTGTGGCTGAAAGAAATGCTCGCATCTAGGGTGGCACCGGAACATCTGGAAGGAATGAAAAAATATATCAGGGAAAATGATGTTTCCTTTGTGTTTGAGTGTGTGGACATGGAACATGACCCGCATGTCATCGGATACCCGGAAAGCTGCTTGGTGCTCCTTGACATCGTCCATAACACGGCGGAGTTTAAAAAGTATGGCTATGGGGAGATGTGTGCCGTTGCAGATGTGTTCGGGCTGACACATAAGGAGAAAGCCTGCGAGATCCGGAGCTGGCAGGAGTTTTTCGACTGGCGTTATGAAGTCATAAAAGAAGAGTATGTTTATCTCGGCAAGGCAGGGGAACAGATAGAAGGGTTTGTCATAGAGGACAGCAATGGGTATATGACGAAGCAGAAGCTCTTTTATTATAATTTTTGGAAACAGATGAGGGCAGTTGCCCGGGAAGTGGCAAAAAAGGGATCCGTCAGCAACACGGCATCCCTCACAACGGCTGTGGCAAATGAGTTCTACGGATGGCTCAGGGAGAAATATGATTCCGGGGAACTGAAAGGCATGCCAAAGGATATCTGCAGCCTGAGGGAAATGTTTTTCAGGGAGAGCGGAAGCAGGAGAGAATAGGCAAGAGAAATACAAAGATATGGAATGGACACAGGGAGGATCCGCAAAGGATTCTCCCTTATTTTAGTGACGGCTGCGGAAGGAAAAAGGAAAAAATGCCCGGCATACAGGGCAGGAGCGTAAAAGCCGAAAAGTTTGATTATATATCATATAAGTGGATGCAGCATGCAAGATGGCTGCGACAGAATAAAGAGTACATGAAAATGAAAGGAGAAAAAGAGTATGGCAGCAAATGTGGAAAAAATGTTTTCGGTAAGGGAGAAGCCATGGCATGGGCTGGGCACCATTGTCATGGAAGCGCCGTCATCAGCAGATGCGCTCCGGCTTGCAGGGTTGGACTGGGATGTGGTGCAGGAGCCGGTCTACACCGGCTGCGATGAACTGGTGGAAGGGTATAGGGCAAACGTGCGCAGCTCCGACAGGAAGGTGCTGGGAGTTGTGTCAGACCGGTACAAGGTTGTTCAGAACGTGGATGCCTTCAGTTTCACCGATACGCTGCTCGGGCAGGGGGTGCGCTATGAGACTGCCGGGTCACTGCAGGAAGGGAGAAAGGTCTGGCTACTCGCAAGGCTCCCGAGCGAGTACATCATTGCAGGGGAAAGGATTAGCCCCTACCTTGTATTTTCAAACACCCATGACGGTTCGGGATCTGTAAAGGTAGCCGTCACCCCGGTAAGGGTGGCGTGCAACAATACGCTCAACCTTGCATTAAATACAGCAAGCAGGAGCTTTTCCATGGTGCACACAGGCAACATACAGGACAAGATCCAGGAGGCAAGGAACACGCTCTTCATGGCGGAGAAATATATGGACTGCCTGGGTACGGAGTTTGAGCAGCTTCGCAGGCAGAAAATGACTGACGCACAGGTGAGGGAGTATATTGAACTGCTCCTGCCGATGGATGAAGAGCCGACACCCATCCAGAGCAAGAACACTCTGAAACTCCGCAGGGATATGGAGCGACGGTATTATGAAGCTCCTGACCTGCAGAAGACAGGGAACAATGCCTACCGTTTCATTAATGCGGTGTCAGACTTTGCCACCCACAGCAGGCCACTTAGAAGGACCACAAATTATAACGAGAACCTGTTTGCACGGACGGTTGACGGCAATCCGCTGATTGATAGGGCATACCAACTTGTAAAAGCGGCTTAAGCAGCAGATGTCGGACATAAAATGATGTGCAATGGATGATGCTTACGGACGGCAGGACGCCTGCCACAGGAGCAGGCAGTATATTTGTAGGGATCTTGCAAACCTTTTTGGTCTGCGGAACAGAAAAAAGGAAACAGCATATCACGGAATAAGATACCCGGGAAACAGATACATTTTCCGGGGCAGGAGATTTCCGGAAAGGAAGCATCCGGGAGGGAAAAGATCACTATGGTTATAGAAAGATTATTTGCGGCTGTCAGATGATCACAGGGAAGGGAAGAAAAGGAGGAACACCATGTTTGAAAAAATACCACTGGCAGGAGTGGACAATGCTGGCTGGCTCCGTTTAAGAAAGACCGGCATCGGGGGTTCTGATGCAGGCGCGATCTGCGGAGTCAATCCTTACAGCAGCGCAATGAAGGTTTTTAAGGACAAGACCAGTGGGGAAACCGAAGAGCAGGATAATGAGGCTGTCCGTATCGGTCATGATCTGGAAGATTATGTGTCACAGAGGTTTACGGAGGCTACAGGGTTAAAGGTCAGGAAATCTAACTTCATGTACCGGAGTAAGGAGCATCCCTTTATGATTGCGGATGTTGACCGCCTTGTTGTTGGTGAGGATGCAGGGCTGGAGTGTAAGACAGCCAGTGCCTATAATGCGGACAAGTGGGCGGACGGCAATATTCCGCTCCATTATGTCATGCAGTGCTGCCACTATATGGCGGTCACAGGGAAGCGCACATGGTATATAGCAGCGGTCATCTTAGGCAGGGAATTTACATACCGGAAGCTGGAATGGGATGATGCACTGATCGGGCGGCTGGTAGCCATAGAGGATAACTTTTGGAACAGTTATGTTGTGCCGGGGGTTATTCCGCCGCCGGACGGAAGCAAGGCTTGCGACGAGGTGATCGGGCAGTATTTCCCTGCGGCAAGGAAGGGGAGCACAGCTAGGCTCGTGGGTTTTGATGAAAAGCTGAAGCGGCGTGAGGAGATAGTCAGGCATATTTCGGAACTGCAGGAAGAGCAGAAGCAGATCGAGCAGGAAGTAAAGCTTTTCATGCAGGACAATGAATATGCGGACAGTAAACATTTCCGTGTCTCATGGAAGAACGTTGATTCCACAAAGCTGGATGCGAAGCGAATCAGGGAAGAAATGCCGGAGATCTATGCGGATTATAGGAAGGCTTCCCATTCCAGAAGGTTTGAGGTAAAAGCGGCATAGAAGAAGGAGGAAGGAAAATGGAGAAAAATCTGATTAGGCTGCTCAGGGCAGACGAGATTGAATGCAGGATCTCGGTGATCAATGAAAAGAGGCTCAGCCTCTTGTTATACAAGGATGCAAGGGTGGATCAGCGCATCCTTGACGAGACATTTGGTCCTTTCGGATGGAAGAGGAGCCACCAGTGCATTGACGGCAGTCTTTATTGCACTGTGGAGATATTCAACAAGGAAACTGGGCAGTGGATTGCCAAGCAGGATGTCGGCACCACAGGATACGCAGAAAAAGAAAAATCGCAGGCATCGGACAGCTTCAAGAGGGCATGCTTTAACTGGGGCATCGGGCGGGAACTGTATTCCGCCCCTTTTATATGGATCCCTGCTGGGAAAGTGCAAATCCAGATGAAAGAAAATAAGGACAAAGGTTATTACTGTAATGAACATTTTGCGGTCAGTTCCATCGAATATAACGCCGACAGGGAGATATCCAGCCTTGTCATTGTAAATGGGAAAGGCACTGTGGTCTATGGGCTGAAAGCAAAAGGCGATTCTGGCAATGCCGGAAAAACAGTGCAAAGAAAGGAAAAAATGCAGCCGGAAGGGCAGTCGGGAAAGAATGCGCCCCGGAGTTGCCTTTCCAAGGAACAGATGGATTCCCTGCAGGCAGAGCTCTTTAGGACCGGTGTCGCGATGGAGGATGTAAAAGAACGGTACCAGATACAGAAGCCGGAGTCGATGAGCGAGGAACTGTACAGCAAAGTGATGACTGCCCTGTCAAAGACAAGGACAGCAGCATAGAGGAGATAGAAATGGATTATAACAGATTTAAGGAAGAAGTTTTAAGGGAACTGAAGGAAAAGCATGGGGATGTGATGGAGAAGATTAGGGTGACCCTGGTAAAGAAAACCAATGGGGTGGAATACGAGGGCGTGGTGTTCAGACCAAAGGGAGCAGGAGGCATAGTGGTAGCACCTGTCTTGCCCCTGGATACAGCTTATAAGGCATATACCAGAGGGAAGGCGGATGCGGCAGTATGCGCAGAGGCATTGTGGAAGGAATATGAGCAGAATAAAGGGAACAGGGAACTTCAGCAGTTTGCGGGAAACCTTGACAGGTGGGATTTTGTAAAAAAGAATGTTTATCCTATCCTGCTTCTCGCAGAAGGAAACCGGGAACTGCTGTCGGGGCTTGTGTCGGTGCCGCTGCTGGATCTTGCAGTGGTTTTTATCATCCGGGGGAAAATATCCGATGCCGGATGCAGTTCTGTGAAGATCACGGATGCCATGCTGAAAGAATACGGAGCCACAAGGCAGGAGTTGTATGATGCTGCTATGGCAAACATGAAAAATGACGGCTACGTTTTCGAGAATATGGATGACCTCATCGGCGACATACTGAAACAGAAAGGTTTTAAAGACACAGGGATGGACATGCTGGGGGTAAAGGAAATGTATGGCTTGTCCAATTCATCCAGGCTGTACGGTGCGGCAGGGATTCTTGACAGGAAGCTTGTAAGGGAATTCGCAAACGGAAGGAATATGTATATATTGCCCTCGTCCGTCCATGAGATGATCTTTGTCCTTGCGTCTGACAGGTACAGTGTCACGGAACTGAACCGGACCGTGGCAGATATCAATGAGCTGCAGGTAGCAGTGGAAGAGCGGCTTACTGACCACTGCTATTTTTATGATGCAGAGAAAGATGAGATTAGGATGGAGCCATGAACTTGAACAGGCTGGGAATGGATGCCGTTCCGACAATGCTATATATGGAAGAAAGGGGGAACATGAATGGAAACCATTGTGAAAGCGGTGGTGATTGGAGTACTTACGGTGGTGATTGCAGTATTAGAGAACGGCAATGATGATGACTAAAAAAGATATTTGTTGTGATGGTAGTAAGCTTTGAATATGATATTCCCTTTTACTGCAATGCAATTATTTTGGTGTTTCCAATTTCCAGTTTCCTTACGACCTATATGATAGGTTTACTGGTAAAAAGCTGACATCAATAATGACATCAACGCCAAATATTTTCTGAGTATATAATAGTGTAATATATGGACAAAAAGTATAGATTTACTTGGAGCATGGATTCTATTGGTTTTAGAACATGGGATTTAGGTTCTGGTGGGAGACCGTGCAGGTTCAAGTCCTGTTATCCGCATCAGATAACGATAATCCGAACCCGGTTCCAATCGGGAACGGCTTCGGATTTTTAGTATATCTTGAGTGCTAAAAGTAAAAGCGGCGGTATCGTAAGTGATACCGCCGCTTTTGTCACATAGCCGCTTTACCTCCGCCAGCACTTTTGGCGGAATACAGCCTGCCAGTTTTTGAATGTTCTGCAATTCGTTCCGGCGTTGGCATGCTTCCCGGACTTTGGAACATTATGTTCCGAACGTTCGTAAATCCAGTTTATCAGGTAAATTGCATATCCCGGATTGCTGCGAGAATTGCATTTTTCCTAAGTCTACACTTTGGAAATTGTATTTCTGCTATTATCCTGTATAATAGAAACATGCGGAGGAAAGCGTAAATGGGAAAAGAACTATCGGAAATGTCTTTAGAAGAATTATGGGAACTGTTTCCCGTGTTCCTTGTTCCACATAATGATAAATGGAATATATTTTATAAGGAAATGGAATCTTTCCTAAAAATCGCATTGTCAGAGTGTCAGGTTGAGAGAATTAGTCATATTGGGAGTACTGCAATATCTGGGATATGGGCAAAATATCGTTTAATCGTGGATATACGAAAGACGGATTTGCTGATAAAGTTTTTCATGTACACCTCCGCTATGCTGGGGATAATGATGAACTGTATTTTAGAGATTATTTGAATGAGCATACACAAATAGCCAAGGAATATGAAAGAGTGAAATTGTGGAAAATGTTTGAACATAATCGGGATGCTTATACTGACGCAAAGACAGAGTTTGTTAAGAAATGGACATCTGACGCAAAAATGCTTATACAGGAAGATACTGATAACTTTCAGTTGTGCGCCCGGCAAAGGGCAATTAACCTAACTATTATGTTGTTATACAAACAATGATATGAAAAGACGGGAAGTAAGAATCAATCTAGGATATTTTTTTTAACAGAGAAGAAAAGAGACAGTAAATTTAAGTTTGCCCAAACAATCATATACCGGGCGGACTATGTGCGCAGCTTGCAAAATTGCAGACAGTGAAATATTAATTGAGCGAAAAGAAAAACTATATGATATATAAAAGTTGACAAAATAGATAAACAATAGCATTATATGTTTGCCAAATGAGTAAACGATTAAGGCGGTGTAATATGGATTATAGTAAAATTTCTTTAGATGAGTTAAAAAATGGATATAGGTATGATAAAGAGCATGATATTTATAGATGTAACTACTGTGCGCAGAATTTTGAAGTGGAACAAATTTATTCAATCAGCAATAATTTTTATACGGCTGAACATGCTGTTTCAAGACATATTGAAATGGCACACGGCAGTAATTTGTCGCAATTAATTTCTGCTGACACAAAATATAATACGCTGACACAAAATCAAAAAGATTTAATTTTGCTTTTTGCATCCGGTATATCGGATAAAGAAATGGCAAGCAAATTGGGTGTTACGGAAGCTACGATTCGTCGGCATCGCTTTACATTTCGTGAGAAGGCAAAGCAAGCAAAATATTACTTGGCTATATATGAACAATCATTAGGATTAAAAGAAGTTTCCGAAAATGCAATTATGCCAATTCACAACCATGCCGGCTATGTTGATGACCGCTGTTTAATTACCGAGCCGGAGAGACAGCGTATATTAGAAAACTTTTTTAGTAGTTTTGATCCTCTTGTTTTAAAAACGTTTTCAACAAAAGAAAAGAATAAAGTGGTTATTCTCACTAAAATAGCAGAGCAATTTGAAAAGGGTAAAACATATAGCGAAAAAGAAATAAATCAAATTTTAAAACCGATTTATGAAGATTACATAACGCTTAGACGTTATTTGATTATGTACGGATTTATGAAGCGTGCCAAAGACGGTTCAAAGTATTGGCTGACAGATTAAAAAGGAAAGATAGGAAGATACGAGGAGAATCGGTATGAAAAAGAAAGCGCTGATAGTTATATTAACATGCATATTATTTATAGGAATTATCATTATGGTTTATTATGCTGTTAGTGGGAAAAAACCATTTAAAGATTTGGAACCATCGGAAATAGTGTCAGCCACAGTACGATTGACTCCGCCGGATAGAACCATTCAAATTGAAGAAATCGAGGAATTAACAGGATATTTAAATGACGTGGTCATATATAATGAAGACAATTCCTATACAGAGTATAGCGGACAAGGCGTGGCTTTTACACTGAAATTAGCAGACGGAACACAGACAGAAGTCATGGCATATAACCCATTCTTTGTGATTGACGGTGTTGGTTATAAAACGAAATATGAACCATGTCAGGCACTCAGTGCATATGCAAACAGACTGTTAAATGATGAAAATGCCGAAATAATATTAGAAGAGCCGCCCAGATTATCTGTCATTAGTGATGAAACTGCTTTTGACACGCTGTTGGGAACTTATGTGTGGCAGAAAAGAAATAGCGATGGAACCTCTACCGTAACACAAGCCGATAGTCTGCATCCGCTAGATTGCGAAAATTGGCTTTTCAAATTTGAAACTTCAGAGACAACAGCTGTTTTGAACTTTGCAGAGAACCCCAGCTCAATTTTAAATATTCAGTGCTGGAGCGAGAAGCATTGGAACAACCACGATGCAAGCAGTGAAAATATAACTGTTGACGGCTATGAAATAGAATTGAAACCGGGCGGATATATTTATGAAGTCGTTGCGCAGTGGGATACCCCCAAAAGTGGTTATGGTGGTACAGCGCACTATTATTTCTATATACAGGTCATGGAAAGCCGAGATACAATCCTCACAAGCCGAGTATGGCAGTATCAGCGGGGAGCAGACAATAAAGGAATTGAAGTTTTCGGGTGATTTTGATAGAATAAGACTTGTTCCAACCGGATTGGCTTTGGATGAATTAAAACACAGCATTTTCAGGACATAGAAAAATGGAAGCAATGGGGCTCGAACCCATGACCTCTCGCGTGTGAGGCGAACGCTCATCCCGGCTGAGCTATGCTTCCATTGATTCTATTATAGCACGATAAGCCAGAAATACAATAGATTTTTTTCATTTGACAGGGGTAAAAGGTTTGTTGTACTATAGATGATTTAAAAAAGGATGGCGAGTTATCATGCAGCAAAATAAAGAAATGCGAATGGGCACGGAGCCTATCGGAAAACTGATGATCAGTATGGCAGTGCCTTCTATCGTGGCACAGATCATCAATATTTTATACAACATTGTGGATCGAATCTATATCGGTCATATTAAGGGAGTGGGGATGGAGGCCCTTACCGGAGTAGGGGTCACTTTTCCCATCATCACCCTGATCTCCGCTTTTTCTGCTTTTGCAGGGGCGGGAGGCGCGCCCCTTGCGGCAATCTGGCTTGGGAAAGGTGACAGGAAACGGGCGGAAAAGATCTTAGGGAACGGCGTTACCATGCTGCTGTTTTTTACGGTGGTCTTGATGGGCTTTTTTTATGCTTTTGAGAAGCCGCTGCTTTATCTGTTCGGGGCAAGCGATGCCACGATCCCCTATGCGGTGGACTATATTTCCATTTATCTTTTGGGAACGGTATTTGTGGAACTGGCTTTGGGGTTGAATGCTTTCATTATTTCCCAGGGGCATTCCCGGACGGCAATGATTGCGGTATTGCTGGGTGCGGCCGTTAATATCATCCTGGATCCGATCTTTATCTTTGTATTTCAGATGGGGGTCAAGGGCGCCGCAAGAGCGACGGTGGTCTCCCAGGCATTAAGTGCCTTGTGGACGGTAGGTTTTTTGGTAAGCAGGCGCTCTTCCCTGACAATAAAACTAGAGGCGATGAAGCCGGATTTTCGTGTGATCGGCAGTGTGATGGCACTGGGGATCTCTCCCTTTATCATGCGGGCTACGGAAAGCCTGGTGAGCGTTGTGTTAAACAGCGGTCTGCAAAGATATGGCGGGGATATTTATGTGGGATCGGTGACTATCATGCAGAGCGTGATGCAGATGTATGCGGCGCCCCTTGGCGGGTTTACCCAGGGCGTGCAGCCGATCATCAGCTATAACTTTGGCGCCGGAAATTTTGACAGGGTGAAAAAGCTTTACCGCAGTATGATCGGGGGCTGCTTCTTTTTTGCGGCTGGAGCCACTATCCTTATCATGATATTCCCGGAGTTTTTTGCGGGGATGTTTACCAATGACAGTGCACTGATCGCACTGGTAGGAAAGATGATGCCAATCTTTATGTGCGGGATGTTGGTGTTTGGCTTACAGCAGGGTATCCAGCCTACATTCCTGGCTTTAGGGCAGGCTAAATTTTCCTTCTTTATTGCGGTATTTCGGAAGATGGTCCTGTTGGTGCCGCTGACGCTTATTTTGCCGCTTAAGTTTGGGGTCATGGGCATTTACTACGCGGAACCGATATCCGATACCCTGTCGGCGGTGGTGGCTACAATCTTATTTTTGCTTAATATCAAGAAGATCACTTCCATGGAGACGCTTCAAAAGATTAAATAGAAAAAACAATTGTTTTCGCCTGGAAAGTTTGCTATAATCGTGGTGTTGCGGATAAAAGACGGTCCGCAGGGAATCAAGTTTGTGTGTAAGCCGCTCGGCGGCAGAATGGAGGAGAAATGAAAGGAAATATTGTAGTTGGACAATCTGGCGGGCCTACAGCCGTGATTAATTCATCTGTAGCTGGTGTATACGTAGCAGCAAAAAAGCTTGGCGTTAAGAAAGTTTACGGTATGGTCCATGGTATTGAGGGATTTTTAGAGGACAAGATGATCGAATTGGAAGAGTACCTTGACGACCCTACAGGGATTGAACTGTTAAAGAGGACACCTTCCGCATTTTTAGGGTCATGCCGTTTTAAAATGCCCAAGATCGAAGGCCATGAGGATATCTATGAGAAGGTATTCGAGATTATGGAAAAGCATGACATTGAATGCTTATTCTATGCAGGCGGGAACGATTCCATGGATACGGTAAAAATGTTGTCCGATTATGCGGCGGCACATGGCAAGCCCCAGAGGTTTATGGGTGTTCCTAAGACCATTGACAATGACCTCCCTGTGACAGATCACTGTCCCGGGTACGGCAGTGCGTCTAAATATATTGCATCCAGTTTAAAAGAAGTGATCCGTGACAACGAGTCCTTCGGAGCAAAGAAGCCTACTATTTGTATCGTGGAGATCATGGGGCGTAACGCAGGCTGGCTGACAGCGGCAGCAGCCCTTGCTAAGGGTGAAGACTGCAGCGGTGCAGACGCGATCTACCTTCCTGAGAAGGTATTTGACATGAATGCTTTCATGGAAAAAGTAAAACACCTTGCAGAGACAAAGTCTTCCGTAGTGATTGCGGTTTCAGAAGGGATCAAGATTGAAGACGGCCGATACGTATGTGAGCTGGCAAATGAAAACGTGGCAGTTGATGCTTTCGGCCACAAGCAGATGTCAGGTACGGCAGCTTTCCTTGCACAGAAGATTGCAGAGGAGACCGGGTTAAAGACAAGAGCTATCGAACTTTCCACCCTTCAGAGGGCAGCAACACACTTGGCTTCCCTTACCGATGTCAACGAGGCATTCCAGGTTGGATATGATGCGGTCCTGGCAGCGGAAGAAGGAAAGACAGGTATGATGATCACTTTGGATAGAAGTGACAATGACCCTTATCAGTGTGGAACCAGCGCATATGATATCCATGCGATCGCTAACGTGGAAAGACCGGTGCCGGATGAGTGGATCACCGAGGACGGGTGCGGTCTGAACGAAGGTTACATTGAGTATGCAAGGCCCCTTATCATGGGTGAGCTGATTCCCATGTTCGTGGATGGGCTTCCTTACCACTTAGTTAGAAAATAAAAGTTTTCCATAACAAAAAGTGCTGCCGTCAGGCGGCACTTTTTCGTTATGGGAAACTGCGTCATCAGACACATGCTAAGCATTCTTTTTTGCTTGCATTTTATTACGGGCGGGTGTATCCTATACAAGGAAATCGTTTTCTGAAAAATTTTGCTGGCTGTACCATGCGAGAAAGAAGGCTTTAATGGTTTCAATTAAAGATGTGGCAAAACATGCCGGGGTGGCTATTTCCACGGTATCCAAGGTATTAAACAATTATCCCAATGTCAGTGAGGAGACAAAGCGTAAGGTGAACCGGGCGGTGGAGGAGATGAACTTTGTTCCCAATTCAGTGGCGGCGGCCCTTTCTTCCAAGCAGGCAGGGCGGGTGGCATTGCTTGTCAATTCCAATGAAAAGACGCAGGCTATTGACGAGATCAGCATGCAGTATATCTCCGGAGCGCTGAATAAGGCGATGGAACGCAACCTGGATGTGATCACGTTGTTTTTTTTCATGTTTAAAAATAAAACGGCGGAAGAGCTGATCCGGTATTTAAAATCTCAAAGCATTACGGGGATCATCATTTATGGGATTGCAAGGGAGGATAAGAATCTTCATCAGTTGATAGAAAGCCAGCAGTTTAAGTGTGTAGTGGTGGATGCGCCATTGATGAATGAGCAGACTTCCTGCGTATGGATCGACCACCGCAGAGCGCAGTATGATGTGGCAAAAAAAACGATCCAGGAGAATAATTGTAAGCGGGTCCTTTACATTGCCGGGAAGAGAAATGGGTATATTACAGATGAGCGCATTGCGGGGATGAAGGATCTTGTAAAGGAACTTTCTCTTTCTCTGATGATCAGGAATGGGGATTTTTCGGAGCTTATGGCCAGGAACATTACGTTAAAATATGCAAAAAACAAGGATGTCGTGGTGTGCGCGTCGGACCTGATGGCGATCGGGGCAATGAAGGCTTTGACGGATATGGATATTTTCAGGCCGGTATGCGGTTTTGACGGCATTATCCTGATGGGCTACGTGGGCAAGCAGATGAACACGGTAAGCCAGGATTTTGCAGGAATATCCGAGCGGGCAGTGGAGGAACTGGAGCTTTTGATGAACGGGGAAATGGGACGGAATGTGAGAATGCCGCATACACTGGTAAGGATGCGCTATGAGGATATCATCCGATAACGGTAACCGGGCCGCAGGTGGATTTTATTATAAATAAAGGACATTTGTAAAAAAATTCCAAATAATTGAAAACACACTTGCGGAAAACGTTTTCTTATGCTACACTCATACTGGTACAAAAAACAGGAACAGAATACGTCACAAGGAAAGGGAAGATGGCGTTTCTTATAGTAGTATGATCATCATAACAGGAGGAGATTATGGCAACACAAACAAATTTACAAAGAGACATCTTAGTGCTTAACATGGAAGAGCAGATGGAAGAGATCGCCGGGCAGATGTTTGATAAAGGCGTCTGCGAGTTGACAGATCAGGAGACCTATTATGTGGTACTTGCGCTGGTCAAACGTTTGATGACTGTCTCAGACAGCAACGAAGGGGAAAAGAAAATTTATTACATTTCGGCGGAATTTCTGATTGGAAAGCTGTTATCCAACAACCTGATCAATTTAGGGATTTATGACAAGGTTGACAGTATTTTAAAGGGCAAGGGCAAGAGCCTTTCGGTGATCGAGGAGATCGAGCCGGAGCCTTCTCTTGGGAACGGCGGTCTTGGACGCCTTGCGGCATGTTTCCTTGATTCCATTGCAACCTTGGGGTTTGCCGGGGAAGGGATCGGCCTTAATTACCATTATGGTCTTTTTAAGCAGGTGTTTAAAGACAGGCTGCAGACGGCGGAGAAAAACGACTGGATCGAGGAGTACTCCTGGCTGACGAAAACGGATGTAACTTTTGACGTTCATTTTGGCAAGAAGAAAGTGACATCAAGACTTTACGATGTTGACATTGCCGGTTATGCAAGCGGGATCAACAAGCTCCGTTTGTTTGACATTGAGTCACTGGATGAGAGCCTTGTGAAGGAAGGGATCAATTTTGACAAGGAAGCGGTGGAGAAGAACCTGACGCTGTTTTTGTACCCGGATGATTCTGATGAAGCGGGGAACCTTCTGCGCATCTACCAGCAGTATTTTATGGTATCTAATGCGGCACAGCTTATCCTGCGTGAAATGAAAGAAAAGAAATATGACCTCCGTAAAATGTATGAACATGCGGTGATCCAGATCAACGATACCCATCCTACCATGGTGATCCCGGAGCTGATTCGTATCCTGGTGGAGGAAAAGGCGTTTAGCATGGATGAGGCCATTGC
Source organism: uncultured Lachnospiraceae bacterium (assembly GCA_910587295.1). Lineage (GTDB taxonomy): Bacteria > Bacillota > Clostridia > Lachnospirales > Lachnospiraceae > Suilimivivens. Next base: position 86,205 of record CAJULP010000068.1, on the reverse strand, counting down.
GGTAGTGAGCAAGACCTGCGCATACACCAACCACACCATCCTGGCGGAAGCCCTTGAAAAATGGCCCCTGAAGTATCTGGAAAAGGTAGTTCCCCAGCTGGTTCCTTACATCAAGGAGTTGGATAAGCGGGTGGCGGCTAAATACAAAGATCCGGCAGTACAGATCATTGACAAGGATAAGAGAGTGCATATGGCCCATATCGATATCCATTACGGATTTTCCGTAAACGGTGTGGCGGCTATCCATACGCAGATATTAAAAGACACGGAATTAAATGCGTTTTATAAGATTTATCCTGAGAAATTCAATAATAAGACCAACGGCATTACTTTCAGGAGATGGCTCTTTGGCTGTAACCGGGAACTGACCACCTTCCTTTCCGAGACCATCGGGGATGGGTACAAGAAGGATGCGGATAAGCTGGAGAAGCTTTTGGAATGCCAGGATGATCAGGATGTTTTGGACCGCCTTGCACAGATCAAGATGAACCGGAAAGCGGAGCTTGCGGCTTATGTGAAGGAAAAAGAAGGAGTGGAACTAAACCCAGAGGCTGTTTTTGATATTCAGATCAAGCGGCTTCACGAGTATAAGCGCCAGCAGATGAATGCTTTGTATATCATCCATAAATACCTGGAGATCAAAGGCGGCAAAAAGCCTGTCCGTCCGATTGCTTTCATTTTTGGGGCAAAGGCGGCGCCTGCTTATGTGATCGCACAGGATATCATCCACCTTCTCCTTGTATTGCAGGAGATCGTCAACAATGACCCGGACGTAAGCCCTTATATGACGGTGCTTATGGTGGAAAACTATAATGTAAGCTATGCCGAAAAGCTGATTCCGGCCTGCGATATTTCCGAGCAGATTTCCTTAGCTTCCAAGGAAGCGTCAGGTACCGGCAACATGAAGTTTATGTTAAACGGAGCGGTCACATTGGGAACTTCGGACGGTGCAAACGTGGAGATCCATGAACTGGTGGGAGATGATAATATTTATATCTTTGGCGAAAAGTCAGAAGCCGTCATCGATCATTATGCCAAGGCGGATTATGTTTCCAAGGACTACTACAAAAAGAGCCCGGTGATCAAGGAAGCCGTGGATTTCATTGTAGGGAAGCAGGCGCTGAAAGCAGGGCATAAGGAGAACCTGGAGCGTCTTTATAAGGAACTGATCGGAAAAGACTGGTTTATGACGCTGTTGGATTTAGAGGACTATATCAAGGTGAAAGACAAGGCCCTTGCTGATTATGAGGACCGCCAGAAGTGGAAAAAGATGATGCTTGTGAATATTGCAAAAGCAGGGTTCTTCTCATCTGACAGGACCATTGCGGAGTATAACAGGGATATCTGGAAATTGAAATAAGATAAGAAATAAGATCACAAAAAGGGCTGAACATTTGCATAGATGTTCAGCCTTTTCAAATAGTCAGAGCCTTGCCGCCATCAGATTACCGGAGGTGTAGCGCCGAAGCCCCCTGTAAAATATGATTACTGCAGCGGTAAAAAGCAGGGCCGTATAACCAAGCACCCTAAAAAGTTCCATCGGTTGAAAGTCCATCATGATATGGACGGGCCGGTAGATTGCCATGCCTACCGGGATGACATAAAACAAGAGGAGCCTTGCCATTCCCCGGAAGATCCCGTCCGGATAGGTGGAAAAGCTGACCATGCAGTTAAGCATATTGCCGCCGAAAGCATCCGCCCGCACAAACCAAAAGGACAAGCTGCCAAGAAGCACGGCAAAAGCTGTCTGGATGAGGGCGGCGGTCACCGTAAACAAAAGGAACAGCAAAAGACGTTTCAGGCTGAAGCAGAAGATCACAAGGACAAGCAGCCCGTACAAAAAATCCCCGATGGCGGAGGTGTTGGTATCTGAGGTGATGACGCTTAAAAGGACGTTCTTTGGCTGTACCAGATAAGAGTCCAGCTTTCCGTTTATGATAAGATCCGGCAGGGAAAATGCTCTGGCGAACAGGATGCGGGCCAGTCCGAAGCTGCTGGCGGCAAGCCCCCATAGCAGCATCACTTCTTTCATGGTATAGTTCCCGATATCCTCTTTTAAACGGAACAGGATGATCCATTGCAGGATAAAGGTTGCGTTGTTTAAGATCATAAAACCTATGTTGGTGAGGAACGTCGTTTTGTTGAGCATTTCTCTCATGACATTATATTTGATGGAGAGCAGGCATACCCGCAATTGATTGTCAGCCGCCGTTAACATATAGTTTCTTAACCCCCTTTTTGTAGATGAAAAACATCAATCCCAGCCCTGCCGCAAGATAGGCTGCCTGTGCCGGCAGGATCTGGAGAAATTTTTCCATGCTGAAATCCACGGCCAGCTTCGCCGGGCCATAGCAGACGGTATAAACCGGTGAAAGCCGGAAGATTGGCTGCAAAACCTCAGGGAATATTTCTATGGGAAATGTGGTTCCCACGATCAGCAGCAGTTTGTCATACAGCCATTGAAAAGGAGTGGCATCCTCGATCCAGAAGGAAACAAGGCTGATACACAGCTTTAGTATGGCATTAATGGTGATCCCAAGCAATATAACCGGTATGGTCAATAAAAAGAAGGTGATCCGGAAGCCGGGGATCTTTCCTACCATGATAAGCCCCATGGCAGTTGAGGATAAAGCAAACAGGGGCAGGCTTACGCTCCATTCCCCGGTAAACCGGGCAAGTACATAGAGGGTGTAATGGTAGGGCTTATTGATCTGGCAGGCAATGTTCCCACTGCGGATATCCGCTGCCACCTGCCTTGCCATAGATCCGCTCCTTGCGCCAAACCAGAGGGCTTCCGTCACCATCACATACCAGATCATCTGTACCTTGGAGTATCCGGCAATCAGTTCATCAGGGGAGGAATAGATATAATTCCACAGGCTGATGAAAATAAAAATAAAGATAAAATAGCTGATAAAGCTCATGGCAATGTTTAATACGTACTGTAAGTTTTCCATCAGTACGGAACGGTAGATCACTGCATATTTTCTCATGACGGTTCGCCGGACCTCCCTTCTGATCGATAAATTTCCGTGATGATGTCTTCCAGCGGAGGAGAAAGGACAATGTTTTCCACAATTTTTTTATTCAGGTAATTGGCTTTTAAATGGGTCATGGAGTCGTTTAACACGATCTGCCCGTTGTTTACGATGATGATACGCCGGCAAAGCTTTTCAATATCCCCGGTGTCGTGGCTGGTAAGGAAAATGGTGGTTTGGTATTCGTGGTTCATCTGAAGGATCAGGGAACGGATATTTTCCTTTACCACCGGGTCTAAGCCTATGGTAGGCTCATCCAAAAACAGGATTTTTGGCCGGTGGATCAAGGACGCAACAATCTCACAGCGTATGCGCTGCCCCAGGGAAAGGTTCCGCACAGGCGTATTGATAAAGGCGCCAAGCGCAAAGGTGTCTGAAAGTTCCGTGATCCGCTTTTTCATTTCCCCGCCAGGAATATCATAAATAGCGCCAAAAAAGCAGAAATTATCATACGGGGTCAGGTGGGTCCATAGCTGTTCTTTCTGGCCGAACACGGTTCCGATTTCGTAAGCAAGCTGTTTTCTCTGCCTTACAGGGTCAAGCCCCAGCACCTTTATGCTGCCGCTGTCCGGGCAAAGAATCCCGGTGAGCATTTTGATGGTGGTGCTTTTTCCGGCGCCGTTAGGACCGATAAAGGCAAGGATCTCCCCTTCCTCCACATGGAAGGAGATGCGGTCAACTGCCTGGATCTTTTGTATCTGGGGCTTAAAAATAGCTTTAAGGCTTCCTTTCATGCCTTTTTCTTTCTGCCGTACGCGAAAGGTTTTTGATAAATTTTCTGTTTCAATCACATTCATCTTCTTTGCTCCTTCCATCTGATTGAAATAAAAAACCGCCTGTTACATACACTTTCGTGTATATACCATGCGGTTTAGATCCGGTATGATCCCCAAATTACCGCATAGCCAAAAAGACTTTCCGTCTTACGGCCATGCGTTCCGGTTTGGATCGGTTTAGGCTGTGGCCGTAGTATGAAAAATCTGCTGCACCTGCATCACTAGAATAATAAACATGTGGTTTTGGTAAGTCATAGGGTTATCTCCGTATCTTCATAAATTTTGAATAGCATATCACAGTCTTTTGTGAAATGCAATCTTTTTTTACAAAATTTTTGTGGTCCATTTGGAGCAGTCCCAAACGTCCGTTGCCAGCTCTTCGTAAAAATCGGGTTCATGGCAGACCATTAAAATGCTGCCTTTGTATGCGGACAAAGCCCGCTTAAGTTCCGCTTTTGCGTCCATATCCAAATGGTTGGTGGGCTCGTCCAAAAGAAGGATATTGGAGGGACGGTTGATCAATTTGCATAATCTGACCTTTGCCTGTTCCCCGCCGGATAAGACTTTTACAAGGCTTTCAATATGCTTGGTGGTAAGGCCGCACTTGGCGAGGGCGGAGCGCACCTCGTATTGGGTAAAGCCGGGGAACTCCTGCCAGATCTCCTCAATGCAGGTGGTCTGTATGGATTGATCCATTTCCTGCTCAAAGTATCCGATGCTTAAATAATCCCCCAGTTCCACGCTGCCGGATAAGGGCGGAATCAGGCCCAGGATACTTCGAAGAAGGGTGGTCTTGCCGATGCCGTTTGCTCCGGTAAGGACGATCTTAGCTCCCCGCTCCATTTCCAGGTTTAAAGGGGAGGAAAGGGGTTCCTCATAGCCGATGATAAGGTTTTTTGTCTGAAAAATATATCTTCCGGGGGTCCGGTCTTCCTTAAAATGAAATTCCGGCTTTGGCTTTTCATAGGCCAGCTCTATTACGTCCATTTTGTCCAGTTTTTTCTGACGTGACATGGCCATATTGCGGGTAGCGACCCTGGCCTTGTTCCTTGCCACGAAATCCTTCAGATCGGCAATTTCCTTTTGCTGTTTGTTGTAGGCGGCTTCCAACTGGGCTTTTTTCATGGCATAAACTTCCTGGAATTTATCATAATCGCCGGGATAACGGTTCAGTTCCTGATTGTCCATGTGGTAGATCAAATTGACCACGTCGTTTAAGAACGGGATATCATGGGAGATCAGGATAAAAGCGTTTTCGTATTCATTCAGGTATCGTTTCAGCCATTCGATGTGCTGGGCGTCCAGATAGTTGGTGGGCTCGTCCAGCAAAAGGATGTCGGGCTTTTCCAACAATAATTTCCCAAGAAGCACCTTGGTGCGCTGGCCGCCGCTTAAGTCCGTCACATCCCGGTCAAGGCCCAGATCCAAAAGGCCAAGGGCGCGGGCTACCTCCTCCACTTTGGAATCGATCAGATAAAAGTCATGGACGGTCAAAAGGTCCTGGATGGTTCCAAGCTCTTCCATGTACTGCTCTAATTCCGCTTCGGATGCGGTTCCCATTTTGTCGCAGATCTCATTCATCTGCGTCTCCATCTCAAACAAAAAGTCGAAAGCGGAAGATAGAGCCATGCGGATGGTCATGCCCTTTTCTAAGGCGGTATGCTGGTCTAAATAGCCCACACGGACATTCTTGGACCATTCGATCTTTCCCTCATCAGGCATCAGTTTTCCTGTGATGATGTTCATAAAAGTGGATTTTCCTTCGCCGTTGGCGCCAACAAGGCCGATGTGTTCGCCTTTTAAAAGACGGAAGGAGACATCCTGAAAAATGGCACGGTCGCCAAAACCGTGGGTTAAGTGTTCTACGTTTAAAATGCTCATAGTGTATTCCTTTTAAACCGGTGTGAAATTTGCTTGGGCTGGCTGCTGCCGGCTTTAAGCATGCCTGTACATTTTATCATAGAAAGCAGGTGAATGAAATAGAAAGTTCCCGATGCTGGCAAAATGATAGGAAGGATGTTTGAATTTTTGGAAATATGGGAAAAATATATTGACAGATATTGGAAAAGCCTGTATATTCAAAAACAGGAATGATTACTGATTTTAAGGAGGTATTTTATGAACCAGAACACGTTTCATAAACTTTCATACGGAGTTTATGTGGTAACTACATGGGATGAGGGGCGTCCGGCAGGCTGTGTGGCAAACAGCACCATGCAGATCACTTCATCTCCGGCATCCATTGCGGTAAGTATCAATCACGATAATTACACCAATGGCTGTATTGAAAAGAACGGGAAATTTGCCATTTCTATCTTGGCGGAGGATTCAGATCCGGCGATCATCGGAACCTTTGGTTTCCGTTCAGGCAAGGACACGGATAAGTTTGCGCAGGTGGATTATTCCGTGGAGGAGTATATGCCGGTGATCAAGGATTCCTGCGGTTATATCGTGTGCAAGGTGGTGGATAAGATGGAGACAGCCACCCATACGGTATTTTTGGGTGAGGTTATCGGGGCGGAATTGTTTGGTAACAGGAACGTCATGACCTATGCTTATTACCATCAGGTGGTGAAAGGGAAAAGCCCGAAAAACGCACCCACCTATATTCCGGACGAGGCTGAGGCTAAGGAAGAGGAAAAGAAAGAGGGCGGCAAGGTTAGGAAATTTAAGTGCCAGGTCTGCGGTTATATATATGAGGGAGAAGAACTGCCCACCGATTATACCTGTCCGTTGTGCGGAGTAGGGCCGGATAAGTTTACGGAAGTGTAACGTACAGTTTGAAAAGCACCGCCTTTTAAGACGGTGCTTTTCTTTATACAGGGAACGTGTTATAATCGTGATAAAAGCAAGAAAAGAAGGTAAGGAGAAGGGAAATGGAAGAAACGATGAAGGATTACGAAAAGGAGCTTGAGGCATCTTTCCGTAAGATTAGTGAAGGCGATGTGATTTCAGGAACGGTTATTGATGTGAATGAGGAAGAAGTGACTCTGGATCTTAAGTATTATACCCAGGGGATCATCAAGGCGGGGGATATGAGCAGCGACCCTGATTTTTCCATCCTTGCGGACGTCCATGCAGGCGATGTGATCGAAGCTACGGTAGTCAAAATGGATGACGGCCAGGGAAATATCCTTTTGTCTAAGAAGGAAGCCACAGCGGTGCTTGCCTGGGATGTATTGGAAAAATACATGGAAGAAAAAACTGACATCCCTGTCAAGGTTGGCGGGGTTGTCAATGCCGGCGTGGTGGCTTATGTGGAAGGGATACGCGGTTTTATCCCGGCTTCCCATCTTTCTTTGTCATATGTGGAAGATACCAACGAGTATCTGGGAAAAGAATTGACCGTCAGGGTCATCACCGTGGACCGGGAAAAAGAAAAGCTGGTGCTTTCCGCAAAAGAGATTTTAAAAGAGAAAGCAAAAGAAGAACATGATCACAAGATTGCCATGTTAGTACCCGGCACTGTGCTGGAAGGAACGGTGGAAAGTCTGCAGCCCTATGGCGCCTTTGTGGATCTAAAGGACGGGCTGAGCGGTCTTGTCCATATTTCCCAGATCAGCCAGAAGAGAATCAAGAAACCTTCTGAAGTTCTTGCGGTAGGTGATAAGGTTAAAGTCAAAGTATTAAATACCAACGACGGAAAAATCTCCTTGAGCATTAAGGCAGTGGCGGAAGAAAAGCAAGTCGATGAGGTAGAAAGTATCGATACCAGACAGTTTTCTTCCAAGGAGAGCGTAGGTACGAATCTGGGCGATTTGTTTAAGAAATTGGGATTATAGGAAACTGGCGGGAAAGGCATGGGTGTGATCAATGTTTCAGTATTGTTTATTTGACTTAGACGGAACCCTTACCGACCCCAAAGAAGGGATTACCAGATCGGTGCAGCATGCTTTAAAGTATTTTGGCATTGAAGAGCCGGATCTTGACAGATTGGAACCATTTATCGGACCGCCCCTTAAGGACAGCTTCATGGAGTTTTACGGCTTGTCAGAAGAACAGGCGCTTAAGGCAGTGGAGGTGTACCGAGAGCGGTTTGCGCCTGTCGGCGTGTTGGAGAATGAGATCATACCGGGCACAGGGCAGATGCTTGCCCATGCCCGGGAAAAAGGGATTCATTTAGCGGTGGCGTCCAGCAAACCGCTTGTTTTTGTGCGCCAGATTTTGCGGCATTTTCAAATTGAAGAATATTTTGAAGTGGTCGTGGGAAGTGAACTGGACGGAACGAGAGGAAGCAAGGAAGAAGTGGTGGAAGAAGCGTTGCGCCAGCTTGGGATTCTTGAGATGGATCCCGCGGACAAAAAAAGTCTTTGTGCCATGATCGGAGACCGGAAGTTTGACATACAGGGGGCGATAGCTCATGGGCTTACCGGGATAGGTGTAAGCTTCGGGTATGCGGGCGAAGGGGAACTTAGTGTGGCAGGTGCGGATATGGTGGCGGATACTATGGAACAACTGGAAAGGATACTTTTAGGGGATGAGCTTTTGGAAAAGAATGAACATTAAGTGGGATAAAGACAGTATCAGTACCTGGAGTTCTCCCAGAAAAACACTTTATATCCTGTTTCCGCTTTTGGTCTATTTTTTGGCACATGACATGGCGGAAGTTTTGCTTTGGGCGGGTTTGAACCTGTTTATGGAAAATTCAGGGGAAACCGTGGCGGCATTTTTGCAGCAAAACGCATATACCGTAAGGGGGATCATATACGGTATCGCTATTTGCTTAGGGGTGGCAGCGATCGGGCAGGGCGTTCTTGCGGAAATTGATGGCAGGCCGGTGACATTTGACGGGGAGGGGGAACCGGTTAAGAAGAAGCAGCCGTTTCTTACCGTGGAGACATCCTGGCAGGTCAAAAAGTATATGTTTTTGGGTGCGTTGGCATTTTTGTCGTCATTTGGGCTTAACCTTTTATTTGGCGTTACCGGGTTTACGGGAAGCTCACAGGCTTTTTCCCGGACTGTCGAGGCACAGTTTGGCGTGAATTTTCTGGTCGGGCTGATTCTGTATGGGATTTTGGCGCCTATTGCGGAGGAAGCGGTCTTCCGGGGGCTTATTTACAACAGGATGAAGCGGTGTTTTCGGTATGGGATTGCGCTTTTTGTGTCGGCGCTTTTGTTTGGCTGTTATCACGGGAATCTGGTGCAGGCGGTGTACGGAACTATATTGGGGCTTTTGATGGCTTATCTGTACGAGCTGTATGGAAGCTTTGTGGCGCCAGTGCTGTTCCATGGGGTTGCCAACGTGAGCGTTTATGTGATGGGGTATTGCCAGGGGTTTGCGGGAATGGATAAAAATATTGGTATAGCGGCGTCGGCGGTATCTCTCGCAGGAGCCGTGGGATGCCTTTTTTATATCAAGAAATGTATCAAGGAAGAAGAAAACAAGAAAAAAAGCCAGGGAATTGTCAGAAAAATAGAAAATTGACAAACAATCAGTGATATCGTGAATATCTATATTGGGAAAGGTTTCTCTTTCCCGCTTCTGCGGATCCGGTGTGCGGGTGGGCAGGAAGCAGGAACCGGCAGGAGTTGTGGAAAACCTGCAGGTTTATAAGCGGATTTATGCAAAGCGTCGGTGGAAAGAGCGGAACACCATGGACATCAGATCCGACCCGGCTCCATAGGGAAATTTACGAGGCTTTGCGCAAGGGTGATTTGGAAGCTTGCATGCTTTAAAGTGGGAGATTGCTTCCGGCATCGTCACATGAGAGCTCTTCCGGGGGGCGTCGTACAAGAAAAGGAGGAGATTGTTATGAAAATTGATTGGACGAAGAGTGAGCTTAGGGATGCCGTCATGATAATGGCCGGTGAGGATGAGTGCATGGTAAAGCTTGGCAGCGCCGGAGGCGGCATCAGCATCCCGCAGCTAACGGAAACAAAGGACAGGTACGTGGTGGGGAACGTGGAGATAATGGAAGACCATTCGGCGGCCATGATGCTGCGATGTTTTGAGGAGGGGCAGGACAAGGAGAAGCTGTACCTGCGTTTTGGGGTGCTGCCCCAATTCCCCACCCGCATCTGCCTTGACCTGCAATTATTGGATAATGGCACGATTTATACCAACAGGACGCCGGGGCTTTTAAAGCTGGTGTGCCATGGGCAGCGGATGGAGCGGGAAGATGTGGCGCACTTTGAGCTGGGGATTGAAAAGGTATTCCATGAGGTGACGGTGCGGCTTTCCCATTTTTATACCACCAATACCATGCCGGGGGAGTTTCCCGTACCGGATAAGAAGGTGGTGGATGAGTTTGGGCAGTGGAAGGGGAAAGAATGGCCCGGAAAGATCCATTCCCTGGAGGAATTGAAAGAAAGCCTGAAGGCTCAGGAAGGGATGGCGGAATACCCGTTCCCGGCATGGAACCGCTGGGGCGGGGATGGGAACCGGAAGTTAAAGGAAGGAACCGGTTTTTTCTCCACCCTTAAGACGTCGGACGGGCGGTGGCATTTGGTGGATCCGGAAGGCTGTGATTATTTTTCCATGGGCCCTTGCGGCACCCGTACCGGTGACGGCTGCCGGATTGACGGCTTTGAAACGGTATGCGATAAGCTGCCGGATGAAAGGGATCCGGCGTGGAGCGAATTTTACACGGAGGGTACCCGTCAAAGGACCGCCTATATGGAGCCGGAGTATTTTAAGATCTTGAATTTTGCCGGCGTGAATTTGAAACGGGTTTACGGAGATAGCTGGAAGGAAAAGTGGGAGGAAATCGCCATGCGGTTCCTGAAAGGAAGCGGGATCAACTCTCAGGGAAATTTCCCCGGCCTTCATGTAAACGACGGGCATGACAGTCTGCCTTATGTCCGTGAGCTTCCCGGCTTCCCCATGACAAAGACTCTGATCTTCAGGGATTTCCCGGATGTTTTGTCGGAAGAATATGAGGAGAATGCAAGGGCTTACGCCGAACGGCTTAAGGAGTGGAAGGATGACCCATGGCTGATTGGGTATTTCCTCCGCAATGAGCCGGAGTTTAATTTCGTGGAAAATCTGGTGATTGCGGATGAGGTGCTGCGTAACCCGGCGCCTACCTGCTGCAAACGGGGGCTGGTAGATTTTCTAAAGGAACGTTATGAGACGATAACAGCGCTGAATGCGGCCTGGGAGGCGGATTTTCAGGATTTTACGGATCTGGAAAAGCCCATTGACGGCTGCCTTGGGCGTTTCCCGGAAGCGGAAGACGACCTGCGGGAGTATTCGGTGTTTTTGGTCCGGGAATACAGCCGGGTGCCGGCCATGGCCTGCCGGGAGGTGGATTCGGATCATCTTAATCTGGGGCTGCGCTGGTCGAAGGCGAATAATCGGGGTATGATGGCGGGGTGGGAGTATTTTGATGTGTTTTCCATCAATTGTTATGACTTTGACCCCACGAAGGATATGGACTTCGTGAAAAACGCAGGGGTGGATCTGCCCATTTTAATGGGTGAGTTCCACTGTGGCGCTCTTGACCGGGGGCTTACGGCCACCGGCTTAAAGGGGGTGCCGGACCAGAAGCAGCGGGCGGTGATGTACCGCCATTATGTGGAAAAGGTGGCAAGCCACCCATATGGCGTTGGCGCCCACTGGTTCCAGTATAATGACCAGTTCTGTCTGGGGCGTTTTGACGGGGAAAATTATCAGATTGGCATGGTTGATATCTGTATGCAGCCTTCCGTGGAATTGATGGGGGCGGTGAAGGAAACGGCCGCCGTGCTTTATGAAGTGAAAAATGGGGAAAAGGATGCGTTCGAAACAGAGCCTTTGTCAATTCCCATGATTGGGTATTGAGAAGAGAAAAAAGGGATATGATTATCATTCTTGTTAGAAATCAATGACAAGGGAAGAAGTGATAAAGGTAATTGAGGGAAAAGGGCAGGGGCTCAGGGTGCCGCTGGCATATGATTTCTGGATCGGGAACAATGTGTTCGGGGATAATCCCGAAAAAAGGGCAAAGTGGCTGGAACAATATCCCTGCGATGTGGACACGGTATTTCTCGCCATGCCCGGTATGACGGAAGGAACGGAAGCGGATCCGGATTACTTTTGGGCTCCTGCAGGAAAAAAGCAGGATGACACCAGAGGGTTGGATGCTAAGGGCATTTATGCTAAGGGCATTTATGCTAAGGGCATTTATGCCCTTGGCATAGATGCCCAGTGTTTTATTGAGGATTGGGAGGAAGCGGAAGATTTTTATGAATCCTTTCCGGACGCCGATTCCCCGGCAATGATAACACAAAAGAAGTTAAAAGGAGATAAGTACCTGCTTGGGGGATGGTGGTACTGCTTTTTTGAGCGGCTGTGGTCCCTTAGGGGTATGGAAAATGCGCTGACAGACTTTTATCTGTGTCCGGATGAGATCCACCGTTTTTTTTCAAAACTTTCGGATTTTTATATCCGGGGGATGGAGCGCGCAAAAAAGGAGTGGGATGTGGACGGTTTCTTTGTGTCGGATGATATCGGAACACAGACTGCGCCTTTTTTTTCGTTGGAGATCTTCAGGGAATTTTTTAAGCCTTATTATAAGAAACTTTTTGACAAGGCCCATGAGATGGGATGCCATTTCTGGCTTCATACCTGCGGTAATATTGAACTGTACTTTCCGGATTTTATAGAGATCGGCCTGGACGTGATCCATCCGATCCAGAAAAATACCATGGACGAGAAAAAAATCGCAAAGGAGTATGGGGGTAAGATCTGCATCTGGTGCGGCATTGACGTGCAATATCTTTTTGCCTTTGGAACGCCTAAGGAAGTACGAGAGGAAGTGCGCTGCCTGATGGAAAATTTCCATCGGCCGGAAGGGCGTTTTATGATGACCATGGGAAACGGTTCCACCGTGGACTGGAAGATTGAAAACCTGGAAGCCATGTATGAAGAAAGTATGCGCTATAACGACAGCCTGCAGAAAAAAGAGGAGGTCTGATGATGAATGCGGATCACCCAAAGGACGGTGCGGGAGGAAATTAATGATTACTGTGACCGGCTGAGCTGATGGGTGAAAATCCGCGGTACCCGGAAGGGGTCATCCGATAGCAGGACAAAAAGGTACGGTTAAAGGTCTTCTGGCTTTCAAATCCGGCTTCCTGCCAGATGTCCGTGATGCTTTGGTCCGTTTCCCGAAGGAGCCGGGCGGCGTAATCCAGCCGCAGACGGTTTACGTATTCATGGAAGCTGCAATGGAGCTTTCCGGAAAATACCCGGGAAATATAGTATTTGTTGAAATGCAGCTCCCGGGCAATCCGCTCAAGGGTCAGTGATTCCTGAAAATGGTTGGAAATATAGGAGATGATCTGGTAGCCGATATCCGTTTGGGCCTGGGCATCCCGAGGGAGCAGGGCTGTATCTTCCATCAGGTAAGCCAGTAATAAGCATATCAATACCTTTCTTTTAGTCTTGCTAAATTATACTAGGATTTTTTAACCAACGCAATTACGATTTTGGGGGATTTATTTACAAAGAAATTATTTGATGATAAAATGGTGATAATAAAGAAAAAGGAGGCGGCAGGTATGCCTGATAAAACAGTCTTTCAAAAGAGGATTGCAGAGGAAAATGAGCATATCATGCCGGTTTCGGAAGTGATCGATAAAGTTGCCGCAATATGCAGATCAAATGGAGTCAGGCGGCTGGATCTGTTTGGTTCTTTTGCAACGGGCAAAGCGGCGCCCACAAGCGATATAGATTTTGTGGTTTATGGATGTGAAGATATCCTGCAATTAGAGCAGGAACTTCAGGAAATCGATACGCTTCGTAAAATTGATATTTTTGACCATGACAGTATCCACAATGAATTTCTCCTGGAGGATATAAGAAAATATGGAAAGCAGATCTATTAACAGATATCGTACCTTCTGTAAAAGTCTGAAGAATTTAGGAAAAAGTCTTGACGCGGATGTAAAGGCCGACTTTGTGCTGGAAGGAACGGTTTTAAATTATAATCTCACCTTTGACATTGCGTGGAAGGTCATGAAGGATATATTGGTAAAAGAACTTGAAATTCTTGACTTTGCCCTTGGATCGCCGCGGGAAACACTGCAGCAGGCATTTGCCAACGGCATTATTGATGATGACCGGTGGATGAAGATGCTGCGGATAAGAAATCAATTAGCTCATGACTATGACGGAACCCTTGCGTCGGAACAGTTTCAAAGCATCATCGAAGTGTATTATCCCCTGTTTGAAAAATTTAGAGAGCGTGTTGAAAAATATTATGGGTAACAGTATGGCAGTTTTATTCGGCGGGCATTTTTCCGCGGTACTTAGAGGGTGTCATCCCATAGCAGGACAAAAAGGTGCGGTTAAAGGTCTTCTGGCTTTCAAAGCCGGCATCCTGCCAGATATCCGTGATATTGTGGTCCGTTTCCCGAAGGAGCCGGACGGCGTAATCTAATCGTAGCCGGTTTAGGTATTCGTGAAAACTGCAGTGCAGCCTGCCGGAAAATACCCGGGAGATGTAGTATTTGTTAAAATGCAGTTCCTGGGCAACCTGATCCAGACAAAGGGGTTCCTGAAAGTGGTTGGAGATGTAGGAAATGATCTGATAGCCGATATCCGTGCGGTACTGGTCGTTGCGGGGAAGCAGAACCGCGTCCGACATCAGATAAGCTAAGATCAGGTTCAGCCATGCTTCGCTGATGGGAAGGGAGTGTCCTGCCTGGGAAAGCATCCTGTCAAAGGAGGGGGCGAGGTCCATATCGTATGCCTGGGAAGAAAAAAACGGGCACTCGGGCTGTTTTTTGCAAAGCGGCTGGTAATATCCCCTTGTAAGGGAAGGGGAGAAGATGCACAGGATGGAGTGGGAATGATCCTTTGTCAGGTAGCTGTGTACGGTCTCAGGGAAAATGAGGGCAATCTCGTTTTCCCTGAGTGTTTTTGTCTGGTCATTTACCGTAACGTCAATGATTCCGGCCTTAACAAAGATCAGCTCGGCCGCATAGTGTAAGTGCGCCGGGAAAGACATATTTTCCGAGGAAAAACACCGAAATTCTTCGTTCTTTTTTTCATAAAAGGGCTGCATGGGGCAGAATCCTCCTTTTAACAATGTGGGTAATGTATATTTTGCATTTCATGCATGGCAATTTATGGCTGGTTTCTTTTTTCTTCTGACCATCATTTTACTGAATAATCTGCTATACTGCAAGTAGAAAGTTTTTTGGACGGAAAAGGAAGGAGGTTTCTTTATGGAAACGACAAAAAAGGTATTGATATTCCAGGGCGGGTGGGATGGACATGAGCCGGCACTGGTGGCAGAACGGTTTGGGAAAATGATGGAAAAACACGGGTATAGCTGTGAAATTTCCGACACGCAGGACGTGCTTGCGGACAGGGAAAAGGTGATGGCGATGGATTTGATCATTCCCTGCTGGACCATGGGGGAGATTAAGCCGGAGTATTGTAAAAACATCAGCCTTGCGGTTGCTGCGGGAACAGGATTGGGGGGCTGCCACGGCGGGATGTGCGATGCCTTCCGTCAGGATGTTGAGTGGCAATTTATGACTGGTGGGCAGTGGGTCAGCCACCCCGGCGGGGATGGGATTGATTACACGGTGAACATCCACAAAGGCTCCAGCCCCATCGTGGAAGGGATTGAGGATTTCCACGTCTGCAGCGAGCACTATTATCTCCATGTGGACCCGGCGGTGGAGGTCCTGGCGACCACCAGGTTCCCGGTGGTGAATTATTACCACAGCGCCAACAAGGCGGTGGACATGCCGGTGGCATGGACGAAATTCTGGGGCAACGGGCGGGTGTTTTACTGTTCTTTAGGGCATCATGACGACGTATTTGACAAATTTCCGGAATCCGCGGTCTTGATGGAGCGGGGCCTTTTGTGGGCGGCGGAAGGAAAAGCCTATGCGGTGAAGAATCACCTTACCACGGATCGGTACGAAAATACCGCAAAAATGTATTAAGGAGAGGAGCTTATCATGGATAAAGTGAAGATTGGCGTGCTGGGCACCGGTGCAATCAGCGGGATTTATTTTAAGAACCTTACCAAAGTTTTTTCTGAGGTGGAGGTTGTGGCCGTGTGTGACCTTTTTGTGGAAAAGGCAAAGGAGGCGGCAGAGGAATACCAGATTCCCAAAGTGTATGAAACCATGGAGGAGATGCTGGCCGATGGAGAGATTGAGATTATTTTAAACCTGACCAGACCTAACGAGCATTATAAGACTACCAGGGCGGCGCTCCTTGCGGGGAAGCATGTTTACAGCGAAAAGCCCTTGGCGGCGGTTTATGAAGAAGGGGTGGAACTTGTCAATCTTGCGAAAGAAAAAGGGCTTATGCTTGGCGGCGCACCGGATACCTTCTTAGGTGCGGGCATCCAGACCTGCCGGAAACTCATCGACGATGGCTTTATCGGTGACGTGGTGGGCGCACAGGCACAGATGGTGTGCCACGGGCATGAGAGCTGGCACCCGGCGCCGGAATTCTATTATCAGGCCGGGGGAGGCCCCATGATGGATATGGGCCCTTACTATATGACTGCACTGGTCAATTTGGTTGGCAGGGTAAAAGGCGTAAGCGGTATGTGCGGGAAAGGGTTTGCTCAGCGCGTCATCACCAGCGAGCCCAAGCGCGGCACAGTGGTGGACGTGGAGGTTCCCACCCACACGGCAGGGCTTCTGCAGTTTGAAAACGGGGCCATCGGCACGGTGCTTACCACTTTCGACGTTTATTATGACAGGCAGGCGTTTTTGGAAGTGTACGGAACCAAAGGAACCTTGCGAGTGCCGGATCCCAATGGTTTTGGCGGCAGCATAAGCTTGCTCAGGCCGGAGGATGGATCCTTTAAGGAGATGCCGCTTTTGTTTGGCTATGGTGAAAACAGCCGGGGGATTGGAGTGGCAGACATGGCAAAGGCGCTTCGCACCGGGCGGGAGTTTAGGGCAGACGCCCAGCAGACTCTTCACGTGCTGGAGATCCTTACCTCTTTTGAAAAGAGCGGCAAAGAAGAACGATACCTGGAGCTTTCCTCCCCTTATCAAAAGAAAAAGGCAATGGAAAACCTTCCGGTGGCAGGTGTACTGGATTAAATGGTGGATCAAGGTGGTAGATGGCAGATTTTCCCTGCCATCTACCATATTTTTTTCCTTTTTTTCTCCCAATAGGCAGAGTGTGTGATATCTTAGAGAAAGTGTTACTTTTCGTAGTGGCTTTATGAGGCCGGATATGATAAAGATATGTTAAAAGGAAGTAATGAGGCGGAAGGAGAAGAGTGGGGGATCGACCGCCGGCGCCTTTTGGTGGAGGGAACCGCGGAGGATATCCAAAAGGAGATCCGCAACGTCAGGGCCCCCTTTGGAGTAACGGCGGGTGCATTGCCCAATGCGAGTTCGGGCCGGGGCAAAACCGGAAGACGTATTCGAAGTGTTCCGCAAATGGAATGAAAAATAAAAAGAAGTGGCAGGAGGATAGGTATGCATACATTTGAACCGGATTACAGGAATGTGGTGGACGCCGCATACAACAGGGTGTCGAAAAGGCTTCCTTTGTATGAGCATATTGTGGATGCGGGAAAGATCGGGGAGATAATCGGAAGGGATCTGGCAGGTCTTTTTGAGGGAGACGACAGGGAACTGGAAGAGTTTTTTCCCTTTACTGCGGGTTTTTCAGGGATTACGGGTATGACGCGGTTCCCTTTGAATGCTGTATCGGGCAGGTGATGCCGGGTGGCGGGGCTTTGGGAAACAGCCGGATCGACCCGGCGATCAAAACCAGGGAAGATTTTGAAGAATACCCCTGGGAGGAAATTCCCGACCTTTACTTTAAGGCGAACGGGAAATATTTTTCCGCACTGAGGAACCGGATGCCGGAAGGGATGAAGGCGGTAGGGGGCGTGGGCAACGGGATTTTTGAATGTGTCCAGGATATTACCGGTTACGAAAACCTCTGCCTTATGATGTATGACGACGAAGAATTGTTTTCAGAGCTGTTTCGTAAGGCAGGGGAGACGAACTTAAAGATCTGGAAGCGGTTTATGGCGGAGTACGGGGATATTTACTGTGTGCCCCGGTTCGGGGATGATATGGGATATAAGAGCAATACCCTTCTTTCCGCGGATACCCTGCGAAGGGAAGTGGTTTCCCGGTACCGGCCCATCATCGACCTGGTACACGGCTATCAAAAGCCGTTTTTGCTGCACTCCTGCGGACAGATTTCTTCTATCATGGAAGACCTGATCGGGGCGGGCATTAACGCCAAACATTCCAATGAGGATCAGATTGCGCCATTTTCCTGGTGGGTGGAGACTTACGGTGAGCGGATCGGGAATTTTGGCGGGTTTGACGTGGATGCCCTTTGCCAGATGGACAGGGCCGCTTTAAGGGAATACACCATGGATATTCTTAAGAAGGTGGGGAACCAGAAGGGGATTGCGATGGGAACGGGGAACTCGATACCGTCTTATGTTCCGGCAGAAGGATACTTAAATATGATAGAGTTTGTCAGGGAATACAGAGGGGATTTTAAATCATAAAAACAAAATTCAGGAGGCATTCGGGAAGGTACATCCCTGCCACAGGCTTTATGACCAATGGAACCAGATGAGCTACGAGGAAAGAAAACTTCATATTAATGAGATGGCGGATATCCATATTGATATTGCCAAGCGCTATGGCCACAGCGCCATTTTTGTACAGTCCGCGCTAAAAGGGTTTGAAAATATTAAATGGCTTTTGGAGACTATCAGGGAAAAGAGCGGGGATGAGTACTATCTCATGATGCATGGCGACCCTACATGGGCCATTCCGGACGGTGATTCCATGATGGATTTTGCGGTACGGATGGTGGAAGAACCGGAGGAGTTGAACGAGGAATCCGAAAGACGGGTGGAGGAATGTCTGGATTTAGCAATGCGGCTTGACCAGAACGGTCATCTTCTGGACGGATTTACCCTGTGCTCAGACTATTGCTTTAATGTCAACCCGTTTTTTTCGCCGGACCAATTTGACGAGCTGATCGTGCCCTACCTTAAGAAGGTGATTGCGGAATACCGGAAAATGGGCTACTATACGATTAAGCACACGGACGGGAATATTATGCCCATCGTAAAGCAGATGGCGGACTGTAAGCCAAATGCCATCCACTCTCTGGATCCTCAGGGCGGGGTATTTCTTAGGAAGGTACGGGAGATCGTGGGGGATTCCATAGCTCTGGTGGGGAATGTGAACTGCGGCCTTTTGCAGACCGGAACTGACGAGGAGTGCGATGCGGACGTGATGCGTTCTTTAAAGGAAGGGATGGCAGATGGGAAAGGGTATATTTTTTCCACTTCCAACTGTGTGTACACGGGCCTTCCTTTGCAGCGCTACGAGCGGATGTGGAACCTGTGGCAGAAATATGGCGTATACCCTGAAAAGGGATAACGGAAAAACGGAAGGATGAATTTGTTATGAAGCTGGAAGCTTATTATGAGAACCCAAAGGTCCTTCATTTGGGAACGGAAGAACCAAGGGCGTATTATCTCCCGGAGGATTTAGCGGGGGATAGCCGTCAGGTGATGTTAAACGGGGAGTGGGAATTTTGCTTTTATGCTTCTTCGTCAGAGGTTCCTGACGGATTCTTTTTGTCAGGGAAGGAAGGCGGCGGGGAGGAGGGGCAGGGCTTCCAAAAGGTATGCGTTCCGGCCTGCTGGCAGTATTATGGCGTTGACAGCCATCAGTACATAAACCAGATGTACCCAATCCCCTACAATCCCCCCTATGTTCCCAGGGAAAACCCCTGCGGCGCTTACCGCAAGGGTTTTATGTTAAACAGGAAGGGCGAGGAAAAGGTTTACTTAAATTTTGACGGTGTGGATTCCTGCTTTTACGTCTGGGTAAACGGCTGTTTTGTGGGATACAGTCAGGTTTCTCACGCAAACAGTGAATTTGATATCACGCAGTACGTTAAGGACGGGGAAAACCTTTTAGCGGTGCTGGTGTTAAAATGGTGTGACGGAACCTATTTGGAGGATCAGGATAAACTGCGGATGTCCGGGATTTTCCGGGATGTGTACCTTTTGGTCCGCCCGAAGGAACATATCCGGGATTACCGGATTGCGGCAGAGCCGTCTGAGGATGGGAAAAGCGGGAAGGTGGAGATTTCCTATGGCTGCACCGGGGAAATGCTGGAAGCAAAAGTCTGCATTTATGACCGGAACGGCAGGTTATGCGCAGAGGAAAAGGGGAAGGAAGGGAAGCTGGAACTGTCGGTTTCAATCCCTATTTTGTGGAACCCGGAGGCGCCTTACCTGTACCGTGCGGAAATTATCTGCGGGCAGGAGCGGATCTGGGAAACCATCGGCTTTCGTGAGATAACGGTTCGGGACGGGGTGGTTTTTATGAACGGAAGACCGCTGAAGATACGGGGGGTAAACCGCCATGACAGTGATCCTAAGACCGGCTATGCCATAAGCGTGGCGCAGGCGGAGAAGGATCTTTCGCTGATGAAAAGCCATAACATCAACGCCATACGAACCAGTCATTACCCCAATGCCCCCTGGTTTCCCGGGTTGTGCGACCAGTACGGGTTCCTTGTTATCAGTGAGAGCGATATAGAGGCCCACGGCAGCGTTTTCATCAACTGCAAGGAAGAGGATTATTTGAAACGGATGTCCTGCACCGTGGAAAATCCCATTTTTGAAGAGGCCATCATGGACCGGGTGCAAAGGAACGTGATCCGGGATAAGAACCGCCCCTGCGTTTTCATGTGGTCGCTTGGGAACGAGTCCGGTATGAGTAAAGCCATGGAAAAGGCTGGAAGATGGGTGAAGGAATACGACCCGGTCCGGCTTTTACATTATGAGAGCATTTTAAGGGAAGAGCGGTTTCCCCAGGATACTTCCATGCTGGATCTTTATGCCCGCATGTACCACGATCTTGACGGGATCCGGAACTATCTGGCGTCGGGGGCCGGACGGCCTTATTTTTTAAGTGAGTTCAGCCATGCCATGGGGAACGGACCCGGGGACTTGGAAGATTATATGGAGCTGATTTTGGAGGAGCCAAGATTTTTGGGGGGCTGTGTCTGGGAATGGTGTGATCATGCCGTGTATGACGGGATTGGTGAAAACGGAAAAGAGCGGTATCTGTACGGTGGAGATTTTGGCGAAGCCGAGCACGACGGGAACTTTTGTGTGGACGGTCTGGTGTTTCCGGACAGGACCGTTTCCAGCGGCTTAAAGGAATACAAAAATGTGCTCCGGCCGATACGGGCCAGCCTTGTCAATACCGAATCAGTCAATGAAGGAGCCTATAAGGTGCTTTTGAAAAACTGGCTTGATTTTACGGCTTTGGAGGATGCGGTCCGGATAAACTATGAAATTTCCGAAGATGGGGAAATAACCCAGACGGGCTTTTTTGACCCTGTTAGTCATCCGGCTGGGGAATCCAGAGAATATCAGATTCCCTGTAAAGCGCCAATCAAGGGGGAAGTGGCGTGTCTGCGCCTTATCTATCTTTCCAACGGCGGGCTGTTTATGAAGGGGAAAGGGGAAGAGCTGGGATTTGACCAGTTTTTCCTTAAGGAGGCATATCGTTTAAAGCTGCCGGAAGAGAAAGGGGAGCGCGTGGGCTGGCAGGAAGAAGGGCGCATGGTTCGTATCTATGGAGACCGGTTTACCTATTTGTTTGACCTGTGGGAGGGGGTTTTTACTTCCCTTGTCTATGAGGGGAAAGAATACCTGCAAAAACCCATGGAATTTAACTTTACCCGGGCGGAAACGGATAATGATATCTATCTGGCAAAAGAGTGGGATGCGGCCGGTTATTACTATATGACATCAAGGAGCCGGGAAATGAGTGTATGTCAGGAAAATGACACATGTGTCGTGAATGTTTTGCAGGACTTCTGCCCGCTGCATAAAGAAAAATGTTTAGAGTTTCAGAGCAAATGGAAGGTTTATCCCGACGGTTCCATTGAGGTTACGGCTAAGGGAAATCGAAATAAAGACATGGTCTGGCTTCCCAGAATGGGTCTTACGCTTTACCTTGGACGGGAGTTTGAATCCGTGGAATATCTGGGAAAGGGGCCCGGGGATGCCTATCTTGACAAACAGCGATCCACATGGTTTGGCCGTTTTAAGGACCGGGTGTCAATGATGCATGAGGATCATATCAAGCCTCAGGAAAACGGCAGCCACTGCCATACCTATGAGGCCGGCTTGAAAGACGGGGAAGGGAGGGGAATCAGGTTAAGTGCCGAAAATCCCGTTTCCTTCCAGGTATCCCACTATACCCAGGAACAGCTCCGGGAAACGGGGCATAACTTTGAACTGGAAGAATCCCCTTATACGGTGTGGAACATTGATTACAAAATGAGCGGTATCGGTTCCGGGAGCTGTGGATATCCCCCGGCGGCCAAATACCAGCTCAATGAGGAGAAAATATCCTATCATCTCATTTGGCGTTTTGGGGAGATTCCAGAAGTTTCTGCTTGTACTCGCTAAGTGACATCCCGAAATGATTTTTAAACCGGGTGTAAAAATAATTATTCTTTTCTAATCCTACTTTTTCTAAAATCTGTTGTATGGGAAGAGAGGTGGTCTGCAAGAGGCGGGCCACCTGCCCCATACGCAATTCCAGAATATACTGCGAAACTGACATACCGATACTTTGCTTAAACATATGTCCGGCATAATTGGTGGATAAGCCAATCTTATCGGCTATGGAACAAAGGCACAGGGTGGGGTTTGCGTATTCAAGCTTTATGATAGCGGTCATTTTTTCCGATATGATGGCGGCGTTTTGCTGGGCGGGGTCTTCCTTTAATTTCCGGATGGCGTCAGCGGTCTCATCCAAAAAGACGCGCACATGATTGTGGATGTCTTCCGCAATCTCGGCGTATTCCAGATTGGCCAGGAGGCTTTTCGTGTTTTGCGTAAGGCCATCCTTTATCATGAGGTATTTCTCAATCAGGCGCTCATAGACCATATAAGTCATTCGGATGATGGTGGACATGATCTCATTGTAGCTATAAGTGAATAGTTGGCTGGCAGCCCATGGTAATCAGACCAGGCGGATTCGGCCTGTCCGTTTATCAAATGATCCGCAACTGAACGCATTGCAGGGGAAAGCGGTGGAGGCCAGCTCTTCCATGATGTTGACGGCAGAAAAGCGCATCGCCCACAGGTCTTCCGGATTTTGAAGGGATAAAAACTGCCGCTAATTGTCTATTTTAAAAACTGCCATACAGAGTTTTTCTCCTTCCAGATATGAAAGACCCAGATGCCCTAACTGTTGTCTGGTTTGGTCAGGGGAATCTAAGCTGTTATTTTCCAGCAGCCGGTTTAAAAAGTTCTGGATCCGGGAATATCTGGTCTTGCGCTGCAGGGTGCTTAGCTGTTGGTTGTGGCTTAACAGGGACTGTACGGGCGTGTTAAGGCGCCGGCTGAAATACATACAAAACAGGAAGCTGATTCCCAGAACGCACAGGAACAGTAAAAACCCGGTAAGGGTGGTAAAAACCACATCCTGAAAAATATCTTTGGCGGATACGTATTGGAGCAAGTACCAGCCATAACGGTTATTACTGGTGGAAACCTGAAAATAGTAGGAACCGTTTATTTTCACAAAGCTGTTGTCCGGCTCTTCACGGGAAGAGATTGTCTGTAACGCACAGGAGAGCCAGTTTCCGTCATCCTCCATGCTGCCACTGACAATTCCGATAAGGAAGGATTTGTTTTCATCCAGCAAAATAAAGCCGGATCCGGAAGCGGCGGTCAGCCGTTTTAACGAATCAATGGAATCTGTCAACGAGGAGATGGAGATATTGATGACAATGATGTCGTTAAGACCGTCAGAAGAATCCATGGGGAAGTAGTAGCTGATAGTTTTTACGGCGCCGGTTCTTGGATCTTTCGAACCGGGAACGGGGCGTTTGGCGCCTGAAGATAAAAAGTTCCTGTCCTTAAGCAGGGTGGCTGCGCCGGGGTCTTCAAAATCGCTAAGAGATGTCTGGTAACCTGTTTTGGAGGAATAAATATAACCGTTGGTTCCATTAAAAAGATAGACACTTTCCACATAAGGGAGGGCCAGCAACTGTTTTTTCAGGTCATTGGCGGTGAGCACCGGGATAGTGCTTTCAATGTCAAGGGAGTATAAATAGGCCATGATATGGCTGTTGGTGAGAAAGGAGCTGGCAAGGCGGCCTACATTTTCATCCATCTGGTCAATGGCGAAGTTGGTCTGGGATAAAAGCTGCTGGTTTGCCTTTTTGATAGTGGACGTAATGGAATTTATGTAGTTAACGGTAAGAAAAAACGGTAAGGATCAGCGTGGAAATAATGGAGGAAAGTATAAATGTAAATAATAATGTGTAAAAAAAGTTTTTGACTGAAATGTGTCTGCGCATGATAGCCGGCCTCCCCATATGACAATAATTAATGAAAATTATAAGGAAAAAATATGCGGTTTTCAATAGTGACCGGTAATAATGTGAGATTGTGTTACTTTTTAGAGACGTGTTTGGTAGAAATAGAAGTGATGCGCAAAGATGATTGTTGAAAAGGAAAGCGGCAGAATCCATAATAAGGGCTGACAAACGAAGTTCGGGAAAAGGAGGATGGGAAGATGGGTATTGGGATCGGTGTGATCGGGTATGGCGTCCGGATTGATATGCTGATGGATCAGCTGCGGGATTGTTATGGTGACGCAAAGGTTGTGGCCGTGGCGGATCCTGGCCCGGTAAGGGTAAAGGAGCTGATGCGCAAGGACGGTGATAAGAAACTGCAGCATGAGCTGGAAATTGACAAGATTGACGGACTGTTAAGGAAATGCAGGATGGATCCGGATGAAATCCGTTTTTACGAAACTGCGGAAGAGATGCTAAGTAAGGAAGCATTAGACGGGGTCATGGTAGGCACGCCCTGTAATTTACACGCAAAATATGCATGCATGGTGCTGGAAAAAGGAATCCCGTTATTTTTGGAAAAACCGGTAGGCATTTGCGAAGAAGACGTAGAGAGCCTTTGTAGATGGGAAGGGAAGGAAAAGGTTCCCACAGTGGTGTCGTTCCCCCTTCGGACAACGGCCCTGATCCGGGAGACAAGGCGGCTGATCAGCGAAGGCGTGATCGGGAAGATTGACCATGTGCAGGCTTATAACGACGTTGGGTACGGTTTCGTGTATTTCCACGACTGGTACCGGGACGAAGGGAAGGCCCACGGGCTGTTCTTACAAAAAGCCACTCACGATATCGACGTGATTAACTATCTCACCGGAGAAAAGCCCGTTCAGGTCTGTGCGATGAAATCGAAGCAGATCTTTCGGGGGGATATGCCTTCCGGTCTTCGTTGCAGCCAGTGTGACCGCATGAGGGATTGTATGGAAAGCACTTACCATATTGAAAAGACACGGAATGACACCCCCAGGGGGGACTACTGCTGCTATGCAAAAGATACCGGAAATGAGGACAGCGGGAGCATGATCGTGCGCTATGAGTCCGGCATGCATGCGGTCTACAGCCAGAATTTCTTTGCAAGGAAGAAAGCGGCAAGGAGAGGGGCTAGGCTGTACGGCTATTTGGGAACGCTGGAATATGATTTTGTCAGGGACGAAATCGTAGTCTATGACCATATGAGCGATAAGGCCGCCAGGATTCAGTTTCACACGTCGACGGATGGGCATGGAGGCGGCGACCAGGTTCTGATGCAGAACTTTGTGGATCTGATCTCCGGAAGGGAAAAGGAATCCGTTTCCCCCTTAAGCGCCGGAATCTGGAGCGCTCGGGTCTGCCTTGCGGCCAAAGCGGCCTCCGAGACGGAAATGTACCAGTGGATAAGGGAGGGAGACCGATGAAAAAAGAGCTCTGGAAAAAAAGAAGGTTCCGTTCAAGAAACAGGCCCCGTTTTATGTCATGATGGCCCCGGGTCTTTTCATGATCGCACTGCTGTTTTATGCCCCCATGGTGGGGATCATACTGGCGTTTAAAGACTTTAACCCGGTGGACGGGATTTTTAAAAGCCCGTGGATGGACCCCTGGTATAAGAACTTTGAGTTTTTCTTCAAGTCCGACACGGTCAAGACCGTAACCTTCAATACCTTATTTTATAACATGCTGGAGCTGGTGCTTGTGACGGTGTGCGCCATGGCCCTTGCGATTCTGTTAAACGAACTGAAGGGGAAGGTCAGCTCCACCATTTACAAAGGGGCGATCCTGCTGCCCACGTTCCTTTCCTGGATCGTGATCCAGTATATCCTGTTTTCCCTTTTAAGTGTGGACAGGGGGATTGTGAATCATGTGCTGGGGCAGGAGATTTACTGGTACAGTGAACCAAAATACTGGCGGTTTATCATGCCGTTGGCTTATGTATGGAAGAACATAGGGTATTATTCCGTTTTATATATGGCCGCCATAGCGGGGATTAACACGGATTACTTTGAAGCCGCGCAGTTAGACGGGGCAGGTAAATGGCAGCAGATCAAAAACATCACGCTGCCGCTGATCCGCCCTGCCATGATCGTGCTGATTCTTTTATGGGTGGGAAAATTCTTCAACGGCGGTTTTGGCGACTGGAACGCGTTTTACACGCTGCCTAATAATTCCGGGGCACTGTATCAGGCTACGGATGTCATTGACACCTATGTGTATCGGGCGTTAAAGAGCCTTGGGGATTACGGCATGTCGACAGCTGCCGGGCTTTACCAGTCGGTGGTAGGGTTTATATTGATACTGGCGTCCAATCTGGTGATTAAAAAGATTGAACCGGACAGCGCACTGTTTTAGGAGGGGAGAGATGAAAACAAAAAAATTAAATGGATGGTACCTTTCCGTACATATTGTATTCGTTTTGCTGACACTTGCCTGTGTGCTGCCCCTTCTCCTGGTGATCGGGATTTCCTTTACGGATGAAAAATCCCTGTTGATGGAAGGATACCACCTGATTCCCAGGAAGTTCAGCCTTTCCGCTTACGAGTACGTGTTTACAGGGGCGGCTTCCGTGGCCAGAGCTTATGGGGTCACGGTATTTGTCACGGTGGCGGGAACGTTCCTGCATCTGCTTTTTATGTCCATGCTGGCCTACGGGCTTACAAGGGAAGAGGTGACGGCAAGAAATAAGCTGGCTTTGTTTGTATACATCCCCGTGCTGTTTAATGGAGGCCTGGTTCCCACTTATATGCTGCTGACGAAGTATCTCCACTTAAAAGACACCATATTTGTATTGATTATTGTTTACATGGCATCAGCCACTAACGTGCTGATCATGAAAAATTTTTTCAGGACAATTCCGGTTTCTTTGCTGGAATCCGCAAGGATAGACGGGTCAGGGGAAATCCGGACGTTTTTTAAGATCGTCCTGCCCTTATCCAAGCCTTCGCTGGCGTCCATCGGGCTTTTTACGGCGATTGCTTATTGGAATGACTGGATGACCTGTTCTTTGTACATTGAAAATCCGAAGCTTCAGACCCTGCAGTACCTTCTGCAGTCTTTGATGAACAATATCCAGTATTTGATGCAGAACGCCGGCGCTTCCAAGTCCATGCAGAATGCCATTGCGGATCTGCCAAACGAGGGGGCGAGGATGGCCACCTGCGTGCTGGCGGTAGGGCCGATCATCTTCTTATATCCGCTTTTGCAAAAGTATTTTGCGTCAGGACTTACGATCGGGGCGGTGAAGGAATAAGGATAATCATTTTGGTAACGGGAAAAGGAGGAGTCCGCAAAACAGGAAGAAAGCACCGGGGATATCGTGGAGCTGAGCTTTTACATGTCAAACAGCCCGGTGATTGATCAGGAA
Source organism: uncultured Lachnospiraceae bacterium (assembly GCA_910587295.1). Taxonomy (GTDB): domain Bacteria; phylum Bacillota; class Clostridia; order Lachnospirales; family Lachnospiraceae; genus Suilimivivens. The sequence continues at coordinate 58,701 of CAJULP010000068.1, read as the reverse complement.
AGGATCATGGCGAAAGCGAATGAGATCATTGAAAAAGAAATCGGCGTTCACTTAAATCTGATCATGATCGACGGATTCCAGTATCAGGAAAAGATGAACCTGATGATCAATACCGGAGATGCGTGGGATTTGTGTTTTACGGCAAACTGGTTTGACTTTTACAACCATGCGGGCAAGGGCGCTTATGCGGATTTAACGGAGCTTTTGCCGACGCTGGCACCGGAAACCTATTCCAGGATACCGGAAGGGCTGTGGCAGGCAGTGAAGGGGAAATCCACGCTGGAAGCTTTGGAAATGACAGGGGAATTTATCGGTAAGGCTCTTGAAAAACACCCGGATATGATCGGATGGGAAACTGCGGAGGGCGGTCCGTTGTGGAAAAGCGATGGCATTTACTGGGATATGGAAGCGGTAGGCGATTCCCAGATGGCGGGATGGATCCGCTATGAAGATCCGGATACCGTTATCAATCAGTTTGCCACCGATGAGTTCATGGAGTTCTGCAAGATCATGCGCGACTGGTACGAAAAGGGGTACGTAAGGAAAGACGGCGCCACGGTAACAGATACGACTGTTGACAGGAAGGCTGCCAAGTTTGTGGCGGAGCTTTGCTATGGCTGGCCGGATTCCGTTGATTTCCCGGGAAATAGTGATGTGTCCAAGATGAGTATGTGTGAGGCGGATACGGCACCGGCAGTTACGGTTTCCACAACAAGGACTCTTTTACCGGCAGGTGCGGGGTCAACGGCGGCGGTTGCGGTAAACGCAAAATCCGAGAACATTGAAAAGGCAGTGGAACTGATCGAGCTGTTAAATACCAATGATGAACTGTATATGCTGATCACCCAGGGGGAAGAAGGGGTGGATTATGTTTACGGGGAAGACGGAACGCTTTCCTTCGTGGACGGCAAATATAACTTTAACTACAATGAATGGCAGATTGGGCAGTCCTACAGCCCGGATTTCACGCGGGCCCTTTACAACAAAAATGAAGCGGGGGATAAGCAGAAGGAATCCCAGAGCATCGTGTTTGAAGCGGACCGGACAGCGGATGTTTCCCCGTTATCAGGGTTTGTGTTTAACCCCGAACCGGTGAAGACCCAGATTGCAAACTGTACTTCCATCTTAGAGGAAATGCGCCCGGCTCTTTGCAGTGGATCCGTGGATCCGGAAACGAAGGTTCCTGAGCTGCTTGAGCGGTTAGAGCAGGCAGGGGTCAATGATATCATTGCCGAGAAACAGGCACAGCTTGATGCGTGGAAGGCAGAAAACTAAAAGGAGTGTAAGGGGATTGGGAGATGTATCAGATCAGCGTAAAGCAATATGATAAATCCATACCGGTGAAGGAAGAATGCCGGGAACTAAAAGTGCATCAGGGGGAATGGGAAACCCCTCTGGTGCATTTCCCCTGTCTGGCGAAATGCAGGCGGGAGGAAACAAAAGAGGGGGAGTTTTTTACGGTCAGCATCAAGGCAAAAAAAGATTTCGGCAGGCCGGCTGGGTAGGTGGGGGCATGAGCACCTTCCCCTTTCTTATGGAAGACGAAGGCGCGGCAAGGCAGCAGGCCCTTTCCACTTTGTCGTTTATTGTAAACCGGCTGCAAAAGGAAAACGGCTGGTATGTTCCCATGTATGCGGAAGGGAAATGTTACGGGGATGCGTTTTCCGAGGAGGGGAACAGCGTGCTTTTGGTGCGCAAAGACGGGGATTTATTGTACTTTATGTTAAAGCAGTTAATTTATTTACGGGAGCGGGAGATCCAGGTGGGAGGGCTGAAAGAAAGTGTCAAGGCCCAGGCCGACGCGTTTGTACGGTTTGTGAAAAAGAACGGGGAAGTGGGGCAGTTTCTGGATATGGACCGGGAAATCCTGTTACAAGGCAAAACGGCCAGCGGCGCTATCGTTCCGGCGGCTCTCGCCCTTGCCTATGAAGTTTACGGGGATGAGGAATACCTGCGGACAGCGCAGGCCCTGGGGGAAGGGTATCTTGAGAACTGCTTAAGACGGGGTGTCCTAAACGGCGGCCCGGGTGAGATTTGTCAGGCGCCGGACAGTGAATCCGCCTTTGCTCTGCTGGAATCCTATGTGCAGTTATATGAGACAACGGGGAAGGAGCGGTGGCTTTTGGCGGCAAAGAAAGCCTTCCGTCTGGCGGTTACCTGGGTCATGAGTTACGATTTCCAATTTCCCAAAGAAAGTACGGCGGGAAAACTTTCGGCACATACCAGGGGAACGGTGTTTGCCAATGCTCAAAATAAGCATTCTGCACCAGGTATTTGTACACTTTCCGGAAATTCTATGTTAAAATTATATCGTTTCACAGGTGAAGAAATCTATCTGGAGTGGATGAGACGGATCAGTCATGCGATCCCCCAGTTTGTTTCGCTCAATGACCGGCCGGTAGATACCCTTTCAGGAAAACCGCTTTTGACCGGATATATAAACGAAAGGATCCAGACCAGTGATTGGGAAGAGAAACACACGGTAGGGGAATTTTTGTATGGCTCCAACTGGCCGGAAGTATCCATGCTTTATGACGCAAGAGTGACGGTATTGGCGGAGCGCGGCGGAAACGCAAAAAAGCTGGGCCATTTGTATTACGCCCGGATGAAAAAGATTCTGGTGCCGGCCGGCGGGGAATGTGTGACTGTTGTCACGGCAGTTGAATGAAACCAAAAATTATCATTAAGAAAGGAAAGAAAAATGAAACTGATGCATTCAGAATGGCAGGACAGGGTAAGCCACTGGATACGTACCCTGAAAGACGATTTTTATGAGCCCTTGGGGGAAATTTCATTAGAAGCGTTTACTACCATGGAATACCTGACCCTTGAGGAGGCGGCAAAGGGAGACTTTGCTCCGGTAAGCCCTGGTTTTACCTGGGGCAAAGAATGGGAATACGGCTGGTTCCGGGGGAGCTTTACGCTGCCTGAAAGCGCCAAAGGGGAAAGGATCGTCATGGACTTAAAGCCCGACGGGGAGTCTGCCTTGTTTGTGAACGGGAAAGCGTTTGGTACTTACCGGGCTTCCTGGGTGTATGAACCTCACCATTTTATGGAAGATAACGTGTTATGCCCTTGTGCCGACGGGGGAGAGCGTTTTGAACTTTTCATGGAAACCTATGCCGGTCATTTCCTGCCGGACGCTCCCACAGGAGGCTGCTGTACCGGACCGGTTCTTCCCGGCGCTTATACCGATCAGGCCAGGGAAGGCGCAAGAGCGGTACTGGGGAAATGTACCTATGGCATCTGGAACGAGGACGCATACCAGCTATATATGGACGTGATGACTTTGAAATATCTTCTTGAAACGCTGGATGAGACTTCTCTTCGGGCGGCAAAGATCGCAAAGGCTTTGGAGCGTTTTACGCTGATCGTGGATTTCGAGCAGCCAAAGAAGGGGCGGATCTCATCCTACAAGGAGGCAAGGCAGGCGCTCCGCCCGGTGATGGAAGCAAAGAACGGCACAAGCGCGCCGGTATTTTATGCGGTGGGCAATGCCCATTTAGATCTTGCATGGCTTTGGCCCATGGCGGAAACCTACCGGAAGACCGAAAGGACCTTTGCGGCACAGCTGCGCCTTATCGAGGAATACCCGGAGTACAAGTTTATCCAGAGCCAGCCGGCTTCCTATGAAATGTGCAAAAAGTACTATCCGGAGCTTTTTGCAAGGATCAAAGAGGCGGTGAAGAAGGGCCAGTGGATCGCGGACGGCGCTATGTGGGTGGAGCCGGATACCAATATGGCAGGAGGGGAAGCCCTGATCCGCCAGCTGGTCCATGGCAAACGTTATTATAAAGAAGAGTTCGACGTGGACAGCGAGGTGTTGTGGCTTCCGGATACCTTTGGCTACACGGCTGCCCTGCCCCAGATCTTAAAGGGCTGCGGCGTGAAATATTTAGTCACCCAGAAGATCTTCTGGTCTTACAATGAAGGGGAGCAGTTCCCTTACCATTATTTTACCTGGCAGGGGATGGACGGTTCTTCTATCGTATCCTTCCTGCCTACCAGCTATACTTACCGCACCAATCCTGTGGAAGTGAACAAGATTTGGAAGGAGCGTACACAGCTTCAAGATCTTGATGCCTTTTTGATGCCTTACGGGTATGGCGACGGGGGCGGCGGCCCGGCAAGAGACCATGTGGAATTTGCGAAACGCCAGGAAGATTTAGAGGGCAGCGCAAAAGTGAAGATGGCAGGCCCGGCAGAATTTTTCCATGATATGGAGGCCCTTGGCGGACCGGTGAACACCTATGTTGGGGAGCTTTATTTCAGCGCCCACAGGGGAACCTATACTTCTCAGGCTATGATCAAGCAAAATAACCGTAAGAGCGAGCTTGCCATGCGCGAAATGGAGATCTGGAGCGCACTTGCCATGGCAGGGGGGATGGATTACGATCTTTCAAAGGCTGACGGGCTTTGGAAAGAAGTGCTGCTGCACCAGTTCCATGATATCCTTCCGGGGTCTTCCATTGCCCGGGTGTATGTGGAAGCGGAAAAGGCCCATAAAGCAATCCAGGAAGGCGCCGGGGAGATGACGGAACAAGCCTTTGCCGCCCTGACGAGACAGTCAGATGAGGGAGCGGTAACGGTATGGAACTCCCTGAGTTTTGAACGGACGGCCCTTGTGGAGCTGCCTGCCCGGTTTGAAGGCGGGGCAAAAACGAAGGACGGAGAGAAAGTGCCGGTACAGGCATATGACGGAAAGGTGAAAGCCCTTGTGAAGCTGCCTTCCTTAGGCGCAGTCTCCCTGATCCCGGTAAAGGAGAATGGACCGGCAGTCTCGGGAGTAAAGGTGATGGAGAGCCCGGAGGGCTTTGTGATGGAAAATGGAAAGGTGAAAGTCTTAGTCAACAATAAAGGCGAGGTAGTCTCCTTTGTCCTTAAGGAATCCGGCAGGGAATTTGCCGCAGAGCCTATGAACCGTTTCCGTCTGTATAAGGACGTGGCCCGTCTCTTTGATGCCTGGGATATCGACTCTAACTATATCCATCAGGAGGTGGAAGCCCTTACCGACGTGAAAGTGGAAATGGTATCCCAGGGCTTAGAAGGGGCGCTTAAAGTCACCGGCAGGATCAGTGAGTCTTCCATAGAGCAGTATATCCGGCTTTCGGCGGACAGCACCAGGCTTATATTTGAGACACAGGTTGACTGGAAAGAGCTGCACCGTCTGTTAAAGGCATGTTTCCCGGTGGATGTGTATGCGGAAAACGGCATTAATGAAATGCAGTTCGGCTTCGTGGAGCGTCCGGCCCACAGGTCCCGGCCATATGATAAAGACCGTTTTGAAGTGTGCAACCACCGTTACAGCGCATTTTGCGACGGTTCCCACGGGGCGGCCGTGTTAAATGACTGTAAGTATGGCATCAGCATGAATCAAAATTCCCTGGAGCTTTCCCTGCTTCGGGCATCCTCCGCACCGGAAATGCGGGCGGATAACCGGGTACACCATTTTACCTATGCATTTACCGCATGGGAAGGCAGTTTTGCGGAGAGCGACGTGACCAGACAGGGGTATGAACTGAATGTGCTTCCCAGGATCAGCGAAGGGGTATTAGAGACCTTCAGCGCCGCTTCGGTAGATAAGGAAAACGTGATATTAGATACCATAAAGCCGGCGGAAGACGGGAGCGGGGATCTGATCCTTCGCCTGTACGAGTCCAAAAAGGCGGCGGTTACGGCAACGGTAAGGTGTATGCCCTGTAAGGCGGCGTACCTTTGCGATATGCTTGAGAACGCAAGGGAAGAGATCCCTGTTACGGAGGGTCAGGTTACGGTACCTTTTGGGGCATTTGAAGTGAAGACCATCCGGCTGAAAAAGTAAAATTACTTATAGAGAGCCAAAGAAATTACCAGAAAAGAAAAAGACCGGTGCTATAATCGTTATGAAACCAAATAACAATCAGTATCAAAGCGGGGGTTTGTTATGAAGCTTAATATGAAAAAATGGGTTCAGGATTGTATTGACGCACCGGTGAAAAAGGCTATGCCGATCTTATCTTTTCCGGGGATCCATCTCACCGGACTTACGGTGGAGGAGATGGTAAGAGACGGGCATTTACAGGCCGTCTGTATGGAAGCGGTAGCTAAGAGGTTTGATACCGGGGCGGCCTTTAGTCTGATGGACCTGTCGGTGGAGGCGGAGGCTTTCGGAAGCCCGATCCACTATAGCGGCGATGAAGTGCCTACGGTGACTGCGGCCATCATCCATGACGAGGAAGAGGCGGAGGCCTTGCGGGTGCCGGAAGTGGGCGAAGGCAGGACCGGTGAGTGCGTGAAAGGGATCAGAGAAATCTGCGGCCTGATCACGGACCGTCCGGTACTTGCCGGGATCATTGGTCCTTATTCGTTAGCAGGCAGGCTTTTGGATATGACGGAGATCATGGTCTTATGCTATGAGGAACCGGAACTGGTAGAGACCGTGCTGAAAAAGACCACGGAATTTTTGATCAAATACGCCAAGGCCTTTAAGGAGGCGGGGGCTGACGGGATTGCCATTGCGGAACCGGCAGCAGGGCTTTTATCTCCTGGGCTTATCGCGGAGTTTTCAACGCCCTATGTAAAGCAGATCCGGGATGCGGTGGAGGACGATTCCTTTATGATCCTATACCATAATTGCGGGAACGCGGTTCCCCTTCTTGACAATATCAAAGAGATCGGGGCAGCAGGATACAGCTTTGGCAATGCCATTGACATCGAGGAAGCGCTTAAAGTCATGCCGGGAGACAGTATCGTGATCGGGAACATTGACCCGGCCGGCATCATCAGGAACGGAACCCCGGAGCAGATCAGGGAAGAAACCCTGGCTCTTATGGAGCGGTGCTGTAAATATCCCAATTTCGTGGTGGCAAGCGGATGCGATATTCCGCCGAATACCTCTCTGGAAAATATTGAGGCATTCTTTGGTGCGGTGGACGAGTTTTATAACAGGTAGGAATATAAAAGATTACCGGAACTGCTTTGGGGTGGTTCCGGTATATTTTTTAAATACTTTTGAGAAATAGCTCTGGTCCTCAAATCCTACGGCAATGGCAATGTCGATGATGGAAAAGTCGGTATTTAATAAAAGGATCTTGCTTTCCTCAATGCGGACCTTGTTCAGGTATTCCTTAAAGGAAAGGCCGGTGGAGTTTTTAAAGACCGTGGAAAAATAGGAAGGATGCAGGTGCACGTAGGCGGAAACGTTCTCTAAGGTCAGCGGGGTATTAAACTTTTCGGAGATATAAAGCATGGCTTTTTTGACGATATCGTTATTTTTGGGCGGGAGATTATGGCTGAACATACTTTCCGAAAATGCCTCCACAACCTCCTGCAGGATATGGCACATGCCCTCAAGGGAGGATACCTGCTGGAGATTTTTTAAAAACTGGCCGTTTAAGGCCAGCATGCTCTCCGCAGGAGCGCCTCCTTCTATGGCTGTCCTTGACAGCAGGGAACAAAGCTCCAAAGCCCGCGGCTTTACGGAATCCAGGCTGGTGCCTTTGGAAAACAGCACATAGCCGAGCAGGTCGTTTAAGATGGCGTTTGCCCCCTGAGAATCTCCCAGCTTTACCTTGCTTAACAGTTCCTTTTCCAGCTCATAGGGATAGGGGGATGGACATACGCTTTCAGCCTTGTAGCGCTGGATGGACTCATTGATCCGGGACTGCTGGAGAAGCTTCTGGCTGTTTTTCTGCAGTTCTTTTTTGCTGTCAGAGATTAGGTTGGAGAATAAGTAAAACAGCAGATGGCTGATATGGTTCACGTTAGAAGGGGGTATGACGGGGATGGATTCTACCTCGTCATACAGATCTAAGGCTTCATCGGTGGTGATCTGATATTTTTTGGTGAGATTGGAGATCAGGATGGAGTCCGGACGGTCCATCAAAAAAGGGCCCACTAAAATAGAGCCGAGGAAAGTCTGCTTGCTGATCAGTGGATAGACAATGTGGTTTAACTCCGCATGGCATTCAAAGATATAAGGCTCCCCGATGGAGATCGCCTGTTTGCTGGCCGATACATGGGTCTTTTCACAGGTGTCAAAAGGAGGGAGATGTTTTTGAAAAAGACGGCAGAACTGATGGGTATCACCCTCGGAAACCAGGATCTCTCCCTGATCGTTGATGATCTGTATAGCCAGGTGGATGCAGGCATAGAAAGTTTCCGCCATGGACTGCAGGGTTTTTTGAGGTACAATGGAATATAATAAAGGTTTCAATTAAAATTCCTCCTTGATTTTGGCGTAAAAAAATTCTTTAAAGGTATGATACCTTAGCAAATGGTAAGAATCAATTAAAATAGTAAAAATATTATATTTATCTAAAATAATTACCTAAAATCATCAGGGAAGTAAATTACAATATACCAAAAAGGCGGCAATACATGTAGTAAAATAATAGGAGGGAAAAGACATGGCGCTTATTGCGGAAATTTCAGAATTGCTTCAAAAAGGGAAAGCAAAAAATGTAAAGGCACTGGTACAACAGGCATTGGATGAGAACATGGATCCGAAAGAAATTTTGAACGATGGCCTGCTTGCCGGTATGATGACGATCGGCGCAAAATTTAAAAACAATGAGGTGTTTGTTCCGGAAGTTTTGGTAGCGGCAAGGGCAATGAACGCAGGACTTACGGTACTAGAGCCTAAGCTGGTGGAAATCGGAAACGAGCCGGTAGGAAAAGCGGTGATCGGAACCGTCCAGGGTGACCTTCATGACATCGGCAAGAACCTTGTCGTTATGATGTTAAAGGGAGCAGGCTTTGAGATTCATGACCTTGGGGTGGATGTGGCTCCGGATGCTTTCATTGATAAAGCGGAAGAAGTGGATGCTGACGTGATCTGCATGTCCGCGCTTCTTACCACCACCATGCCCAGGATGCAGGACTGTGTTGATCGGTTAAAAGAGCGGGGCCTTAGGGATAAATATATTGTCATGATCGGCGGCGCACCGGTAAATGACAGCTTTGCAGAGCAGATCGGGGCGGATTATTATACACCGGACGCGGCGTCAGCGGCAGAAACAGCCAAAGAGGCGGTGCTTAAGGTAAAAGGCAAAAACGCATAATTTTCGATAGGGGTGTAACAGTGGTAATAACGAAGTTTCACATTCAGATATCAAAGGAAAATGTCTGCCGGATGATCCATGCGGATCCGGGCAGCAGCCTGTACGAGGAGATCATGACGGAGCTTGCGGAAATGCTCCCTCTGGCATATGAGAAGATAAAGCCCGCGGCTCTTTTGGAGTTTGGGGATTTTGATGAATATTCCCGGATGGTGGAAGAAGAAGGAATCGTTGAGGCGCTTTATGGAATCAATACGGTAGGGGATGAGATTGGCAAATGGTCTACCGCTTTGTTTCAGGAGGGGAATTATCTGGCAGGGATGCTGGCAGACGCTATGGCGGACGACTATCTTTTTCAGATGGATGAAGCGATAAAAGACACTGTGATACATTTGTGCAAAGAGAGGAAACGGGGAATTGTCCGCAGGGTAGAAGCACCTGCGGATATTCCCATGACCATACAAAAAAAGGCATTTGAGGTAACAGGCGCGCAGAAAGCAGGGATCGGGATCAAAGAAAGCTATATGTATGACCCGGTAAAAACGGTCTGCCAGGTCTATCTGTTAGACCGGGATACCTCTAGGTTTTATGCGGAACATGACTGCAGCAGATGCGATAATGTGAACTGTATGATGCGGAACATACCTGTGGTTCATATCACCGTGAGAAACAAAGAACAGAAACGAAGGATAAAGGGAAGGAAAAAAGAGACTCTGCTAGAGACTTTACGAAAAGAAGGGGTATTTCTTTCCGCAGTATGCGCAGGCCGGGGAAGCTGCGGGAAATGCCGTATCCGGGTCTTAGACGGCAGCGTGCCGGAAACGGAAGCTGATCTTAAATTTTTTTCCAATGAGGAGCTTGCGGCCGGATACCGTCTTGCCTGCAGAGCATATCCGGAAAGTGACTGCACCATCTTGATAGAAGAGGACGAGAAGGAAGGATTTTTTGTGCAGGCCGATGGCAAAGATAAGGATGTCCTTCCCCCGGATAAAGGCAGGGAATATGGAATCGCAGTGGATATTGGAACCACCACCATTGCCATGCAGCTGGTAGAGCTTGCCACAGGAAAAATAGCGGATGTCTATACCGCACTTAACCGGCAGAGGGCATATGGGGCGGATGTGATCAGCCGGATCGAAGCCGCCAACGGCGGAAAAAAGGATGAGCTGACGGTCATGATCAGGGAGATTCTTAAGGAAGGAACCTTGAAACTGACACAGGACGGAAACATACAGGTGGAGCGGATGGTGATCGGTGGCAATACCACCATGATCCATCTGCTGATGGGGTATTCCTGCGAAACGTTGGGAGTATATCCTTTTTTGCCTGTGAACATAGATACCATCCATACCACTAAAAAGGAATTGTTTGGGAAAGCGGAACATGATTCTGCTGACTTTGAGATTACGGTATATCCGGGGATTTCTACCTATGTAGGCGGGGATATCGTGGCCGGGCTTTACGCCCTTGGCTTTGCGGATCAGGATAAGGTCTCGGTTTTGATTGATCTTGGAACCAACGGGGAGCTTGCAATCGGGAACAAGGACCGGATTCTTGTGGCGTCCACGGCGGCAGGGCCGGCCTTTGAAGGCGGGAACATTGTCTGCGGTATGGGGAGTATACCGGGGGCAGTCTGCAAGGTGGAGATGGAAAAGGGAAACATAAAGACGGAAACCATAGGCAAAGAAGAGCCCAAGGGAATCTGCGGCACCGGTGTCATTGACTGTGTCTATGAACTGATCAAGGAAGGCATTGTGGATGAAACGGGTTTGATGGAGGATCCTTACTTTGAATCGGGGGTCGGTCTGTCAAAAGACGGGAAGATCCGCTTTTACCAAAAGGATGTAAGGGAGATCCAGCTGGCAAAGTCCGCGGTGCGGGCAGGGCTGGAAACACTGATTCTTCGCTACGGAATAGCCTGGGATGAGATTGAGCGTGTTTATGTGGCCGGGGGCTTTGGTCATAAAATGGATATCCATAAGGCGGTGGGCATAGGGCTTTTCCCTTCATCCTTGGAAGAAAAGGTGAGGGCGGTAGGGAACAGCTGCCTTAGAGGGGTTGTAAAATATCTGACGGAAAGCGGGGCAGCCAAAGACACTTTCCGGCTGGCAGGATTGGCGAAAGAAGTCAATCTTTCAAACGATAAGGATTTTCAGGAACTTTATATGGAATATATGGGATTTGAACCATAAAACAGGAGGATATCTAAATGGAGACGGTTAATGCAAAAGACAGGGAGCGGTTAAGAAGCCTGGCAGAAAAGCAGGCAGAGTATGCCAATTCAGACAAGAATAAGGAAGTCATGAAAAAGTGGCAGGCTCTTAAGGAAGGGAGAAGGGAGCTGCCTACCGTGCGGCTTTTGTTTTCTAATTTCCCGGATGAAGTCATCGAGCCAAGACTGAAATGTACCGGGGAAGAGGCAAAGGAGATGGAACGGTCTCTGCTTAGTACGCTGGTGGGGCGGGAGCTTTTTGATGACGATACGCCCATATCCGCCACTTACGACGTTGAGTGGCAGACTTATCTATCCCCTTTTGGAATCAGGGCGCAGATATCAAAGAGCATGAAAGAAAAATCCATCGGTTACCATATCGACCCTGTGATCGGGGATCTGGATGAGGATATGGATAAACTTAAGGGCGGCAGTTTTGGTGTTGACAGAGAAGGAACCCAGAGGAGAATTGACTTGGCATCCGATCTGTTCGGGGATATCCTGCCGGTGCGGATGGTGATGGGAAGTCTGCCGGGGGCTATCACCAATCCTTTGGTTGCCTTAATGGGTATGGAGAATTATTACTATTCCATGTACGATTACAGTGACGAGCTTCATCAGGTAATGGATATGGCTTGCACGGTCTATGAAAATTATTATGATTTTCTGGAAAAGGAAAACCTGCTGCTCCCCACTGTGGGAATCAGCCCTGTAGCCCAGGAAAGCTTTGCGTTTAACAGTGAACTGCCATCGGAAAACGTGACGAAGACAACCCAGTGCTGGGGCTTTTTGGAGGCTCAGGAAGCCACGGCTATTTCCACGGATATGTTCGGGGAATTTGTGTTTCCTTATCAGGACCGGCTGGCAAAACGCTTTGGGCTTCTCTCCTATGGGTGCTGTGAGCGGGTGGACGCCATCTGGCCGGAGTATGTTTCCAAGTGGAAGCATCTGCGGAAGCTGTCGGTATCGCCCTTTAACAATGAACGGCAGGTAGGCGAGTTCTTAAGAGGCAGCAATGTGGTCTACTACAGTAAGCCCCGGGCAGAATACGTGACGAATCCGGGTCCTTTGGATGAGGATGCTATCCGCGAATATTTTAAAGGCGTTGCACAGGCAGCCAGCGGGTGTCTCCTTGAGGTGGCCCAAAGGGAGGTTGGCACCATTTACGGGGATTTTAACCGCGGGAAGCGGTATGTGGAGCTGGCAAAGGAAAGTATTGAGAAGTATTGGAAGCCGTAGGGGATGACCAGGAGAAGATAACATGACAAACAGGGAAAATTTTTTGTCACTGCTTCGCAGGCGGGGATTTGAGAGAGTTCCGGTAGAATTCAGCCTTTGCCCCCATCTTGTGGAGGTATGCAAGGAAAAACTGGGTGTGGACGATTATGTGGAATATTTCGGGATGCCATGGCGGAACGTGGAAGATTTGCGCCTTTTGGATTATGATGTGGAGAAGTACAGGAAATATTATGAAAAGAAGCCTTTGGCGGAAGGGGCGGATATTGACCTCTTGGGCGTCGGCCATGAAAAATCCCCAAACAGTATGCATATGACCTATATGCGCCATCCCATGGAACTGTTTAACTCCGTTGAGGAGATTGAAAGCTATCCTTTTCCGGATTATGCGTCGGCGGACGGTTCTCATCAGGCGGAGCAGGTGCGAAGGATCAAGGAACAGGACCTGATCGCTTTGGGGAATATGCAGACCACGATCTGGGAGAGCGCATGGTACATGAGAAGTATGGAAGAGCTGTTCTGCGATATGATGGCCGAGGATGAGATGGCCGAGGTTTTGCTTGACAAGGTGACGGAGCTTTCCTTAATCCGCGCAAAAGCTTATGTGAAGGCGGGGGTGGATGTACTTTTTCTGGGGGATGATATCGGTATGCAGCACACCATCATGATGAGCGAGGAATTGTACTGTACCTGGTTAAAACCCCGGTTAAAAAAGATCATTGATGAAGTGAAAAAAATAAATCCGGAAGTGATCGTCTTTTATCATTCCTGCGGATTTGTGGAGCCGCTGATTCCGCATCTGATCGAGGCAGGGATTGACGTGCTAAACCCGATCCAGAGTGAGTGCATGGATTTTGAGGAGATTTACCGGAAGTATGGGGATAAGATATCCTTCCATGGAACCATAGGCACCCAGACGGTGATGCCTCATGGCACACCCAAAGAGGTAAAAGAGACGGTATGGCGTAACTTGGATATTGCCGGGGATAAGGGCGGACTTTTTGTGGCGCCTACCCATCTGCTGGAGCCGGAAGTTCCTTTTGAAAATATCCTGGCATACGTGGATGCGTGCCGGACATATAAGAAGTGATCAGTAAGGGCTGCTTTTTGCAGCCCTTATAGTCAGCCCGATACGGTAGGAAGACTTCCTAAGTTGTTATTTTCCGAACCGTCGGGGATGGATTTTAGGTATTCCGTGTCTCCCCGGTGGGCTACCCCAACCCCTTTGATGTCGCCGTTTTTTGCCATCTGTACACCCTCGGCTTTACTGACGGTAGAATGATCGGAAAGCTGATAACCGTCAATCTTTCCGCTGTGCCGGATCAGTCCGACGATTTCTTTTGCGTCTTGTTTCGGCTGGGGGATTTCATCCAGCGTGTTTTTTGCCAAAGCGGCAGTCAGTTCTGTGTCGTTTGATTTATTTCCCATAAAAATAACCATACCTTTCCGTAACCTGCGAATCTGAGGCCGCAGGCACAAATTCGTGTGTGAAAAATTTATTTTTCACACTAACCTCCATTTTTACATACAAATCTGCCTGTAGAACACAGTGTCGTGTTCTTTGGTATAGTGTGGGCAGGATGTTTGTAATCATGCATGGTAATTTATGATTTCCATGGTTTGGAAGTAACAATTCAGCCATGCTGTTCCCTCTGGTGCGATCATATAAGAACAACTTTTGGTTAATAGGTTTATGAAATTAGAGAAGTATTGATTTCGTCAGTGCTTTCCTTAGAAATTCCAGTGGATTTCAATGGGAACGTTCCTTGTGCCGGGAATTCGCTTGCCAACAGATATGTAATCAATCAGTATTTCCACGATTTCGGATAATTGCTTTTCCCTTTCCGCCGTGGAAGAATGGAAGGCACAGCACCTGGTTGAAAAGTCAGAAAAAAACTGGGACCTGTCTATGGACAGGCTGATGGGGACGAAGAATCCGGATATCAGTACGTACGCAAAGCAACTCGCGGAGATGACAGTGGAAGAGCCTGATCTACAGAAGGAACTTTTTTATGAGAAACTGTCCGAGATGCCGGAGGATGACCAGGAACTGTACCACCTGTATGATATTGGAGAGTATTCGCAGGAAGAGATCGCAAAGATGAAGGGTGTGTCGCAGAATGCTATTTTCAAGATGCTCCGCAGGATTAAGAAGCAGCTGATTGAGATGTGCAGGAAAGAAATTTAAAAAGTATTTTCGGGAGGGAACAAAAAGCCCCCTACTGGGAACATCAAGGAGGACAAAGAGAAGTTCACGAAGAAGAATGACGGTGCCATTGCAGCGAACATGGGGCTAGACAGGGCAATTCGCTGCGGGAGTGAGAAAGGGAAATCCGTTTATGATTCCAGGGGGTTCGTGATCCTCTGACAGGGGCAAATCGGTGATGCAGGTTGAAGATTCACGGATGTGGGGAAGTACTGAAAAAAGAGAGCCGGGGAAGAACCCCGGCTCCAGACCGCCCACAATATTGCGCTGGAAACCGGCTCGTGGGAGAAGTCGTAGATAGTATATGCGGCTATGGAGATTTTATTATATTTTTTGTTGCCAGTCACTGCGGAAACCGTAATAATCCATCCGGACAAAGGGATACTTTTCTGTCAATGCAATGACGGATTTCTTCATTTCATTGAATTTATCGGCAGAAAGCAGTCGTTT
Organism: uncultured Lachnospiraceae bacterium; assembly: GCA_910587295.1. Lineage (GTDB taxonomy): Bacteria > Bacillota > Clostridia > Lachnospirales > Lachnospiraceae > Suilimivivens. The sequence goes on along the minus strand of CAJULP010000068.1, from coordinate 43,559 downwards.
CATGACGAGAAAGAAACCATAAAAATGTGCATTGTCAATATTTCCGCTGCTGTCTCTCATCAGCAGCGCCTTTTCCCTTTTGTTGAGGGAGGGCTTCTGCTCAAAAAGGCGGTTATAGATCCGGCTTCCGTGTGCGCACAGATTTCGGATGATCGTCATGCTGTGCATGTAGCTTCCGAGGATAGAAGCCCCCTTGTTCATAGTCAGACCAAAAGTATGAGCAACGGTATCCTTGATGGGTTGCTCAGAAATAGAGTAAAAAACGAGATGTCGGATATAGTAAATAAATCAACGTATGCCTATAAGGGAATATCCTGCTGTAGATCATTCACAAAGTGTTTCAGATAGGCTTCATGGGGGAGCCGGCTCATTTTCTGTTGCTCTGCTTTGGCGATGATTTCTTGGTGTTTGGTTTTGTTGGTAAAAAAGTTAAGGTCAAGATAGCCGACAGGTCCGTGAACTTTTGTGAATTCATAAGCATATACGGATTTCATCTGCACTTCGATCGCTTCAAGATATTGTAGGATGATGTGCCTGAATTCGTGGTCAAAGTGATAAATATCAATAATATTTTGGAATGTAGCAGATTTGGAAAAGATGTTATGTTTACGGAGGGTCAGCGAATAGCCGCTGATCCGGTAGTAATTATTGTTCAGCAGGAAATCTTTTGCCTGGGATTCATCATTGATGGTGAGACCGCGGGAACGGAGGATTTCCAGCTGTTCTTCAATTGTCTTAAAATCCTTATCTGCCAAATCATTGCTCCTTATAAACAAAACGCCCTCAAGTGTGCGTGTGTTTCCACAGAGGCCTGAGGGAGATGTTACATAAATAATACCACAAAACAGAAAAATGTCAAGGAACATATGTTTTATTTTTTAAAATTCGGTAGACGGAAATATGATTTGTGAAAATATTCATCTGTCAGTGGAGCAGGTCATGGCGGAACTGGATATTTCGAGAGCAACTGTGTTCAGAGATTATGCTAAAATTAAAAGAGTTACAGGTGCATCATATGATAAAAACACCTCAACATGGACTTTATAAAATCTCAGTCTCAAGCAAGTCTCAAATCAGTCTCATTTTTTCATATAATTTTGAGACTGACTTGAGACTTAAGGAGTTATTCGTTGATGGGTTATAAAAAATGAAGCATTGCAGCAGAGGAAACGGCATGGTTGAATTGTTACGTTTGGAATTAAAAAAAATGGAAATATATTGACAAAAAAATCCTTCGGCATAAAATAATAATCAAAGAGAAGCGGGTTTTGTGTCGTGTACAGCTGTTACAGCTCAAGCGGGTTGCTTGTTTCTTTTTTTATGTCCAGAATGTCATATAAGTACATTTTTCCATTTTCATCGTAAACGGGCAGGGCAAATCTTGCGTGGCATTTGCTTTTGCCGCTGCTATTATATTATATCCGACACTGTTGTCTATTATAGGTAAAGGGAGATTTCTGCTGGAACCAGACAGGGAAATTCCTACAAAATTGTAATTTGCCATAAGCAATTTGGGCAATTATAATGATATTACTACATTTTAAAAGTTATCAGGGAAAGGAAGGAAAGATGAGCAGGATCTTGCTTTTGGAAGATGACTTAAGCTTGGTAAACGGATTATCCCTTGCGTTGAAAAAGCAGGGATTTGAATTGGATGTGGCTAGGACGGTAGAGAAGGCGGAGGCCGCCTGGTCGGAAGCCGCCTGGGCAGAGGGTGCCAGAACAGAAGCTTCCGGGGCAGGGGCTTTTGGAACGGGTGGTGTGCAGGGGAGTAAATATGATTTACTTGTTTTAGATGTCACCCTGCCGGACGGTTCCGGTTTCGACTTCTGTCAAAAGGTGCGGAAAACTTCCAAGGTGCCCATTATTTTTTTGACTGCATCGGACGAGGAAATGAATATTGTCACGGGGCTGGATATAGGCGGCGACGATTATATCACCAAGCCTTTTAAGCTGGGTGTGCTGATCTCGAGAATCCATGCGCTGCTCCGCCGGGCAAAGGATTTTGGAGGAACGGAAACGGAACTGTGCTCTAATGGGATCAAAGTGATGCTGTTACAGGGGCAGGCGTACAAAAACGGAAAACTGCTGGATCTGACAGCAGGAGAGTATAAGTTATTGTGTCTTTTGATGCAAAATCCCAATACCATCCTTTCCAAGGGAAAAATTTTAGATAAGCTGTGGGATTGTGAGGGGAATTATATTGATAACAATACGCTTACCGTCTACATCCGCAGACTGCGGATCAAGGTGGAGGACGATCCCGGAAGCCCGAGGATGATCCTGACGGTGAGGGGTATGGGATACAAGTGGAATGAGGTATTGCGATGAAAATATTAGCAGAGAAAGAAACCAGACATTTTTTTCTTGCCATGGCTGGCATTATGGCAGGTTTTGGCCTGTTGTTTCAGTTAGGGGCTTGGGTTGTTTACGGGGGAGGCGCTTTGTGGATGCTGCCCCTTTTTTTATTGATGGCAGGCGGTATCCTGGCTGTTGGCTTTTGGTATGTGGCAAAGCAAAACAAGATCATGGAACAGGCGGCGTCTAAGGTAAACGCTTATCTTGATGGGAACAGCAATGCCCGGATAGACTGTGACAGGGAAGGGGAAATGTACTGGCTGTTCCACCGGGTAAATACGCTGGCTTCCGTTTTAAACGCTCATGCGCAAAAGGAACAGGCGGCGAAAGAATCCCTGAAAAACACGATCTCGGATATTTCCCACCAGCTAAAAACACCGCTTGCGGCCTTAAATATTTATAACAGTCTGCTGCAGGAGGAGGCAAAAGACTTTCCTGCCATCGAAGAGTATGCGACGTTATCGGAACGGGAGCTTGACAGGATGGAAATGCTGATACAAAACCTGCTAAAGATCGCCAGACTGGATGCCGGCTCTATTGTGTTTGAAAAAAAGGTGGAAAATGTGGCGGATATGATGGAAGATATACAACTGCATTTTTCATGCCGGGCAAAAGAGGAACAAAAGGAAATGATCTTAGCAGGTTCCGATGAGGTATCCCTGTTTTGCGACCGCGTCTGGCTGATGGAAGCGGTAAGCAATGTGGTCAAAAACGCATTTGACCACACCGGGGCAGGGGGGTGCATCTTGATAGAATGGAAGGCATTTATTTCCCTTGTCCAGATCACGGTGAAGGACAATGGGTGCGGTATCCATCCGGAGGATCTGTACCATATCTTTAAGCGGTTTTACCGAAGCCGGTTTTCTAAGGATACACAAGGTGCCGGGCTTGGGCTGCCTTTAGCCAAGGCAATCGTGGAAGCCCATAATGGAACTATAGAGGTAAAAAGCCGTTTAGGGGCAGAAACTTGTTTTACGATAAATTTCCTGACAGGGCCATAGCTTACAAAATTGTAGTCTGGCAGTCATATTGGTGTAAGGTAAGGATGATATGCTAAGAGAAATCTTAGAGAAAGAGGTGTTTACACAATGAATTTATTGGAGGTCAACCAAATTTGCAAGACTTATGGCAGCGGCGAGGCGGCAGTTTATGCGTTGAAAAATGTGAGCTTTTCCGTACCTAAGGGGGAATATGTGGCGGTGGTTGGAGAATCCGGTTCCGGCAAGAGCACTCTACTTAATATGCTCGGTGGGCTGGATACGCCGACTTCCGGCAAGGTGCTGATTGACGGCAAGGATACCTTTGCCATGAATGATCATGCGCTTACCATTTTCCGCCGGAGAAATATCGGTTTTATCTTTCAGGCATTTAATCTGGTTCCAGAGCTTACGGTGGAGCAGAACATTGTTTTCCCGATGCTTTTGGATTACCGGAAGCCGGACTCGAAGTATCTGGAGGAACTGCTGACGGTGTTAAACTTAAGGGAGCGCAGGAACCATCTGCCAAGCCAGCTGTCCGGCGGGCAGCAGCAGAGGGTGGCGATCGGGCGTGCGCTGATCACCAGACCGTCCTTGATCCTTGCGGACGAACCCACAGGAAATTTGGATACCCAAAACAGCAGCGAGGTGATCGCCCTTTTAAAAAATGCATCCAGAAAATATGAGCAGACCATCATTATGATCACCCATAACCGCACCATTGCGCAGTCTGCGGATCGAGTACTGCAGGTATCAGACGGGGTGCTGACAGATTTAGGGAGGTGTTTGGAATGAGAACATTTGACATGAAAAGCTATTTAGGCCTGATTCCTGTCTGCGCAAGAGCCAGGAGGAAGCAAAACCGCCTGACTCTGCTTTGCATCATCTTTACGGTTTTTCTGGTGACCACGGTGTTTTCCTTTGCGGAGATCATGGTGAAAAGTGAGGAAGCGGTGATGGTGAAAAAGCACGGGAGCCATCATATTATGATAAGCGGTATTTCGGATGAAGAGGCAAAAGAAATCGCAGCCGCAGAAGAAGTGGAGGCATCGGCGTGGCTGCGCTCATTCGGGGAAGATATTTATGAAGGATACCAGATCGGTGATAAAAGGGTGGTCCTATACGGAGCGGAGCTTTCCTATCTAGACGACATAAGGGAGTATGAGTGGGAGGGGGATTTCCCACGAAATGACCAGGAAGTGATGCTGAATGAAAGCGCCAAAGAACGGCTGGGCGTGTGCACGGGCGACAATGTCACTATCCGTACCCCGGCAGGGGATTTTGTTTACAGGGTAACGGGGTTTTGTGTGGATGAATGGCAGGTGTATAACAAAAAGTATGACGGTGTTACCGCCTACATGAGCTTATCAGCGCTTGATGCGGTATGTACCGCCAATCATGCGGACTGTCATAAGGAAGCAGAAGAGCCGGCATACTATGTCCGGTTTGCAAAAGGAACCAACATAAGGAAAGCGGTTGCCGGACTGAAAGAACGGTATGGGTCAGGTGGTGGAGAAATCAGGGAGAATATCGTTACAATGGGAACAGCGGGAGTAAGTGGCAGCCATGCGATAAACGATTTGTATCTGACTGCGGCGGTTGTATTTGTACTGATCCTGATTGCCGGGGGGCTGATGATCTCAAGCTGCTTAAACAGTACGGTCTCCCAACGGATAAAATTTTTCGGGATGATGCGGTGTATCGGAGCCAGTAAAAAGCAGGTGATGCATTTTGTCAGGCTGGAAGCGCTGAACTGGTGTAAAAGCGCTATCCCTATTGGGCTTGGCGTGAGCATTCTGGTCACATGGGGCTTATTCCTTGTCCTGAAATATAAAATAGGAGGGGAATTTAGCGATCTTTCCTTCCGGCTGAGCCTGATCGGTATAGTAAGCGGCATCTTAGTCGGTCTGGCATCGGTACTTTTGGCTGCTAACGCCCCGGCGAAGCGGGCGGCAGGGGTCTCTCCCATGGCGGCAGTTTCCGGAAACGCACAGACAGGGAAAAAGCTTTCCCGAGCAGCAAATACCCGTTTGTACAAAGTGGAGAGTGCCCTTGGCGTTTACCATGCAGCGGTGTCAAAGAAGAATATGACAATGATGTCACTGTCATTTGCGTTTACCATAACCTTATTTCTGGTATTTTCCGCAGGGCTTGACCTGGCCAGAAGGCTGATTCCGTCAGAGAGCGACTTAAATCCGGATATTTCCATTGCTGCGCCGGATAGCACAAACTCCATTGACAGGAGCAGGAAGGAAGTGATGGGAAACGTGCCGGGGGTGGAAGCGGTTTTTGGATGTGCCATACGCTATGATGTTCCGGCACAGATTAATGGCGTGCCGGGCAGCGTAGATCTGATTTCCTATGATGACTATATGTTTGACTGGTCCGGGAAGTCTATTGTCAGCGGTGATAGGGAAAAGGTTTTTGGCGACACCGATTATGTGGCTTCCATTTATCATATGGACAGCCGTTTAAATACCGGTGACAGGATAAAGGTTGGGGATGTGGAGCTTACGGTTGCCTGTGTGATGTCGGAAGGGATTGGAACACAGGATCGTCCGGCTATTGTCTGCACGGAAGAGACTTTTTTCCGAATGACGGGGGAAACGGATTACATGCTGCTGAATGCGCAGCTTACAAAAGAGGCGGGGGATGAAACCGTGGAGGCATTACGGAACCTGGCAGGTGAAAATGAATTTGTAGACCGGCGGGAAGATAATCAGGATACCAAATCTTCCTTCTGGACAATCCGGCTGGCGGTCTATGGCTTTTTGGGGATCATTGCGTTGATCACAGTCTTCAACATTATGAACAGCATTTCCATGAGCGTGTCAGTCAGGATGAAACAGTATGGCATTATGCGGGCTGTGGGGATGAGTGTTTGGCAGATGACGAAAATGATCGCGGCGGAAGCTGTAACCTATGCGGTATGTGGGATTTTTCTGGGATGCGCGGGGGGCTTATTGCTGCATCGGCTGATTATGGTAAAAATTGTTTTTTCCCATTTTGGCGGTTCCTGGTCGGTTCCGGTAAAACCTCTTTTGGTCATCACCGGGATAGTTGTTTTATCCTGTATTGCGGCCGTACGTGCCCCGGCAAAAAGAATCCGGGATATGGAAGTTGCCAACACCATTAATGAATTGTAAGAGAAGTTCTTTCAGTAATGCATTGCTTTAATGTTATGATTGTATGAAACGTAAAAGTATCATTATTGTAATACATCTGCATGTTGCCGTGATATTTTTGGACTGTTTTGCGTATGCTTTTTAATCCAAAGCCATGCCTTCTTTTGTCGCTTTTTTGGGTGCAAAGTTGTCTGCCTTTACTGAGAAAAGGATTGGTCCTGCATGAGTTGATAACGGTTATTACAACAAATGGAGTTTTTTCGCGCTTGCTTGTATTGATTTCAATAAAAGAATTAGGAACAATCCCTGCCGCTTCAATGGCATTATCAAGCAGATTACAAAACAGGGAAGTAAGGTCATTGCTGGCAATGAAATCCACTGTCCTTTTTCGTATGTCGGCATGAAAGGTTATGCGGCCTTTGATACATTGCTGCATATAGCGGCATAGAATAGAATTAAGCAATTCATGGTCGCATAATCTTGAGGCTTCCTTTAGATTTGAAGAAAGTATCAGTTGTCGGATATAGGCATCTATTTTATCGTGTTCCCTCTGCTCATTCAGCATGGCAATGGATTGCAGATGCTTTTTAATGTCATGGATTAAAATACGCTGGTTCTCGTTTTGCATAAGCAGCATTTCGTAATACTGCGCACGGTCGGACTCCTGTTGAAGCAATAGCTGCATCTGTGTAAATTCTTCATTTTTCTTCTGATGATATTGATTCATTCCAAACATAAGCAGATTAGATGTCAGTAGAAGAACAGCTCCTGCAGTCATCATCCAGTCAAGCGATGGTGAAAGAGGAAATGCCTCACCGATGCTTATGAAAGTAAACATGATAAAGACAGATGATAAAGGAATCAAAGCAAGAAGAAAAACAGATTTATCATACTGCTTCCTGCTTTTCTCCTGGCTTTTCATCAGATGCGTCAGTATATAGATAACAGAGAAAAATATCAGCTTGCTGAAAACAGGCTGGAAGAATACTGCCAAAGAATGACTGCTTCTACAAAAAAACCAAATAAATAACAAACGGCATTTTTCATTTCTATTACCTCGTACTTTCCAGGTAGAGAAGATAGGCTTCCTTAAAAGCGCTGTACTTCCTTTTTGTCAGATAGGCATGGAACTGATTATCACTCATGTGTACAAGCGTATGGTCAAAATCCGTGACATGTTCAAAATTGATAATGAAGCTGCGGTGTGTCTGGAAAAAGTGGTTTTTCGGAAGCAGATTTTCCCAATATTTTATGGTATGAATGGATTCAAAATCACCTTTGACAGTATGGACAGTTATTTTCCTGCCCTGCGCTTCTATTGCTACGATAGATGAAGCAGGCAGAGTATGCACACCTTGCTTTGTTTCGATTGGGATTTTGACTGTCATGGAGTTATACAGGTCAACGGCATCTTTCATGTTACGGAAAAACCGCTGTTTATCCAATGGCTTTGACAGATAGCGAAACACATGGAAACGCATTGCCTCGTCAAGATATTCCGAATGTGATGTCACAATGAAAATAATGATATTCTCATTTCGCATTTTTAATTCATTCCCCACATAGATACCATTCATTCCGGGCATTTCTATATCAAGAAAAAGAATGTCTTTTTCACCTTCATCAGAAAGCAGTGTTTCTCCATCAGAAAAGCAGACAAGTTCCGGACATTTTACCTCTATTTTATCAAAAAAGAATTGACAATATTTTCTAATCTGTTTGATCGTCAAATCATCATCATCGCAGATGAGTATTCGCATTGTAATCTTCCCCTTAGTACGATTGTTTCAATATGCGGCATTAAAATTATATAACATCTAAGCTGGCAAATGAATAGAAATTGCATGAAAAGACATTTTTTTATAGATTTTGGGAAACATGAGACGAAAATTTGTGAAATGACCAAAAAAGGGCAAAAAATGTCATTTCATGCAGGAAAGGTTGTAATTGTGGCCCAAATAGGGATAATGGAAATTGTCATTGATTTCACAGAACGGAAAAAGAAAATATTGTTGATCAAATGGAGGACATATTATGAAAAAGAGCGTTTCAAAAAGGATGTTTGCGTTGTCTGCGCTGATATCTGCCGGTATTCTGTTGACTGGCTGTTCCGGTACGGCAGCAGAACCCTCGGAGAGTACACCGACGGGAAGCAGCACAGAGGCGATGAAGGGGAGTATAGGAGGGCCGGAATCCGGAACAAACCATATCAGCGAGAAGGTGTCCGATATGTTGGTGATTGATGCAGATGTAGTTTTGCCGAAAGAGCAGGTATATAGTGTGTATGCGTTGACAAGGCAAGCGTTTGCGAGAGAAGATTTAGATGTTTTTTTTGGAGGGGCGGAAGCAGTCGTAACGGTTCACCCGGAATGGGTGGGGGCATATTCCGCAAAAACGGAAGAGGGCGGATACTTTAGTACGGATCCCTATGGAAATTTTACATATGCTAAGGACGAGGAAAGGGATGACTACATCGTATATTTGGTGGAATCCGCATATTATAATGCCGGCAGTTGTTCGTTCCGGAAGGAAGAAATACCGGATTTGTCCTTCCTGAGCGCAGAGAATGCCATTTCGATGGGAAAGGAAAGGATTAAGGAACTGACCGGACAGGATTCGGAGGTTCTTGCTGCTTATGCTCTGAACCGGGAAATGCTGACAGGGTTGGAGGAGGAGTATAGGCAGACTCAGAAATACCAGGAAGATGCACACAGAGGGAAAGAAACTACAATGGATGACTGGTCGGACGCAGATGAGATATACTATATGGAGTATGAACTGACGAAGGATGGCCTGCCAATTTACAGCGGCATCAATGAGCCGGGCATATCCATGGCAGTGGAAACCTTTTGGACGGCTGAAACCCGAATCACTATGCTGCTTGATAAGGATGGGATTCGCTATATAGCCGGCAGGGGTGGAATTTTTGACGCCAGCCCGGAAGCAGAGGCGCAGACGATTATCTCGGCGGAGGCAGCATTGGAATTGGTTAAGGAAATTTATGGGAATACCATATTAAGCTCTCAGGTTACAATCTCCCGGATATGGATGGAATATGTCGTTGTGCCGGACTGGGAAGAGAAGGAACAGTATAAGCTGGCGCCTTATTGGTGTGTGCAGATAGATTCGCCTTCGGGAAACAGCAGTGCGGAGCGGATCAATGCAATAACGGGAGGGAATCTATCCTATGGAGAATAAAAGGATATTGCCCCGTCTGTTTGGCGCTGAGTTTAAGAGGAGTCTGACGGTGAGATTTCTCCTTATACCGGCCGGCGTGGTGCTGTGCATCTGTCTGGATACCTGGAACCAGATACCATTTATGTGGACATCTCCTGAGACAGTGGATGTTATACTATTATTGGTGTAATTCTTTCATATTTGGAGGCTTTTATGGTATCTATGTGGTTCCGATGCTGGCGGCGCTTCCCTATGCGGTAAGTTTTTGCGGGGAATACAATACGAATATGTTAAGAGCGCTGCTTATGAAAGCAGGGAAGAAGAAATACTGCATGTCCAAGGTGCTTACGACGTTCCTCTCGGGAGCTCTTTCGGTATCGGCAGGTGGGATTACGTTTATCCTCCTGGCAAACTCTTTTGTTCAGTTGTTTGACCGGGCTAGATTGCCGGAGACAGAAGCCTTTCCCTATTATGAGTTTTTGCTGCAAGGTAATGCTGCCTGCTACTTTATGGCGGTTATCTTCCTTTTGTTTTTGAACGGAGGGTTATGGGCAACGGCAGCTTTGCTGGTATCGTCATATTTCCCTAATATCTATGTGACGGCGGCGTCTCCTTTGATTCTATCCTTTTTGACGGGGCGGGCTTATCTGGTTTTGAAGATTCCGGTCAGGCTTCGGTTGGATTTGTGGCTGCAGGGTAGAAGTTCCGCAGGCACAGATCAGCTCACCATTTTGTGTTCTGCGTTGGTGGTGTTGGGATTGACGGCGGGATTTGGTATTCTGTTTTACCGGAAGCTGAAAAGGAGGGTGGAGAATGAGTAAGGGATTTCGGGTGTTTTGTTTTCAGATAAAGCAGGAATTGGGGCAAGTCAGGGTGCTGATCCTGTTCATGATTCTTGCTGCGTTTATCTATTCCTATCTGGAGCCGGTGGCTGATCTGGCACAGGCGGTTGGTGAGAAAGTGAGTCCGTGGGCTTTTCCTGGCAATTGGGTAATGTACTGTATATTCTGGCATCTTCGCTTTTGTTTGTGGGGTTTATATGGATATTTAGTGTCATCAGCCTACTTCCACGGACCAAGTTTAGTGGCGATTGGGGAACCATCTGGGGAACATTGGCAAGGACAAACGCAGGGAATCAGTATGATGTTCCGTTTACGGTGTTTGCTTATATTGTGGGTGTATTTTCGCCGGTGGAGGCGGCTTCGATCAGCTTCCTGCTTGAGTGGGCGTGTGTCTCATGGATGGGGTTGGTGGTCTATTTGTTCAACTATATCACAAAAAAGATGACAGGGATATTGGTGGCATCATTCTTTGTATTTTTGGATGTGATGATCTACAATTCATGGACACCCAAGGCATATCTTTTCTCACCGGTGACGTTGGCGCAATTGAAGGTGCTGTCAGGGAACAACTTATCCTATGGCGTATCTTTGAAATATGCGGTGGTGTTCTTTGCGGTGACGATCACGTTTTTTATTGTAATATGCTTGGTGCAGGGAACGAAAAAAGTAAAGAAATGGAAACTGAAAAATGAATGATAGAAAGATTATCTTTAAAAATGTCTCTAAGACAATAGACGATCAGATGATATTGAAGGATATCAATCTGGAGATACCTAAGCAGGGGATTTATGGAATTGTGGGCAGGAACGGTTCAGGGAAGACGGTGCTGATCAAGTGTCTGTGCGGGTTTATGCCTGTCACGGAGGGCGAGATATGGGTAGGAGAAAAACAGGTCGGGCGCGATGTGGAATTTATTGAGGATACCGGCTTCATCATCGAGACACCGGGCTTTTTGCCCAGGGAATCCGGATTTCGCAATTTGAGATATCTTGCCTCCATCCGGAATGTGGCCGGAAAGGAGCGCATCAGGGAGTGTATCACCATGGTTGGTCTTGATCCGGATGATAAGAAATGGGTAGGGAAATACTCATTGGGGATGCGCCAGCGGCTGGGTATCGCACAGGCTATCATGGAGAATCCCAGTCTGATTATTCTTGACGAACCCATGAATGGGCTGGACAATCATGGCGTGGAGGAGATACGAAAGCTTCTGCTTGGACTGAAGGAGAAGGGAAAGCTGATCCTTATCATCAGTCATAACCGGGAGGACATCAACCTGCTCTGTGACAGGGTGTATGAGATGGATATGGGAGTGCTGACACAAGCACAGCCCATCTGTTATGGTGTGTGATGGCCAAAAAAATCTTTTATCTGTTGGCATACAATTTCAATATCCACGGATCCGTTGTGGATCTTGAAATTGCATGAATCCTGATCGAAGCATCCGTGTTTTCTCTCAAGCATTGCAGCCACAGGCGCAGGCAGTTTTCCCTTCATCCGTACGGCAAACCGCTCTTTTATGGTTTCCAGATCCGTTGTCAAAAGAATACGGAACGCACCTTCCGGCAGGAGTGGGAGCTGGTCAGGTTCTGCAATAATGTAGATCACATTGTCACCGGTGATTGCGGATTCTAATTTTTGGACAAATAGTTTTTTTGCGTCATTTTCGTTTTTGGAAAGGCGCAGATAATCTTTCCCACTGTATATTTCAGCACCCAGGGAATCCTTGATTTTGTTTGCAAGAGTCGTTTTTCCTGTACAGCTTTCGCCGATCAATCCTATCAACATTTTGGTTTCCATCCTTTCCCGTTAACATTGATTATACATTTTTTCCGTGCCATTTACAATACCAAAGCTGAGAAAGTAAGTTTTGCAGTAGTGACAATTTTGAAAAAACATGTATAAAACAGCGCAATACACAAAGAAAATAGTACGGAAGCTGTGACAATGATGTTCTGGGTCGTATCAGGCAGGATAAAATTTAACCTTGTGTTTAAAAAGCCAATGCAAAGCAGGATGACGGGAACTGCCATCAGCATTGGAAGGGATAAGTCTGCGTGAGCCCATCTGGCGGCCAATGTCCGGATCTTATGGCGGTCCATTCCAAGAAAATACAGTACAGGGATATCTTTTGCGTTTCGCTTTTGCTCCATGATCTGCCTCAGGGAAAGAAGAAAAAAGTATATTACAAGAAAAATGACGCACAGACAGATTTGTGCGGTTCCCATTAAAGCCTGGGTATCAGGACGAAAGAGCCGGACCTGCGGCTGTAGGAGCAAAATCCCAAAAGTAAATGACATATAAGCAAAAAGCAGACACAGGCAAAAAACGGCATTGACCAGTGCGTCTGACCGGGGATTAGAAGTCAGGCGGGCGGTCAGGTACAGTCTTTGGCTCTGAGAGAGCATACCAGGATTTCTCTGGCGGAAGGCTGCCAAAAATCCAAATAACCATTGATAAAACGAAAAGATAGAAGCCAATAAGGGAACCGCGATAACAGATATGGGAACCGTGATATATTCGGAAGGCAGGCAGGCGATTCCCCACAGCAGGATAAGGAAACAAGTCATGCAGGATAAAAAAACGAATCCCTGCTTTTTCTGGTCAAATGCCTGCTTAGGCCTTGTGTGGTTCCTTATCTTTTCGTGCATCAGTTCCCGGATTTCCAGCTTGGTCATACGGTGTTTTATGTAGAAAGCGCATAAGATCTCTACCAGGCAGAAATAAAACAGACTGTGGAACACGCTTTGGATTAAGAGGGTAAAAGGCAGTTTTTCCGCAAGGGAGAAAAACAGAGCGGACTTTAATAGGGCAAATACGGCAGACCCGAGAACAGCGCCTGTTAAAAAGCAAAAGCTTCCGATCAGAAAAAATTCTGCTAGAAATAAGTTGGCCAGTCTGTTCTTTTCCATACCCAAAAGAAGGTAGGATGCCAGCTCTTTTGCCCGCTGTTTTAGTATGTATTGATCAATGTAACCTACTAAAATAAGCTGGATCACAGATATGATAATAGGAAGGGAAGCGCTTTGGAAACCGGAAGCATTCCAGTAAGATGAAATGCATTCGGAAAATACCATGACTGCAAGCAGTATGGTAAGGGCAGCCACATATAAAAGATAATCGCTAAAGGAACGCCTGGCGTTTCGAACTGACAGTTTCAGGTACATCATAGACCTCCGGTTTTGACGTTTTTTAAAGTTGTGCCATTTTTTCTAGAATATTGGTAAAAAATTCCTGTTTGCTTTTGCCGTTCCGGGCAAGGGAGGTTTTGATCTGCCCGTCTTTCATAAAAAGGATCTGGTCACAGTAACTTGCCGAGACTGCGTCGTGGGTGACCATCAGGATGGTAGTGCCATACGCGGCCCGAAGCTTAAGGAAGGTGTCAAGGAGCTGTCCTGCGGCACGGGAATCCAGTGCCCCGGTAGGTTCATCCGCAAGGATCAGGCGGGGATCAGATGCCATTGCCCGGGCACAGGCGCAGCGCTGCCTTTGTCCGCCGGATATTTCCCAGGGAAATTTATCCAGCACGGGCGTGATGCCAAGTGCTTCGGACAAATCCTGTATTTTCCTTTGTATCTTGTCATTGACCGAATCAGTCCGATCCATTGACAGGGCCAGCGCAATGTTTTCGTAAACGGTCAATGTATCAAGCAGGTTGTATTCCTGAAAGACGAAGCCAAGCCGGGTCCGCCGGAATTTTGCCCTGTCTTTTTCCGGAAGGGCTGTGATGCACTGTCCGTCTACCCGGATTTCCCCGGATGTGGGGGTGTCGATGGTGGCGATCAGGTTAAGTAATGTGGTCTTGCCGCAGCCGGAAGCCCCCATGATGCCGGTAAAGCTGCCATAGGGAACTTGGAAGCTTACATGATCCACCGCTAAGAAGGTTTCCGGTCCCGCTTTATATTCTTTAGAAACTCCGCTGACTTTAAGAGCATCATGTGCCGGGGTGGTATGGGGGGCGGGGGGATTGTTTTCAGACTGTTTGCTGCCGCACCCAAGCCAATTCGTGATCACTTCCATTAAAACCTGATCGGCTTTTTCTTTCAAAGCTTCTTCCGGGATTTTTTCACCGGCAAATAATTCATTTAAAGTGACATCCAATAAACCGCATAAAGAGGGAAACAGGGATAAGTCCGGCAGCGAGCGTCCATTTTCCCATTTGGATACGGCCTTGTTCGTGACGCCCAGTTTTTGGGCCAGTTGGTTTTGCGTCCATCCTTTTTCTTTTCGCATCTTAGAAATAAAGATTCCGATCTTTTCCTGATTCATGTTACGGTCCACACCTTTCTAGCATGAGTCTATTATACAGGAAATGAGGATGATTGGGTATCTACCGGTGGTAGAATGATAGAAAACGGCAGAAAATATACCGTTGGTATATAAAATATGAGAATAATAGTAGAGATAGTGTGTTCACTTGCCTGCCGGTTTCTTTTATAATGGTATCAAATGATAAAGGAGGTCTTTTCATGGAAATGAAACTGGCAGAAAATATCCGCTTATTCCGGAAACAGCGTTCCCTTACACAGGAGCAGCTTTCCGAGGTGCTGGGGGTGACGGTGGGGGCTGTGCATAAATGGGAGGCGGGACTATCCATTCCCGACCTGCGTCTTATTATGGAAATGGCAGATTTTTTTGATACATCAGTGGATGTGCTTTTAGGGTATGAGGTAAAGGATAACAGGAAGGCGGCCACTGCCCTGCGTTTAAAAGAATATCTTCACAGCAAGGATTACACCGGGGTCACTGAGGCGGAAAAAGCGTTGAAAAAGTATCCCAATTGTTTTGAGATTGTCTACGGAAGTGCCATGATGTACCACATATTTGGTATTGAACTTTCCGATCGGCAGATGCAGCAACGGGCCCTTAAGCTGTTTGGGCATGCAAGGCTTTTGCTGGATCAAAACCAGGACCCGACGATCAGTGAATTTACGATATTCGGGGAAATGGCGCAGGTGTATATCACCATGGGCGAGTACCTGCAGGCGGTGGAACTTATGAAAAAGTATAATTCCGGTGGTATCTATAATGACCTGATCGGTGTCATGCTCTCTTCCTGCTGTAAGCGGCCTGATGAGGCGCTGCCGTTTTTGTCGGAAGCGTTAATTCGGAACGTGGTTTCCGGTATCAGGGTCGTTACAGGGTATTTAAATATCTTTATCGATAAAAAGGATTACAAAAAAGCGCAGGAAATGATCCTCTGGGAAATGAAGATCCTGTCCGGATTAAAGCAGGGGAAAAGCAGCTTTCTGGATAAAATGGAAGCGGTGTTTTATGCGATCCTGGCCAAGACGCAGTTGGAGGAAGGGCATTTGGAGGAAGCCAAAAGTACCCTTAAAAAGGCAAAAAAGATGGCGGAAGAATTTGATGCCGCCCCCTGCTATGATGTAAACGCACTTCGGTTTGTCTCCTATGAAAGAGCTGCCAGCGCTCATGACGATCTTGGGAAAACCGCTATGGACGGGGTACGTAAGGCGGTTTCAGAAATCAAGGATGAAAAATTGTCAGCCCTTTGGGAGGAGGTTTCCAATGAAGGATAATTCATTAAAAAAACAGTTATTGGCACAGTTTTACCACAAAAATAGATTTTTGTTTTGTGTTGCCGTCTTCGGGTCACTGCTTTCCGGCTCACTGAACCTGATCCTTTCCTGGACCATGCAGCAGCTGATTGACACGGCCTCCGGGATTCCCGGTGCGATTCCTCTTAAAGTACTTACTCCCATGATCGCTGCCTTCCTGTTTTTATGTGTTGGGGCGTATCTGGTTGAGTATGCGTCAAAGCCCGGATTCATTTTGCGTGCCATGGAGCAGTATAAGGATTTTGCTTTTTTAAAGCTGATGGAAAAAAATATTTCATCCTTTCACGATGAGGGAACGGCAGCCTACCTTTCGGCGCTTTCCAACGATGCGTCGGGTATTGAGGCGTCTTATCTGGAACAGCAGTTTTCCCTGATCACGAAGGCGGTGATGTTTATCGGAGCGTTTTTTATGATGCTTTGGTTTTCACCCCTAATGACACTGATCGCTGCCGGACTGACCATACTGCCTTTTATTGCTTCTGTCCTTACCGGTGGCAGGCTTGAGGCTGCGGAGCGGAAAGTATCCGATAGGAACACGGATTTTACTACGGCGCTAAAGGACTGTCTTAGCGGATTTCCGGTGGTAAAGAGCTTTCAGGCAGAAAAGGAAATTTGGGAGTTGTTTTCCAAAAACAACCGTTCCCTGGAAAAAGAAAAGTTTACCAGAAGGCGTATCAGGACCATGGTGGGGATGATCGGGGCATTGACGGGGATAGCCGCGCAATTGGGCGTGTTTTTGGCAGGCAGCTATCTGGCGTTGTCCGGGCGCGGGGTAACGCCGGGAGCGGTGATCATGTTTGTGAACCTGATGAATTTCGTGATCGGGCCGATCGCGGAGCTTCCGGGAATCTTGGCAGGCAGGAAAGCGGCCATCGGACTGGTGGATAAACTGGCGGATTCCCTTGAAAAAAATACGGCGCCTGCAGGCGGGGTGGATATCCCCGGGCTGTACGGGGGCATTCGTCTGGAAAATGTTTCTTACGGGTATGGGGGTGAAAAAGAGATCCTCCATGATATTTCCTTTACGTTTGAAGCAGGGAAAGCTTATGCGGTGGTAGGCACGAGCGGAAGCGGGAAGTCCACGCTTTTAAACCTTCTACTGGCATCCGGCGGGGATTACCGGGGGAATATATGGTTTGATGAGGCGGAACTTAGGGAAATTGACAGCCAATCCCTGTATGGATTGATCTCCGTCATCCAACAGCAGGTATTTGTGTTCAATGCATCGGTGAAGGATAATATTACCATGTTCCGCAGTTTCCCGGAAGGAGAAGTGGAGGCGGCGATGGAACATGCCCATTTAAAGGAATTGCTGGAAGAAAGAGGTGTTTCCTGCCTTTGCGGTGAAAACGGAAGGAACCTGTCCGGCGGCGAAAAGCAGAGGATAGCCATTGCCAGGAGCCTTCTAAAGAAGTCCGCCGTGCTGCTTGCCGATGAGATCACGGCTGCGTTAGACGGGCAGACTGCCCATCAGGTAGCCGGTGATATCCTTGAGCTTAGCGGCATGACCCGCATTGTGGTGACCCATGCCTTGGAGGAGACGCTTCTTCGGCGGTATGACGGGATTATTGCCATGAAAGACGGCCGTATCGCAGAGAGCGGTACATTTGACGGCTTGATGGCAAAAAAAGGGTATTTTTACGCATTATACACGGTAGCCCAGTAGACGTTTCATCCGGAGTTTGATCCTTCCCAGCTTATCATACCGGAATGGGAAAGGATATCCGACAGGAAATGAGCATATTGAATTAGACATTCCTTCTAAGCTGTTTTATAATTTGAGTAAAAGGAAAAGCTTGATTCAGATAGGAGGTCATGATGCAAATGGAACAACTGTCGCTTTTTACACAGGAAGTCAGTATGAGCGCCCCTCTTGCCAGCAGGCTGCGTCCGCAGACGTTAGATGACTATGTTGGTCAAGGACACCTGGTGGGAAAAGGGAAGGTTCTCCGGCAGATGCTGGATACCGACCGGATATCATCCATGATATTTTGGGGTCCTCCCGGAGTGGGAAAAACCACGCTGGCCCGTATCATTGCAAACATGACACACTCGTCGTTTATTGATTTCAGCGCTGTCACAAGCGGCATTAAGGAGATAAAGGAAGTGATGAAGCGGGCGGAGGATAGCCGCATGATGGGAGTGAAGACCATCGTGTTTGTGGATGAGATCCACCGCTTTAATAAAGCCCAGCAGGATGCGTTTCTTCCCTATGTGGAAAAGGGAAGTATCATTTTGATTGGCGCCACAACGGAAAACCCGTCCTTTGAGATCAATTCGGCTCTTTTATCCAGGTGTAAGGTATTCGTCCTTCAGGCATTGACTGAGGAGGACATCCGGAGATTACTCCACCATGCGCTGAACGATAGTAAGGGTCTGGGGAACACCCCGATCCATATAGAAGAAAGGCTTGTAAATGCCATAGCGGTTTTTGCCAACGGGGATGCCAGGACGGCATTAAATACTTTGGATATGGCTGTTTTAAATGGGGAGATACAGCCGGACGGTTCTATTGTGGTGAAGGAAGAGGTGTTGGAGCAGTGTATCGGGAAAAAAATGCTGCTTTATGACCGGAACGGGGAAGAACATTACAATCTGATCTCAGCCCTTCATAAATCCATGCGGAACTCTGATCCGGATGCGGCAATTTACTGGCTGGCCCGGATGCTGGAAGCGGGAGAGGACCCTCTTTATATTGCAAGGAGGCTGGTGCGGTTTGCCAGCGAGGATGTGGGGATCGCGGATTCTAAGGCGCTGCAGGTAGCGGTAGCCGCATATCAGGCATGCCATTTTAACGGGATGCCTGAATGTGACGTGAATTTAGCCCATGCGGTGGTGTATCTGTCTATGGCGCCTAAGTCCAATGCCCTTTATATCGGTTACGGGAAGGCAAAGGCGGATGCCGCGCAAATGCTGGCGGAGCCGGTGCCTTTGCAGATCCGAAACGGCGTCACAGAGCTGATGCAGGAGCTTCATTACGGGGAAGGCTACCAGTACGCCCACGACACAAAAGAGAAACTGACAGACATGGAATGCCTGCCGGAATCTCTTAAGGGAAAGGAATATTATGTGCCGGGAGATCAGGGGCAGGAAGCGGCCATTAAGGAAAAGCTTGCCAGGGTCAAGGAGTTTCGCAGAAAGTCTGCTTTGGATCGTTGATCTTTCGGATGACGCGGCAGGGATTTCCTACAGCCAATGAATTTGCAGGGATGTCTTTTGTGACAACTCAGCTGAACGATGAAAATGCGTCCGTGTTTGTCACACCATCCGCATGGACAAACACATCCATATATGTGATATCGTTTTTCTTATACTCGTATTCAAAGCAGCTGATGATATTCTCCTGATTCTTTTCTTTGAAATTGTTAGCCTGAAGGTATTCCATGATCAGCTTATAAGCGTTTGGGATCCTTTCAAAGGGCTGGGCGAAGGGTTCTCTGATCGTGATTACGGCATAATCGGCTTCTTTATTCTCTGAAAAAATTACTTCGGAACAATCCGCCTTAAAATCATCGGGGAGCACACATGCCGCAACATAGCCGTGAAGTCCGAATCTGTTTTGCTGCTCCTGTGACACGAAAGGAAAATCCCATCCGATAAACTTAACATCAGGGCATTCTTTTTTTAGACCGTATTTTTCCGCCCACCGGTCCATATAGCTTAACGCATCGGTTTCCGGATTCGAAGAAATGATCACATAGCTGGCCATCTTAAACGGCGCAATTCGTTTGATACGAACCTTAGAATAAATTTCACTTTGGTTGGATAAGTCTTCTCTCACAAGGGCGTCAAGCTTGCACGCAAAAATTCCGCACATCTCCACAAGCCTGTCAAGCTCGGGAATTACCTCGTCCGCTTCCCACCTGGATACGGTCTGCCTGGTCACGTTCAACTGATCGGCAAGCTGCTCCTGCGTCAACTTTTTTTGTTTTCGTAAAAAACTAATATTATTTCCTAAACTCATTGTTTTATCTCCGTTTTGATTATAATCCAATGGCCATTGGTCTTTTACTATTATGACATAGCGGAGAAGGGGAATCCACCAACTGCCATATGCTTTTTTGGGCGTTTATGTAACACGCCATGTTACATTAAGCGGCAGGTCAAGCATAGCATATCCCATCAATTATTTCAATAATTGACACTGACTGCGAACAAATGTTTGCAAAACGGCTTGATTTCTCTAGCCCCATGTGTTATGATGGGCACAAACAAATGTTCTTTTTGAGGGCGGAATGATGGAAAGCGGTCTGATAGTCAGTACGAATGAAAAGAAAATGTCTCTTATGGATAAGCTGGGCATTCTTTCCGATGCGGCCAAGTATGATGTTTCCTGTTCTTCCAGCGGTGTTGGGCGAAGGGGGGACGGAACCGGCATCGGAAACACAGTGGCCGGAGGGATCTGCCATAGTTTTGGTGCGGATGGCAGATGCATTTCCCTTTTGAAAACTCTTTTTACCAATGAATGCATCTATGATTGTAAATATTGCATCAACAGGAAATCCAACGATGTGCCAAGGGCTTCCTTTACGCCGGATGAGATCTGCGACCTTACGATCCAGTTTTACCGCCGTAACTATATTGAAGGATTGTTTTTGAGTTCCGGGATTTTATACAGCCCCACATACACGATGGAACTGATTTACGAGGCGGTTTACAAGCTCCGCACCCTTTACCGTTTTCAGGGGTATATCCATGTGAAGGCGATTCCTGGGGCTGACCCGGAGTTAGTAAGGCGTCTGGGGCTTTTAGCGGACAGGATGAGCGTGAACTTAGAGCTGCCCACGGCGGAGGGGTTAAAGAGGCTTGCCCCCAATAAGCACAGGAAAAATATCTTAGCGCCCATGCGGCAGATCCAGCAGGGAATCAGCCAGAATAAGAATGAGCTTATGGTTTATAAGCATGCCCCTTCTTTTGTTCCCGCGGGGCAGTCTACCCAGATGATCATCGGCGCGACGCCGGAGAGCGATTATCAGATCATGACCGTGGCGGAGACATTATACCGGAAATTTGACTTAAAAAGGGTGTATTATTCGGCCTTTGTCAGTGTGAATGAAGATAAGGAGCTGCCGGCTCTTCCGGGCGGACCTCCGCTGCTTCGGGAACACAGGCTTTATCAGGCGGACTGGCTGCTTCGATTTTACGGATTTGAAGCCAGCGAGCTTTTAAGTGAAAGCAAGCCGAATTTCAATGTGCTGCTGGATCCTAAGGCGGATTGGGCGCTTCGGCATTTGGAGCTGTTCCCGGTGGAGATCAACCGGGCGGAGTATAAGATGATCCTGCGTGTGCCGGGAATCGGGGTGAAGAGCGCCCAGAGGATCATCCGTGCCAGGCGGAACGGGAACCTGACCTTTGACGCCCTGAAAAAGATAGGCGTTACCTTAAAGCGGGCGCTGTATTTTATCACATGCAACGGGAAGATGATGTATCCCACTAAGATAGAGGAGGATTATATTACCCGCAATCTGCTTGACGGGAAGGAAAAGCTTCCTTTTGACAAGGACGGAATGACATACCGGCAGCTTTCTTTGTTTGATGATTGTAATGATCCGGACAGGCTGGCATGTTTTTAAAAGGGGAGATGACAAGGAGACGGGATGGAAGAGTATTATTTAATCTGCGAGGATTCACTGGAAGGGATTTTTACCGGGATTTATGATGCATATCTCTTAAAAAAGCCTCATAGCCAGATTCATATCTGCGTTGGACAAGAGGAGAATTACCGGTTGTTTGCAGTATATGAAAAGCATATGCCGGATGAGCAAAAGGCGGTAAAAGTGGCCCGCACCATCGGCCGTGAGTTTGGGGGAGAAGCCTATATGTCCATCTGCCGTGCCCTTGCATCACCGGAAGCGGATAAGGGAGAAGCTGTTTACAAGACGATTGTAAGTGGACTTTCCATGAACAATAGAAAAGATCTTATGGGAAACTTATTAGACCCGTACGTGCACAGAGTGTTCGAGCTTTCAAGGTTTACCGCCAATGAAGCTCATTTTCACGTGGAGTTCCTTCGTTTTAAAGAATTGGAAAGCGGCATCCTGTATGCCGAGATCGGGCCGAAAAACAATATCATCACATTTATCGTGCCGCATTTTGCGGACAGGCTGCCATTGGAGAATTTTGTCATTTATGATGAGATCCGTAATATCTATGCCATGCATCCGGCAAAAGGAGACTGGTATCTGGTATGTGGGGAGAATAGGACAGAGCAGGTCAGGAAATGCTTTTCAGAGGGAGAGAAAGTATACAGTGAACTCTTCTGCCATTTCTTTCATACGATAGCTATTAAAGAACGGATCAATGCAGATCTTCAAAGAAACATGCTTCCTCTCCGGTATCGGAAGTATATGACGGAATTTGTGAACAATAATTGTATCTGAAAAAAAACTTTACAAATACTAGAAGGGGTGGTAACCTTTGGTAAAAGTACCAGAAAACGTTTTTCTAATCTGCATTTAGTGAAGAAGGGGTGATGATTATGATGCAGTGTAAGATCAAATTAAGGCTTGATGAAGTAAAGAACTTTGTAGCAGCAGCTAGCAGATGCGATTTTGACATTGATATTTCATATAACAGATTTACAGTAGATGCGAAATCCATCGTTGGTGTACTTGGGCTTGATCTGAACCGGGTATTGACCGTAACCTGTCATGGTTATGATGCTGAATTTGAAAAGTTGATGAGACGTTTTGCGTTAGCAGGCTAAGCGGCCAGAATGCAGTAACAGATTGACTCCCTGTAAAAGATGTTGTACTGTCTTTTATAGGGAGTTTTTATTTGCTGTAATCGTGGTGAAAGTCAAAGTGATGCCGGATGGCGCGCTTTGCAGGGGAAAGGGTTTGTATGGAAATTCAGATATCGGTCAGGAATTTGGTTGAGTTTATATTGCGGTCCGGGAATATCGACAACCGGAGAGCAGCGGCGCCGGATAACGCTATGCAGGAGGGCGGACGTATCCACCGCATGATCCAGCGGCGGATGGGCTCTGATTATCATGCGGAGGTTATGCTGCGGCTGGTTTACCCTGCGGAAAATTATGAGATACATATTGATGGCAGAGCCGACGGCATTATCATTGAACCGTCAGGGGAGATTGCCAATACGCCGGAATTGACAGATGACAGTGTGGCGCCTGCATACAGAGATCAAGTGACCGTAACGGTCGATGAGATAAAGGGAACTTACCGCGACCTCCATAAGGTCAAGGAGGCATCCCCGGTTCACTTAGCGCAGGCAAAGTGCTATGCCTATATTTATGGAAGCCAGAACCAATTAAGGAGAATCAGGGTGAGGCTTACCTACTGCAATATCGATACAGAAGAAATCAAGTATTTTCACCATGAATATGAGATGAAGGAGCTGGAAGACTGGTTTATAGACGTGATTGGTCAATATAGAAAATGGGCAGATTTCCAGTTTGAATGGCAGAATCTCCGTAAGGAGAGCATTAAGGCGATGGAGTTTCCGTTCCCATACCGGGAAGGGCAGAAGGAGCTGGTGACTTATGTATACCAGACTATTTACCATAAGCGGAAGTTGTTTATCGAAGCGCCTACCGGGGTGGGGAAGACCATATCCACCTTGTTTCCGGCAGTCAAGTCCATGGGGGAAGGCCGGGGGCAGAGGATATTTTATCTTACGGCCAAGACCATAACCAGGACGGTGGCAGAGGAAGCGGTCCAGCTAATGAGGACCCGGGGACTTAAATTTAAGACAGTTATATTGACGGCAAAGGACAAGATATGCTTTATGGAAGAAACAGAGTGCAACCCGGATTACTGCCCTTATGCAAAAGGCCACTATGACCGCATCAATGATGCTATTTACGATATATTGACTCATTTGGACAATTTCAACAGAGCAAGTATAGAAGAGTATGCCCGCAGGCATCAGGTATGCCCTTTTGAGATGGCGTTGGATATGAGTCTGTTTTCTGACGGGATCATATGTGATTACAATTATCTGTTTGATCCCCACGTTTATCTGAAGAGATTTTTTTCAGAGGGGGTCAGGGAGGATTACATCTTCTTGATTGATGAGGCACATAATCTGGTGGACCGGGGGCGGGAAATGTACAGTGCGGTGCTTGTGAAGGAGGACTTCCTTGCCCTTAAGAAGATTGTGAAAGATTATGACGGGAGGATGTACCGCCAGCTTGAAAAATGTAACCGCCAGCTGTTAGAGTTAAAGCGGGCGTGCGAGGATTATGAGTTTTTGGACGAGGAGGAGGCAGCCCCTTTTCTAAAGGAGCTTACCAGGCTTTCCGGGATCATGGAAGCATATTTGGAGGATCATGAGGAAAGTCCGGTAAGGAAAGAGGTTTTGGAGTATTATTTTGAAGTCATTCATTTCCTTTTGATCAATGACAAGCTGGATCGGAATTATGTGATCTATACCCAGATGGAGCCTGAGGGAGGATTTGCGATCAGACTTTTTTGTGTCAACCCTTCCAGGAATCTTAGGGAATGCATGATGAGGGGGCGCAGTACCATCCTGTTTTCGGCAACGCTGCTTCCCATCCAGTATTATAAAAGTCTTTTAGGGGCAGAGGAAGGGGATTACGAGGTTTATGCGAAGTCGGTGTTCGATCCGCAAAAAAAGGGGCTGTTTATTGCCGGTGACGTGACTAGCAAATATACCAGAAGGTCGGATGAGGAATATTACAATATTGCCTCTTATATCCATAAGATTGTCAGCAGGCGGGATGGCAATTATATGATCTTCTTCCCTTCTCATGCTTTTTTGAAAACGGTGTATGAGCTGTATCGTGCCCACTTTTGTGACCCGGATAGGGTGGAGTGTATCATCCAGGAAGAATATATGGACGAAGAAAGCAGAGAATCGTTTTTAAAGCATTTTGAAACGGATAAGATGGCGGATGGAAGCCTTCCGGAAAAAGTTATCCACAATGGCGCAAAAGAGGATTGGGACCATTCCTTATTGGGGTTTTGCGTCCTCGGGGGAATCTTCAGCGAAGGGATCGACCTGAAGAAGGACAGCCTGATCGGAGCTGTGATCGTAGGCACAGGGCTTCCCCAGGTGTGCAATGAACGGGAAATCTTAAAGCTTTTTTTTGACTCGCAGGGAGACAACGGGTTCGATTTTGCATACCGCTTTCCGGGGATGAACAAGGTGCTGCAGGCAGCGGGAAGGGTGATCAGAACCGTGGAAGATGTGGGAATTGTGGCACTTTTGGACGAACGGTTTCTGACCGGTCCTTACCTTAAAATGTTCCCAAGAGAATGGGAGTCCTACGAGAAGGTTTCACTGGAACAGATAGAAAAGCGTGTGGAACGTTTTTGGGATGAATGGCTTTGAGGATTCTTGTTTTTGAGAAAGTGCATGCAAAACGAAGTCAGGATGAAGGTATTTTTTAAAAATGACATCGCATTGAGAAGAAAAAGATATGTGGATTTCTTCTTGTGACATATGTGTCATTGTGGATAACTCTGTGGAAACTGGGGATTTCTTTTGGAATAGAGGT
This sequence comes from uncultured Lachnospiraceae bacterium, assembly GCA_910587295.1. GTDB lineage: Bacteria > Bacillota > Clostridia > Lachnospirales > Lachnospiraceae > Suilimivivens. The sequence goes on along the minus strand of CAJULP010000068.1, from coordinate 18,017 downwards.
TTTTTGGATAAATTTTGTTCGTTGTTTTTTAGTGAAAGATTGCAGGATAATAAATGCAAATCAAGGAAAATACTCAGATGGTCAATAGAAATAGGCTTCATATTGACCGGGTGGGTATTTTTGGGGGTATCGTATACAGAAAGCTGAAAATGTGGTATACTTTTCAGGACAAAAGATGTTTTTCTTTTGCCAGACATTAGAATACAGGAGGCAGCATAGTTATGTGGGCATATGAAAGTGTTTTTTACCAGATCTATCCGTTAGGTTTTTGTGGGGCGCCCTTTGAAAATGACGGGGTTTTGGAGCATCGGATCTTAAAGGTGGAAGAATGGGTTCCCCATATCAAGAAGTTAGGGGCCAACGCTATTTATTTTTCCCCGGTGTTTGAGTCGGACACTCACGGGTATAATACGAGGGATTATACGAAGATTGATACAAGGTTAGGCACCAATGAAGATTTCAAGAAGGTGTGTGATGCCCTCCATGAGGAAGGGATCAAGGTGGTGCTGGATGGTGTGTTCAATCACGTCGGCAGGGGCTTTTGGGCATTTCAGGATGTTTTACAAAAGCGTTGGGATTCCCCTTATAAGGATTGGTTCCATATTAACTTTGATGGAAATTCCAATTATAATGACGGTCTTTGGTACGAAGGCTGGGAAGGCAATTATGACCTGGTCAAGCTGAACCTTAAAAATGAGGCAGTGGTAAACCATATCTTATCGGCGGTGAAAGGCTGGGTGGAAGAGTTTGACATTGACGGGCTCAGGCTGGATGTAGCGTATTGCTTAGACCACGATTTCCTGAGAAGGCTCCGCCAGTTCTGTGACGGGCTAAAGCCGGACTTCTTTTTGGTAGGGGAGACTCTGCATGGGGATTACAACCAGTGGGCGAATGACGGTATGTGCCATTCCGTTACGAATTATGAATGCTATAAGGGGCTGCATTCCAGTTTTAACAGCATGAACATGTTTGAGATCGTTCATTCCCTGCTCCGCCAGTTTGGACCGGAGAATTGGACCCTTTATAAAGGAAAGCATTTCTTTTCTTTTGTGGATAACCATGATGTATCCAGGATTGCAAGTATCTTAAGTAATGAGAAGCATCTTCCGCTGATCTACGCCATGAGTTTTGGTATGCCGGGAATCCCCTGCGTGTATTACGGAAGCGAGTGGGGGGCTAAAGCGGATAAGCGGGAAGGCGACCCGGCGCTTCGGGCATGCTTTGACAAACCGGAAGAAAATAGCCTTACGGAATGGATCAGTGCCCTTGCGGCGGCAAAGAAGGAATCGAAAGCTCTTAATTACGGAGATTTCAGGTCTGTGGTTTTGACAAACAAGCAGTGTATCTTCGAGCGTAAGGCGGATGGGGAGAGAGTGCTTGTTGCGGTGAATGCGGACGGGGAGAGTTATACGGCGCATTTTGACGCAGGCTGCGGAACGGCAGTGGATCTGATCACAGGACAGATGCATGACTTTGGCGGCGGGAGCACACTCCCCCCCTATAGCGCATATTTCTGGAAGATGGAGAAGTAGGCAGCCTTTTATATCAAATACAAAAAATGTAAAGCGTGCTTGACACATGATGTAAAGTGTACTATACTTTAACGTGTAAAGCGCGCTATACATTTATGAGGAAAGGATGGGAATCTTTTGCAGACAAAAATTGCGGAATACAGGAAAAAGAGGGGGGTCACCCAGGAGGAGCTTGCGGATGCGGTCAATGTGACGAGGCAGACGATTATCTCGTTAGAAGGCGGGAGATACAAGGCTTCCCTGGTGCTTGCCCATAAGCTTGCCCAATATTTTGATGTGACCATTGAAGAATTGATTGTATTTGATAAGGCGGATGAAAATCTATGAGTATGAGGGGAATTTTTTGCCAGACAACGGCAACGACCAACGAGGAATACCGGAAGGAATTAAAGGACAGGAACGGCTGGCTTTTATTTATGGCCATAGGCGGAGCCGGGGAAGCGGCTGCTGCGGCGCTTGCGGAAAGCGGCGGAACGTTGAGCATTCCTGATTATATGCTGGGGGTGTACTGTGGCACAGGTGCCGGGATCATGGTGGCGGCGATTGTTTTATATATCAGAAACCTGTTTTTGCTTAAGGATGAAGAGAAGTTAAAGAAAAGCAGGCTGGAAAATTATGACGAGAGAAATCAGGAAATTAGGAATAAAGCGCTTCTTGCGGCCGTTAAAATATTGCTTGTGGTCTGTTTTGTGACGGCCATGGTCGGTGGGATTTTTTATCCATACCTGATTAAAATGCTGCTTTTCGTGATCTATGTATTTCTGTTTTCCTATTTGATCGCAAATGCGTACTACAAAAGAAGGATGTAAAATTTAGGAGTAAAGATGAGTTATACGTTCTATGAGTTATGCTGGTTTTATTTTATTTATTCTTTTATCGGCTGGTGCGGCGAGGTATGTATCGCTGCCATAAGGAAGAAGAAATTTATCAACAGGGGGTTTGTAAGCGGGCCATTCTGCCCAATCTACGGAACAGGGGCAGTGGCTTTCGCTCTTTTCCTGCCGGAGCTTACCGGAAAGCCGTTCTTTCTCTTTTTGGGAGGCATGATTCTTGCCTCCTTTATTGAGTTTTTCACAGGGGCTTTGCTGGAAAAACTATTCCACAAAAAATGGTGGGATTACTCCGGGATACGGTTTAACTTTGAAGGTTACATCTGCGCCCGCTATTCCCTGTTATGGGGCGGCTTTGCAATACTGTTGACTTATCTGGCCAGCCCTATGCTTTCTGTGCTTGTGGGATTGATCCCCGGTTTAGCCGGAACAGCCATCCTGTGGGCGCTGGCAGCTTTTTTAGTGCTTGACGCTATCGGAACGACCCTTGCCATAAGAGGGATGCAAAAGAAGGTGGAACAGCTTGCCCAACTGACAGAAGGGATGGGGCAGGTTTCCCGTCTTTTGGAAAATGCCATTACCAAGCGTATTGTAAGGCGTATGGAAAAGGCTTTTCCGGCAATTTCACCGGAAGTATTAAAGGTGGACGCCATCTTGAAAGAAAAGCCCAAGGTGTTTGCAAAAGGGTGCGGTTTTTATAAGCTGTTCAGCCTGTTTTTCATTGGGGCGTTTTTGGGGGATATTACGGAGACGGTCTTTTGTCTTATCACTACCGGCCGTCTGATGAGCCGCAGCAGTGTGGTCTATGGTCCGTTCAGCATCGTGTGGGGGCTGGGATGTGCTTTGCTCACGGCGGTCTTATATCGAATCCGGAATAAAAGCGATTCTTATATTTTTGCGGCAGGAACGCTGCTTGGCGGCGCTTATGAATACATATGCAGTGTATTTACCGAGCTGGTGTTTGGAACGGTTTTTTGGGATTACAGTGGTTTTCGGTTTAACCTTGGAGGGAGGATCAATCTTCTTTACTGTTTCTTCTGGGGGATTGCGGCAGTGATCTGGATGAAGCTTTTGTACCCAAAGCTATCCGGCTGGATTGAGAAGCTTCCTATTAATAAGGGAAAGATTCTGTGCAATGTATTGATCTTGTTTATGGTGATAAACTGCCTTGTCTCGGCTTTGGCCCTTGCAAGGTACGGGGAGAGACAGGCGGCCGAAAGCCGGGTAGAAAGTGGAAACGCGCTGGAAGAGTTTTTGGATGAGCGGTTTGACGACGAACGGATGGAACGGATATACCCGAATGCAAAGGTGGTGGATCCGCACTAGAAATCTGCCCTGATCAAAGGGCAGATTTTCAATCTTACAGTTTCTTCACCAGCATTTCCGCATTCGTGGAATATCTAAGTGCCGTATCCCTGCTGATAATCCCCTGCTTATACAGGTTAAGCAGGCTGCCGTCCATGGAGATCATATCTTCTTTCATAGAGGAATAGATAATTCCGTCAATCTGGGGCACCTTGTTATCGCGGATCATATTTCGGATGGCAGGGGTCACAGTCATAATTTCCAGTGCCGGAACCATCTTCCCGTCCACGGTAGGAACCAATTGCTGGGAAACCACGGCGTTTAACACGGTGGAAAGCTGTACACCGATCTGCTTTTGCTGGTTGGCAGGGAAAACATCAATGATACGGTCAATGGTGTTGGCGGCGCCGATGGTATGGAGCGTGGACAGGAGCAGATGCCCGGTCTCGGCAGCCGTCATGGCAACATCAATGGTTTCATAATCCCGCATTTCACCTAAAAGGATCACATCCGGGCTTTGTCGTAATGCCGCACGCAGAGCGCTGACATAATTTTCCGTATCCACGTTGATCTCACGCTGACTGACAACACCTTTCGCATGGCGGTGGAGATATTCCAAAGGGTCTTCTAAGGTAATGATATGCTTTTGCTGAGTCTGGTTGATCTGGTCGATCATGCAGGCTAAGGTGGTGGATTTACCGCTGCCCGCAGGGCCGGTGACAAGCACCATGCCTTTTCCGCTTTCTCCTAAATGAAGCACATAATCAGGGATATGCAGGGCGCGGGGATCCGGTAGATCAAAGGTGATGATACGGATGACTGCAGACAAAGAACCGCGCTGCTTATAGGCGCTGACGCGGAAACGTGACAGCCCCGTAATTGCGAAAGAAAAGTCATCATCCCCGTTTTCGTAAAGACGGTTTATATCCCGGTCGCTGGCATATTTATAAATATCGGTCAGGACAGTCTGGGTGTCGGAAGGAAGCAGTTTCTCCTCGCCAAACTGGCATATAACGCCGTTTTTCCGGAAAGAGACCGGAAGTCCGGCAATGATAAACACATCGGAAGCATTGGCCGAAATGGCCTGATGCAAACATTCTTTTAAGTCCATAGGGGTAAACTCCTTTTATTGATTGTTGTAGGTGCAAAATGGATCAAACCTTACGGTATTGAGATCAGGTTCAGCGGGCGGTCACTTTCCTGCCCGCCATGATTGACCACCTGCCATGTTTTTATGGTATAATAGGTTTTGGCTTTCCGGTAGTCCGTTACCTGAAGGGCTACCTGCAGAGATTGGGATTCTCCAGCGGGAATCTGAAAGGAGATAACGGTATTATCTTTTTCCGTATTGCAATTAACAGAAATGCCGTTTATCTGGCTTTCGTTTAAGGCGGTGCTGACAGAGGAGAGGTAATGGTCAAATCCGTCAGAAGAATCGGAAGCGCTGGCAAGGATAAGGTCTATTTCACCCACGGTTTCCTCCGCCTTCGCCGATGCTTCATAATAAACCCGCCTGTGCTGTGCCAGCCGCTGGCTGAAAGAATGATCGCTTTTGGCACTTGACAGAGAAAGGATAGCAAAGGTGACAAGACATAGGATCAGGAATATGACCAGCAGGGAGGACGAGCCGATATTTACAAAATAAGACTGTTGTTTCTCTTTATTTTTCATGGGCATTGGTCTCCCTTGCAATGTAGTGTTTGGTTTCCAATTGATAAATGGGCGTTTCCCGGCCGGCTGATTTTGCATCTGCCTGAACCATGGATAAGGACAGGCCGATCATCTGCCCGTTGTAAGTTAAATCAATGTCCAGCATATAGGCGGCATGGGGTTTTTGACATTCTGAAAAAGAATCGTCATAATAAACCCGGATGGCGCCGTTTTTTTCAGAAAGCAGTACATCTGCGTGTGGATATTGGGCTTGCAAAAGTGTAAGGCCGTCCGTAAGGGAGTCTGCCGTAGAGATGATCTCCGCTGCGCCGGAACACTCGTTGACTGCATGGGTTAATGCTTTGGATTCCAGGTTCAGCAGATGGGATTTAACAAAAAATTGCACGCAGACAGCGCTTGCCACAGAAAAAAAGAGAATGGCAAGTATTAATTCCATAAGAAATAGGCTGGATGAGCGTGCCCTGTTTTTTGGTGTCATTGGATAGTGTCCTTTCTGGTAAGATCTATTTGCTTCTGACTCCCACGATGGTGGAGCTTGCCTGGCCTTTGGCGTCTGTACAGTCAAAACGGAACAGATTTTCGGAAAGCTGCCGGATGGAAAAATTCTGGATATCCAGGATCGTCCGGCCATCTGCAGCCTTTGCGTTAACGCCGGATTTGATAAAAAGTTCTTTTAAGCTTTGGTCATTGGCGTAGATGTAAGTCAGGTAAGTTTCCTCCCCCAATTCCTGTTCCATGATAAGGGCGTCACAACCGTCAAAGCTTCCAAGAGTAATAGCCCCGTTCCCGTCATTCTGGTGGATCTTTTCGCTGATGTAAGATAAGCCCGTCCGGGATGTATACTGGAGGGAAGAATTTTCCGTAGTGGAACGGTAAACTCTGGCAGCAAACAGGACCAGGGTCAGCGCCGATAATGCAAAAACAAAAAATAAAGCGATCGGGAACAGCAGGTCGATCATATGTTTACGTCTTAAATGAAATCCCATAAAATCAGTTCCCCCTCTCAATGATGGTGACATCCGGCAGAATATTAGAACCGATGGTCTGATAGTCTACAAAAAAGACGGTCTCATCGTAGGTCAGGCCATAGTTTTCCTTCAGATATTCAAGACTGGACGGATAAGTGCCTTCCACGGCATAGCAGTGGGTAATGCTGCGCATGACCGCATTTTCAAGGCTTTCCTTCTGGCGTTTTCTGGTGCCTTCCGAGATGGAGGAAATCCCCTGAAAAAATAGGAGTGCGGTAAGAGCAAATACACCCACTGATAAGGCCAGCTTAGGCATGGGATGTTTCTGTTTACGATATACGAAACGGTTCATATGTAAACTCCTTTAAGTTAAATGCTGGACATGATCCCCATAAGCGGCAGCATCACCGATAACAAGATCACCCCTACGATCAGGGATAACAAAACGACTAACGTTGGTTCTAAAACCGCAAGAAGATTGTTCATGCGGGTATCAATATCATCCTGATAAAGGCCTGCAATCTCATCCATTACCTGATCCATGGAACCGGTTTTAGAGCCGATGGACGCCATCCTTGCATAAACCCCTGTAAACATGCCGGAGGTAAAAAGGGCCTGGGATAGATCTTCCCCTTCCTGCACTTTTTGCTGGCACAGGCTGATCTTCTGCCCGAAAATGGGGTCGTCATTTAGGGAGGTCACCAATTCCATGCTGCGGTCCGGGTTTAAGCCGCTGCTTAAGGTAAGAGCCATCCCGCTGGCGAACCGGCAGGCGGCGATTTCGTCATAGATAGCTCTTGTAAAGGAAAGCCGGTAACCGATCTTTTGGAACAGGCGCCTTCCGGACGCGGTCCGGATGCCATAAAAGGCAAATACCGTGATGGCAGCCAACAATATGATAAAAACAATGGAGTAGCGGCTTATTACGGTACCTGCATTCATAAGGGTCCTGGAAAAACCGGTCATTTCCGTGCCAAGCTGGATAAATACCTGATTGAATACGGGCATCACCTTTACCAGAAGGACGATGATCACCAACGCCATCATGGCTACCATGATCATAGGGTAAGTGATGGAATTACGGATACTTTTGCGGATGGAATCTTCCCTGGTGTAATGGCTTTGCAGGGAGGCCATCACACTGTCAAGAGTACCGGTCTCCTCACCAATCTGGACCATATGGAGCATGTAAGGGGGATAAAGCTTCAGGGAATCCATGGCTTGATACAGGCTTCCGGTTTCCTGCATATTGCTAAGGAGCGCATTAAGCACTTCCTTTTCATCGGGAGAAGAGGCATCCTCCTGCATGATGGTAAGTCCTTCCAAAGATGAAATACCTGCTTTCAGGATCAGGGCGATCTGTCCGCAAAATGATGCTAATTCCAGACTGGAAAAAGGTTTCATAGTTGATAATCCTCCATGTTTCGTTTGTTCAATAAACTGATTAATAGACATATTTTACCGTGTATTTGCTCCCATCGCCTACATACTTCTGGACAGATGAGCGGCTGTTATTAGCTGCAAGAGTGGGATCCATCAAGGACCAGCTTTTTCCGTCAAATTCAATGATCTTATCTACCCAGCCGGCTTCCTTAAGGTAAACGCTGATCCATGCATGGTAGGCATCCCCGGAATACCCGATCTGAAGCTTGGTAGGGATTCCCTGGGAGCGCAAAAGTGCTACCATCAAAGAAGCATAGTCAAAACAGATTCCTTTTTTGGTCCGAAGTGTGGTATCTACGTCGGGAAGGTAACCTGATGAGACGGTGGCGGCCAGCTCATCATCATAAGTAATGTTCTGGATCACATAAAGATAGACCTGCTCCAGATAATCAAGATCACTGGAGGAATTGTCCGATATCTCAATGCCGAAGGTAACCGCCGCGTCGCCTTCCGTAAACCAGGCATATTGGTTGGGGTATAAAAATGGCTTAAATTCATCGCTTATGGTAACGGAGATGTCCTGGGAAAGGGCCAGGGCGTACATATCATCGTAGGCGTTTTCCAGCACATCCAGTTTGTAACTGCCGCTTCCGCCCGGCAGGGGAAAAGTCTCATAGCCGCCGGAAGAAAGGGTATAAGTGTAAACCGTATTATCCGGCACCGTAACTTGAAGCTTTACCTTTGAGGCGTTTCCCTGGTATTTGACCATTACGTAACCGTCGGAAGTGTGGGAAGCGTCTATGGAAATGGCATCGTCCCCATAAGTCAATGTCCCGGATGCTTCAGGAACCAGACATTTGCGGACCGTTTCCCTTTTGGCGGGGGATTGCTGGGGATTAGAAGCAGCCTTGTTATCGGACTTGGTGTCGAAAATCTTTGTATTCACGGAAGCTTCCCCTGTTTCGGAAGCACAGCCATTAAATGATACCAAAGCAGTCAATATGAAAAGTACACAGATAAGCATAGATTTTCTGTGCATGGGGCAGCTCCTTTCTTAAAGTAGATTTAATACAGCTACATTATAGCGGATTAAAGGGAAAGTGTAAAGCCAGTTCTTACTATTGACAATTACACGGCCATCATTGATAATTAATATTTATAAGGTACGTTCTGCCGCTTTGGGTATGACAATTGTGTGACAGAGGTGGTATTGTGAGAGGGGAGAAGAAAACCCGGTATCCGAAAGGTTACAGGATCGACAATGACATAGAACCCAGGGTTAAACCCCGGCGTTTTTTAAGAAAATATGACAGCCTGAAATATGGATGGCTGTCGGACGTAAGAAAGTTTGTATGGCTGTTATTGGCACTATTGATCGTCTTCCGGTGTGTGATTGGCTTTTCTTTTGTGAAAGGCGGTTCCATGGAACCGACCCTGACGGAGGGGGATATTGCTTTATATACCAGGATCAACTTCGACTATCATCGGGGAGATGTGATATCCGTCCGTATTCCATCCGGGGAATATTATGTGAAGCGGATCATTGCCATGGAAGGGGATACCGTAGATATTAAGGACGGTAAAGTTTATGTGAATGAGGAACTTCTTACAGAGCCTTATATCCCTGGGGAGACCAAGGAGCATAACGGTATTGTGCGATACCCGTATACCCTGAAGGACGGCCAGATTTTCGTGATGGGGGATAACCGGGAGAAATCCATGGATTCCAGGGATTTTGGCGGCGTGGGGATCCGGCAGATCAAAGGAAAAATCTGGTTCCGCGCAGGGAAATTTTTCATACAAAGAATATAGAGAATACAAAAAATATAGGCAAGGCAGGCCGTCAGGCCTGCCTTGTTTTAACATTTTATAAAATTTTTATTGGATGGAAATGATCAGATGCAGCTGATTGCCGGCAGCATCGGGAACAAAAACGTTCAGCGTGCTTTTAACATTATCGAAAGTGACACAGCCCGTCTTCGTGTCAAATGAGATTGGAACCACTTCCTGGCCGTCTAAGTCAACAGCCCGGAGTTTTTCAAAATCCACACCGGATAGCCCGTCAGATAAGTACAGGTTAATCAGATCCCTGTCTTTCGTACAGGCGGTGGCTGTGGGAACTTCTCTGTCAACGGTGGTAACTTCCACGTACTGAGTTGCGCTCTGACGGTTTACTAAAGTCACGGTAACTTCCATCAGCCCGTTCATGGGAGGCTCTATGGAATAAACGTGGGAATCCATCTCGTACACCGGAACATTGCGTCCGTCAATGGTGGCGGTGACACGCTCCACCAGCATAAAGGAATCCACTTCCATCCGGTAGACAGGATTAAATCCATGTTGACTGGATGGGTCGTTTATGGTAAAAGATGCCGGTATGAACAAAAGAGGCAGCAGGATAAACAATGCCATGATGATGACTAAGATTGTCCGTTGCAAAGTAAACCGTTCTTTCCGGTAATTACTGTAAGAAGCCAGAGCCTCTAGGGAGATGGAGTTAAGCTCCATGTCATTTGCTTCAAATACCTGTTCCAGAATCTGACTGGCTATCTCAAGGTCTAGCTGTGATACGGCAGGTTTCTTAAATAATTTCATAAATATATGTCACCCCCTTGTTGCTGGAAAATCTTTTCAAGATGGGCTTTCCCGCTGTTTAGGTATCTTTTTACGGAGCTTTGGCTGATGTCCATAAGCTGCGCAATCTCGCCATGTTTCAAATTTCGGTAAAATTTTAAAATAATCACCTGGGCTTCCGTAAAGGGAAGCTTTAAGATCTGGTTCATGATATATTCCTGGGAATCAATCCGGATGGCCATGTCTTCCGGATTATTGCCCACAAAAGGGGTACGGGTACTGGAACGGATAGAATCCCCGGCGGAATCCGAATCAATACTGCTGTAGTCAATCATCTCCGCATCGTACTTTTGCTGCTTTTTCTGCAGCTGGAAGCATACACGGAAATTGATCTGATTCAGCCATGCGATGACCAGCATAGGATCTTTTAATTTACTGATATTTTTTAAGGCGATGATGTAGGTTTCCTGCAGAGCGTCCTGCGCTAAATGTTCATCCCTCAAATAACAATATGCAAAATGATATTCCCTCTGGTACGTGGCTGCATATAGTTCTGCAAATGCATTGCTGTCGCCAAGCTGTGCATTGACCACAAGGTTTGCGACATAATTATAATCCAAAGCCGACATATGCAGTTACCTCCCCTCAATATAAGACGCTCGTGCGCTAAACTCCCCTTGAAAAAACTATCATTCATAAATACGGCGGTTAGAAAGAGCAATCAGGTCCGTAATGGTCTGTACGGATTCATCCTCCCGGTAAGCCGTACCGTATTGGTATAAAATAGGCGGAACGTCAGGATTGTCGTTGTGCTTATCTACCCGGTCGCTGACCCGGTCTAAAAAGATGTTCAGCTTCTGGGTGGTACAGTTTTCAAACAGGGCAAGAAACTTGTTGCCGCCGTTACGCCCCACAAAGCACAGATTCAAGGAAGAGGCCTGCAGGATCCCCGAAAAATCATGGATCAGGTCATTTCCGGCTACATGCCCCCGGTTCTGGTTTACGTCTCCGATATTGGTAAGGTCAAACATCACACAGCCAATATTCCTTGGAAGGGGCTGATCCAGATATTTTTCAATCAAGGAATCGCAGCTGTAACGGTTGGCAATGCCGGATACCGGATCCGAAGATACGGCAAAATCCAATTCTCGATAGTCCTTTTTAAATGTGGAAAACAGGCTGAAGTCCATAAAGATGAACAGAAAGCTTAGAACAAATACTATCCATAACAATATGCACAATGCGCGGATGTGAGAATTATTGGCTATCATCTGATAAAGCTCCGGGTCTGTCAGGATGATGAAAAGACCAATTCCTGCCAGCAGGATAAAAAGTATCAGGTGGACAGTTTTATACCTGTCGAATTTCTTTATTTTCATAATGCGTGATCCTTTGTTTAATTCAAAAATACTATTGGGATGTTGTTGTAGTATAGCACATTTTTTGTGCAATGGCTACAATAATTTATAATTTATTTAGATGAGACTATAAAAAAATAATAAATTCTTTATTTTTTTTAATTTTTTTTGAGCTCTTTTTACTTTTTTGACACTCTTTATAAATAAGACTACTAAATTAGGTTTTACAAACGCTTCATTTTTAAAGGAAGGGGAGAAGAGATGAAAAAGAATCTTAAGGGTAACTTGAAACGATGGATTGCTTTTCTTCTGGCAGTTGTCCTTATCGTGACCACCTGCGTGTATTCTTCTGACGCGCATTTGCGCGCGGAAGGAGGCGCGGAACCGGCAGAGACAGAGACGGTATCGGAAACAGAAACGATCGTTGCGGAGGATATTACGGAAGAAACGTCGGAGACGGAAGAAGGGGAAAAGGGTGAATCTGGGCAGTCAGAGCCTGAAGTGACGGATGACAGCTCTGAGCCGGATAATGATATCACATCTGGAGAAGAACCGGCACCGATTGATCCGACAGAAGGAAACGATGGAGATGAGGGAACGGAAGCTTTTCCGGAAGATTCCCCGGAAGTGGGAGCCGAGGAAACGGATTCACCTGTAGAAACGGAGAGTCCTGATCCGAGCGCTTCACCTTCGGTCAGCCCCAGTGCGGCGCCGGTGCCGAGTGAAAGCCCCGAGGTAAAAGATGAATATAAAGTGGTCTTTGACTGTGATTCTGATAAAGGAACCGTAGCGGTTAAGGAACCGATGGATTTCACAGGATCCGAAGATATGGTAGAAAAAGAATCAACGGTGAAATTTGCGGTAGAGCCCAAAGACGGGTATCAGGTGGATGAAGTCAGGGTAAAAGGAAACACGGAACCGGTCGAAGCTGACGGAGACGGTATCTATACCCTGGAAATCAATTCCGATACACAGGTCAAGGTTGCCTTTGCCGAAGATGCAAAAGAGCAGGAAGAAGATGAGGAGGAAGAACTTCAGGATTCTTACAATGTGACGATCAGTGCATCAAAAAATGGTACTGTTACAGTCAATACATCGGACGAGGAAGCCGTTAAAGTAGTAAGTTCATATAGCACGACAGTAGAGGAAGGAACTGGTATATCCTTTACAGTAGAACCTAATGAAGGATACACCGGCAGTGTGGTTATAGATGGTAAAACTGCTGATGCAGTATCTATAAGTGAAAATAGTTCCACCTATGAACTGAATATCAAGTCTGACATGGAAGTGGAAGTAACCTTCACTGCAGAGGAAGAAAAAGAAGTCGAAGATGAGGAAGTAAAGGAATATAAAGTGACCATCAATGTTCAGGAAGCGAAGGGAACAGTGACAGTCAACACATCGGATGAATCTGTTGACGCGACAAACGGGTTTAGCGGAACGGTGGAAAAGGGAAGTTCACTTATCTTTGATGTAGAACCGGATGAGGGGTATATCGTCGGCGTGACTGTAAACGGAGAAACAGTCGATGCGGCATCCACAGATGAAGATGTTTCTAGATACGAACTGTATGAGATCAGTGCTGATACAGAAGTCAGCGTTGGATTTATTTCTGATGAGGAAGAAGCAAAAGAGTATGGGGTTACATTAAATGTTCCGGAAGCAATTGGAACCGTGACAGTGAACACTCCGGAAGGCGAAGCGGTTGGCGTGACAGACAGCTATAGCACAACTGTAAAAGAAAAAAGAGAGTTCTCTTTCGCTGTTAAGCCTGAAAGAAAATATAACAGTCTTGTAAAAGTAAACGGAATACTTACAGGTGCAGCTTCCAAGACTTCAAATGTTTCCACATATGCAGTGACAGTTGAAGGGGAAACGGAAATTGAAGTTACCTTTATAGAAAAAGTAAACTATCCTGTATTTGAAGGTATTGCAGAAGCAGGTGGTGTGACCGTTACTGTGAAAGCAGTGGAAGGTGTCCTTCCGGAAGGAACTAAGGTAGTGGCGAAAGATGTTTCTTCCAGCGAGATAGAAAGCGTAATTTCTGATGCAGTAGAAGAAGATAAGGAAGTTGTAAATACTACGGCAATTGATGTGACACTGCAGGATCAGGACGGCAATGAAGTGCAGCCTGTGGAAGGTCGTGATGTCATAGTTACATTCTCTGGGATTTCTGCGTCTGATGAAGCGACCAGTATGGCGGTTTACCATGTGGATGATGCAGTATCATTAGCAGATAAAGTTACAGGGGATAGAACTGTCAGTGACAGTATAGTATTTACGGCAGGGCATTTTTCTATATATACGGTTGTACAAGAAGAGAATATAACAACCGGTAGCGAAAATTATCAGATGTTTGTAGGGGATACCTTAGTTATAGAATCTGGACTTAAGAAATGGGCTAATGATCAATCTCCAACATGGGAATCAAATGATCCGAAAGTAGTAAGTGTTGAAAGTAGTTATACTGATAATCAAAGTAAAGGAACAATTCAAGCAAAAAAAACAGGAATAGCGACTGTGACTGTGAAAGGGGAGAACACTACTAAGACATACACGATAGAAGTAGTTATAAAGCAAGATGGTACATATCCGCTATATGTTTACGGATTGAAACCAGGCGGAGAAAGAGATGCTGGAGCAAATAACAATTGGTATGGGTTAGGTACCGGATTCATATCAGGTGCACAATCAGCACCAACCAAGGGAGATGCAGGTAAGGAATTAAATAAAAAAGGAGATTTTACAGGAATAAGCTTGCCTAAGAATTTCCCTGATATTGTATATCCTTCACCAGATGGAGAAACATATAAATATGCAAAATCTGGGTCAGAGTACGCTGACAAAAGAGGATATTATACTATTGTATGGGAAGACGTTAAAGTGGCGGACGGAGCAAATTCAGGAATCAACCAATATAATCCAATGGTTGCAAATGGTACTTATACTTTTCATTTAGATGGTCTGATATATGTTAACCAAGCAGATAAAGTAACTATAGGGTTTTTGGTTAAAAATCCTGGTGAAACAAATTTTACGCCCATAATAGATGCTGCTAAGACAGTGGATGGAGGATATGAGGAAAAAAATCTGACTCCGCCGACGATGCAAGAAAAAGATGGTTATAGATTTGATGGATGGTATACGGATGAAATATGTACACAAAAAGTAGAATTTTCTACCTCTAGGAACATAATAAATACTCATACAAATTATTATGGGAAATATGTTGCAAATAGTTACGATTATCGCATTGAATATTATTACGATAATGTAAAGGGTAAGGAAGAGAGTGGAGCTGCGAACATAGGAGAGCTTATTTCGGAATTCTACAATGCACCTAAAACGTGCACCTACAATGAAAAGAATTACATGTTGGATAGGATCGAAGGTAAGGAGAAGGTGGTAGATAGGAACGCAGAGAATAATGAAGTGAATATCTATTATGTGCTGGATGAAATCGGCGGAGGCGAAAACCCGGATGAACCTGACAACATTCCTGACAAGTACCAGAGGAGAGTAACGTTCCAGGTGGCGAACGGTACATGGACAGATGAAACGCCCAAGAGTATGGTAGTAACATTTGATAAGGCTGGGGATGGATATGGAACATCGTACACACTCGCTCCTGGGGAAATTCCGGGAACAAAGGCGAATACAGGATATAAAGGCGGTAACTGGGGTGTTGAAGGCGAGGGAACTATAAGTGCTTCAGGTTTACCGGAAACAATCAGTGGCGATGTAACTTATACTTTCACATATGGTTTAGGCAGTTATAAATATAGCGTTGAATATTATTATGATGATGTAAATGGGAACTGGACACTGGGAGAAGCGCCTGAAGAAGGAATGCCTACAGAAGGAGAGAAAGAGTATGGAGAAACAGTGTCGGTTGAGCCAAAGGATAAAGTAGAGGTAAATGGTGTTAAGTATCTTTTCGATAAAGTGGTTAATAATGGTCTGGAGATTAAGGATAATGAATCAGATTCAGACGCATCAAATGTAATAGAAGTATATTACACACGAGATATGATAGGAAATCCGGCGAATCCAGACAGTGGAGACGGAGTGCCGGATAAATATCAGGTAGTCGTGAGCTATAATGCAGCAATGGATGGCGAGGTTCCCACTGGAACAGTATCATTGGCCAAGGCTGTAGTGACTCTTCTTGATGCTGACGGTAATAGAGCAGTGCGTGGAACGGAAGGAGCGAAAGGATATCTTGTAGCGACACAGATTCCGATGACGATCCCCAATACGGCAGCCGGATATAGGGAAGATTCAAAAAGCTGGGCAGGTGGTATCGAACCCACAAAAGAGCTGGAAATCACGGGAGATACAACATTTACAGTTTCATGGAACAATTTGTACACATTGACGATTCGCTATCAGTATGCGGACGGAACGGAAATAAGGACAGTATCTACGCAATATGCTTATGGGGCTGATAATATCCAAATACCAGTACCGGAATTAGAAGGATACACATGTGATTGGCAAATTGGTGAATTTAAATTTGATACGACACTGGGAGAAGATAAGGAATATGTGGTGACATATACAGCGATTCCGGGAGTGACGGATCCGACTGATGGACCTGACGTTCTAGATCCGGGAACTGATCCGGATACTGATCCGGATGATCCGGTAGTACCGCCGGTACCAGAAATGCCGGAAGCACCAGGAACACCAGATACGCCCGCACCACCCATTGACGAAGGTCTTGTTCCGGTAACACCGCCTGCAGCAGGAACAGTACCGCCGGCATTAGCAGCACCGGCACTGGTAGCAGTGGCTGATGCGCAGGTACCATTAGATGGAATCATTACGGAAGATGAGGAGGGAAATATCGTCGTGATGCCTGTCGAAGACGAGGAAGTACCGTTGGCAGACAGAGAGTTGGCTGACCACGAGTGCTGCATCTTAAGCTTTTTACTGATGCTGGCGACCCTGATCATTTACTCATGCTTTACGCACAACATGAAAAAACGCCAGAAGAAGCTGGCAGAGCTGAAAGACCAGCTGGCAGAGGAGACCCTGAGAAGGCAGCTTGGCATTGCGGACCAAAGAGGCCGTAGAAGATAAGGACGCGCAGACGGGAATGGAGGTAAAAATATGTGGATGAATTTGTATAACTTAACACACAATAGTTTAGGCATGCACTTCTGGGAATTACCGGCGCTCCTTGCAGGGGGCATCATACTGGTGGAACTCATTGTGCACAGCTATAAACAAAAGAAGCGTGAAAAGCAGTTTGACGAGAACCGGATGGAGAGACTTAAAACCATGCAGCAAGGTAACGGGAAGGGGGATTGAACATGTCATATATATTGGAACATACCACACTCGGCTTCTGCTGGTGGGATTTACCGGCATTGATCATATTGATCGTGGTAATCGTGGCATTTGCCTGGAAGCACCATGACATGAAGAAGCAGGAAAAAGATTTGGAAGACCAGATATCAGGATTGTATGCGGATGATACGGTACCCCTTGATAGAAGATAGGTATGATGATAAGCTGATAGGAGCGGCATAATGCTGCTCCTATCAACGTTTTTAAGTAAAAATTTCACTTCAGAAAAATGAACTTTAATTGTTTTTTTATTGACGAACCATGTATATCTTGATACAATAAATCAAAGCATAGAAATTCTAACGGAAACTCGTTCTATTATCTAATTTTCTAATAAGCGTCCTGATGAAGGACGCATAGATCTGTTTTAGAAATCCTTGCTTTTATTACCAAATATTAATTAAATAAGGCAGGGATGGACAGAACAGAAGCCTGTAAACCCCTGCCAGCCTACGGAAGGAGGGCGGATGGGAAAGAATAAAGAAACTGTGCAGGCGGACGGCGGGGAAAAGAAAGACACCGCAGAAAAAGAATTTGTGTCATACCCGGATATCGCAGAAGACGTGATCAATGCGCTGCTGTACCAGGGGGAAAATGTGGCAGACCAGGACAGGATGATCTCCGGACCGACAGAAAGCGTTTACCAAGGGCTGGAAAGGCTCCGCAGCCAGTATGCGGACCTGTGTAAATATGAGATGCTGGATGGTCGGATCAACCTGGTCTATCTGATTGCCAACCAGTCTAACGTAGATGGCAAGGCGGTCCTTAGGAAGGCAGGTTACACAGGCGGGCTTTACCGAGAGCAGTACGAAAATAAGATGCCAATCCTGTTTCCGGTGGTCGAGATCGTGCTTTACTGGGGGAAGGCAAGGTGGAGGAAGAACCGTGACAGCAGGGAGCTTTTTAAGAGGCGGCGGATCCCGGAGGGAGCATGGAAATATGTAGACGAATTAAAAGTCCATGTGTTTGAGATGAGGCATTTGACAAAAGAGATAAGGGAGCTTTTCAAAAGTGATATGCGGAT
The DNA here is from genome assembly GCA_910587295.1 of uncultured Lachnospiraceae bacterium. Lineage (GTDB taxonomy): Bacteria > Bacillota > Clostridia > Lachnospirales > Lachnospiraceae > Suilimivivens. Next base: position 17 of record CAJULP010000068.1, on the reverse strand, counting down.
CGTGGTAGATTATCTTG
>CAJULP010000067.1 GCA_910587295.1 uncultured Lachnospiraceae bacterium | reverse complement strand
TCTGCGGAAACATTTTTTCAGGCTTTTAAGCAAACAGCCGGAATTACGCATAACGCAAATAATTCAGGAACAGCAGGATGAGTCCGGAACCTACTGGGGTTCATGGGCTTCTTAAGTAGCGCAAACTTTTTACTCACAAGGAACTATAAAAAGTGCATTTTTTTTATGCCCTGAAATTGTTATAGTACAATTACAAAAACGGAAGGCCAACCGGATAAAATGAGGAAAAATTCCAGGAGGAAACAGTCTATGAAAAAGAAATTACTGGCAGTTTTGTTATCAGGCGCCATGACAGCCGCAGCGCTTTCAGGATGCGGCCAAAACACGGACAATACACCGGCAGATACCGGTGCGGACACAAAGACAGAGACGAAAGCGGATGCGCAAGAAGCGGACGAAGCAGATAGCGCCGGGGAGGAAAGTGCGGACACAGCGGATGCCGGAGCCGAGAATGCAGCTTCCATCGTTTCAGCCCCTACGGAGCTGACTTACATTTTTGCGGATGGCGATGAGGGGGCTAAGGTTTCCATGAATGAGATTGTTAATAAGTTCAATGAAACTTACCCTGACATTACAGTGACCATTGAACCCGGAAACGGCGGCGCTTACAGTGAATTTATCAAGACCAAAGACAGCGTCGGGGAGTTCCCGGACGTGATGGAGATGAGAGATACGGCCATGTATGTGCGTGCCGGGAAGTTAGAGCCGCTGCCGGATGATATCGTATCTTTGTTCAGGACTACCACGGAATTTGACGGAAACGTATATACAGCTCCTCTTGGCGGGGAAAATACCAACGGCATTATCTATAACAAAACTTATTTTGACGAAAACGGCTGGACGGAGCCTTCCACATATGATGAGTTTATTGAGCTTTGCCAGAAGATTGCTGATAAAGGGGATATGGCGCCGTTAGTAGTAGGCGGTCAGGATATCTGGCATATGGGGTTCTGGTTCCACAAGGTTTATAACGACCAGGTGTTAAGCAAGGATGCGGATTTCATCAAGCACTGCTATGAAGGCACCAAGGATTTTTCCGATGATACGTTTAAGGCGACTTTTGAGGAACTGCAGACTATCATGCAGTATGCACAGGAGGGGTGGGTATCTACACCGGATGCACAGATTACTACATTCCTTGTAAATGACATGGCGGCAATGATGTACTCCGGTACTCATATGTTTTCCCAGATCGCCCAAGCGGATCCTGAGTTTGAGATGGGATGGTTTGCGATTCCAAGCCCGGACGGAAAGACACGTCTGGTAGGCGGCGGTGGTGTAGGCGGTCTTGCAATTTCCGCAGAAGCGGCAAAAGACCCGGATAAGAAAGCGGCGGCGGAGGAATTTATCAGGTTCTTTTATGCGCCGGAAAACTACAAGATTTACTGTGAAACATTAAGTGCGATTCCTTCCACGACGCAGGCGCCGGATCTGGATGTTATGGATGTGTTCCAGGAGGTGATCGATGCCAATGGAACGGCTGATGACCTTGCACCTATGTGGAACGGCAGGGTTGGTGAAAATGAGCTTCCTCCTGATTTCAGGAATTTTACTTATAAGACTTTGATCGAAGTGCTGCAGGGAACAAGGGATATTGATTCTGCCTGTGAGGAGTTAAACAAGACCTGGCAGGTAAGTATGCAGAGCTTCAATCCGATCACAGGCGTTGGAATTGAATAACCGGCATGGAAAGATAGCAGGAACCCCGGGCTGCATGGGCGGCTGCGGGGGTTTTGCTTTCATGGCAAAGGCGGAAAACACATGATGTTTCGTAAGGATCAAGGAGGGCGGTTATCTTGAATACATCGGTCGGCAAAAAAAGAAAGTTTGATAAGACGGCATTTGCGTTTATTGCACCGGCATTTATCTTTTTCACATTATTTATCATTGTTCCCACGGTATCCAGTGTGTATTACAGTTTCACCTCGTGGGATGGTATCAGCCCCACGGTAAAATTCATCGGGCTTGCAAATTATAAGGAAATATTTACCAGTGCTCGTTTCGGGAATGCACTGAAAAACACAGTGATTCTTACCGTGTTCATCTCCATTTTTGAAAATTCCATCGCCCTTGGGCTAGCGCTTATCGTGGATCATGTGCGGTGGGGGAAGAATTTCTTCCGAAGTGCGTTTTATATCCCGGTGCTGATCAGCGGCATTGTCTCCGGCTTTATCTGGAAGATCATGTATAATTACAATTTTGGCACGTTTAACGCAGCCCTTGGGAGCCTTGGCCTTGATTCTCTTAAGCAGGACTGGCTGGGAAACAGCGCATTAACGCTTTTGATGATCGGCGTGGTCTTAATCTGGAAAGGGGCAGGGTATTATATGATTATTTATTTGGCGTCTTTGCAGAGCGTATCCCCGGAACTGATCGAGGCGGCCCAGATTGACGGGGCTAGCCCCTGGCAGAGGTTTAAGTCCATTACCGTTCCTTTGATATCCGGTGCGTTCACCATCAATTTCACCCTGTCGCTGATCAACGGGTTAAAGGTATTTGACCAGATCAACGTGATGACCGACGGCGGACCGGGATTTACCTCAGAAACCCTGGTCTACCTGCTTTATAAGGTAGGATTTAATGAAGGGCGGCAGGGATTTGGTACGGCGGTAGGTATCATGCTTTTGTTTATCATCATCGTATTAAATACCGTCCAGCAGAAATTTTTAAGGAGCAGGGAGGTGCAGATGTGATGGAAAGAGCCCGGAAAAAAATAAAACCAGGTACAATCGTTTTGTTCGCAGTGACCATTCTTCTTGCGTTATTGTTTATTTATCCGGTATTGTTTGCGCTGATGTCGGCGTTTAAAAGTAATGGTGATATCCTGAAAAGCCCCATCAGTTTCCCGAAAAGTCTTTACATTCAAAACTTTAAGGATCTGTTTGAGCAGTCGGATTTCCTGACGGCAATCCTTCATTCCGTTTTTCTGACGGTGGTGTCGGAAGCGCTGATCGTGTTTATCGTGCCTATGGCCGCTTACGGGATCGAGAGAAGGCAGAGCCGCACCACAGCCCTTATTTATACTTATTTTTTGGCAGGGATGATAATCCCCTTCCATTTATATATGTTTCCTTTGTTTAAGGAAATGAGGATGCTGCATTTATTTGGGAATATGGCGGGACCGATCGTAAGTTATATTGCAGGATCCATTGCCTTTGGCGCACTTTTGTACTGCAGCTTTTTAAAAGGGGTTCCCCTGGAGATAGAAGAAGCGGCAATGATCGACGGATGCACGCCCTTCCAGACATTCTGGAAGGTGACATTCCCACTGCTTGGGCCTTGCACCGGGTCTATGGTGATCTTAAACGGTCTTGGAATCTGGAACGACTATCTGATGCCTTATCTGGTACTGCCCAGCGGAAAGGCCAAGACCATCACGGTGGAGATTGCAGGGTTTGTGGGACAGTATACGGCCAGGTGGGATATTGTGTTTGCGGGAACGGTGATCTCCATCGTGCCGGCGCTTATCATCTTTTGTATGTTCCAGAAATATTTTGTGAAAGGGATTACGGCGGGGGCTGCAAAGTTAGTGTATAATTTTAATTGGCAAAAGAAATAAAAAGGGAAGAAGAGAAAATCCCCCCTTCCCAACCACACAGTTTTTCTTTATGATGTTAATTGCAAAACAAACAGATAAAGGAGACTGTGTGATGAGTACTATTG
>CAJULP010000066.1 GCA_910587295.1 uncultured Lachnospiraceae bacterium | reverse complement strand
GAAGGCCCCTTGAAGACGACGAGGTAGGTAGGCCTGGGGTGTAAGCGCAGAGATGCGCTGAGCTGACAGGCACTAATAGGCCGAAGGCTTGGCCAGGAAGAGCGGAAGGTATATGCTTGGTGTTCGGTTTTGAGGGTACGACAAGTTATTTTATGGATATGCGGATATAGTTTAGGCCGGCTGTGAAGCCGGTTTTTATTATGTTCTTCTCTATTTCGTAAAAAGTCTAATTCTATGACCAAAATTATATTGTTTGAAAAAAGGATATATGCTATAATTCCAAAAGAGGGTATTTTAACAATTTAGGAAAGGCGTGGTTAGTTGGTATGGATACGAAGATTCTTCTCGAAAATGGAACAAATGAATTGGAAGTTTTAGAATTTGTATTAAATGGGAATGCATATGGCATTAATGTTGCAAAGGTTAAGGAAATAACGGCATATCAACCGGTTACACCTGTTCCCAATTCCCATCCCAGTATTGAGGGTGTTTTTATGCCTAGGGACACGATGATCACAGCAATCGACTTGAAAAACTGTCTGCAGAGGGGTACATCCGAAGCAGGAGGGCTTTTCATCATCACTAATTTTAATAAGCTTGATATTGCGTTCCATGTGGATGATGTAAGGGGAATACATAGAGTTTCATGGGGAAGCATTATTAAGCCGGATTCCACTGTGGCAAGTGCGGAAGAAAGTGTTTCTACCGGGATTGTTAAAATTGAAGACAGATTGATCATTATCCTTGATTTTGAAAAGATAGTGACCGATATTAATCCTGAAACTGGTCTTAAGGTAAGTGAAATTGACGAAATGGGAAGCAGAAGCAGAAGTGATGTGCCTATTTTGATCGCAGAAGATTCGGTACTGCTTAACAGGCTTATTGTTGAATCATTGAAACATGCAGGCTACGATAACCTGATCCACACCAGTAACGGGCAGGAGGCATATGATATTATCTGCCAGAGTAAGAGGGACGGTACATTGAAACAGACCGTACAGTGTCTTATTACAGATATTGAAATGCCGGTTATGGACGGGCACAGGCTTACGAAGCTGGTTAAGGAGGATGAGGAGACCAAGGATATTCCTATTATCATTTTCTCATCCCTTGTCAATGATGAAATGAAGAGAAAAGGTGAGTCTTTAGGGGCGAACGCACAGTTGTCTAAGCCTGAGATAGGAAACCTCGTAAGAGTAATAGATGAGTTGGTAAATAATAAATAGTCAGGATAATCTCAGAATTGTCTATAAGAGCTGGAAAAATTTCCGGCTCTTATTAAGTCGGGAGCAGAGGTGTATGAATGTCAGGGTCAATCATAGAACAGGCAGCTAAGGATGTACGGGAGGCCGATCTGGTTTTAGTGGGAATCGGAGAGGAACTGGATATGCGAAAGCGGCTTGAAGCTGATGAAAGATATGTGGAAATATCAAAATCCCTTGAAGAAAAACAATTACTTCCCTATATAGAAAAAGTCATGCTAAGCAAGATCGGGCAGGAACATGCTGAGATATATAGAAATCTTGCAAAGTGCTTAAAGGATAAAAATTATTTTATCATATCTTTATGCCAGGATGGGATGATATTAGAAGCAGGGTTAAATAAAGAGCGGATCGTGGAGCCGTGTGGTGCATATAGAAAGCTTCAATGTGAGGATGGATGCGAGAAAGAATTGTATGAGGTTCCCGACCGGATTCTCGGGATAGCGCAGCGGTATTTGGAGGGTGGAATGCCTGAGAAAACAGACAGCAATGATTTGCCGGTATGTATTCACTGCGGGAAGCCCCTTGTATTTAATCATGTGCAGGCAGCTCATTATGTGGAAGAAGGGTATCTGGATCACTGGGGAATTTATCAAAAATGGCTGCAAGGTTCGCTGAACAAAAAACTTTGTATTTTGGAGCTTGGTGTGGGTATGAAGTATCCGACTGTCATCAGGTGGCCATTTGAGAAGATAGTATTTTTTAATTTGAAATCAAAGCTTTACCGGATACATAGCAAGCTGTATCATACAGCGGAGGAAATTAAGGAAAGAAGCTGCGGAATCTGTCAAAAACCGGAAGAATTTTTAAAAGAATTGTCGAATGGTTTTTAGTATGGTAAACTAAAAAAATAACGGAAATGAAAGCAGAGGTTGACTATGGCTATCGACGAAAAATATCTTGATGATCTGTTAAAATCAATAACTGAAAATGAGGATGAGCCTAGAACTATGGATGATGCTATGCGTGAAATGGCATCTTTATCAGAAGCAGAAGTTGATGGGGCAAATGAAAATTGGGCAAATGATTTAGATGATTTTTTCTCACAGCCACAGGATTTAGGGTATGAGGATTCTGTTGCTTTAGATGATTTTGCGGAAGAAGTTTTGCCGGAAATGACACCAGATTTGGAAGAAAATGTGAATTTGGAAGAAATGGAGCTTTTAAAGGAGATTGCGGAGGCCGGGTTTGATTATGAGCATGCCTCTCTCGATTCGCCGTCAGAGGATAATGGAACGGATGACGAAACGGAGGACGAAGTGGATGCTGATGTGGACAGTTTAGGCGTGGGTAACGATGACCTGGATGAGATTAACGGGCTGTTAAGCAATGTTGACGAAAGTGCAAGCGTGGACGAGGATATTCTTGCTCTTTTGGAGGGAATGGAAGGCAGCGAAGAGATTGAGGATGCAGAGGATCCATTTAATTTATTTGATGAAGAAATACTAGAAGCGGTTAAAGAGCAGGAGCCGTTCAATGATCAAGTACAGATACAGGAAGAAGAGCCGGAGCCTGAACCGGAGGTGAAGGAGAAGAAGGCAAAAAAGAGCAAGAAAGAAAAGCCGGAAAAGGCACCTAAATCCGAAAAAAAATTCAGGCTAAAGGGGAGAAAGAAACGGGCGGCTGAAGACGTAGATCCGGCAGAGGAATCGGCTGAAAATGAAGAGATTGCCGCAAGCCCTATGGAAGTGGCAGTAGAAGAGGTTGAGCCCGGGATCGCCGCTTATGAAGAATCAGAGGAAATAGCAAATATTAGGACGAAAGATGAAGTAAAGGAAAAGAAAGTGAAAAAAGAAAAGAAGCCGGGCTTTTTGGCGGGATTCTTTGCGGCCCTTTTCCAGGAAGAAGAGGACGAAGATACTGCGGCAGAAGAAAATAAAAAATTGTTAAAGGAAATAGGCGACGAAGACAAGAAAGGGAAAAAGGGCAAAAAGAAAAAGGGCAGTGCGGATGATTCTGCAAAAGCAGATAAGAAGCAGAAGAAACCCAAAAAAGAAAAAGCGCCCAAGAAACCCAAGGAAAAGAAGCCGAAAGAAAAGAAACCGGCAGAAGATACAAAAGAGAGATCAAAGCCCCTTGGCAAAAAAACATGGTTTGTTATAATTGCTTTTTGCGGAACGCTGCTTGCAAGTATTGTGCTGCTTAGCGTGTTTCTCCCGGAATATGCAGATAAGAAAGCGGCTCAGAATGCATTTTATTCCGGAGATTATGAAACAGCGTATACTTTATTATACGGGAAAAAGCTAAGCGATGATGATATGCTGATGTTCCATAAAGCAGAAACAATACGCACCATGGAAAGAAGGCTGGAATCTTACAACAATAAATTGGCGTTGAACCAGGAATTAGAGGCTGTTGATACGCTCCTTAAAGCGGTCAGCTGTTATCAGCTCTTAACGGGAGCGGATGAGTACGGGGTCCGCAGTGAAGTAGATGCTGTTTATCAGCAGATTGTAAGCCTGCTTGAAAACAATTATGGCATTACGGCGCAGGAAGCAATGGAAGTCATTTCTTATGACGAACAGGCTTACACAAGAAGGCTGCATACAGCTGTTTATGGCACGGATTTTACGGATCCGGATGATGAGGCGGACGAGGCTTCTGATCAATCTGAGGATGCTGTGCCAGAAGTTCTTCCGGCACAGGATGTTTTGCCGGAGGAAGAAGAATTTATGGATAATTGATGGGCCGGAGGATGGAATGACAGCAATCATTGACTATGATGCAGGGAACATTAAGAGTGTGGAAAAGGCGCTTAAGGCGTTAGGTGAGGATGCGGTGATCACCAGGGATAAAGAGACATTGCTTAAGGCAGACAGAGTGATCCTTCCTGGTGTCGGGGCATTTGGGGATGCCATGGAAAAATTAAACGCTTACGGGCTTGCAGAGATCATACGCGAAATCGTAAAGAGAGGAACGCCTTTTCTGGGCATCTGTCTTGGACTGCAGCTTTTGTTTGAAAGAAGTGACGAGAGTGGGGAGATTCCGGGATTAGGGATTTTAAAGGGAGAGATTTTTCGGATACCGGATAGCGGGGATTTAAAGATCCCTCATATTGGCTGGAATTCTTTGCGTTTTCCTAATAGCGGGCGTCTGTTTGCCGGGATAGAAGAAAATTCATACGTATATTTTGTGCATTCCTATTATTTAAAAGCGGCAGAGGAGGGCATCGTGACGGCAGCCACTGAGTATGGCACGCTGATTCATGCTTCCGTGGAGAAAGATAATCTTTTTGCCTGCCAGTTCCACCCTGAAAAAAGTTCCGGTGTGGGGCTTCGGATATTACAAAACTTTTTAGCAGTGGGGAATGGAGGAAAATGCCATGCATACCAAAAGGATCATCCCCTGTCTTGATGTAAATAACGGACGGGTAGTAAAGGGAACGAATTTTGTTAATCTGCGGGATGCAGGAGATCCTGTGGAAGTGGGGATGGCGTACGATAAAGCCGGTGCGGATGAACTTGTTTTTCTTGATATTACCGCGTCTTCCGATGCAAGAGCGATCAAAACGGATTTGGTGCGGCGGGTGGCGGAAACCATTTTCATTCCCTTTACGGTAGGCGGCGGAATCCGGACCGTAGAGGATTTTAAGATGATCTTAAGGGAAGGGGCAGATAAAGTGGCGGTCAATTCAGCGGCGATTATGACCCCGGATCTGATTAGTGAAGCCGCTGATAAATTTGGAAGTCAGTGCGTGGTAGTGGCAATTGACGCAAAGAAGAGACCGGATGGTACAGGATGGAACATTTTTAAAAACGGCGGCCGTGTGGATATGGGGATTGACGCTATAAAGTGGGCCATAAAGGCTGCAAAGCTTGGAGCCGGAGAAATTTTACTGACCAGTATGGACCGTGACGGAACCAAGGCAGGTTATGATATTGAACTTACGAAAGCGGTTGCTGAAAATGTTTCAATTCCGGTGATCGCTTCCGGCGGCGCCGGAACTAGGGAGCATTTCAAAGAAGCGCTTACTGAGGGAAAAGCGGAAGCGGTTCTGGCGGCGTCCTTATTCCATTATAAGGAGCTTGAAATCAGGGAAGTAAAGGAATACTTAAGAAAAAGCGGTGTTTCGGTCAGGCTGTGACCGGAGTGAAAGGAAAAAGTTATGGGAATGATCAATAATGACTGGCTGGATTGTATTCAGAGTGAGTTTAAAAAGCCTTATTATAAAGAGCTTTATCAATTTGTGAGAAATGAATATGATACCCATGTGATCTATCCGCCTTCAGATGATATTTTTAATGCGTTTCATTTAACCCCTTTGAGTAAAGTGAAAGTACTGATCTTGGGCCAGGATCCTTACCACGGGGCACATCAGGCTCATGGTCTGTGCTTTTCGGTGCTCCCGGACCAGCCGGAGCTGCCGCCTTCCCTGCAGAATATTTATAAGGAGCTTCAGGATGACCTGGGCTGTGAAATTCCAAACAATGGTTATTTAAAGAAGTGGGCAGAGCAGGGAGTCCTTATGTTAAATACAGTCCTTACCGTTCGTGCACATCAAGCGGGATCTCATCAGGGAAAGGGATGGGAACAGTTTACGGATGCCATTATTCAGGCGGTGAACGCACAGGATCGTCCTGTTGTCTATTTACTTTGGGGAAAACCGGCGCAAAGCAAGATTCCAATGCTCACGAACCCGAAGCACTTGATCTTAAAGGCGCCGCATCCCAGTCCGCTTTCGGCATACCGGGGATTTTTTGGGTGCAGACATTTTAGCCAGACCAATGCATTTTTAAAAGAAAACGGGGTAGAACCCATTGACTGGCAGATTGAAAACAGATAAGTACGTGGAGGATATGAGGAGAAGTTTATGAAAAAAATACCGTTTGTGACAAAGGAGAAAGTGCAGGATATCGTGAAAGAATATCCCACTCCGTTCCATTTGTATGATGAGAAAGGCATCAGGGAAAATGCAAAGGCAGTAAAGGAAGCTTTTGCGTGGAACCCGGGATTCAGAGAATATTTTGCGGTAAAGGCAACGCCCAACCCTTATTTGATCAAGATCTTACACGAGTACGGCTGTGGATGTGACTGCTCTTCGTTGACGGAACTGATGTTAAGTGAAGCTATGGGGATCGCAGGGGAAGAGATTATGTTCTCTTCAAATGACACGCCGGCTCAGGAATACTGGTATGCGGCGAAATTGGGCGCAATCATTAATCTGGACGATATCACGCATATTGAGTTAGTGGAAAAGACGTTGGGAACACTTCCCGAAACTATGAGCTGCCGGTATAACCCTGGCGGGGTTTTTCAGATGAGCAATGGGATCATGGACAATCCCGGAGATTCCAAGTATGGGTTCACCACGCAGCAGATGTTTGAAGGATTCCGCATCCTGAAGGAAAAAGGCGTGAAACGTTTTGGTATCCATGCTTTTCTTGCAAGCAACACGGTTTCCAATGAATATTATCCGGTTTTGGCCAAGGAACTGTTTGAACTGGCAGTGAAATTAGAAAAAGAGACCGGTGCCGATATTAAGTTCATCAATTTATCAGGGGGTGTGGGTATCCCTTACACGCCAGACCAGGAGCCTAACGATATCTATATGATTGGGGAAGGTGTCCGAAAGGTGTATGAGGAAGTGCTGATGCCTGCCGGGATGGGGGATGTGGCAATTTATACGGAAATGGGCCGTTTTATGATGGGGCCTTATGGCCAGCTTGTGACAAGGGCGATCCATGAAAAACATACCCATAAAGAATATATCGGCGTGGATGCCTGTGCGGTGGATCTGATGCGGCCGGCCATGTATGGGGCATACCATCATATTACCGTGTTAGGCAAGGAAGAGGCTGTCTGCGGTCATAAGTATGACGTGGTGGGGTCTCTGTGTGAGAATAATGATAAATTTGCAGTGGACAGGATGCTCCCGGAGATTGAAAAAGGGGATTATCTGGTGATACATGATACCGGGGCGCACGGTTATGCTATGGGATATAATTATAACGGAAAGTTAAAATCAGCGGAACTGCTTCTTAAGGAAGACGGGGAAGTGCAGCTGATCAGGAGGGCGGAGACGCCGGAGGATTATTTTGCGACTTTTGACGGATTAGATATCTACAGTAAGTTCCGGTTTGGGCGCAGGTAAAAATATTTATTTTTTACTTGCTAATAGCGGCCGGATATGTTATTATAATATTCGGCTGTTAAAGCTTGGCCGGCGTGGCGGAATGGCAGACGCGGCAGACTCAAAATCTGTTGTTGGCAACAACGTATGGGTTCAAGTCCCATCGCCGGCAGTGATGTAAGCGGCGGTATCGTGAAAGATACCGCCGCTTACTTTACTTTACTTCTGTTTTAGTGTATATTTAATAAAGTGGGCAATTAAGCGCTGCAGTGAGGTAGTGTTATGACTTGTAAGGAAACGGAAAAATTAATTCCCGCCTTTTTGCAGGATGAGCTTGATACAGAAGAATTAAGGGAATTTATGGAACATATTGAAGAATGCGGGGAATGCAGGGAGGAACTGACCATTCAGTTTTTAGTCACGGAAGGCATGGCAAGACTGGAAGAAGGAAATGTTTTTGACCTGCAGAATGAGTTACGGTATTGCATGGAGGAAGCAGGCCGCGTATTAAAGCGCAGGGAAAGCATGCAGTGGCTTTTGTATGGGCTTGAAGGGCTTGTTGCGGTAGCGGTCATTACTTTGATCGCATTGTTGATTTTTTTGTAAGGAGCGGGTTGATAAGGGAAAGGCATGGGGATAAGTATGAAAAAGATTGTATTGATAGACGGGCACAGTATTTTAAACAGGGCATTTTACGGGGTGCCGGATCTAAGTAACAGTGAAGGGCTTCATACCAATGCGGTCTACGGATTTTTAAATATCATGTTTAAGATTTTGGAAGAAGAGCAGCCGGATTATCTGACGGTTGCTTTTGACGTGCATGCGCCTACTTTCCGTCATGAGATCTACAAGGAGTACAAAGGAACCAGGAAGCCTATGCCGGAAGAGTTAAGAGAGCAGGTGCCGGTGATGAAAGAGGTTCTTGCGGCAATGGGGATCCGCACCATAGAAAAGCCGGGGCTTGAGGCAGATGATATCCTTGGAACGCTGGCGAAGCGCGCTGAAAAAGAGGGGATGGCGGTTTCGCTGGTATCCGGTGACAGGGATTTGCTGCAGATTGCTTCCGGAAAGATCAAGATCCGCATTCCCAAGACCAAAGGCGGGAAGACGGAGATTGAAGATTATTATGAAGGGGATGTGCAGGCAAAGTATCAGGTAACTCCGGTACAGTTTATTGATCTAAAGGCTCTTATGGGGGATACGGCGGACAATATTCCAGGGGTGCCGAAGGTAGGGGAAAAGACGGCAACAGAGCTGATGATCCGGTTTGGTTCTCTGGAAAATATTTATGCCCATGTGGAGGAAGTTGCAAAAAAATCAATCAGGGAATCCCTGATCGCCAATAAAGAGCTGGCTGATCTGAGCAAAGTACTTGCCACCATCAATGTGGACAGCCCGATCAACTTTTCTTTTGAAGATGCGGCGATCAGTGATTTTTATACGGAAGATGCGTATGTGCTTTTTAAGAAGCTGGAATTTAAAAATCTGCTGGCACGGTTTGAAAAAGGCGTTTCCAATGAAAGCATTACTTCGGCATTTCATTTAGTGGATGATGTAAGCGGGGCGGAGGCAGTTTTTGGAAAAGCGGCAGATTGCAAAGAAGAGATCGGTCTTGCCATAATAAGAAGTGATGGGGCAAAGGGAAGCCTTGTAGGCGCCGCAATTTCATTATCAGAGGGGGATAGCTTCTTTCTTCCCTGTGGGGGCCCTTTGTCGGAGGGGTATCTTTGTGGGAAACTTTCAATTATAGGAGAAAATTGCCGGATAGCCTGCGGGGATATCAAGGGGATGTACGAATATCTGGGAAGTAGCAAAACAGAGCGGTTTTTTGATATCATCCTGGGGGCGTATCTGCTTAACCCGTTAAAAAATGATTATACGGTTGCGGACGTAGCCAATGAACAGTTAGGACTTTTGATCCCGGAGCGGGGGCAGAAGTTCGGGAAGCTTTCCCTGGCGGATGCATGGGAGAAGCAGCGGGAGGATATGGTGGAATATGCCTGCTTTCTAGCCTATGTTGGCCGGATGGCGGCGCCAAAGCTCCGGGAAGGCTTAAAAGAGGCCGGGATGGACCTGCTGATGAATGAAATTGAAATGCCCTTAAGTTACGTGCTTTATGATATGGAGCGGGAGGGCATTCTGGTGCGCCCTGAGGAATTAAAAGCATATGGTGAGGCTCTCACCGGGCGGATCGGGGAGCTGGAACAAAAGATTTATGAACAGGCAGGAACCGAGTTTAATATCAATTCCCCCAAGCAGCTAGGGGAGATCTTGTTTGACCGGCTGAAATTGCCTGGTGGGAAAAAGACAAAGACAGGATATTCCACGGCAGCGGATGTATTGGAGAAGCTGGCGGTGGATTGCCCCATGGTAGCGGACGTGTTGGAATACCGGGGGCTCGCGAAGCTGAAATCCACTTATGCGGAGGGCCTTGCGGCATTTATCGGGGCAGATAGCCGGATCCGCTCTACGTTTAACCAGACGATCACGGCTACCGGGCGTCTTAGTTCTACGGATCCTAATCTGCAGAACATTCCTATGCGGATGGAGCTTGGCAGGAAGATTCGGAAGGTGTTTGTGCCAAAGGACGGGTGCGTATTTATGGATGCGGATTATTCCCAGATCGAGCTTAGGATCTTGGCTCATATGTCGGGAGACCGGCAGTTGATCGACGCATATAAGATGCATGCGGATATCCATCGGATTACCGCATCCCAGGTGTTCCACATACCTTTTGAGGAAGTGACGGATTTACAGCGGCGTAACGCCAAAGCGGTCAATTTCGGCATTGTATATGGAATCAGTTCTTTTGGATTGAGCCAGGATTTGAGTATCACCAGAAAAGAGGCTTCCGAGTATATTGAACAGTATTTTGCAACTTATCCCGGCGTGAAAGAGTTTCTGGATCAGTCGGTAACTGATGCAAAGAAAACGGGATATGCAGTTACTATGTTTGGCAGAAGGAGACCGGTGCCGGAGCTTTCATCCAGCAATTTCATGCAAAGGTCTTTTGGAGAAAGGGTGGCGATGAACTCCCCCATTCAGGGAACGGCAGCGGATATCATAAAGATTGCCATGATCAGAGTGTATCAGCGGTTAAAAAAAGAGGGATTGCAGTCAAAGCTGATCTTGCAGGTTCATGACGAACTGCTGATAGAAACGTTGGAGAGCGAACAAGAGCAGGTAAGGGTTGTTTTGGAAGAAGAAATGATCCATGCGGCAGAGCTTTCGGTGCGCCTTGAGGTGGATCTGCATACGGGCAGTGACTGGTATGAAGCGAAATAGCAATGGAGGATCAGGTGAAAGTAATCGGGATAACAGGCGGTGTGGGCAGTGGGAAAAGCGCACTGCTTGCATACATAGGCGGGCATTATAACTGTAAGATCTTATTGGCGGATGAGGCGGCCCACAGGGTAAAAGAGCCGGGAAAGCCTTGCTATGAAAAACTGACAGCTCTTTTGTCAAAAGAAATCTTACATAAGGACGGAACCATCGATAAGGGCCGTATGGCAGCTAAAATATTCAGTGATGAGAAGCTTCTTGCAAAGGTAAATGCCATCATTCATCCGGCGGTGAAGGAGCTGATTCTTGATGAGATTGGAAAAGAAAAAGAAAAGGGCAGCATCCGGTTCTTTTTTGTGGAAGCGGCTCTTTTGATCGAGGACGGGTATCTGGATATTGTGGATGAAATGTGGTATATTTATGCGGATAAGGAAGTCCGAAAAAAAAGGCTTTTGTCGTCAAGGGGATATTCGGAAGAGAAAATTGATTCCATCATGGCCACGCAGCTTTCCGAGGAGGAATTTAGGAAATATTGTAAGGTTGTCATAGATAACAACGGCAGCCTTTTGGAGGCATACGGTCAGATTGATCAGGAACTGGAAGAGGGAATGAAAGAAAAATGAGACTTTGCAGTATAGCCAGTGGGAGCAGCGGAAATTGTGTTTATGTAGGGTCTGATACCACCCACCTTTTGGTGGACGTGGGGATCAGCGGAAAGAAGACGGAAGCGGGGCTTAAGGAATTGGATCTGTCCATGCGGGATATTGACGGTATTTTTATCACTCATGAGCATGCAGACCATATTGCGGGGCTGGGGGTTCTTAGCAGGAAATATGAGATTCCCATTTACGCGACAAAAGGAACGGTAGAAGCAATCAAATCTGTTTCTTCCCTGGGAAGTATTCCGGAAGGACTGTTCCATCCTGTCTGCGCAGAGGAAAAGGTGATCATTAAGGATTTGGTGTGTAATCCCATGAAGATTTCCCACGATGCGGCGGAACCGGTAGCCTACCGTATCCAGCATGGGAAAAAGCGGGTGGGGATCATCACGGATCTTGGAAATTATAATGATTATACGGTAGAGTCTCTGCGGGGGATGGATGCACTTTTGCTGGAGGCAAATCATGATGTGAACATGCTCCAGGTAGGACCTTATCCGTACTATTTGAAGCAGCGTATTTTAGGAGACCGGGGACATTTGTCTAACGAACGGGCGGGCCAGCTCCTTTGCAGTCTGATGGATGAGCGGCTTCAGGCGGTGGTGCTGGGGCATTTAAGTAAGGATAATAACCTGCCGGAGCTTGCTTATGAGGCGGTGCGGGTGGAGGTCACCATGGCGCATATGCGGGAAGAGGAAGAAGGAGTTGGCAGTAAGAGGAGCTGGAAAGCATCGGATATTCCTATGTGTGTGGCGCCAAGAAGCGAGCTGTCTAGAATCATACAAATTGTATGATTCTAGACGAATTGTTTAAGATTATCGAGAAGAAAAAGAAGGGAGATAACAATGGACAGGACGATTATTACGGTAGTTGGGAAGGATACGGTAGGTATTATCGCAAGGGTATGTACTTATCTGGCAGAAAATAAGATCAATATTTTGGATATTTCCCAAACCATCGTGCAGGGATATTTTAATATGATGATGATCGTGGACACGAATAGGATGGAAAAGCATTTCGGGGAAATGGCCGATGAAATGCGGATGCTTGGGGAGAGCATCGGGGTGGATATCAAATGCCAGAAGGAAGAAATATTTGATAAAATGCACAGGATTTAAGGTGTAAATACAAAAAAAGGCATGGGAATAAGTATGATAAATTTATTTGAAGTAGTTGAAACCAACGATATGATCACAAAGGAAAATCTGGACGTGCGCACGATCACTATGGGAATCGGACTGATGGATTGTATTGATTCGGATTTGGGCAGGCTGAGGGAAAAAATTTATAATAAGATCTATGATGCGGCAAAGGATCTGGTAAAGACAGGGGAGGAAATTTCCAGGGAATTTGGGATTCCCATTGTCAATAAGCGGATCTCGGTCACGCCCATTGCCCTAGTGGGCGGTGCGGCATGTAAAAGTGTGGAAGACTTTGCGGCAATTGCCAAAACACTGGACGAGGTGGCCCATCAGGTAGGGGTCAATTTTATTGGCGGGTATTCCGCACTGGTGTCTAAGGGGATGACGGCGGCAGACGAGCTGCTGATCCGGTCGATTCCGTTAGCCCTTTCAAAGACGGAACGGGTGTGCAGCTCTGTGAATTTAGGTTCCACCAGGACCGGGATTAATATGGATGCGGTGAAGCTGATGGGACAGATCGTCAAACAGACTGCGGAATACACGAAAGAGCAGGATTCCTTAGGCTGTGCAAAGCTGGTCGTATTTTGTAATGCGCCGGATGATAATCCGTTTATGGCAGGGGCTTTCCATGGGGTTACGGAAGCGGATAAGATCATCAATGTGGGGGTCAGCGGCCCAGGCGTGGTAAAGAATGCCCTAAATAAGGTGCGGGGAGAGAATTTTGAGGTTTTATGCGAGACCATAAAAAAGACGGCGTTTAAGGTTACAAGGGTTGGGCAGCTTGTAGCCCAGGAGGCATCGGCCAGACTTGGCGTGCCTTTTGGGATCGTGGATCTGTCATTGGCGCCTACGCCGGCAATCGGTGACAGTGTGGCGGATATCCTTTGCGAGATCGGCTTAGAGTATGCAGGTGCACCGGGAACCACGGCAGCCCTTGCCCTTTTAAATGATCAAGTGAAAAAAGGCGGTGTGATGGCCTCTTCTTATGTGGGCGGTTTAAGCGGTGCGTTTATCCCGGTCAGTGAAGATCAGGGGATGATTGATGCGGTAGAAGCGGGGGCGCTGACGCTGGAGAAATTAGAGGCTATGACTTGTGTATGCTCCGTAGGCCTTGATATGATCGCAATTCCCGGGGATACCAAGGATACGACGATCGCGGGTCTGATCGCGGATGAGATGGCGATCGGTATGGTAAATCAAAAAACCACTGCCGTGCGGGTGATTCCGGTGATCGGAAAGGGAGTAGGAGAGAGTGTGGAGTTTGGCGGGCTGCTTGGCCATGCGCCGGTCATGCCGGTGAATCGGTTTTCCTGCGACGGGTTTGTGAACAGGGGGGGAAGGATTCCGGCGCCGATCCATAGTTTTAAGAATTAAAACTGTAAAAAACAAAAACCATTACCGTTTCATCGGAAATCTGACCGATGGCGGTAGTGGGGAACCATTCTTTAAAAATCCCATTAAAAAATAGCTATATGCCGGTTAGTCCGGTTTATATTCAGTCAGGTATTTTATGAAGGAAGAAACAGCGTGTACTTGTTCGTCATTGAGAGAATCTATGGATTCTAAGACTTGTTTTTTGGCGAGGGAAATGCTGCAGTTATAGAAAATTTCACCTGTGCCGTTTTCCAGCCATTCCTTGTTGACGTGAAACACATTTTCAATGAGCAAAAGGATCCTGTCAGGCGGGTTGACCTTACCTTGTATGATTCGGGAGAGATAGCCAGCATCGAGATTGATTTTCATTGCAAACTGGCGTTGGGATATGCCAAGCTCTTTGATGAGAATTTTTAGTCTGTCACAAATCATTATAATCACCTCATATGGGTAAGCATAACAAAATATATTGCTTATGTCAACATGCATGCCTTATTATACCACGCTTAACAAATTGCTTAAGGCAATGTATATTGTTGCTATAAGCAATGAAAGGAGAGCGCGGCAATGACAAAAGCACAGGAAATTTTGAAAAAAGACATTGAAAACATCAATGACGATATTGTGATCGAAAAAATCAGAATTTTCATTATGGGTATGCTGGCACAACAGCATATATCTGAACGGCAGAGTGACTCGCCAAAGCAACTCGCCAAAGCAATTTGTGTAAGTACATCTGTAGATGCTTTGTCATGATAAGGGGAGAAAATGGAAGAGAATCTGGATATTACGCTAAGGCCGGTAAAGATATCTTTTACCGCAAGCTGCATTAAGATCGCAGATTTAAATTGCGGCAAGTACAGGGTTCCATATAAAGGGATTGTCCTTGCCTGTCTGTGCGTCTGCGACGGGGAATCAGATGTTGGTTACGAGTCGGAGATTACGGACATTACAGGGGATATGGACGGGGAATTGATCCTTTATGATGCTGGCCGCCGACGTATCCGGATCAAGACAGACCTGGCGGGGAAAACCGCAGGGGCTTTCTTTTTGGAACTGGCAATCCGGGCGCCTTATATCCTGCTTGGCGGACAGCCATGGCTGTGTATGGAGGAGGAAGCGGATTATGCACAGGCCGGGGAAATGGTAAGGGTGATGAGACAGGAATGTTGGTGAGCAGAGGAAATCTTCAGGGAGGATGGAATATGTGGGACCGGACGCAGGAAAAAGATAAAGAAGAAGCGGAAAGTTGTATTCCCCTAAAATAGTAGGTGCGTCTAATACACGTATCATAGTCCTGTCGGATCTACATAACCGGGAATTTGGCCCGGGCAATACGGAACTGATAAAGCAGATTGATATCTTAGAGCCTGACCTGATTGTAATGGCGGGAGATATGGTGAATGCGGACGATGAAAATCTGGATATTTTATTGAATCTGTGTGAAGACCTTTTGGGGATCGCACCTGTATATTTCAGCCCGGGAAACCATGAAAGCTATCTGATGTACGAAAAGGGTATTTTGCTTGAGGAGACGCTATCGGAAAAGGGGATACACGTGTTGGTAAACCGGGCGGAAGAGGTGGTAATAGGAAGAACGCCGTTCCTGATCGGCAGTCTGACTACTTCCCCGGAAGGGTATCATGAATATGGTGTTGATTTTATCAAGGAGTTTGAACAAAGCAGGGAATTTAAGCTTTTGATCTCTCATTATCCAAGTTTGTATTATGAGGCATTGGCAGATACGGAAATTGATCTTGGGATCTGCGGGCATTATCATGGCGGGGTGGTGCGGCTTCCGGTAATCGGGGGATTATATCATGGGGATACGGGGTTTTTCCCCAAGTATAGCTGCGGCATGTACCGTCTGCCTAAAAGCACGGTCTTTGTCTCTAGGGGGATGGGAGACCACAGCGGCTATCCCCGTGTTAATAACAGGCCGGAGCTGGCTGTGATTGATATTAATGGCCGGCAGGAGACAGATCTTCCATAAAAGAGGAAAAGGAGTTTGATGCGATATGATCATGGTAAGCACAATCGTGCCGATTTTGACCTTATGCCTGGTCCTTTTGTATGTGGTTTTATTCAGGCGTTTCCTTAAGATTAAATCAAAACTGCCATTTTCCGGGCTAAAAGGGAAATTGGGGAATTTGGCCGGAAAAAGGAAAAAGATTGTGGCGCTGGGAATACTGTTTTTTCTTGCGTTTTTTGCGGGACAGTATCTTACAGGGGCATGGGCGCCTGATATGCTGATGGTCTTTAATTATGAGGAGGCTGCAAGGGGCCAGAATCCAAACGCAACCCGTTTCAATGAATCCCACATTCTTTCGGAGGACATCTTAGAAAAAGTCATAAATCGGGGCGGTTTTTTGATTGATGCGGAAAAGCTGTCAGGATTTTTGACAATCTCAACACCCTTAGATGAGGAAAAACTGGATGTGACGCAGGAATCAAATCTGAAGATATCTACGGGCTGCTGGATCCACTGTTCCAAAATGGTATCTTTGTACCAGACGGATCCCCAGACAGTGTTAAATATACTTGCGGATGTCTACTGGGAAGAATTTGTACGTAATTATGCGGAAAATGACAGCATATTGGATCTGTCCTTTGATGAGTTAGAAGGGATGGAGTATTTGGATGTAAAGGATTATCTGCAGATGCAGGCCGGGAAAGTAAAGAATTACCTTCCCGGATACAGCACTGACAGCAGCAGTTTCCGCGCAAAAGGAAGCGGGGAGACCTTTGCTTCCTTAAATGAAAAGGTTGAAAACTATATTGACATTGAATTGGAACGATATGAATCCTTTATTTTGGAAAATGGCCTTGCCAAAAATAAAGAGACCTATCAGTCCAGGATGCAGTATGCAAACCGGCTTTTGGACACCTCCCAAAAAAAGGATATGGCAGCCCATGATGTCAGGATAGAGACCATTGGACTCTATGATGCGTTTATGACGCACTTTGTACTGATTCCCACTTACGACACGGAAAAGGAATTTTATATGTCAAGAACAAAGGTAGGGGTGGATTACTTTGCGGACGAGGCAAAAGAATTTCTGGAATCAGCAACGAAGTCCATGGAGAAAATGGAGCATAATACTTATGCCAATGGGCAGATAGGTAAATCGAGTGCCGCTCTCGATGTTTATGAGCAGGCAGACCGGAAAATAGAAGAACTGACGGCTGAATTGAAGAGTTTATCTGTTCAGAGCCGGGAGTTATGCAGAGAATATGTTGAGGAAAAACGTGATGGCTATATCCAGGTGGGCTTTTCCAGCCCGGGCATAACGGATGCGTCAGTGAAATCCCTGTTTTACACCTTCCTTTTTGTCATTGCAAAGATCGGGATTGCGTTTATGGAACCCTTATATAGAGAATATGGCAGTGATCAAAACAAGAAAAGGGAAAAGGCATCGGCAAAGGGCAGGCAAAAGAGGAAGAAAGGGGATATGGTATGAAAGAACTTGACGTTTTTCGATATTTGAAAAAATATCGTGCCGTCATCGCCGGGGTATCTATCTTTGCCGGCATTGCGTTTTTTTTGGCTGCGCAGCTCTATATCCAGCAGTATACGGCAGCCACCGTGATTGAATATACCGGTTCCCGCGCAGAGGAGGGCCTTTCTCCGGATGGAACGCTCATTGATCCGTCGGAGATCTATTCGACCAATCTTGTGGCTCAGGCGATGAAAGAAGTGGGAATCAATTATACAGAGGCGACCACAGATGATATCCGCAGGAATATCCATGTGGAACCTGTTATCACGGAAGAAGACCTGCTGGTACAGCAGTCGAAGCTTGATAACGGGGAGGCTGATTATGAATTAAAGCCTACTCAGTATTTGGTTTCCTTTAGCTGCGGCGTCAGAAATGGCAAGGAGTACCCACGAAAGGTCTTAAACCAGATTTTACAGGAATATGCCAGTTATTATGGGAAAAGCCACGTAAACACTTCTCTGGCGGCAAACCCTGTCAGCGACATTACGTCTAAAGGGTATGATTATCTGGAGATGGCGGAAGTCATGGACAGTACGCTGGAAAATATCATAGAACATTTAACGGATAAGGGAGGCTGGGATGAGAATTTTCGTTCCAGCACAACAGGATACAGCTTCCTGGATCTTCAGGGTGAGTTTGAATTTATCAGGGATGTGGAAGTGCGCCAGCTATTTTCTGAGATACTGGCAGGTAAGGTTACAAAGGACCGGGATCTTCTTCTTGATAAATACAGGAACCGGAATAACAATCTGGAGATATCAAACAGTGCCGCATCTTTTGAGATTGACCGGATTCGGGGGATCATTACGGCATATGAGGATGCTATGGGGGAATTTGGAGCCAGCGCCAGTGTCAGTGATGAGGATGGCAATGAGGTAAGCAGCCTGCAGAACAATGTGCTTCCGGATGTATATGACGACTGGAATGAAGATGAAGAGGGGAACTGGAACCCCGTGGACAGGACTGCGGAATATGACCTGCTCCTAATGAAGTACATTGAGGACCGCACGCTCTATGAGCAGAATCTGATCGACTGGGAATATAATAATTACATTATCAGAGTGTTTCATGGAGCGCCGGCCAGGTCGCCGGAGTCCGTCCAGGAAACGATGAAGGAGAAGATCGAAGCTCTGGCGGAGAAGATCAATGCGCTCCAAAATGTGTATTATGAGACAAACGATGAGTATAACGAGTATCTGGGGGCAAGGAACATTATGATGCTCTCAAGCGTCCGGGTCACGGAGAGATACCCGATCATGATATTCACGGTTTTGATCGTGGTGGTCTTTGGGGTACTGGGCTGTGCCGGTGCGGCGCTGTTCGGACGGATAGAAGACTTCATTGAATACTATGCGTTTACCAGCAAAGTGGATGGACTGCCAAACCGGGCTAAATGTGACCAGTTTATCTCTATCAGGGAAAGCCGGTCCATACCGGAAAGCTTTGCGTGTATCGTGTTTAAACTATCCAACCTGCAGATGGAAAATGCCCGGTTAGGAAGAGAGGTGGGGGATAAGATGATCAAGGACTTTGTGGAGATCCTGACGGCGGTATTCGTTCCCTCTGACAAGATGTTTGTGGGTAATAACGGGGCGGGCCAATACCTGATCTTTGTGGAAAATATGGAAAAAGAGCAGGTGAATGCGGCGCTGTTCCAGATCAGTGTCGTCCTGACGCAGAAAGCCAAAGACTGTGGTTATTTTATCGAGCTGCAAAGCGGGTCTGCCTGTGCGGGTGAGGAACAGTGCTTTTACATAAGAGAACTTCTTTCCATTGCCATGAAACGTGTTTCGGGAAAAACGGAGGGATAAAACTTGGTCGCGGTCATTTATATTGTATTGGCATCTGCAATGTTCTTTTTGCAGGATACTTATTTTTTGGTGGGCGGCGTTGAGTTTAGTTTAAAAAACCCCTGTGCGGTGGGGATTTTGTTTCTGGCTTTATTGAATTTTACCGTGACGGTGCGGCCGGGCCGGACCATTGTCTTGATGCGCCATACAGTGATCCAGGTGTTCCCGTATCTGATCCCCTTTTTCTTTTCGGCGATCATCTGGGTGGTTTCGGGGGCTGACAGTATCACGATCGTAAACGGCGTGGGAATGATCGTTCCACAGATATTGTCAGTGCTCATAGCGGCGGCAACGTTGTATTTATTTGGTGAAAAAGGCGCCTTATACTGCCTTGGGGCTATGTGTGGCAAACTTTATCAAAGTTTTGACGGTAGCCATGGAAGGGGGGATTGGTGATTTTCTTGAGGAGTTTTATCAGCTGCTGGTTTCTTTCAGTGCGGAAAACGGGCCTTTGATGCAGCAGCTTGAGATCAATGATCTTACATTTGCGTTTGGCCCGTTCCTGATTTATCTGTTATTGTGGCGGAAAAAATACCACATACGTTTCTATGGTTTTTTGTTACGTTGATTTTATTTCTTCTGGGATTAAAAAGAATAGCGGTTCCTGCAGTCGCGTTAGGATTTGTTGTGGCGATCTTTGTGCGGATGCTGCCCAAGAAGGCGGCAAGGCAGGCTGCCATGTGTCTGGCAGCAGGGATGATCATAGTAAGTTTTATGTATATTGTGGGGATCAGGAGTGGTTTGTTTTTGTATATGGAGGAAAAACTTGGCATTAATACCATGGGGCGCATGGCGATGTTTGCGAACCTGGAGCCGTATTACGATATCAGCATTACCTATATGGGAAAAGGAACCGGGTTTGAGCGGTTCGTGGATTGGGCATCCGGGGTGGAATATCAGGTGCCGCTGCGGACACTGATGCCCATACATAATGATTTTCTGCGGATGTATATGAACATCGGGTTTGCAGGGTATTGGATATGGATCATAAGTTTCCTGATGGTACGGCTGCACTACTGGTTTCGCAGGGCAGGGAAGGAGGCGGGGTGCCTGTTCCTTGGCATCAGTATCTATTGTTTTGTCCTGTATGCCACGGACAATACGATCTACTATCCTTATACGATGATCGCCTGTGCCATATTGCCAATGTCCTGCTGTTTGGACCGGCTGGCAGACGCTGAGATGGAGGAACACCGGACAAGGTGGGAAAAAGATTAAGAATAGGACGGAAGGAAGTGTGCTCCCATGAAAGATAGAAAGACCAAAGTGTGTTTTGCTGCGTCGTCCGGAGGGCATTTGGAAGAGCTTTTAATGATGCGGCCTTTGACGGAGCGGTATGACAGTTTCATTGTTACGGAAAAAACGGCCTATGAAACGAATGTGGATCCGATCAAGTGCTATTATCTGCGGCAGGTGAATCGCTTGGAGATTGCCTGTGCCCGTAAGCTGGTCATGAATGCTTTCCGGTCATTAAAGATTTTTTTGGTAGAACGACCGGATCTGGTGATCTGCACAGGGGTTCTTGCAACAATCCCTTTGTGCCTTCTGTGCAAGGTGTTTGGGAAAAAACTGGTATATATCGAATCCTTTGCAAAGGTGAAAAGCCCTACCCGGACCGGGAAATTACTTTATCATTTTGCAGACCGGTTTTATGTCCAGTGGCCGGAAATGCAGGAATGTTATCCAAATGCCTTGTATGTGGGAAGGATCTATTGAGGTGGCGAGATGATATTTGTGACAGTTGGTTCCCAGAAATTTCAATTTAACCGTCTGATCAAAAAGGTAGATCAGATGGTCCGGGAAAGGGTTATACCAGGGGAGGTCTTCATGCAGACGGGAGCCTGTGATTATATGCCGCAATATTGCTGGCATCAGCCTTTTCTTGATCGGAAACATTATATGGAGATGGTGGATAAGTGCGGCGTGATCATTACCCACGGGGGTACCGGCACGATCGTTGACGCCGTAAAACGAAAGAAAAAGGCGATCGTGGTTCCGAGAATCGTCAAGTACGGGGAACATGTAGATGATCATCAGCTTCAGATGCTTTTGCGTTTTCAGGAAATGAACCTGATTTACGCCTGCAAGGATGTGGATGACCTGCCGGAAGCTTTAAAGACCATAAGGACTCATCAGTTTAACACCTATGAGTCCACTACAGATGCGTTCCTTGCTTCAGTTGATGATTTCATCCGTTCCGTATGATCATCGGATCAAGGGCTTTGGACAAATGGAAGGAAAGGCAGGGATATCAGGATGAAGATTTTGGTGATCGGACCCAGCGAGAAAGAATCTCGCGGCGGAATGGCGGAGGTGGCCCGGGGGATACGGGAGAGCGGATTTTTAAACCGGGAATTTGATATTGATCTTTTTCCCTCTTACATAGACGGCAGTCTGCCAGCCAGACTTTTGTATTCCGTTTACGGGTATCTCAGGTTTTTACGCTGCTATCAAAAATACGACTTGTTTCATTTAAACGCAGCGGAAAAGGGCAGTACGTTCCGGAAGTATTTTTATTTGCGAAAGATAAAAAAGGCGGGAAAAAAGGCAATTATACATATCCATGGTGCATCCTATCTGGCTTTTTATGATGGTTTAGGAAGTGTGGGGAAGCGGATCGTGGAAGGTTTTTTCCACCAGGCAGATCTGGTGCTTGCATTATCGGAGAGCTGGAGACGGGAGCTTGAAAACCGGTTTCGGATCGATACTTGCCGTACGCTGAATAACGGGGTGGATCTTTCGGAATACAAGACGGCAGTTATTGATGTAACGAAGTACCGAAATTCGTTTTTGATGTTAGGAAGGCTGGGGGAGAGAAAAGGCGTTTATGATCTCATAAATGCCGTGGAGATTGCCAGGCGGCAAAACCCCGGGCTGCATGTGATCTTAGCGGGGAACGGGGAAATAGAAAAGGTCCGGAGACTGGTGGCGCAAAAAGAATTGGTCTGTTTGAGCGGCAATACGGAATTGTTAAAGAAAATGTCTGAAAATAACAGGGGGCGGGCGAAAAAAGAATTCAGCATACAATACATACATAAACGACTTGCCGTCTATTACAGACAGGTGGCGGAATGAAAGAGAAGATAGCAAAGGAATTGATCAGCGTGATCGTTCCGGTGTACAATGTGGAAGCCTATATGGAAAAGTCTCTGGATTCTATCAGGGCCCAGACCTATTCCAATATCGAGGTGATTGTCATAGATGATGCATCCACCGACGAAAGCGGCAGGATCTGTGATGCATACGAAGCTCTGGACAGCAGGTTTAGAACCCTGCATTTTCCGGTAAACCGGGGCCCTTCCGCCGCAAGAAATGAAGGGATCCGCAGGGCGAAGGGGAGTCTTATTGCATTTATTGATTCTGACGATTATGTGGAACCAAACTTGCTGGAACGGCTTTGTCAGAATATGGAAGAAAATAAGGCAGACGTGAGCATATGCGGGGCTGACGGGATCAGGATAAAGGGCGGACCACCCGCCGTTTATGAACCAGAGGAAGCAATCATGTGTCTGGCGAAGGGAACACCATTCAATCTTGTGCCATGGGGAAAGCTTTACAGGACAGAGCTTGTAAAGAAAAATTTATTTGATGAAAAGATATATTATAGTGAAGACCTTCTGTTTCTCTATCAGATATTGAAAGAAGCCAGGCGGGTCAGTTATCTGCCGGACCAATTGTACCATTATGTTAACAGAGAGGGCAGCCAGGTGCACAGCAGTGTTGGAGCAAGGAAGTGCACGGCGCTTTTGGCCCATGACCGGGTGTGTGAAGATGCCTGCTGTCATTTCCCGGATGCGTTTATGGATTTCCGCCAGCTTGCATTGGATACTGACATGCGGATAGCGATCATGGCGGTGAAGGCCGGCACGGTACAGGGAAGCCCTCTTCATTACCTGAAAATAGTAAAGCGGAATATACGCCGTCATTTTTTCTTAAAGTCTCTTAAGGGATTTGGGCAGAAAAGGGATGGGGCAGCAGTCCTGATGCTGTATGTCAGCGCTTGGCTTTTCCGGGGATGTGCGGCTTTGTTTTATCAGTTTGTGAAACCAATGGGGGATCAGGGAGCGTGGAAGAAGAAAGACCTTTGATCAGTGTGATCGTGCCGGTTTATAATGTGGAGCTTTATATCAGGAAATGCTTAGAGAGCATAGCGGCCCAGACTTATCCTTTCTTTGAAGTCATCGTAGTGGATGATGGGTCCCAGGATGAAGGGGGCAGAATCTGTGATGACTATGCGGCAGGGAATAAAAGGATACAGGTGGTTCATTTCCCTGAAAACCGGGGCTTGTCAGCGGCAAGGAACGAGGGCGTTTTCAGGGCAAAGGGGGATTATGCCGTTTTTGTGGATTCGGACGATCATGTGGAGCCTGACCTGCTAGAAAAGCTATATTCTAATATAACTCTCACTAATTGACTTTATGTTTTGCTATGCTTTATTCCCCTGATCCTGTTTATTCCTTGTGCGGGGTTTAGGTGCTCTTTTATCCTTGTCACAGGCTCTGGCCGCCTTATGGTTGACAACCTCGTACACAATCT
>CAJULP010000065.1 GCA_910587295.1 uncultured Lachnospiraceae bacterium | reverse complement strand
TTGATGCCTTAACGGATGACCGACAACAAATATATATACGAGGTCGCCGCTATTCAGCCCCGCCACTCACCTCCACGTGTTCTGTAGTGTGTCAGTCTTATAAAGAAATAATATCAGGAGAAAATAAAATAGATAGTGGAAGTTCAATGCACCTGTTTCATGACGCATTGGTGTCTTTCGCAGAAAGACGGGGAATGTATATGAAAAATATTTTATGGATATCTTTAAATGTACCATATGATACAGTGGGGCATGCTGGTGGGAAAATACATAATTTCTACCTCAAGGAAATAAAAAAAACAAAAGAATATGCTGTTTATTTGATTAGTATATGTTATCAGAGTGAAAAGAAAAAAATTACATTGGATAAGTATGGTGTAGAAAATAATTTAATTTATTATGGAGAAAATTTAATTTCAAAAATAATTCGTGAAATAATTAATTTCCCGAGAAGATATATTTTTATTAATTCAGAGAAAGGGTTTCTGTCTTATCATAGAGAAATAAGTTATAAAAGAAAAGTAAAAGAATATTGTAAATCAGGAAACAAGCCAGATATTATTATTTTACAATGGACACAGACTGCATTATTATTGCCGTATCTAAAAAAAGTTTTTCCATTATCGAGATATGTTTGTATCGAAGAAGATGTGGCATATCAGGGGATGTATAGAAAATATCAGATGGCAAATGGAGTAATAAAGAAAAGAATGGCTTTTATAAAATATGTAAAATTGAAGCAATACGAATTGAAAATTTTGAAAAAAGCTGATTTGGTGGTAACTAATAATTCTAAAGATGAAAGAATGCTTGAAAAAGAAGGGATTGATACTAGTAAATTATTTTTGATGTGTCCTTTTTTTGAGAACTATGCATATGTATCAAGAAATTTGGAAAGCAAAAAAATTATATTCTATGGTGCAATGAATAGAGAAGAAAACTACAAAAGTGTTATATGGTTTATTGAGAATGTTTTTAAAAAAATAGAAAATCTAGAATTAGAACTTTGGGTAGTGGGAAATAAACCAGTGAGAGATTTATTTAAGTATAAATCAAAAAAAATAATTATTACTGGATATGTTGAGAATATTGCTAATATTTTCTCGGATACTATGTGCATGATTGCACCATTATTATTGGGAGCAGGAATCAAAATAAAAATTTTGGAAGCAATGTCTGCCGGGATTCCTGTAATTACTAATACCATAGGTATAGAAGGAATTAATGCAGAAGCAGGGATAGACTATTTGCATTGTGAAAAGCCAGAAGAATATATAAAAGCAATAAAATCTTTAGTAGATAATAAAATGATAGGTCAAAAAATTGGTAGAAGTGGAAGGGAATATATAATTAAAAATTTTTGTAAGGAAAAAGCAATGAAGACGTTTATTGAAAAATTAGAAATTATTAATAATTTATGATTAAGTAAAGAATTTAATTAACTAGGGTGAAAATGAATAAAAGACGTAATAAAATATTAATTTATTTTTATGAAAAAAGAGAATATATATATTTGATAACAGCAATGTTGGGAACATATATTGCATCAACTTGCTTTGTTCAGGAAACAAATTCTCTTGCTATTTATGGAGATGAGTATGGATATTGGCAGGGGGCAGCTTTCTTTTTGGGAATTGATTGGTCAGAAACAGCATCGGCTAATTTATATTATGGCTGTGGATATGGTTTGTTTTTGGCTCCGATCATGAAAATATGGAAAAACGATTCTGCTCTTATGATGCAAATGGCAATAAGAATGCAAGGTTTGCTTTTGTCGAGTTGTGTGCTGGTTGCATACAAATGTGTAGGACAATTAACACTCGACTTATCATGCATAAAGAAAATTATTGTTTCAGTTGTAGTTATCTTTTATCCTTATAATTTGTTGTTTGTAAATTTAACAATGAGTGAATGTTTTTTATCTTGGTGTATTTGGATACTGTTTTTTCTTTTTTTAAAATATTCAAAAGAAGAAAAAAAATATCAGTTAATATTGATAGTATTAATATCAATATTTATGTATTTAGTGCATGCAAGAACATTGTCAGTGTTAGTGGCAACATCAATAGTATTAATATACAAATTGTTAAACACGAAAAATAGAAAGGTTTTTTTTATATTTATAGTATTTAGTTTTATTATGCTTGTTTTGATTTTTATTATTAAAGAAAAATATATTGATAAGATGTACGTAAAAGCACCTGAAGAAATGTTAAAAATTAATAATGTGGAAGGACAAATTGATAAAATAGAATCTTTTATGTCAATAAAAGGATTTATAAATGTTATATATTCATCATGTGGAAAATTATATTATATATTAGTAGGCTCTAATTTTTTTGTTGGATTTGGTTTCCTTTTATGTTCAAAATTTGTTGTTTCAAATGTAAAAAATAAAAATGTACTAAAGTGTATTCCATTTATTTGGATTGTGCTTGTTTTTATATTTGCATGGGGAATTTCTTCATTGACAATGCCAGATGGTTTTGAATATAGAATGGATATATTAATATATGGAAGATATTTGGAGTATGTTTGTGGTCCTTTGATGATGGCTGGAGTGGTTTATCTTCTAGAAAAGCCTAAAAGTAAATATATATATTTTTTGCTTCTTTTAGGATTAATATTATCCATAATAATAGAAGAAAAAGTGTCAAATATAGCTCCTAACTCACATACTTGGTTAAATTGTGCATCAATTGCAAGGTTTTTTTATATTGCAGAAAATAATAAAGAGGCAGTATATTTTATTACATTAGGCAGAAGCTTTTTACTATTTATAATGATTTTGAGTAAAAATTTAAATTTGAAAAAATATCAAATAATAATTTTAGGATTGCTATTAATTGTTGGAACAAATTGGTATATGCAATTTAGAGAGATATGGGAAAAAAATGTCGTGGAATGGAGAGATGATATTTACATAAAGCAAAATGAAATATTAAATTATATTGATAATGATGAATTCGCCTTATATGAAGTAGAATATCCTGGTTTTTTTCAGTTTTTAAGAGTCGAATCGGATGTATATGTGTTTTATTCAATAGAGGAATGTATAAAGAATAAAGAAATTAATTTTTTTATTTCTAATTCGGACAATGAAAATATAGCTTGGATAAAGCAGCATGCAGATATTATTAAAATAAATGATAGATATGTACTTTGGAGTATTAAATAAAATTTTGCAATTTATTATTGCAGATGGGGTAAGCATATATTTGAAAATGGTTAAAAAAGTGTTAGGAAAATTTATTACATGGATAGGGGTGCGCCATGTTTTGGGGAATGAATATGGATTGTAGTTAAAATATATAATTTTACATTATGATGAGTATTATAATTATGGAAAGGCAGTTTAGTAAGAATATGAGGAAGATTTTATTAGTTGATTATATGGGACATTGTTTTCAAAATCAGCCAACAGGACATTCTTTGAAAGTTTTAAATGAATATAAAAGATTAGTTTGTGACAAGTTTGAAATAGGAATTGCTGCACCGAAAAGTATTATTAGTAATACAAATTTAAGTGATTATATTTATAAAATTCAATTGCCTTTCCAAATTGATGTTGATGAATGCAACAACAAGTTCTTTAATATCAAGTTAATGCAAATAAAGAAAATAGTTAATTTGTGTATTGTATTAATTAATCAACACAAAACTAAAGAATTTGATTATATATGGTTTTATAATGTTGATTTTATGTTTTTTTTAACGTTTTTTTTTGTGAATTTGAATAGATGCAAATTGGTTTGTACAATATATAGATGTGGTTTCTCGTCAAAAAAACATAAAAGAAGAAACGACTATATTTTTCGCAAAGTTATAAAAAAGATGTATTTGGTAGTACATACAATAGATATATTTATAGGTGATTGTCGTAAAGTTTTTGTTCCAGATTATTTATATGATAATATGAAGTATGAAAAATATAAATGCATAGAAAAGAAGGAAAAGGCTGTATGTTTGGGAACGATTGGACAAAATAAAAATATAGAAAGTCTAATTGATTCTTTCAGCCATAACAATTATGAGTTAGATATTGTAGGAAAATTCAGAAATAAAGAAAGATATGAATTTTTAAAAACTTTACAATTATCTCATATAAAAATTGAAGATACCTATTTACCAGAAGATAAGTATTATTCTTTATTAGCAGAAGCTAAGTATGCAATTTTACCTTATGATAAAAATGAATATTTTAAAAGGACATCTGGCGTGTTACAAGAATGTCTTTTTTTGGATACAATACCCGTAACATTCAAGAGTATATTAGATGATAATAATATTAGCGGCATAGGCATTGACACTATTCAGGACTTAGAAAAAATTGATTTTAAGCATATAGATGTATCTGGTATTAGAAAAAGAAATAGGATGATTTTGACTGAAAAGTATGGATGGGAAAAAAATAAAGAAAGATTGTATAAAGCCTTAGTAGAATAGTTGATAAGATTCTTTATATAAAAAAGGTAATCAATATGGATATAAAAAGGTTGGTGATTTTAAATAGTTCTGTAGGTTTATTAAATCAACTTGTAAATATTTTTTTCCAATTTCTAGTAAGGTCTGTATTTTTGCAATATTTGGGGATAGAATTGCTAGGCTTAAATAGCACATATGCTTCAGTGATTTCAATATTTGAGTTAGCAGAACTAGGTGTTCAAACAGCGGTACTTTATAACTTATATGCTCCTATTCATAATAACGATATTAAAAAAATCAATATGTTAATTAATGCTTTTGGGCATATATATCGATTTATAGGAATTGTCTTTATAATTGCTTCGTTTATTACATTGCCATTTTTAAAGTATGTAATAAGTGGAATAGAGATTGACCAAACAGTATGTCTATTTTTCTTATTACAGTCAGCTGGTTTTATTTTACCATATTTTTTTGCTTATAAAAGAGTTCTGCTGAGGGCTGATCAAAAAAGCTATGTTGTAAGCAATATTGATTTGTTTGTAAATATTTTTATGAACATTCTTAGAATTTTTGCAATTATAAAATGGGGAAATTATTATATTTATCTTTGTGTTACTATAATTCAAGTAATTACTGCTAATTTATTTATAAATATTGTTTGTAAAAAAAAGTACCCATATTTAGCACTCGGAAAAATAGATATTAGTATTTTAAAAGAAATTTTGAGTAATGTTAAAGATATCTTTGTGGCTAGAATTGCAGGATATATTTATGCATCAACGGATAATATTATAATTTCTATGATGCTTAACACAGTGACAGTTGGTTTCTTCTCAAATTATCAAATGATTATGAAAGGAATTAAAAACATTGTGGAGAGTGTTTTGGCTTCATTAGCACCATTGATTGGACAAATTTTGGCAGGAAACATTTCAAATGAGGTAAAATTAAGGCAGTTTAAGGTTTATATGCACATCAGATATATTATTGCGTTGGTAGTAGTGGTGCCATGTTATGTTTTGATAGATGATTGTATTACTTTATGGATAGGAAATACCTATATTATGTCAAGAGGAGTGGCTATTCTTTTATGTGTAGATTTATATATACATTTAATACATAGTGAGTGCTGTGATTACATTAATGGGATGGGATTATTTAAGTTAGAAAAGAGTATAGAAATTATAGGCGCATTAATAAATATAGTATCATCAATTTTATTATGCAGAAGCTATGGTGTCATTGGAATTTTGACAGGAACTGTTTTTTCGCAAGTATGGTTTTGGATAGGGCGTAGTTATGTTGTATATAAATATTGTTTTTCCGCACCTAAAAATCAATATATAAGTTATTGGATTGACAACTTTAAATTTATTACCATTATATTGATTTGTGTGATAGTATGTAAAGTTCAATATTTGAATATTATGATGGACATATTATTGATTAGATTTATAATAGGGGGCATTGCATGTGTGGTAGTTGCACTTATTATGTATGCAATATTTTATGCACGTTGTGAAGAATTTAAAGTATTATTGAAATTTCTACAAAAATGACGGAAAGCGGCATGACTTTAAAACCTCCTATTGGCAGTTTTTTGAAATTGTATTTTTAGGGAAAACGTTTAGGCAATATCCTGTTTTGTGTTTTTTTCAGTCGGGCATCCAGATGGATGTTAATACCTGTAATCATATAAGTGATAATTATTGGAGATTCGATTATTTACCAGTTCTGAACTTGTGCGATTATTATAGGGCCTATAATATTTCGTTGTTCCTCGTGGAAATGGAGTATAAAGGCGGATATCTTAAGCAGGTTAAATATAAAGGCAGCGCACATATGAAGAAGAGGAACAGGAAATTTTGCAGGTACACTTTTCATCTTTTCCACAGGCGACTGGACAACGCCATTTACACTCATGGCGTTTTAAGCTATATTCCCAGTAGACCATGCGGGATCTGGCATGACACAAAGGAGCTCAATTTGCTAACTTATTATTGCTTTTGTTTGATGTTAGAACGGGAAATATTTGGCTGAGAAAATCGTAAAAATTCGACACTTTAGTTAGTAAAGACAACTACGATTTTTGTTTCTTATTTATATAATTTACTCAAACTTCGCATTTGAATAAGTGCCTGTGCGCCTGGTGAGTAGCTAAAAATTATATGCGAAGTTTGAGTTATTCATTTAAATCTGCTTGAAATTTGCGAAAACATGTGTACAAGCAGTGTTAAGAATTTTTATGTAGTTATGCTGCTAACCCCATTTGTAGTCGGATTTATTTACAAACCATATTCTTTATGTTTCCCAAAAGCAAGGAAAAAGACATTTTCATATGTATAAAAAAGGGGAGAAGTAAGTTGATTTTTATAGTATTTTTATGGTTAGTTTTGATTGTAGTAGGTATAAAATATAACAAAACTGCAAGTGAAACAGCATTTACTCTGGATAACTCCGTAGCGTTAAGAGGCATTTGTGCTATTGAGATTATGATGGGACATTTGGGAATAGCGACAGGAACGATGATATTATATCCGAACAGGAAAGCTGGAAATTTGTTTGTTGGTGTTTTTTTTGCTTTGTCTGGATATGGGCTTATGTATAGCGTTATTAATAAAAATGATTACATGGTTAATTTTATATTTAAAAAAGCAGGAAAATTGTTAATCCCGGTATATATTGTATTTGTGATCAATAATGTCTTGGGTAGTGTGATTGAAAAAAGAGCATTAGATTTGGCTGAATTTGTTAATATTAAAAATATATTTTTGATGACAAATTGGTATGTCTGGGAATTACTGATGTTATATATTGTATTTCACATTTGCTTTAAAATAAGCAGAAATGCAAAAATAATTTTTCGGGTAATACTTTGTTTTTCCATTATTTTTGTGATTGCTGCATATGTCTTAAAACTTGAAAATCCATGGTATGGAAGTACATTATGTTTTGGGTTTGGTATGTTTTATTATTTACATAGAGAGCAATTTAAAGAAATATTTGTATTTAGAAATCCGTTTATTAAGATGGCAGGATGCTGTCTGATTATGACAGCTTCAATATATCTATTTTTTGTGCGGGGGGGGGTAATTGGATTATTAGTTTCTAGGAATGTTGCGTCAGTGACTTTTGTGGTTTTATTACTTAGTTGTCTGCACAGGTTTAGTATAGGAAACAGTGTTTCGGTATGGCTTGGAAAGTGTTCATATGAAATTTTTTTGTTTCATCCATTGTTTATAAGGATATTGAGGCCCTGGATTAAAAATGATGTAATTTATTCTTTCTTGGTAATAGGAATTACGATTTTAGTTTCTTATTTATATATTTTATGTGAGTGCAGAATAAAACTTATGTGTAAAAAGTATATGCAAAAAGGATAAAAAATACTGCATTATTTATATGTGGCATGTACAATAGAATTTTTAGAACCTTGAAAATTTTATATCTTATACAGGGAGCTTAGCATATATTAAAATGTTTTTCATCTAAATATTTTGATATTATCCTTGTGATTGCCAGATGATTGTGTTAAGGTATATATATGAATCAAATCACACACATGAAATTTCTGCAATTCTGTGAGTAGGATCGGTCATCCGATGTCGTGGCTTTTCGCCGAAGATTCATGCAATCACACAACAAAATAGATAGGCGGAAAGGCAGATTTCGCACTATCCACAATCAGGAGGATGAGAACATGGTAGACAAAGAAATGTTAGCAGCAATGGAAGGATTACTGGACAGGAAGCTGGAACCGGTCAACGGTAAGCTGGACAGACTGGAGATATTCGTGGACGAGCGAATGACCGGATTGGAAGCGTCAGTAAGTAGACTGGATGAGAGGATGTCCAGCCTGGAAGCGTCGGTAAGTAGACTGGATGAGAGGATGTCCAGCCTGGAAGCGTCGGTAAGTAGACTGGATGAGAGGATGTCCAGCCTGGAAGCGTCGGTAAGTAGATTGGATGAGAGGACGTCCAATCTGGAAGCGTCAGTAAAAGAAATTGAAAATCGTACATTGGAACTGGAACTAGATGTCAAAGAAATCAAAGTTAAATATTTGGAAAATAATATTCTTCCCAGGTTAAACACGATAGAGGCATATTACACTGGCACGTTAAAGATGTATAGGAACAAGGCTGAGCTGATAGACAAAATGGGGATGGATGTAAGCAACCTAAATATTACGGTCGAGAACCACAGCAAGGTATTGCGTACAGTAGCCGCCATGGCGCCATAGTAATCATAAACAGGTTAAAATGAAACTCCCGGTATAAGATAAGAAGGAATCTTGTACCGGGAGTTTATTATATGGAAGGAAAGGAAAACTTGGATATGGAAGCAAAGGAAAGCAGGGTGGGGCTTGCGATACATATTTTGCTTGTTTTTATAGCAGGTATTTATCCGTTGCTGTTATTTGAAGTGGATTTTGGGAGCTTTGCCCTCCAACATCTAATATTATTTTTGTGTACTATGGGAGTACTTTTATATTGCGTGTTACTGATTCGGTCTGGCAAATGGGAAATTCATTTCCCAAGGACCAGGGTAAACCTTATGGTGGCAATATTGGCGGCGTATTCGCTTATCAGGATCTTATATAAAATAGTAATAACGAATGAAGAAAATCTGGAAAGCTTTGGATATGAGATTGTGGTCTTGGCGATGGCAGCGCTATATGTTCTGATCATATCAAGGCCGGTGTTCCGGGAATTTTATTTTGATATCTTGCTTTATTCTTCGCTGGCAGTCTTTGCCCTGCTGCTTATCAAGTATTTTTGCGGGAATGGAGTGGATGGCGCAATTGCGGTTCTGTTACAGGATAAGTCAGGGATTGGTTCCTACACAGTACTTGTCTGTATGGCAGGGGTATGGCAATACATCAAGTGTGAGGACAAGCTGCGTTCTTTCTTTTACCTGGGGGTGCTGGTCATTGGTTTTTTTGTGCTGTTTGTAAATCAGAGCAGGGTAAGCTTTTGGATTATGGCGGCAGTATTTATTGCCGTACCAATATTGCAGCGGCCTACAGCGGAATTGGTAAAAAGGGATATGACGGTATTTTTCATATATTTGTTTCTGCTGTGTAACATGAGCCTGATTACCAGCTATACCAATCTTTTGTATATAGATGTGACCTTTGATTTAGAGCAAAGCGTTTATCTGGAATTGCTGATTGCCCTGGGGGGGATTTGCTTTTTCAGGTATTGGGACAGGATTCCGGAAGGTGTGGATTTAAGAAGGCTGGTCATGAGAAGGATGCGGAGAGGATATCAGTTTCTTTTGAGGTCAATGTCAGTTATTGCTGCAGGGATGATATTGGGAGGAAACCTATGGAAAGAACTGCCGGATCGTTTTGGGATGAAAGCATGGAAAGGGTTTGCGATTCCATTTATTGACGAGATAAATCAGGAAAAAAGTACATTTTATTTGTGTTTTGAACAGTTTGGAGTAATTGGAAGCTTGCTGCTTTTGAGTTTATGCGTGTTATTGGTGGCAGAGCTTAAGAAAAAATATCGGTTTGACAAGCCGGTTACCGGGATGCTGGTTTTGATTTCCGGTGTGTTTTTAGCACAGCTTTTGTTTTGGAAGGTAAGTATAAGCATTTTGCCGGTATATTGGATGTTTCTGGTTCTGGCAATTTCTTATAAAGAAAAGGAAGAAAAATGGTCAGTGACTAAAATTAAATTTGAATGAGGAGCGAGTAAGAAAATGAAAAAAATGTTATTTATGTTGGCAATGGTCTTATGCCTTGGAGGTATGGCAGTTTTACCGGTAAGAGCAGAAGAAGGGGAACAGGAGGCAGAAGTCACCGAGCTGAATCAGATTATGGTGGCGGATGAAGCAGTTGAAGCTAAGGAGAAACCAGACTTAAATTCGAAAACCGTGATTACTTATGAGGGTGGGAAACATGTATTTGTAATCGGTGAGACGGCAGACGGATGGTATAAGGTTTCTTACCAGGATAAGGAGGGGTATGTGCCCAAGGCGGCGCTGGCCGATCAGGAGCTGGATGTGGAAGGGCTGAATCAAGAATTTCAGGAATCGGAAACGGAAGGTAAAATGGTGATAGAGGAAGTAGAGAGAAACCGGAAGGAAGCAAAGCGTTCTAAGATATGGGGAATAGTGATCGTATTGCTGGTAGTTGGGATTTTTGCGACTGGGATAATCTCTGCGTCAGGGCTTGAGAAGGAAAAAAAGAAAAGTAATGCTGACCAATCACCGGATCAGGAAAAAGGGAGCATTATTGATTTGGACGAGGAAGAATGATGAATCGGAAAACAATAAAAGCATTTACGGGGTTAAGTATTAAATTAAGAAGTTAGAGGCAGGTTACAGAGGGATGGAAACTCTTTTATAAATACTTTGGACTGATATGTAATATTCGGGATAAGCCATTTTAATTCATTCTGCTCATTCTAACCAAACGATTGACAAGAATGAGTAGAATATGGGTAGAATAAAATTAGGAGGCAGTCGGATGATTTTTCAGGAAAGCGAAACGGTTGAACTAAAAGCAATCGTGGTGGAGGATATAAAAAAAGAAATCATTGCTTTTGCAAACTGTGAGGGAGGAAAACTGTATATCGGCGTTCAGGATGACGGAACAGTGTCAGGACTGGATAACCCAGACGAAACTTCTTTGCGGATCAGCAATATGATTCGAGATGCAATTAAACCGGATCTGACGATGTTTCTTCATTATGAAACAGTAACGGTAGATGGTAAGAAAATTGTTGCGGTTGATATTCAGCAGGGAACAGAGCGGCCATATTATATAGCCCAAAAAGGCTTGCGTCCTGAAGGCGTTTATGTCCGTCAAGGTTATTCCTCCGTTCCGGCTACAAATACAGCAATCCGTCGCATGATTAAGGAAACCGATGGAGACCATTTTGAAGAAATGCGGTCTTTGGAACAAAATTTAACCTTTGAAAGTGCAAAAAAATATTTGCTGAACGAAATGTAAAGTTTGGTCTCACACAAATGAAAACATTAGGAATGGTAACACAGGATGGTGTCTATACAAACTTGGGGTTACTGCTTTCGGATCAGTGTGTGCATACAATTAAAGCCGCTGTTTTTCAAGGTACAACGCAGAGCGAATTTAAGGATCGGAAAGAATTCTCAGGCTCCCTGTTTCGGCAGATGAATGAAACATATGATTTTATTGATTTCCGTAATCAGACACACTCAACCTTTGATAAGTTATATCGAATTGACAGACGGGATTATCCGGAAACGGCAGTCAGAGAAGCTCTTTTGAATCTTCTTGTGCATCGTGAATATTCATTCTGCGCCAGTACTTTCATCAGCCTTTACGCAGACAGACTTGAATTCACCTCTATTGGCGGTCTGGTAAGCGGCGTGTCTTTAAAAGATATAACAATGGGTATTTCCGTCTGTCGGAATTCCAAACTGGCAAATGTATTTTACCGTTTGGAGTTGATAGAAGCCTATGGAACCGGAATTA
Organism: uncultured Lachnospiraceae bacterium; assembly: GCA_910587295.1. Taxonomy (GTDB): domain Bacteria; phylum Bacillota; class Clostridia; order Lachnospirales; family Lachnospiraceae; genus Suilimivivens. The sequence continues at coordinate 163,387 of CAJULP010000065.1, read as the reverse complement.
TAAAAATCATGGGAGCGTATGAGGGAACTGGAATGACACCGCAGATAGAAACATCTGATAATGCATTTAAAATTATTCTCCCTAATTTGAATGCAATGCCTGAACCAGCAAGGCAAATGCAAGTAAATCCAGAGAAATGCACACCAGAAGAAAAAGTGATTGCTCTAACAAAGCAACGGGGGTTTATTACAAGAAAAGAAATAGAAATACTACTCTCGTTTTTATTATTTCCGTTAGTTATCGGGTAAAATTTCTGAGAGGAACACAGTTTAGAATATGGGCTGTTTGATATTCGTTCTTCTGAAAAAGTATTTTGGAGAAATGTACTGAGCGGCTCATAAGCACACAGCGGCAGAAGTAATCTATCAGCGTGCAGATGCAGATTTTTATAGAGAGTAAAGGTATCGAGGTTAACTGATATAAATTATAATGATTATATACTAAGTTCAGCCATGGTCTTGTAAGTTTGCAGGTAAGTTCCTCCCTGGCCGTGGCAGGCTCCTTCGATATTAGCCTTAATGTTACTTTTGACGGGAGAATGACGGGTTGGAAAACAATAAAAATATTTACGATATATTAATTGAAATTGCAATGTGATTGTGATATAGTAAGTGTACAAACCAAATCGAACACATACTGATTCCGGGATTCTGTGTGTCTGACCGGTTATCCGGTATCTGGGCATTTCGCCAATACTTTATGCAGCTGGACTAAATATAATTGGCGGGAAGGGATATTTTCCTGTCCGCACGAAATGGAGGATGAAAACATGGTAGACCAGGAAATGTTAGCGGCAATGGAACAAATGATTGGAAATAAACTGCGTGCGGGGCTGGAGCCGCTTGAAATGAAAATCGGCAAGCTGGATGAGCGGACGCAGCAATTGGAAGCAGACACACGTTATGTCAAAATTGTACAGGCAGGAAACAGTATATTGCATAGGCAGGATTCAATAGAAAAGTGTTATGCCGATACATCAGCGAGATATCTGGAGCAGAAAGAACGGATAGACAGACTGGCGAAAGAAATCTGGCGCATAAGCGATGCAATCAAGGAACGCGAAGGGCGGCCGGAAGAGGTACAGGGATAAAAGGAACTGTCTGGAGGACGATAACATGGTAGACTATGAAATGTTGGCAGCGCTGGAAGAGTTATTCGAAAGAAGGCTGAATGATGAATTAGAACGGTTAGACGGTATGCTGGATGAAATGAACGAGCGCGCATTGCGTATGGAAGAAGATATGGAGCAGGTTAAAGATATAGATGTGGATGATAGCATTTTTTACAGGCAAAATGTGCTAAAGCAGTGTTTTGCCGATTTAACAGCCGAGTATTTGGAACAGGAAGAAGAACTGACCAGGATGTTGGTATCATTTAACTTGGTAAAGTATAGGGCCGGGTTCCCGATTTTATAGGTATGTGAATTGCTGTCAGCCGGAAAGGAAGCGCAGAGAGGGGATTGACACCCCTCTCTTTTTATTGTAAAATAATAACGACTGTTATACTAAGAAAGGAATGGATGCCATGGCGAGGAAAGAAACGATTACCAAACAGGACATTATGAATGCGGCTTTTGAAATTTTGCAGGAAGAAGGGATCGAGCAGGTAACAGCAAGAAAATTGGCAGCAAAAGCAAGCTGTTCCACGCAGCCTATATTTCGTGTTTACAAAAATATGGACGAATTGATCGGTGAGCTTTTCGGGGAAGCATGCGATTTTTTTAACAATTATTATGCGGGGATCCCCAGGCAGACGGTAACTCCGTTTGTAAATTTAGGCTGTGCGTACATAAAGTTTGCCGGTGAACATAAAAAGCTGTTCCAGTTTATATTCTTGTCTCCCAATCGTTTTGGCAGGAGCTTGTACGATCTTGTAAACGGCAGTAACGGGAATGTGAGCAGGGAGATTCAGGCGGCATCCGGCCAGGGCTGCAGGAATGCCGGTGAGCTTTTCATGAAAATGTGGATTTTTATCCATGGGGCGGCATGCATGTCGCTGACGGGGGATTACGATCTCTCTGAAAAAGAGACGGTAGAGCTTTTAAAGGATTCTTATCATTCGCTTAAGTAGTGCAGGGAGAACAGGATGGAACATAAGGAATATGATATCATAACCCGGATGAATGAAAAATTTATTAAAATGAGCAAAGGGCATAAGGCGGTTGCTTCCTATATTTCCGACCACTACGAGCAGGCGGTCTTTATGACGGCGGCAAAGCTTGGTGAGACGGTAGGAGTCAGCGAGTCTACGGTGATCCGTTTTGCGGCAGGGCTTGGTTATGAGGGATACCCGGAATTTCAAAAGGAACTGGAAAGCTGGGTGAAAAACAAATTAAATACGGTGCAGAAGATTGGCACCAAGTATGGGAAGAGCACTCAGTCGGAAATACTAAATTCTGTTTTGCATGCGGATATTGAAAAGATACAGGACACGCTGGTGAGCCTTGACGCCGTGGCCTTTGAAGCGGCTGTGGATATCATATTGGAGGCGGAGACTGTTTACCTGGTTGGGGTAAGGAGCTGTGAGCCGCTGGCGGACTTTCTGCATTTTTACCTGAATATGATCAGGGGGAATATCGTGCTTTTAAAGACCACCAGCGTTACGGAGATGTTTGAACAGATGATCAGGATCAGCGAAAGAGATGCGATCATAGGGATCAGTTTCCCAAGGTATTCCATGAGGACTTTGAAGGCGATGGAGTTTGCCAATGACAGGAATGCCAAGGTGATCACGGTGACGGACAGCATCCATTCGCCGATGAACTTATATTCTTCCTGCAATCTGCTGGCAAGGAGCGACATGGTGTCTATTGTGGATTCTCTTGTGGCTCCCTTAAGCCTTATTAATGCGCTGGTGGTTGCGATGTGTTTAAAGCAGCCGGAAGAGGTAAAGAACAACCTGGAAATGTTAGAGGATGTATGGAATAATTATCAGGTTTACTTAAATGATGAGATTAATTTTATTGATGAGGAGCCTATGCTGAATTATCCGCTGATGAGAAATGAGGAAAGTGATGAATGACGGAACAAAAGGACAGAGGGGAACAGGCCGGAGAATCATTGTGATCGGAGGAGGCGCCGCAGGGATGATGGCGGCTGTCTATGCCGCAAAAGCCGGCGGGCAGGTTTTGCTGCTTGAAAAAAATGAAAAGACCGGAAAAAAGATTTACATCACCGGAAAGGGCAGGTGTAATCTGACCAATGCATGTGAGCCGGAAGATTTTTATCAAAATATCATCAGCAACAGGAAGTTTTTGTACAGTGCTTTTTCGCAGATGGATAATCAGGATGTGGTTTCTTTTTTTGAAACGGCTGGCCTTAAATTAAAGAAAGAACGAGGGGAGCGGATTTTTCCGGTATCAGACCACTCGTCGGATGTGATCGCCGCGTTAAACAGACAGATGGAAAAGTGTATGGTCAAGGTGAGGCTCCATGCGGCGGTAAAGGAGTTGTTTGCCTGTAAAGATGAGGACGGCGGGGAAAAGATTGCAGGCGTTAAGTTAGAAAATGGAGAGAAGCTTTTAGCGGATGCGGTCATTGTTGCTACCGGAGGAAAATCTTATGAAGCAACCGGCTCTACCGGTGACGGTTACCGGTTTGCGGTCCGGATGGGGCATAAAGTAACGGAAACCTGCCCGGCGCTGGTTCCCTTTACTATAGAAGAAGAGTGGTGCAAGCGCCTTCAGGGGCTGTCTCTTAAAAATGTGTCGATCGTCCTTCAAAAAGAGAAGAAAAAGCTTTATGAAGGGTTCGGAGAAATGCTGTTTACCCATTTTGGGGTCAGCGGACCGCTTATTTTAAGCGCAAGCAGTTACTATGCAAAGAAATGCGGGCAAAGCAGGGCAAAGCTTTCTATTGACCTGAAACCGGCTTTGTCCAAGGAGCAGTTGGACAGGCGGATCTTGAGGGACTTTGAGGAAAATAAAAATAAACAGTTTGGCAATGCCTTAGGCAGGCTGCTGCCTGCGAAGCTGGTTCCTGTCATAGTGGAGCTTTCCGGTATTATGCCGGAAAAGAAGGTCAATGAGGTCACCAAAAAAGAAAGAAGTAACCTTGTGGAACTTTTAAAGGGATTAAACATGACCGTTACAGGAACCCGGGGGTTTGCGGAAGCGATCATTACCCAGGGGGGCGTAAGCGTGAAGGAGATCAATCCTTCTACCATGGAGTCAAAGCTGGTGAAAGGACTTTATTTTGCCGGCGAGGTACTTGATGTGGACGGGGTGACAGGAGGATTTAATCTGCAGGTGGCATGGTCTACCGGTGCACTTGCCGGCAGAAGCGCGGCAAATGAAGCGTAAAGAACAGGAAGGAACGGCAGGAAAGGAGAAGAAACAAATGAGTTTTCAAATTGCAATAGACGGACCGGCAGGGGCCGGAAAAAGTACCATTGCCAGAATGGTGGCAAAGGAAAAAGGATTTATCTATGTAGATACCGGCGCCATGTACCGGGCTATGGCTTATTACCTTTTGTGCAAAGGTGTGGCCATGGAGGATGAAGATGCCATCGGAAGGGAGTGCGCCGGGGCCAGGATCTCAATCCGTTATGAGAAGGGGGAACAGATTGTCCTATTAAACGGAGAAAACGTAAATGGTGTGATAAGGACGGAAGAGGTAAGCAAGATGTCGTCCATGAGCAGTAAGCATCCCAAGGTGCGGCAGCGCCTTACTCAGCTTCAGAAGGAACTGGCAGGTACCAGTGATGTGGTAATGGACGGCAGGGACATTGGAACTTGTGTGCTGCCGGATGCGGATGTCAAGATATATCTGACTGCCAGTGTGGAGGTCAGGGCAAATAGAAGATATGAGGAACAGAAGCAAAAGGGCATAGAATGCGATCTGGAGCAGATTGCCGAAGATATCGCCAAAAGGGATGAGCAGGATATGAACCGGGAAATTGCTCCTCTCAAGCAGGCGGAGGATGCAATCATGGTAGATTCTTCTTATATGACGATCAAGGAAGTGTCAGATAAGATCCTGGATCTGTGCAAAGACATATAGGTCAGGCGGTTTCCGAAATAGGGGAGAGGAGACATTACTGTGAAAAATAAATTTTTCACAGACAAATTTGTGCTTGCGCCCAAATTTGCAGGCTTTTGAAAACATGGAGGATTTATATGGAAGTGTTGCGGGCAAAAAGCGCCGGTTTCTGTTTTGGCGTAAAGCGTGCAGTGGAAGAAGTTTATGAGCGGTTAAAAGAGGGAAGGGAAATTTTCACTTACGGTCCTATCATCCATAATGAGGAAGTGGTGAAAGACCTGGAAAAACGGGGCGTCAGGGTGATCGACGGGGAAAAGGAGCTTTCAGATTTAAAAGAAGGAACTTTGGTGATCCGTTCCCATGGCGTACCTCAAAAGATTTATGAGCTGGTCAGGGAAAACAATTTAGAGTGTATTGATATGACCTGTCCATTTGTAAAGAGGATCCATACTATAGTGGAAAAGGAAAGTGCAAACGGACAGAAAATTATCATCATCGGAAATGCGGGGCATCCGGAGGTGGAAGGCATCATGGGGTGGTCACATACGCCTGCGGTAGTCATTGAGTCGAAAGCGGAAGCGGAAAATTTCGTAAATGATTCCCCAAAACCATTGTGCATTGTCTCCCAGACGACATTTAACTACAACAAATTTCAAGAATTAGTTGAAATTTTTCAAAAAAAAGGTTACAATGTTAATGTTGTAAATACTATCTGTAATGCAACAGAGGAACGACAGAAGGAAGCTGGTGAAATTGCAGCAAAGGTTGATGCGATGATAGTAATAGGTGGCAGGCATAGCTCTAACACGCAGAAACTCTACGGAATTTGTCGTGAGAAATGCGCAGCCACATACTTTATACAGACGCTGGAAGATTTGCATTTAGAACTGCCTAAAACCGCTGCTCTGGTGGGTATTACTGCGGGGGCTTCCACCCCAAACAATATTATCGAGGAGGTTCAAAATTATGTCAGAGTTAACTTTTGAACAAATGTTGGAAGAATCATTAAAGACAATACATACAGGAGAGGTAGTTGAGGGTACAGTCATTGATGTTAAGCCTGAAGAAATTATTCTTAACATCGGCTATAAATCTGATGGCATTTTGACGAAGAACGAGTATACCAACGAGCCGAATGTAGATTTAACTACTGTAGTGAAACTGGGTGACACTATGGAAGTTAAGGTTCTTAAAGTGAATGACGGTGAAGGACAAGTTATCTTGACTTATAAGAGATTAGCTGCCGACCGTGGAAACAAGAGAATTGAAGAAGCATTTAACAGCAAAGAAGTCCTTACTGCCAAGGTGACACAGGTTCTTGACGGCGGTTTGAGCGTAATCGTGGATGAGGTACGGATCTTTATTCCCGCAAGCCTTGTTTCTGATACGTATGAGAAGGATCTGACCAAATATGCGGGCCAGGAGATTCAGTTTGTGATCAGCGAATATAATCCGAAAAGGAGAAGGTATATCGGTGACCGCAAGCAGCTTTTGGTTGCTGAGAAGGCAGAAATGCAGAAGAAGCTTTTAGAGAGCATCCATGTAGGTGACGTGGTTGAAGGTGTTGTTAAGAACGTAACGGATTTCGGTGCGTTTATTGATATCGGCGGAGCTGACGGACTGCTTCATATTTCCGAAATGTCATGGGGCAGGGTAGAAAACCCCAGAAAGGTATTTAAGGTTGGTGACGAGGTGAAATCCTTCATCAAGGAGATCTCCGGAACCAAGATTGCTTTAAGCCTTAAATTTGAAGATGCAAATCCCTGGAAAGATGCGGAATCCAAGTACAGCGTAGGAAGTGAAGTTACCGGCAGGGTGGCAAGGATGACAGACTTTGGTGCATTCATTGAATTAGAACCGGGTGTGGATGCGCTGCTCCATGTATCGCAGATTTCCAAAGAACATATCGAGAAGCCTTCGGATGTGTTAAAGACAGGTGATGAGGTTACGGCTAAGGTAGTTGATTTTAACAATGAGGATAAGAAGATCAGCTTAAGCATTAAGGCGATGCTTGCACCGGAACCGGAAGCTGAAAAGGAAGAGGATGCGGTATCCGTGGATGTCGATGCAGTGATTTCGGCAGAAGAAGCGCAGACAGTTGTAGAATAAAATCAGATCAGGATCAAGGCGGACCGTATATGGTTTATGATTATGAGTGGTTCAAGAGTGCTGTTTTTCAGCTCACGCGAATTGATTTGAATGCTTATAAAGAGCTTCAAATGAAACGAAGAATTGATACATTAATTGCAAGGCGCGGTATAGATGGCTATTCGGCTTATGTACAGGTGCTTAAGACAGATTTGGCCCGTTTTGAGGAGTTTGTTAACTATCTCACCATCAATGTTTCGGAGTTCTACAGGGATCCGGGGCAGTGGCAGTTGATGGAACAGAAGATCATTCCTGAATTGGTTACCAAGTTTGGAAAGAATTTAAAAATCTGGAGTGCGGCATGTTCCACTGGGGATGAGCCGTACTCTTTGGTGATGGCATTATCCAGGTATATTCCTTTGGGTATGATTCATGTGATCGCAACAGATATAGATAAGCAGGTCATTGCCAAGGCTAAAACAGGTATCTACTCTGAAAAGAGCATTGCGGCGGTGCCGGCTGACCTAAAGAAAAGGTATTTTACCAAGATTGGATTATCTTACCAGATTTCGGATGAAATCAAAAAAAGGGTTGAGTTTCGGACGCACAATCTGCTTGAGGGGAATTATCCCAAGGATTTCCATATGATAGTCTGCCGGAATGTATTGATATATTTTACCGAAGAAGCCAAAGATACGGTGTTTCGTAAATTTTATCAGTCATTGGTGCCTGGGGGAATTTTTTTCACAGGCGCTACGGAGCAGATCATCAACCATAAAGAGATAGGATATGAAAGGAAGAGTTCATTTTATTATGAACGTCCTGGTAAGAAAAAAGTGCCGCTTTAAGCGGCACTTTTTATTCCTGCGCTGCCATGGCATTTAGCACGTGGGCAGCATATTTTGAAAATAATTCCCGGTTTTTCTTGATTTCGTCAGTCAGTTCAAAGAACAATTCCTTGCTTTTGTATTCCCGTTTGAAAAAGGGTTCTGCCAGTGTTGTCCACTGGGGGAGATAGTGCGACAGCTTCCGGGTGTAGCAGTTTGCGGCTGTTGCCTGCTGGCGGTAATCCTTATCCACAAAGGAAGCGATGGACTTATGGATTGCCATATCCTCAGTGGGGAGATAATAATAATTCTTATAATTGGCATAAAAATATTTTAGTTCCTCCTCATAGATGGGAACGATCAAAACGCCTTCATGGCCTTCACCCCTAAAGTGGCAGCCTTTTCCCATAAAACTGATAAATACAGGAAGCGGTGAGGTAAACACTAAGTTTATGATAAGTTCCTTCCGGGGAACGCCGTGGATATCGTTGTAATAATTGGCCTGAACCTTCCGGGCTTTTAAACTGCTGTTGAACAGGTCATAGTAGGATAAGACCGGGAGGATTTCCAACATGCCCTTCATATCGTCCGAATTATGAAGCAGTAAGGTCCGGTAGAGGTTATAATCATGGGAGGTGGTATAATCACGGTACACCCGGATCAGCTCTCCGCCGGTATATCCGTCTTCCCGGGAAATGCCGAGGAATGCTTCCACGGATTTTAATTTGCAGTCCGGCAGCTTTAAAAAATTCTTGTAGGGCATGATCCGGCGGTAGATGTCAAGGCCTTCCATCTTTTCAAAACGACAGGGGATGTTGTATTGGTCTGCTTTGTGTTTGATAAAAGGAAGGTCAAAGGTATTACCGTTATAATGGATCAAATAGCTGTAGCGGGATGCAAAATTTAAAAATGTGCGCAAAAGCTCAGGCTCTTCATCAGGGGTTTGTGCAAACCACTGACGGATGACCCAGTTGCCTTCGGAATAAAATGCACACCCGATCAGGTAAAGGACAGAGCTTGGCGCAAGAAAACCGGTAGTTTCTATGTCCAGAAATAAGATGCGTTCCAGTGGGGCGAGCCGCTCTAAGGGATATTGCAGTTTAAAATTTCCAAGTATGATTTCTTCTGTTTTCATGATGATGACCATGCCTTTTCAATATAATGATAGTTACTGTTCACAGTAACATAAGTGTAGCATATTTTTGAAAATTACAGTAGTATTTTCGACAAAAAAATAGTATATTTAATAAGAATGAATGTAACAGTGGCATAGGGGCTGTTGCGAATATTAACAGAAAGAAGGGTTGACAATGGCGAGATTAACATTTACGGGCGGCATTCATCCGTATGATGGGAAAGAACTTTCAAAAAGCAAGCCAATAAGGGAGGTTCTTCCTAAAGGTGATCTGGTATATCCACTGTCACAACATATCGGAGCACCGGCGCAGCCCATTGTAAAAAAGGGCGACCACGTTCTTACCGGGCAGAAGATTGCACAGGCAGGCGGTTTTGTTTCAGCGCCTATTTATGCGACAGTTTCCGGTACGGTAAAGGCAATAGAGCCAAGGCGTGTGGTAACGGGTGACAATGTGATGAGCATTGTCATTGAAAATGATGGTTTATATGAAGAGGTAGAGTGGCCTGAGGTAAAGCCCTTTTCCGAGCTTACCAGGGAGGAAAAGATTGAGATGATCCGAGAAGCGGGGATTGTGGGTATGGGTGGTGCAGGCTTCCCGACGGCGGTAAAGCTTTCTCCAAAAGACCCGGACAAGATACAGTATGTCATTGTAAACTGTGCGGAATGCGAACCCTACCTTACTTCTGACTATAGGAAGATGATGGAAGAACCGGAATATCTGATAGGTGGATTAAAGGCTGCTTTGAGTTTATTTGAGAATGCTCGGGGGATATTGGCGGTAGAGGATAATAAGCAGGATTGTATCACCCGCCTTAAGCATCTGACTAAAAACGAAAACAAGATCACGGTAAAGGCGTTAAAAACGAAATATCCTCAAGGTTCGGAGCGTCAGCTTATTTATGCCACCACAGGACGGGCTATCAATTCATCCATGCTTCCTGCGGACGCAGGCTGTGTGGTGAATAATGTGGATACGGTGATCGCAATTTATCATGCGGTCATGGAAGGAAAACCTTTGATGCACCGGATCGTGACGGTGACAGGAGATGCCATTGCGAATCCCCAAAACTTTAAGGTAAGGATCGGAACGAATTATCATGAGCTGGTGGATGAGGCAGGAGGCTTTATCAAGGAACCTGAAAAGATCGTTTCCGGCGGACCCATGATGGGATTTGGCATTTTTGACCTGGATGTGCCTACGACAAAGACTTCTTCGGCGCTTCTTTGCCTGACTAAGGATGAGGTGGCGGCCATGGAGCCAAGCGCCTGTATTAACTGCGGCAAGTGCGTGGAGGTATGCCCGGGCAGGGTAGTTCCCAGAAAGCTAGCGGATTATGCGGAACATTACGATGAAGAAGCCTTTTTGAAAAATAACGGCATGGAATGTTGTGAATGCGGATGCTGCAGTTATATCTGCCCGGCAAAGAGGCCGCTGACACAGGTGATCAAGTCTATGCGTAAGATGCAGCTTGCAAAGAAGAAAAAGTAGGAGGAAACATTCATGAGTAATTTGATGAAAGTGTCATCCAATCCCCATATCAGGTCTAAGGTGACCACTTCAAACATTATGCTTGCGGTGGTGATCGCACTGCTGCCGGCGGCGGGATTTGGTATTTACAATTTTGGGTTGGGGGCGCTTATCTTAATTGCGGTTACGGTGGCGGCTACAGTACTGACAGAACTTATTTTTGAAATAGCCATGCATAAAAAAATTACCGTAGGGGATTTTTCGGCGGTGGTGACGGGACTTTTGCTTGCCTTAAACCTTCCGCCGAAAGCGCCCTGGTGGATTGGCGTGGTAGGTGGTATTTTTGCAATCCTGGTGGTGAAAATGCTCTTTGGGGGCCTGGGCCAGAATTTTATGAACCCGGCGTTGGGGGCAAGATGTTTTCTTTTGATCTCCTATACATCCATCATGTGCAATTTTGACTGTGATGCCTACACAGGTGCGACGCCTCTTGCAAGCTTAAAGGCGGGAGAAGGCGTAAACATATTCAATATGGTCATTGGAAAGACCGGCGGAACGATCGGGGAGACTTCTATGATCGCAATTGTAGTGGGTGCATGCTTTTTGATCTTACTTGGGATTATTGACCTGAAAGTTCCGGGCAGTTATATCCTCACGTTTGTCATTTTTCTTATTTTATTTGGCGGGCATGGTTTTGACCCGGCCTTTTTAAGCGCCCATCTTGCAGGCGGCGGTCTGATGCTGGGAGCGTTTTTCATGGCAACAGATTATGTGACCAGGCCGGTGACGTCAAAAGGACAGTACTTGTACGGTATCATTTTAGGGCTCCTTACAGGTATCTTCAGGATTTATGGCCCTTCGGCGGAAGGAGTTTCCTATGCGATCATATTAGGGAATCTTTTGGTGCCGCTGATTGAAAAGATAACAATGCCCATAGCATTTGGAAAAGGAGGGAAGAAGGCATGAAAAATATGTTAAAAGATGCTGCCATCCTTTTACTGATCACCTTAACGGCAGGTCTGGCTCTTGGGTTTGTATACCAGATCACGAAAGAGCCTATTGCCTTAGCCGAGGAGCGGGCAGCCAAGGAGGCCTATGCGGAGGTGTTTTCCCAGGCGGCGGATTTTAAGGAAACAGAGCTTTTCTGGCCGGAAGATGATGAGTGGCAAAGTGCGTGGGCCGGGGCTGGGCTGGAGGCTGTGGAGCTTGATAAGCTGTTAGAGGCTTTGGATGCGGATCAGAATCTTCTTGGCTATGTGATCACCGTTACCAGCCATGAAGGTTACGGCGGGGATATCACCTTTACCATGGGTATCACGTTAGAGGGAACCTTGAACGGTATTTCCATTTTAGATATTTCAGAGACAGCCGGGCTTGGTATGAAGGCGGAGAGCGTCTTAAAGCCGCAGTTTGCTGACAAAAAAGTTCCGTCCTTTACCTATACGAAGCAGGGGGCTATGTCAGATAGCCAGATTGATGCGATCAGTGGTGCGACGATCACTACAAACGCATTTACCAATGCAGTGAATGGCGGGTTATATTATTTCCAGACACAGTTGGGAGGTGGCAGTTATGAAGCAGAATAGTATATCGGAAAGGCTGATAAACGGCATCCTGAAAGAAAACCCGACGTTTGTGCTGATGCTGGGCATGTGCCCGACGCTGGCTGTTACCACGTCGGCTGTAAACGGACTTGGCATGGGTCTTACTACCATGGTGGTCCTTGCGCTAAGCAATTTATTTATTTCCTTCCTGCGCAAAGTGATCCCGGATAAGGTGAGGATCCCGGCATTTATAGTGGTCATTGCTTCTTTTGTGACGGTTGCGGAACTTCTCCTTAAAGCCTATATCCCGTTTTTGTATGCGGCGTTAGGGCTGTACATCCCGCTTATTGTGGTAAATTGTATCATTTTGGGGCGTGCGGAAGCCTATGCTTCTAAAAACGGTCCGCTGGCTTCTTTATTTGACGGGATTGGCATGGGGCTTGGATTTACGGTTGCGCTTACCATTATAGGTGCGGTGCGGGAGCTGATCGGCGCCGGGGAACTGTTCGGATTTATGATCATGCCGGAAAGCTATGTGCCCTGCAGTATCTTTGTTTTGGCTCCGGGGGCGTTTTTCGTGCTTGCAGCTCTCACGGCTATCCAGAACAAAGTTAAGATTGCCGGAGAGAAGAAGGGCAGGGATATGTCTAAGATTCAATCAGGCTGTAACTCTGACTGCATGAATTGTAAGGATACCGGATGCAGCCGGCGTTTTTATGATGAAAATGAAGGGAAAGAAAAGGAGGGGAATGTAAATGGTTAAGGATCTTTTGATTATTTTGATTTCATCCTCGCTGGTGAGCAACGTGGTGTTAAGCCAGTTCCTTGGACTGTGCCCGTTCCTTGGGGTATCTAAAAAGACAGGAACGGCTGCAGGGATGGGAACGGCGGTTATTTTTGTCATCACCCTGGCTTCGGCTGTGGCAGGCGCAATTTATAAATTTATTTTACTTCCTTTTGACCTGACTTATCTTCAGACGATCGTGTTTATTTTAGTGATCGCGGCATTGGTGCAGTTTGTGGAAATGTTTTTAAAGAAGTTCATGAAGCCTTTATACCAGGCGCTTGGCGTTTATCTTCCCCTTATCACGACCAACTGTGCCGTGCTTGGGGTTGCGCTTACCAACGTTCAGAAAAATTACGGAATCCTGACCGGGATCGTAAACGGGTTTGCCACGGCGGTAGGGTTTACCATTTCCATAGTGATACTTGCAGGTATCCGTGAAAAGATGGAATATAATGACGTTCCGGAATCGTTTAAAGGGATGCCTATCGTATTGGTCACGGCAGGGCTGATGGCCATAGCGTTTTGCGGGTTTTCCGGTTTGCTTTAAGGACACAGGCGGCAGATTGAAAGAAAGGCGTGGTTAGTAAGATGAGTATAACAGGAGTATTATTGGCTGTACTGGTAGTGGGAGGCACCGGTGCGTTTATCGGGCTCTTTCTCGGTGTGGCAGCAATCAAATTTAAAGTGGATGTGGATGAAAAAGAAGAGGCCGTGCTTGCGTCGCTTCCGGGAAATAACTGCGGGGGCTGCGGCTTCCCGGGATGCAGCGGTTTAGCGGCAGCCATTGCCAAAGGGGAGGCGCCGGTAAATGCCTGTCCCGTCGGCGGTGAGGAAACGGGGAAAGTGATTGCAAAGATCATGGGAGTGGAAGCAGGGGAAACCCAGCGCATGACTGCCTTTGTAAAATGTCAGGGTGACTGTAATAAGGTAACGTTAGATTATGAGTACCATGGGATTGAGGACTGTCGGATGCTTTCTTTTGTGCCAAATGGAGGTGCGAAAAGCTGTAATTACGGCTGTCTGGGTTTTGGAAGCTGCGTGAAGGCATGTCCGTTTGACGCCATCCATGTGGTGGATCAGGTGGCGGTTGTGGATAAGGAAAAGTGCAAAGCCTGTGGGAAATGCGTGGCTGTGTGCCCGAAAAACCTGATCGAACTGATTCCTTATGATGCTAAGTATACGGTAGCATGCAGTTCTGCCGACAAAGGACCGGTTACCATGAAAGACTGCACCGCAGGGTGCATCGGATGTCAGCTTTGTAAAAAGAACTGTCCGGCCCAAGCTGTGGAAGTGAAGGATTTCCATGCGGCAATTGATTATGAGAAGTGTGAGGGCTGCGGGGTCTGCATGGAGAAGTGCCCCAGGAAATCCATTGTGGAACATTGACCATGTTAAAACCTAAAAGGAGGTTTGTATTTGATGGAAGATACACAGGTAAGGCTTGGAAGTACAGGGATTGTGGTAAATAAAAACGGGTTCGGCGCATTGCCGATTCAAAGGGTTAGTGATGATGCGGCGGTTTTTCTGCTGAAAAAGGCGTATGAAGGGGGCGTTCGTTTTTTTGACACGGCAAGGGCATACAGCGACAGTGAGCACAAACTGGGGCTTGCGTTTTCCGGGATCAGGGAATCTCTTTATATAGCCACCAAATCCGGGGCGGAAACCGGAGAAGGGATGAAAAAGGACTTAGAAAAGAGCCTTTCGGAGCTTCAAACGGATTATATTGATATTTATCAGTTCCATAACCCGTCTTTTTGTCCGAAGCCGGGAGACGGGAGCGGTCTTTATGAGGCGGCCATGGAAGCGAAGGCGGCAGGAAAAATACGCCATATCGGCATTACCAACCATCGGCTTGGGGTTGCAAAGGAAGCCATCGAAAGCGGCTTGTATGAGACACTGCAATTTCCTTTCTGCTATCTGGCGTCTCCTAAGGATGAAGCGTTGGTGGAAGGATGTCGTAAGGCGGGGATGGGATTTATTGCCATGAAAGCGTTATCCGGCGGGCTGATCACCAATTCCGCAGCGGCTTATGCCCATGCGGCACAGTTTGAAAATGTGCTGCCAATCTGGGGCGTACAGAGGGAAGCGGAACTGGATGAATTTTTATCCTACATTAAAAATCCTCCTGTCATGACGGAAGAAATCCGGTCTTTGATAGAAAAAGACAGAAAAGAGTTATCCGGGAGTTTCTGCCGGGGCTGCGGTTATTGTATGCCCTGTCCGGCGGGGATTGAGATCAACAACTGTGCCAGGATGTCGCTTTTGCTAAGAAGGTCGCCGTCTGAGAACCAGTTGACGAAGGAAGCTCAGGATAAAATGATGAAGATTAAAGATTGTCTCCACTGTGGGCAGTGTAAGCGCAAATGTCCTTACGGGCTGGATACTCCGGCGCTGCTTGAGGAAAATTTGGCAGATTATATTGAGGTACTTGCGGGAAAATCCGTGTAAAAAATCGTAAACGACATGGTGCTTTGACGTTTGTAATTACGGCTCCCGGCAGATGTCCGGTGACATATTGTGATATATGATTCCGCCGTCCTGTGTGATGAAGATGGCCCGGACATCCGGGTAATTTTCATGAAGCAGGGCGGCGGCTTTTTCATAGCCCAGCAAAAAACATAATGTGGAAAGGGCATCCGCATCCACGGCGTTTTCGCATAAGATGGTCACCTGTGAAAGCCCGCTTTCCACAGGATACCCTGTTTTTGTGGAAAGGATGTGGTGGTATAAGACATCATCCGCTATGAAATAACGCTCATAATTTCCGGAGGAGACAACGCTGATGTCGGAAAGCTCCATGGTGAGGGCGGCAACGCCGGCAGGGGCAAAGGGTTTTTGGATCCCAATCTTAAAAGGGCTGCCGTCAGGCTTTTGGCCGACGGTGACCACATTGCCTCCAAGGTTTATGATGGCGGAGGATGCGCCGTTGTTTATTAGGAACTGTTTCATTTTGTCGCCGATAAACCCTTTGGCGATAAAACCAAGATCAAGAGAAGAAGCGGTGTCGGTAAGCCGGACATTGTTATCTTTTAGTTCTATTTTGGTATAATCAATATGGGACAGGGCATCGCGGATAAGGCTGTCTGCCGGAACTTGTTTCCTGCCGCCGGAACCAAAATCCCAAAGGGAAGAAAGCGGGCCGACGGAAGGGTCTACCAGCCCGTTAGATAGTCCGGCGTAGGACAGGGCGGCAGATAAGAGCGAGAGGGTATCATCAGATACGGTGACGTAAGCGCCGTTGCTGTGATTGACCTGCCAGATTTCACTGCCTTCTTTTTGAGCGCTTAGCAGGTTTTCGTAATATGCCGCAAGGTCCATACACGCATCTAAGAGAGCGTCGTTCTCCTTTTTACCCAGGCTGCTGTCATAGAGGGTGATGGTGATCACGGTGTCAAAATAAAAGCCGGTGGCGGAGAGCGGTTCGTTTTTTTTCGCACAGCCGGCAAAAAGAGCTAAGGATAGTAAAAGTATGGGTAATAAAACAGCTTTTCTGGTCATATTTGTACTCCCGGATAAACTTTCATATTGTAATCATTTTAGCTTTCATGTATAGTAATTATATATTTTTTTTAATGAGATGAAAAGGAAAAGGTAAGGAAAAATGCGTTTATCAGGTGATGATGAAGAAAGAAGCACGGGCAGTATGCCTGTCATGTATATGATTTTGGCGGTTGGGGTGTTTATATTATTTATCTTGCTTGTGGTCTACTTTACAAACGGAGGCGGCAGGACACCCAGGAGGGGAACGGGGAGCGCGGCAAGGGCGACTCAGGCTCCGGATGTGTCGGAAGACGGAGAAGAAACAGGCGAAGGCGGGGATGACCTCGACACCCTGTATAAAGAAAACAGGCTCCGGGCGGAGGATCTGGATATCTGGAACATGTATCAGGATTCCACGTTAATTGTGGAAGAAAAACCTTCCCCAAGCCCATCGCCGGAAGCTTCCCATGAGCCTACCGAGGAGGAAAAGGCGGCGGACGGGAGACACACGGAGGTCACCTACAGGGATGGCACGAAGGAATGGATTGAGATTTCGGAGGATATCCCGTTATACAAATATGACCTTACAAATATGAAGATCACCAACGGGAAAATGGAGTATATCCTGGATGGAGAAAAATGCTCCTGGCTGGGGATTGAACTTTCCAAAGACAGTGGTAAAGTGAATTTTGAATCCCTCCATGACAACGGGGTGGATTTTGTTATGCTGAAGCTGGGGAGCAGGGGCTATGAGACCGGACTGCTTAACCTGGACGAATCCTTTGTCTCTAATATTGCCGCAGCAAAAAAAGCAGGAATGGAGATTGGGATTATCTTTTTCTCCCAGGCGGTCAACACGCAGGAAGCGGTGGCGGAAGCGGAGTTTGTGATCAATAACCTGGAGGGGTATGAGATCAGTTATCCCATTGCTTTTGACATGGAATATATCCCAAATGATGAATCAAGGATCGATACTCTTGACGAAGAACAAAAGACCCGGATTGCGGAAGCTTTTCTTGACAGGATTGAAAGCGAAGGATACCGCGGCATCTTATATGGCAATAAATCCTGGCTTTTGACGGAGCTGGTTCCGGATAAGCTGCTTTTGGAATATGACGTGCTGCTTTCCAATCAGGAACCGGTGCCCAATTATCCTTATGAGTTCAAAATGTGGAAATACGCAGTGAACCAGGAGGTCTACGGGGTGGAAAAAAAGGTGGCATATATCATAAGTTTTGTGGATTATACAAGGAAATAGTTATATTTCTGGCAGTTTCTGTATAAAATATTAAAGAACTGTTACATAAGTGTAACGGTTCATAGCAATAAGTGTAACAGATGCTTATTGAAATAGAAAGGATACAGAACTGCTATGTATAAGAAATTTATTATCCAATTGTTTTTACTGAATATGTTAGTTGGAATATGCTGGTTTAGCATAAAGGAGGCGCAGCTTATGCTGTATGCGGCAACGCCGGCATTTCAACTTGAACTGGAAGGAAGGACAGAGGATGAGACGCCAAAGGCGGATTACTTTTTGGGGATGCAGAAGAAAGCGGCGTCAGGACAGAGGGTAGTGGGGTATTCCGTGATGGAAAAAGAGTACAAGTACCAGCTGGCCGATGAGGATTATGAAGCATTGCTTAAAATTGTACAGGCTGAGGCTGGAAATCAGGATGAAGAGGGGAAGATGTTAGTGGCGGGCGTGGTCTTAAACCGGGTGGACAGCCCCAGGTTCCCAAACAGTGTGTTGAAGGTGGTCAAGCAGCAAAAAGACGGTGTTTATCAGTTTTCTCCGGTGGCTAATGGAACTTATGAACGCATTAAGGTTACACAGGAGACGATCAATGCGGTGGAACGTGTGCTTAAGGGTGAGGATATTTCCCAGGGGGCCTTATACTTTGCGGCAAGGAAATATGCTGATCCGGAAAAGATGCAATGGTTTGACGCGTCTTTGACCAGATTATTTTCCCATGGCGGGCATGAATTTTATACGAATTGAAAAGAATTGTAAAGTATATGGTTTTGTGATAAAATAGGTAAGCGTATTTTTAAACAGGTTTATTTACATGAACAGATAAGGAGCATGAGTATGGAAGTTTACTATAACAGCACCAGAAGTAAAGGAATGCAGGTTAAGGCATCAGAAGCGATCTTAAAGGGACTTTCTGATGACGGAGGACTTTTTGTGCCGGACAAGATCCCGGCTTTAGATAAGACCTTAAGGGAATTATCAGAAATGACTTATGCTGAGACTGCTTATGAGGTGATGAAGCTTTATCTTACGGATTTCACGGAAAAAGAGTTAAAGGACTGCATCCAAAAGGCTTATGATGACAAATTTGACACCCGCGAGATCGTACCCATGGCGGAAGCAAAGGGCGTGCATTTTTTGGAACTGTTTTACGGGCCGACCATTGCGTTTAAGGATATGGCGTTGTCCATTCTGCCCCACCTTCTGACCACATCCGCAAAGAAAAACCATGTGGAAAATGAAATCGTTATTTTGACGGCTACTTCGGGGGATACCGGAAAAGCGGCTCTGGCCGGGTTTGCAGATGTGGAAAATACGAGGATCATTGTTTTTTATCCGAAAAATGGAGTGAGCCCGATCCAGGAGCGGCAGATGGTGACCCAAAAGGGCAAAAATACATATGTGGCAGGGATTCATGGCAATTTTGACGATGCCCAGACCGGCGTGAAAAAGATTTTCGGGGATAAAGAGCTGGCGGCTTTCATGAACGGGAAGGGGTTCCAGTTTTCCTCCGCAAATTCCATCAATATCGGCAGGCTTGTTCCTCAGATCGTTTATTATGTGTATGCCTATGCAAAGCTTTTAAAGGAAGGGAAGATCGGGGAAGGCGAAAGGATCAATGTGGTGGTTCCCACAGGAAACTTTGGGAATATTCTTGCGGCGTTTTATGCAAAGCAGATGGGGCTGCCCCTTGCGAAGCTTATTTGTGCGTCCAATGAAAATAAAGTGCTGTTTGATTTCTTCCGAACCGGCACTTATGACAGGAACCGGGAGTTTGTGTTGACGACTTCCCCTTCCATGGATATTTTGATTTCCAGTAATTTAGAGAGGCTTATCTACCGGCTTACCGGAAATTGTCCGGAGAAGAATAAGGAGCTGATGGATGCCCTTTCCGGCAGCGGATCTTATCGGATCACGGAAGAAATGAAAGCGGGGCTTTTGGACTTTTACGGCAACTATGCGGATGAGGAGGAAACCGCGGATACCATCCGTGATTTTTACGAGGAGGCAGGGTATGTGCTTGATCCCCATACGGCGGTGGCCGCAAGCGTTTATCAGAAATACCGGAAGGAAACTAAAGACGAGACGAAGACGGTGATTGTTTCTACGGCAAGTCCTTACAAATTTACCAGAAGCGTGATGGATGCCATTGAACCGGGGCATCGGGAGCTTGGTGATTTTGAGCTGGCAGATGCCCTTGAAGCATTATCCGGCGTCAAGGAGCCTGATGCAGTTTCTGAGATCAAGGAAGCGCCCATACTGCACGACCGGGTATGCGGGAAGGATGAGATGAAGAAGGTTGTGCTGGATATTTTAGCAATAGATTAAAGTTAGATCAAACATAAACAGCCCCTGTATCATTGTGCAATGATGCAGGGGCGTTCTTTATCTGTCTTTGATATCTATGTATTCCTGATCTGTTCCGATGGATTTGTAAGCAGGGCGGATGATCTTCCCGTTGTTTGCCAGTTCTTCCATCCGGTGGGCGCTCCATCCGGAGATACGGGCAATGGCAAAGATTGGAGTGTACAGTTCCATGGGAAGTCCCAGCATATGGTATACAAATCCGGAGTAGAAGTCCACGTTAATGCTGACCCCCTTATACATCTGGCGTTCTCCGGCAATGACCTTTGGCGCAAGGGTCTCTACCAGGGAGTAAAGTGCAAATTCTTTTTCCAATCCTTTTTCAACAGAAAGCTTTTCCACAAAGGATTTAAAGATCACGGCACGGGGATCTGACTTGGAATAGATCGCATGGCCCACACCATAGATCAGCCCGGCATGGTC
Organism: uncultured Lachnospiraceae bacterium; assembly: GCA_910587295.1. GTDB lineage: Bacteria > Bacillota > Clostridia > Lachnospirales > Lachnospiraceae > Suilimivivens. The sequence goes on along the minus strand of CAJULP010000065.1, from coordinate 143,034 downwards.
AAAGGCTTCTTTATGTAAAAGTTTCTTTAAGTAATTTCCAACTTCTTCTTCGTCAGCCCAATCGTGGACTTCCTTTTTCATTTCTTCAAACATCTGGACAACTTTAATGTTAGCGCCGCCATGTCTGGGGCCCTTAAGGGAACCGATGGCAGCGGCAATCACGGAGTAAGTGTCCGTTAAGGAAGAGGTGACCACATGGGTGGTGAAGGAGGAGTTGTTTCCACCGCCGTGCTCCATATGGAGGACCAGCGCAATATCCAAAAGCTTTGCCTCTAAAGGCGTGTAAGTGCTGTCAGGCCTTAAAATATGTAATATATTCTCCGCCATGGATAATTCCGGAACTGGCTGGTGGATGTATAAGCTCTTACCGTCATGGTAGTGGCAGTATGCCTGATAACCGTAAATGGATAAAAGCGGGAACAGGCTGATAAGCTGCAGGCACTGACGAAGCACATTGGGAAGCGATACATCGTCCGCACGGTCGTCATAGGAATACAAAGTAAGGACACTGCGGGCAAGGGTGTTCATCATGTCGCTGCTGGGTGCTTTCATAATGATATCCCGTACAAAACTGGTAGGAAGGCTCCGGTATTTGGACAGGAGTCCGCGGAAATTTTCCAGTTCCGCTTCATTAGGGAGCCTGGCAAAAAGCAGAAGATAAGTAATCTCCTCAAATCCAAACCGTCCGTCTTTGGTAAAGCCGTTTACAAGATCCTTAACGTCATAGCCGCGGTAGTATAACCGGCCATGGGCAGGGCGGGATTCACCGTTTATAATTTCAGTGGCCCGTACGTCCGAAATATTGGTCAGGCCTGCAAGGACACCTTTGCCGTTTAAATCGCGCAGACCCCTTTTAACATCATATTTGGTGAAAAGTTCCGTTTCAATTATATCTGCCTGTTCACTCATTTTCGCAAGGCGGACGATATCGGGGGTGATTTCAGAAAAAACATTATGATCCATATAAAATCTCCTTTCTAAAAATATATAGATATAGATAAAAATGAATATTAATATAGCTTGAGTGGGATCAAGCAAGATAATATTTAAAATATACGGGTAAGTGTAACGAAACAGAAATGTAAATGCGTAACAGGAACATTCCAGAAAAGTTAACATAACTATTTTACCATGCATAAGGATTTCAAACAAGAGAAAAAAATATAAAAAATTTGTTAAATTTATCAAAAATGAAAAAATGAAGTTTCTTCATATTGACTTTTAAAACCATGTCTGCGATAATACAAGAGGTGCGTGGAAAGCGCATTCCCGGTAGGAAACTGTGGCTTTAAGCATGCTTTTGGCAATGCCGGCGGCAGGGCTTACAGTGCCGCTTACAGCAGATCTTACGGTATTGTCCGCAGCGGCAGGCTACAGTTAAAATATACATTTATTTTTAAGGAGGATGACATATGTCAACAAAAGCTTATTATCCAATTTCCGAAATAGGCGCAGGTAAGGTTGGTTTTTCAAAGACCCGTTCTATTATCGAAGCTGCATTTTACGGAAACAACGTAGTGAAAGTAAACACCTTAAAACAAGCTTATGAATTAGCGAAAAATTCACCCGGAACAATCGTTACGGATATGCCTGTTAAGGATGGCGAGACATTTGGCCTTGAGAAAGACGCTAAGGTTCTGTTGTTCAACGATGGCGCTGTAACAGGCCGTTATGCGGCAGCGCGCCGTATCAAAGGCGAGCCCGGCGTTGATGAAGTGAAACTTGACAAAGTTGTTATGGATGCTGTTTATGAGACACGTTGGAAAACCATGTATCATGCAGAGTGCTTTGTAGGACTTGACCCTGAATTTATGGTAAAAGCACATCTTCTGCTTCCGGAAGGGGAAGAAAACCTTCTTTACAACTGGATGATCAATTTCCAGTATATGTCCGATGAATATGTAAAGATGTACAAAAATTCCAAACCTGTTGGTGACGGAAAAGAACCTGATATCTATATCTTCTCCGATCCTCAGTGGGAGCCTCATGAGGCGCCTGATGTTGACTATAGCTGCTTAAGCGATCCTCGCACATTGTGCTATTTTGACACCAACCAGAACTGTGCGGCTATTCTTGGTATGAAATACTTTGGCGAGCACAAGAAGGGTACACTGACCATGGCATGGGCGCTTGCTAACAGGAACGGTTATGCAGCATGCCACGGCGGGCAGAAAGAATACACATTAGCTGACGGTTCCAAGTTCGTAGCATCTGTTTACGGTCTGTCAGGATCCGGTAAGTCTACTTTGACACATGCTAAGCACGGTGGGAAATATCCGATCACAGTACTTCATGATGATGCGTTTATCATCAATACAGATACCTGTGCGTCTGTTGCATTAGAGCCTACTTATTTTGATAAGACAGCAGATTATCCTACAGGCTGTCCTGATAATGAATATCTGTTATCAGCACAGAACTGTTCCGCAACTTTAGACGAGAATGGCAAGATTCAGCTTGTAACGGAAGACATCAGAAACGGCAACGGCCGTGCGATCAAGTCCAAATTATGGTCTCCGAACCGCGTGGATAAGATTGATGCTCCTGTTAATGCAATCTTCTGGATCATGAAAGATCCTACCATCCCTCCGGTAGTAAAGCTTGACGGCGCTGCCCTTGCTTCTGTTATGGGCGCTACCCTTGCAACCAAGACTTCCACCGCAGAACGTGTTGCGGCAGGTACAGATTTGAATGCACTGCGTATCGTACCTTATGCTAACCCGTTCAGGACCTATCCGCTTGTTAATGACTATGAGAAGTTCAAAAAGCTGGTTGAAGAAAAGAATGTTGCATGCTACATCGTTAATACCGGTGATTTCATGGGAACAAAGGTAAAACCTGCGGATACTCTTGGCATCCTTGAGACGATTGTTGAAGGGAAGGCTAAATTTGAGAAATGGGGCAACTTTGATGACGTAGAGATCATGTATGACTGGGATGGCAAGACCGCTGACTTTAGGCCTGACTTAAATGATGAATCTTACAAGGCTGCATTAAAGAGCGCTATGCAGAACCGTGTAGATGCTGTGAAAGGCTTTGCAGAGAAGAAGGAAGGCTATGATAAACTTCCTGATGAAGCACTTGCTGCAGTTCAGAAACTGGTTGATGCACTTAGCTAAATATGAGATTGGTATAAATGGAAAAGAACCCTGCTTGCGGGGTTCTTTTTTTCTGTGAGTGCGGATATTCAGTAAATAGTAAAACACCCCTTTGGACTATCCAATAAGTCGAAGGGGTGCTATATTGTACTTGTGCCCTAAATTATGCTTTAATCTTGTCAATATCCGTTAAATTGACACCTGCAGTCGTAAGAATTACTTTCAACTCAACATAACGGTCAAACATCATGTCATATGTGGGTGTATCGTTGTTTTCTTTGGCTGATAACATCCATTTCTGAAGCCGTGAAAACTCAACTACCGAGTCTCTTACAATATCTGATATACTAGGCATAAATGATCACCTCCCGATTATGGAAAACCAATTATCTTGTTACGTCAAGTATAGCATACCTAAAATATAAAGTCTATTGCAGTTTGGCCTAAGTTTATGACAACTGTTGCTTGGCACAAACTTTTTAAAATTTCCAGTTGTATTATGGCTTCATTTTGGATATAATAAAAGCAACCTGAAATGTGCGATAATTCCTGTTGTTTTGAACCTACAGATACTTTAAACGGGATTCCTACATTTCCTTGTGGCTGTCAAGCCCTCACTTCTAAAAGCGCAGCGTATAGCTGCTATTGTTTAGATGGATTGGAAGGGAAGGCAAAAGCACAGGCTGCGGTTACCCACCTAGCGTTGCTAGGAGTCAAAAGACAGGAACCGGCATTTTGGGGTATACCAACAGGTATAAAATACAAAAGAAAAGCAGCCTTTGGTTAGGCTGCTTTTCTTTTCTTACAATAAGCTGGCTCGCAAAGCGTGGCAGCGTTTGTTGTAAAAAGGATATGGTTCGGAAAGGAAATTATGGAAAAGCAGTTAAGGATATTTGGGAAGCTGGCGTTGACCGCTGTCCTGGTCATTTTATTTATCTGGCTGATCACAAAAGATAAGACGTTGTGGCAGCTAAAGCAGCCGGCAGGGGAGACCGCCAGGCTTTCGGATGTAAGGATTCTTACCATGGAACTTTTAGAGACCGGGGCAGGGATCGTGGATGGGCCGGGGCTTAAAGCCTTTTGGGAAGGGATGTCTGAAGATATGTCTGAAGATACCGAAAGTTTAGATTATGGTACATATAAGCAGATGCTTTCTTATCTGGCCGGTGACCAGAGCCCCTATTTGTATGAGGGGAAATACAGGGATGAATTTTTATTGACCCAAAAGGACTGGGATGAAAGCTATGAAAAGCTCTTACGGTTTTATGGACTTGAAAATGTCATTGGGATAGAGCGGATGGATATCCTTTGTGATGCCGGGCATCTTGTTGGGGAGAGACAGCTTTTGGAAGGGGAGCTGTTAGGTGGAGACGGAACGGTATATACCTATGTTTCCCCGGAATTTGCAGGGTGTAATTTTACCACGGTGGAGGCATATGTACGTGAAAACCGTCTGCTTGTCATGCAGGGAGAATTGTCCGTGGCGCAGAACCTTTCCAATGTGTGGGTCATGGAATGTAACAAGGAGGAGCTGCGGTTTTTTGATGGAACCAATGAGATATCGATTCCCCATATGGAAATAGCCGGAAACATTTTGGCGGATTTGGAGCAGGCCGGAGAAAGCGGGTCCGGAAACAGTTTTCGGGAGCAGGTTGCGGATCTTTCTTTTGAAGGCGGAAAGCTTGAAAAGTTTCATGTGAAAAAGGAAAAGGCTGGGGGAAAGCTTCTCGGCTATGGGGATGGATTCGTGGAGCTGGAGGGAACCGGGATTTTGGAAATGTCTGAAAACTGTGTCGGCTATCAGCTTTTTGATAAGCTTAGAATGGCGCAGGTTACGGAACTTTCCATCGGGTATTCTTTTTCTGATTTTGTGCTGGAGGACGGGAAAGTATGCGCTTTTTTGATTACCAAAAAGGAAAAGATGGAAAACATCCGGGTGGCGGTGAAGAATAATGACAGTGGAAGTATTTACCACCAGGCGGTGGAACTTTCCTGTGAGGATAAGATGGAAATCACATACGGGGAATATGATGACAGAAAGACGCAGGAGATCCTTAAAGGAGAAACGCTCCTGATTGAAAAAGGCAGTGAGTATTTAAAGGGCGGCAGGATAGAAGTAAGGCCTGTGATTCAGACAGGGAGGATAGGGGTGCTTTCGGAAAGTCGTGCCTGCGGGGTTCCTTATTACCGGGGGAGCATGGAGATCGCGGATACGGAAGAGGGGCTCGTGCTGATCAATGAGCTGCCCTTAGAGGAGTATCTGTACTCGGTGGTGCCAAGCGAAATGCCGGCTTCTTATCCCGTGGAAGCCTTAAAGGCGCAGGCGGTGTGTGCCAGGACTTATGGGTACCGCTATATGGAACATCCGGGCTATGGCAGCGCAGGGGCACATTTAGATGACAGTGTAAGTTATCAGGTGTATAACAACATAGCGGAAAATGTTAATTCCACAAGGGCTGTCAAGGAAACATCGGGGATGATCCTTAGTTATCAGGATGAACCGGTGAATGCATATTATTATTCCACTTCCTGCGGGTTTGGTGCGGATGCCGGGGTGTGGAATGAGGACCAAAAAGGGGAAATGCCTTATTTAAGGTCTGTGTATATCGGGCAGACGGGGGAAGGGGATGCCAGTGATACGCTTTTGCCGGAGAGCCTTACGCAGGAGGAGCAGTTTCGGGAATATATCTTAAGCAGGGATGATGAGGCTTTTGAGCAGGAAGAAGCATGGTTTCGGTGGGAGTATCAGGTAGAGGAACTTGACGTGAAGATGGTCTATGACAGGTTAGTGCAGCGTTTCGAGGCTGTTCCTCTTAAAATTCTTTGTGAAAAAAAAGAAGGGGAGTTTGAATCGGAAAAACCGGATCAATTTAAGGAAATCTATGATATCCGCTGCCTGAAACGGAAGGAAGGCGGTGTCATGGAAGAACTTTTGATCGAAACGGATCAGGGAACATACAAAGTCATTTCCGAATATAACATTCGATATGTGTTAAACCAAAAAGGAGAAGTGATAAGGCAGGACGGGTCTTCGCACCAGAGCAGTACGCTCCTTCCAAGTGCTTACATGATAATTGATGTTGTAAAAAAAGGAGAATGTGTGGTAGGATATACTTTGATTGGCGGCGGCTACGGGCATGGGGTAGGAATGTCACAGAACGGGGCAAAAGCTATGGGGCTTATGGAGATGGACTGCCAGCAGATTCTTGGATTTTACTTTGTGGATTGTCAGGTGAAAAATATTTATTGATGGGAAGAATTTATGTTCAGGAGACTTTTATTTATCGGGTATGATTTTGGAAAACATATGGGAAGGAAAAATATCAGCGCTTATGCGGCAAGTACTGCGTTTTTCATTTTTCTTTCGCTGATTCCGGCACTGATGCTTTTGTGCTCGCTGCTGCCTTATACGCCGATTACGGAAGCAAACCTGATGACTGTTGCAAAGGATATCTCGCCGGATGCCGTGAACCCGCTTCTGGTGAATGTGATCACGGAAGTTTACGGGCAATCGGCAGGGATCGTCTCTGTCACGGCGATAGCGACTTTGTGGTCTGCCGGAAAAGGGATACTGGCCCTTATGCGTGGGCTGAACGCCATCCATGATGTGGAGGAGGATCGGAATTATTTTGTGCTGCGGCTGATGGCATGCCTTTACACGGTGTTGATGCTGCTTGCCGTGATCCTTTCTTTGCTGGTCACAGTATTTGGGAATACGCTGATCAACGTGATTGAAAGAAGTTTCCCCAGATCCGCTTATTTGTTTAATATGCTGCTTAATTTCAGGACGCCTTTTATCTGGCTGGTCCTTACCGTTGTGCTGGCGCTTATGTATGCTTATGTGCCGGGCACGAAACAGGGATTTCGGATGCAGCTTCCGGGGGCAGGCTTTGCGGCTGTGGGATGGAGTGTGATGACATGGGCGTTTTCTGTTTATGAGGATCAGTTTAACGGATTTACTGCTTATGGGAATTTGACGACCATCATTATTTTGATGCTGTGGCTGTATGCCGGCATGTATGTGATCTTGGCCGGGGCGTTTATGAACAGGTATTTTAAGCCGGCATTTCAGTTCTTTATCGGGAAAAAGAATGTTGACAAGAGGAAAAAGATTGACTAAAATGGAATGTAATTGGATAAGTTTGGCTGTGAAGGTGTAAAGTAGCAGGCTGTTTTCTGCCAGAGAAGGGAAGCCGGATGGCTGGAAGCTTCCCCCAGTTCAGACAGTATGTGAATTTCCCACCGGAGCTTTCGGGTTGAAGCAGTAGGTTTCCTGTGTGTAGGTCCGGACGTTACGTGCGTTAAGCGGATTGAGAGTCTGCCGGAAGCATTGCCGGGCGGCAGGAAGTTGGGTGGTACCGCGGAAAATTTCGTCCCTTGTATGGAAACATACAGGGGATTTTCTATTTCATAGGAAAGACCTTGTGCTGTGAAGTGTCCAAGCCCCTCAAGATTGAGGGGTGGGGAGTTGATGTGGGCTTGCCCACTTTGTTTCGCAAAAACGAAAAAAGGAGAAGAAAAAATGTTTAATGCAGACGAATTAAAAAAAGCTTTTCTGGATGACATTGAGGCGGCTAAGTCTGAGATCCAGCTTTCTGAGGTCTGGAAGAAGTACCTTAGCAAGACGGGATCCGTCCAGGGGCTGATGAACGGGATCAAACAGGTTGCCAAAGAAGAAAAGAAAGCTTACGGGCAGTTTGTGAATGAAGTAAAGGCCTGGGTCCAGGGTAAGTACGAGGAAAAGCGTTCGGAGATCGAGGGCTTTGAATTGCAGCAAAAATATGAAAAGGAAGCAATTGATGTGACTGTACCGGTAAAGGTGCGCCCTATGGGAAACCTTCATCCGCTGACATTGGTGAAATATGAGATGATCAATGTGTTTTCCGGTATGGGCTTTGAGATTTTTGAAGGCCCGGAGATCGAGGATGACGACCATAATTTTACAAGGTTAAATGTGCTAAAAGACCATCCCTCAAGGGATATGCAGGATACTTTCTGGCTGACGGAAGATCTGCTTCTTCGTACCCATACGTCGCCAGGGCAGATCCGTGTGATGGACAGTAAGAAGCCGCCGATCAAGGTGCTGGTTCCGGGCAAGGTATTCCGCTCTGACTCCGATGCGACCCATTCTCCTATGTTCAGCCAGATGGAAGGGCTGGTGGTGGATAAGCATATCACCCTCTGTGACCTGCAGGGGATGCTGGATGAGTTTGTTAAGGGCCTGTTTTCCGATGTGGCAAAGACAAGACTGCGTCCTTCTTATTTCCCATTTACCGAACCTTCGGTTGAGGTGGATGTCAGCTGCTTTAAATGCGGCGGAAAAGGGTGTTCCCTTTGTAAGGGCACGGGATGGATCGAGGTCCTTGGAGGCGGCGTGGTGAACAAGAAAGTCCTTTTAAACTGCGGCATTGATCCGGAAGAATATTCCGGTCTTGCATTTGGAATCGGAATCGAGCGTATTGCCATGTTAAAATACGGGATCAACCATATGGGCAGGCTGTTTGAAAATGACATTGAGTTTTTAAAGCAATTTAAGGCATAGTGGAGGTGAGAGCGTGAAAGTATTACTGAGCTGGTTAAAAGAATATGTAGATATTGACGTAACGCCGAAGGAACTGGAGGAGAAACTGTTTTCTACAGGGTTTGAGGTGGAGGAAGTGGTATATCTTGGTGAGAATATAGAAAAAATATATGTGGGCCAGGTTACTTCCATAGAAAAATACGAAGGTACCCATCTTTATATCTGCCATATCGACTGTGGGGAGCATGGACATGACCATTTGATCTTAACAGGCGCTGACAATGTATTTCAGGGGGCAAAGGTTCCGGCTTGTGTTGTGGGGGCAAAACTTCCTAACGGCATGCCTGGTGGCATGGAGATCATGCCAAGGAAAATGAAAGACATGATGTCTTACGGCATGCTTTGTTCCGGGGAAGAGCTTGGCATCAGTAAGGACTGGTATCCGGGTGCGGATGTAAACGGCATTATGATCTTAAACGAGGACGCACCGGTAGGGGAGGATATCAGGGATTACCTTGGCCTGGACGATTATGTGTTTGATATTTCAATTACGGCCAATCGTCCTGACTGCCAGTCGGTCCTTGGCATTGCCCGGGAAGTTGCCGCTTTCCTTGGAAAAGAAGTCAAAAACCCGGATATGAGTTATGCCTGTGACGAGAAAGTAAATGAAGACATCAGTGTAACGGTTATTGATAAGGACGTGTGCCCAAGATATCTGGGACATTATGTGTACGATGTGCAGTATAAGGAATCACCTCTTTGGATGAAGAGGAGGCTTTCGGCGGTGGGGCATAATGCGATAAACGCCATGGTGGATATCACCAATTATGTATTGGTTGAGATCGGCCAGCCCATGCATGCTTTTGACCTGGATACCTTAGAGGGCAGTTCCATCGTGGTCCGCAGGGCGAAAGAAGGGGAAGAACTTGTCACTTTGGATGAGAAAAAGCGTATTCTGGATAGCAGTAATCTGCTGATCTGTGATAAAATAAAACCGGTAGGGCTTGCCGGTGTGATGGGCGGTCTTAACAGTGAGATTACGGAGAACACAAAGGAAGTGTTATTTGAATCCGCAAAGTTTATGAAAGACAGTGTCCGCAAAACGGCAAGGAAGCTTGGTCTGCATTCGGATGCGGCTGCCCGTTATGAGAAAGGGATTGACGAATATTCGGTGGAATGCGGTATGGCAAGGGCCCTGAATCTGGTCCAGGCTCTTGGGGTGGGAAAAGTCAGCGGCTCTCATTTTGACGTCAGCGCCGGGGCATCCACACAAAGAAGGACCATAAAAGTGGAAACGGCTAAGGTGAACTATGTGCTTGGCATAGACGTGCCGGAAGAGGAAATGGTACGGATCTTAAGAAACCTTGCTTTTGGAGTAGAGCTGGCAGATGGTATGCTTACGCTGACAATTCCCCGTTACCGTGAGGATATTGAAAGCGACCAGGACATTGCGGAGGAAGTGATCAGGGAATATGGCTATGACAAGGTGGTTCCCACCTTCTTAAGTGAGGCTCTTGTCACCAACGGCGGGCTGAACCAGCAACAGGAGAAGGAACTGTCCGTAAAGAATTTCCTGTGCACTCAGGGATATTTTGAGATTCAGACCATAGCCATGACCAGCAGCCCGGAATTTGACCAGTTCCTGATCCCGGAGGATGGAAAGGAAAGAAAGGCGGTTGAGATTTTAAATCCCATCACAGAGAACTTAAGCATTATGCGGACGTTTATGGCGCCTTCTATGGTGAAAGCCTTGGAAAACAATTTGAAGAACGGGCATTCGGACTTACGGTTCTTTGAACTTGCCAATATTTACCTTCCCAAGGCGCTGCCTCTTACCGAAGCGCCTTACGAGATAAAGACTCTTTGTCTGGGAACTTCCGGTGCGGGGGAAGACTTCTTTACCATGAAAGAAACGTTGGAGAATTTAGCAGCCTGCTATGATCTTACCTTTAAGTATCAAAAAGGGAAGGTGCCATATCTCCATCCGGGGCGGACCGCCAAAGTTTACTGCGGCGGGGAGCTGGTGGGCACATTCGGCCAGTTAAGGTATGATGTCATTGATTCCCTTGCGATTGCAAAGGATAAGAAGGCAGATACGAAGATCTTTATTGCGGAATTAAATTACGATCTGCTTAACGCAAAGTTCAAAGAAAAGATCAACTATGTGCCGGAATCGCCTTATGCTAAGACCAGCAGGGATATTTCCATGGTGGTGGATAAGAGCGTGGAATGCGGCGATATCATTGAGAAGATCGAGCAGGCGGACGGGCTGGTTTCCAAAGTAAAGCTGTTTGATATCTTTGAAAGTGAAAAGCTTGGCTTGTCGAAAAAAAGTATGGCGTTCAATATTGAATTTGCATCCGGAACGGAAGATGTGACGGATGAAATGACAGACAGGGCAGTGGAGAAGATCTTACATTTATTAAATGATGTTTATGGCGCACAGATGCGCAGCTAAAAGAAAATGGAGGGCAATGGCATGGAAAAGAAAAACACATGGGAAACTTATAGCGAAGAGCAGCTGCAGGAAGTGAATGTATTTGCGGATGAGTACAGGAATTTCTTAGATGAAGGGAAGACTGAGCGGGAGTGTGTGGACGTGATCGTCAACATGGCGGAAAAAGCAGGCTACCGGGAACTTCAGGAAGTCATGAAGGAAGGGAAAAGTCTGAAAAAAGGGGATAAAGTTTATGCGGTCTGCATGAATAAGTCTGTGGTACTGTTCCGCATCGGGAGCCGTCCTATGGTGGAAGGCATGAATATTTTAGGAGCTCACATTGATTCCCCAAGACTTGACGTGAAGCAGAACCCTCTTTATGAGGAAGGAGGCTTTGCCTATCTGGATACCCATTATTATGGCGGTGTGAAAAAATACCAGTGGGTGGCGCTGCCCCTTTCCTTACACGGGGTCATCGTAAAGAAGGATGGAACCACGGTGGAACTGAATATTGGGGAAAATGAAGATGACCCGGTATTTTTCATCTCCGATCTTTTGATTCATCTTGCCAGCGAGCAGATGGAAAAGAAAGCATCCAAGGTCATCGAAGGAGAAGCCCTCGACCTGATCATTGGAAACCGCCCCATTATCTTAGACAAGAAGGAAAAAGGAGAAGGGAAAGATTCCGAATCAGAAAAAGATCAGGCAAAGGAAGCCGTGAAAAAGGGAATCCTTGATATCTTAAAGAAAGAGTATGACGTGGAGGAAGAAGATTTTATTTCTGCGGAATTGGAGATTGTGCCTGCCGGGAAGGCAAGGGAAGCAGGGTTTGACAGGAGCATGATCTTAGCTTACGGGCAGGACGACAGAGTATGCGCTTTTACTTCCTTAAAAGCAATGCTGGAAGTTGAGGATACGGAAAGGACAGCCTGCTGCGTTTTGGTGGATAAGGAAGAGGTTGGAAGCGTTGGCGCAACCGGCATGCAGTCCCGGTTTTTTGAAAATATGGTGGCGGAAGTGATGAATCTTGCCGGAGAATATTCGGAATTGAACGTGAGAAGGGCTCTGGCAGCTTCCTGTATGCTTTCCTCAGATGTGAGCAGCGCTTTTGATCCGGCGTTTGCATCCAGCTTTGACAAGAAAAACGTGGCATACCTTGGGGGCGGCATGGTGTTTAACAAATTTACCGGGTCTCGGGGAAAATCAGGTTCTAATGATGCCAATGCGGAATACCTTGCGCATATCCGGGATATCTTTGAGAAAGAAAACATTAATTTCCAGACGGCGGAGCTTGGCCGCGTGGATTTAGGCGGCGGCGGAACCATTGCTTATATTTTGGCTCTTTATGGGATGAACGTGATCGACAGCGGCGTGGCAGTGCTTAACATGCATGCGCCTTTTGAAGCGACCAGTAAGGCGGACGTGTTTGAAGCAAAGCGGGGATATGTGGCATTTTTAAAGGGAGCTGACCTGTAATGGACAGAAAGGAGCTCAAAACATCGGATTTTTTCTTTGACCTGCCGATGGAGCTGATCGCCCAGGACCCGCTTACGGACAGGGCATCTTCAAGGCTTTTGATGGTGGATAAGAAAACCGGGGAGCGGAAGCACGAGGTATTTAAAAATATCATTGATTATTTAAGACCGGGGGATTGTCTGGTGTTAAACAACACCAGGGTCCTGCCGGCAAGGCTTCTTGGTGTAAAAGAGGATACCGGGGCGGCTGTGGAGGTGCTTCTTTTAAAGCGCCTTTCCGGAGATTTGTGGGAAACACTGGTCAAACCGGGCAAAAAGCTTAAGCCAGAGGCGCGGGTCACATTCGGAAACGGGGAGCTTACGGCGCAGGTTATGGAGGTCACTGCGGAAGGAAACCGCCTTGTTAAGTTTTTTTATGAGGGGATCTTTGAGGAAGTGTTGGACCGGTTAGGGGAAATGCCCCTGCCTCCCTACATAACCCATAAGCTGAAAGACAGGGAACGCTATCAGACCGTGTATGCAAAATATGACGGGTCCGCAGCGGCTCCCACGGCCGGGCTTCATTTTACTAAGGAGCTGCTGGCGCGGATAGAAGAAAAAGGCGTGCGGACCGCATATGTTACTCTTCATGTTGGGTTAGGCACTTTCCGCCCGGTAAAAGCCGAAAATATTTTAGAGCATCACATGCATTCCGAGTATTATCAGATTACGGCAGGCACAGCCGGTCTGATCAATCAGACGAAAAGAGAGGGCGGCAGGATCATCTGTGTAGGAACTACAAGCTGCCGCACGGTGGAAAGCGCGGCGGATGAAAACGGAATGCTCACGGAATGCTGTGGGGATACGGAGATCTTTATCTATCCGGGATACCGGTTTAAGGTGACGGATTGTCTTATCACGAACTTTCATCTGCCGGAGTCCACTCTTGTGATGCTGGTAAGCGCATTGGCAGGGCGGGAGAATGTACTTTCTGCTTATGAGGAAGCAATCCGGGAAAAGTACCGTTTTTTTTCTTTTGGCGACGCCACCTTTTTTACAGATAGCTTTACAAAATATCCCGTATAGATTAAGATAATAATAACGGGCCCAAAAGCGGCAAAAATGGAGGGTTATTATCATGGAAGAAAGAAGAAGAGCAAACAGGAGAGAACTGGAATCAAAGCTTGTGGTGAAAAGGTTAGACGGCGGTGAAAGTAAGGATGCCGAGATCAAGATCGTGGATCTGTCGAAATCAGGGATTGGTTTTAGCTGCAGCGAGCTTTTGGAATTTGGTTCTGTGTATGAAGCCTATTTAAGGATATGGACGCAGGAAGTGATCCATGCATTTTTGGAAATTGTGCGTATTGAAAAGAGGCAGGATGAATATTATTACGGGGCAGTCTTCATTGGGATGCCGGAAATGGATGCGTCCAGGATTGAAGTTTACGACACAGTGGAAAGCATGAAACAGGGTGAGTAAAATGGCGGAATATTCACCTACATGGATCAAAAACCTTTTTTTAAGCCAAAGCTGTATTGATGCTTGGGATGATTATCAAAAGGTACTTAAACAGGGACGCGGCGGTTGGGATTATGTGATCCTGACCGCATCGAATGAAGAGCAGGCCAAGGGATACCGGCTAGAGCTATCCCACCGAAGGGAAGAAGGCAGGCTTGCCAGGGATTGTGTGTATGCAGTCCTTCCCGACCCAGAAGGAAAGAGAGTAGGGTCAGGAGGGGCTACTTTTCATGTGCTGAAATATCTGACGGAACAGATAGGGGGAAATGCCGGGGAATGTCTCAAGGGAAAGCGGATCTTGGTGATTCATTCGGGTGGGGACAGTAAGCGAATCCCTCAGTACAGTGTATGCGGGAAGCTGTTTTCCCCGGTCCCCAGGCAGCTTCCGGATGGAAGTCTGTCCACCTTGTTCGATGAATTTATGATCTCAATGACGGCGGTCGCGGAAAGGATCAAAGAAGGAATGCTGGTATTATCCGGTGACGTGCTCCTTTTGTTTAATCCGTTACAGCTTGATTTTCAGTTTCAGGGGGCAGCGGCTATTTCTATCAAAGAGCCGGTAAGCACAGGGAAAGACCACGGTGTGTTTTTACAAGATCAAGAGGGCATGGTGGAGCAGTTCCTTCACAAAAAGTCGGAGCAGGAACTTAAAAGCAAAGGTGCGGTCAATACGCAGGGCTGTGTGGATCTTGACACTGGTGCCGTATTGTTTGACGCCATGCTGCTGCAGGCATTGCTTGGACTTATCTGCACGGACGGCAAAATAGACGAGGATAAATATCGTGAATTTGTAAATGAAAAGGCACGGGTCAGTTTTTATGGGGACTTTTTGTATCCTCTGGCGAAAAGCGCTGCCTTGGAAGACTATCAAAAGCAGGCGCCGGAAGGCAGTTTTTGTGAAGAACTTACCGAGTGCCGAAAGAAGCTCTGGGAAGCCTTGTCCGGTTTTCAAATGAAAGTGGTCTGTTTATCGCCGGCGGCGTTTATCCATTTTGGAACAACCAAAGAATTGTTAATGCTGCTTACGGAACGGATGGAAGATTACAGGTTCCTTGGATGGGAAAAAATGATCTGTACCAACCGGATGGAAGGGAACTTTGCGGCAAGGAACAGCTTTATCTGCCCGGATGCGCTGGTGGAGGATGGATGTTATCTGGAAAACAGCCATGTGGGGGAAGGCATGCAGGTGAGAAAAGGGGCTGTGCTTTCGGGCGCCTTTTTGACGGGAATGGAGATACCGGAAGATACGGTGATGCACGTGATCAAGTTAATGGGCGGCAGTTTTGCCGCCAGGGTTTACGGGGTCACGGATAACCCTAAGGGAATTTATGAAGATAATGCGTCTTTTTTAGGCGGCGGGCTGCAGGATATGCTGGATCATTACAAGCTCCCGACAGATCAAATTTGGGATGGAGGGCAAAAGAGCCTGTGGGAAGCAAAACTGTATCCTTTGGCGGATTCGGCAGGCGAAGCGGCCAAAGCGTCCTTACTGCTTACTAAAATGGCAAAGAAGGAAGTGGATTTGTCAGAAGTTAAAGCATGGCTTATGAAGGAACGGACAAGCCTTCGGGAAAGCTTTAACAGGGCGGATCAGGCGGAAGTGATCCCCTTCCAGGAAAAACTGCGAAGGCATATCCTGATCGAGCAGTTTTTGGATAAGCTCTCAGCGGGAGCAGGACGCGGGGAAGCGCTTAAAGTGTTTGGAACCATGCGGCTTCAGGGAAAGCTGAAGAAAGCGCTGATTGAACGGGCAAAACACAGCAGTTATTCCGTTGCCATGCGGATCTATGATGCGCTGGGGATGGAAACGGAGTGTTTTGAGGTGATCAAGGATCAGGTTGCCCATGGGATGAAGGGAAGCTGCGGTTATCATAATGATACCCGCATCCTAAAAGATGAGGTGGAGGTAGCTCTTCCTTTAAGAGTAAACTGGGGCGGCGGCTGGACGGATACTCCGCCTTACTGCAATGAGCATGGCGGAACGGTGTTAAACGCTGCCATAAAATTAAACGGTATCCTGCCTGTCAAGGTGGTGTTAAAAAGGCTTCAGAACCTCGAGGTCTCCCTGGAAAGTTCCGATCTTGGCGTAAGTACGGTGATACATGGGATAGAGGAGATACAGGACTGTAAAAACCCGTACGATTTCTTTGCGCTGCATAAGGCGGCGCTGCTTGCCTGCGGGCTGATCCCGGAAAAGGGAAAGGCGGAAGGCCGATCCTTAGAGGAAGTGCTTGAAAGGTTAGGAGGGGGAATCTACCTTTCCACTATGGTGGAAGGGGTTCCGAAAGGCTCAGGGCTTGGAACCAGCAGTATCTTAGCCGGGGCATGCGCCAAAGGGATTGCGGAATTTACCGGAATGGAGCTTAAAGAGAGCATGCTGTTTGATCAGGTTCTTTATATGGAGCAGCTTATGAGTACAGGCGGCGGCTGGCAGGATCAGGCAGGAGGGATCGTGCCGGGAATCAAAATGCTTGTAAGCAAGCCCGGCGCCCATCAGGTCCTTTCGGTAGAGCCTGTCAGGATAAGTGAGGAAACAAAAGAAGAATTAAATAGACGGTTTGCGGTGATCTATACCGGGCAGCGGCGGCTGGCAAGGAACCTGCTGCGGGAGGTAGTAGGCAATTATATCGGAGGAAGGAAAGAATCCGCGGAAGCCTTAGGGGAGATGAAGCTTGCGGCGGCGGATATGAAAAGAGCGTTAGAAGACGGAGACGTGGACGGTCTTGCCAGGCTGTTTAACCACCATTGGGAATTATCCCTTAAACTGGATGCGGGTGCGACCAATCTTTGTATCGACCAGATCTTTATGACCATAGAGGATCTGATCGACGGAAAGTTTATCGCCGGTGCCGGTGGCGGCGGTTTTTTACAGGTCATCATGAAAAAGGGCGTAAATGCCTGGCAGCTCAATGAAAGGCTGGAAGAAGTCTTTCAGGGAACCGGCGTGGCGGTATGGAACAGCGAACTGTATTTCGGGTAGGTCAACTTTGGGAAAAAACGGCATAGCCCTTTGCGGTAAGGATCTGTGAGGCTTTTGCAATGCTTTCCTCCTGATAAAATTCCACCCGCAGGACACCGTCTTGCTGTTCCCGGTTATGGGTGATGCCGATGTTCTTGATGCTGATCTGGTTTAGGGCAAGTATGGTGGCAATCGCAGCCAGGGCGCCGGGTTCGTCGGCAATTTCAATGTGGACGGAGTAGGTCCTTTTGATGGGGCCGCCGGAAGCGTCCGGGAAAGAATCGCGGTAAGTTCTTGCCTGATCAAAAAAGCGGTACAGCCCTTCCTTGTCGGAGGATTGGATCTTGTTTCTGATCTGTTCCATGATCGATGTGTAAGAATCAAGGAGGGTAAGGATATGGTCTTTGTTGGTAAGGCAGATCTGCTGCCACATGGCAGGAGAAGAGGAGGCGATCCGGGTGATGTCCTTAAAGCCGCCTGCTGCGATCGTTTTCATAAGCCCACCCTCCTGGTCTGATTCCTTTATCAGGTTGACTAAGGAGGCGGCAATGACATGTGGCAGATGGCTTATGGCTGCTGTGACATAGTCGTGGGCAGCGCAGGTAAGGACTAAGGGGATTGCGCCTAAGGAGGCAATCAGCTCTTTAAAATCAAGGACCACATCCGGGGAAATCTCCTCGCCGGGGGTCAGAATATAATATGCGTTCTCCAAAAGCAGTGCTTTAGAGTTTATGTAGCCGGTGCGCTCACTTCCCGCCATGGGGTGGCCGCCGATGAACTGACGGCTAAGGCCTGCTTTTTTGATGTTTTCGTGGATATCGGATTTTACGCTTCCCACATCGGTAAGCAGGCAGTCTGGGGAAATACAAGTTTGGAGCAATGGGAGACTGCGGTCATTTTCCGAAACCGGCGCACACAAAAAGATATAGTCACAGCCAGCAAATGCGGCGTCTATTTTGGACAGGGGCTCGTTGATAACGCCGTCCTTAACGGCGGCGTCAAGCCCGTCTTTATTGGTATCGTATGCAAGCAGGCGGCAGGCCGGGTAGAACTTCCGCATTGCTCTTGCGATGGAACCGCCGATCAGTCCCAGCCCTACAAATCCGCAGACAAAGTTTTTCTTCATGATAACTCTCCTTCGTTTCCTAAAAATTCCTGCCTAAAAGGCCGCAGAAAGGGCGTAGCTCCGCTGTCAGTTTTTCAAACTTTTCAAAGGTCAGTGACTGAGGACCGTCGGAAAGAGCGCAGGCAGGGTTATTATGGACTTCGATCATGAGTCCGTCCGCATCGCAGGCAACCGCGGCCTTTGCCATGGGGGCCACATATTTGTAAGATCCGGTGGAATGGGATGGGTCAACGATCACCGGCAGGTGGGTCTTATTGCGCAGTACCGGAACGGCGCTTAAATCCAGGGTGTTGCGGGTGGCGGTTTCAAAGGTCCGGATTCCGCGCTCGCACAGAACCACGTTGGGGTTGCCTTCTGCAATGATATACTCGGCGGCGTTCAGCCATTCGTCAATGGTAGCGCAAAGTCCTCTTTTTAATAAAACGGGAAGGCCGGACTGGCCGGCTTCTTTTAATAAGATGAAATTCTGCATATTCCGGGCACCGATCTGGATCATATCTACATATTTTACGGCAGCTTCAATGGCCTCAAGGCTTACTACCTCACAGATGGTGGAAAGTCCTGTCTGAGCCTTAGCCTCCTGCATATAGCGGAGCCCTTCTTCCTCAAGGCCCTGAAAAGAGTAGGGTGAGGTACGGGGTTTGTAGGCGCCGCCCCGTAAGATGGTTGCGCCGGATGCTTTGACCGCCTTTGCAATCTCTAATAGCTGCTCTTTGGTCTCCACCGCACAGGGACCTGCCATGATAGTCAGGTTTCCGGGCCCGATGGTAGTATTGCCTACTTTGACGACGGTTGCGTCGGGGTGGAATTTCCGGTTGGAAAGCTTGTAGCTTTCCGTGACAGGAACGATCCGGTCCACATCTTTAAAGATGATCAGGTTTTCAGTGGAAATGCGGGTCTTGTCACCCACGATCCCGATGATGGTCACTTCTTCCCCTTGGGAAAGATGGACCTGAAGTCCGCTGTTTTCTATATAATTTGTGACGGCATGGATGCTTTGCTGTGATGCCTTTGGTTTCATGACGATAATCATAGGTTTGTACTCCTTTTGCTATAATTTTACACTGTAATTTAATATAGCACTTTAAAGTGCGAAAGTCAATAGAGGCAATTGTTACAAGTATTATGCTAAAATGTACGATTTCACTTGTATATTTGTCGGGAATTTAGTAAAATATACACATGGGTTTTTTGAGAGCCGCAAAATTGCCTTGAAATAGATGTGGCGCAATGCCCAAAAATGCTTGAAAATGGAGGAAGCTATATGAATATTTACACAACTGACAAAATCAGGAACGTTGCTTTGCTTGGGCATGGCGGGTGTGGGAAGACCAGTCTGGCAGAAGCAATGGCATATTTATCGGGCATAACATCGAGGATGGGTAAGGTCGATGATGGAAATACAGTCAGTGATTTTGGCAAAGAAGAACAAAAGAGAAAAATATCAATCAGTACGTCTGTTATCCCCATTGAGTGGGAAGGTTATAAAGTAAATATTTTAGATACTCCCGGTTTCTTTGATTTTGCCGGTGAGGTGGAAGAAGCGATCAGCGCTGCCGGTGCGGCGATCATCGTGGTAAACGGTAAGTCCGGCGTTGAAGTGGGCGCTCAGAAGGCATGGGAATTATGTGAAAAATATAAACTGCCCAGGATGATTTATGTCAGCAATATGGACGTGGATAACGCTTCCTTCCGCCAGGTAGTGGAAGATATGACGGAAATGTTCGGAAAGAAGATGGCTCCGTTCCACCTGCCGATTCGTGAGAACGAAAAATTTGTGGGGTATGTAAATGTGATCACCGAAACCGGTAACAGATGGCAGGGGAAAGACGTTGTAGAGTGCGAGGTTCCGGAATATAATAAGGCCAATCTGCAGATCTGCCGTGACACATTGATGGAAGCGGTTGCCGAGACCAGTGAAGAGATGATGGAGCGTTATTTTGGCGGAGAGACTTTCTCGGAAGCTGAGATCAGGGCGGCTCTTCGGACCAATGTCTGCGACGGGAGCATTGTGCCGATGACCATGGGTTCTAACGTGTTATGCCAGGGGATGTATACCCTGTTAGATGATATCATCAAGTACTTCCCCAGTCCTGAAAACCGTGAGGTTGCTGGGATCAATATGAAGACCAATGAGATCTTCCATGCGGATTATGATTTCTCCAAAGCGAAATCCGCTTATATCTGGAAGACTATCGTGGATCCTTTTATCGGGAAATATTCCCTGATCAAGGTAAATTCCGGTGTCCTTAAGACAGACGACCTGATCTACAACGTAGATAAAGACATTGAAGAAAAAATCGGTAAGATTTATGTGATGCAGGGAAATAAGCCGATCGAGGTAAAGGAGCTTCATGCCGGTGATATCGGCGCACTTGCAAAACTTACGGCCGCAAGGACGGGCAACAGCCTTTCCACCAAGGCGACCACCGTTAAGTTTGGAAAATGGGAGATGCCGGTTCCTTATACATACATGAGATATAATCCTAAAAATAAGGGCGATGTTGACAAGATTTCACAGGCGCTCCAGAAGATATCCCATGAAGACCTTACTATGAAATATGTGAACGATTCCGAAAACAGGCAGATGCTCCTTTACGGGATGGGCGATCTGCATTTGGATGTGATCGCCAGCAAGCTGCTGAATGAATATAAGGTTGAAATAGAACTGACCCAGCCTAAGGTGGCTTTCCGTGAGACCATAAGGAAGACTTCAGACGTGGATTCCAAGTACAAAAAACAGTCAGGCGGCCATGGGCAGTACGGCCATGTGAAGATGAAATTCGAGCCTTCAGGGAACCTGGAAGAGCCTTATGTATTTGAGCAGATCGTGGTAGGCGGTGCGGTTCCAAAGAATTATTTCCCCGCTGTGGAAAAGGGAATCCAGGAATCTGTTTTGAAAGGACCTATGGCGGCTTACCCGGTAGTGGGCGTGAAAGCGGTTTTATACGACGGGTCTTATCATCCGGTGGATTCATCGGAAATGGCATTTAAGACAGCGGCGATCCAGGCGTTTAAGAAGGGCTTCATGGAGGCAGGCCCGGTACTTCTTGAGCCAATCGTTTCCGTTAAGGTTACGGTTCCGGATTCTTATACAGGCGACGTAATGGGTGACCTGAATAAGAGAAGGGGAAGGGTGCTTGGCATGAATCCCGCACCCGGCGGCAAGCAGGTCATCGAAGCTGACGTGCCGATGATGGGATTATTTGGATACTGCACGGATCTGCGTTCCATGACAGGCGGACGCGGGGAATACGAATATAAGTTTGCGCGCTATGAGCAGGCTCCGTCGGATGTACAGGAAAAGGAAGTTGCGGCGAGGGCGGCAAAGCTTAATGACGGCGCGGACGAATAAGAAGTATCAGTGATTTCTTTTTAGAAAAGGGTAATGGGGTAAGACGATATAAGACAGGATGCTGTATTGGGGGATATGGCATCCTGTTGTATTTTTCGGAAGAAAAAGGTATAATGACAATTGGCAGTAACATAATGGAGGTAAAAGATTTGAAAAAGAAAAAATTTGTGCAGGTCCTTGTTTTCGTGGTTTTGGGGCTGGCAGCACTGGCGGTTTACTATTATGTGACGATACCGGCAATCAATATCCATTCGTCGGGAACATGGGCGGCTATGATGCTTTTGCTTGTATTGCTTTTGGCGCTTTTAGTGGGGCGGCAGTTCAAAAAGAGCGGACAGGATGCAGTGGAGGGAGCTGTGTACAAGTTCCGGTTAAAGGAAATGGGGCTTCCGGTAAAGCTGCTTGGCGGTCTGATCCTTGTATTAGGGGTGGTTTACGTGGCAGGTTCGCTTCTGTCTTCCCCGTTTTTTAATGCGTCGAAGTACCAAAAGCTTTTGACCATACAGGAAAGAGCTTTTACGGATGATATCAAAGAAGTGGATTATAAGACGATCCCACTTTTGGACAAGGACTCGGCATCTTTGCTGGGGAACCGGAAGATGGGGAGCATGGTGGATATGGTATCCCAGTTTGAGGTGTCAGGGGATTACAGCCAGATCAATTACCAGGGGAAGCCGGTCAGGGTAACGCCCCTTACTTATGCAAGCCCAATCAAATGGCTGACTAACCAAAGAGGCGGCATCCCTGCATATATCCTGATCGATATGACCACACAAAACACCGAATGCGTGAAGCTTACGGAAGAGATCAGATATTCCAAAGGGGAATACTTTAACAGGAATATTTACAGGCATCTGCGGTTCCATTATCCCACTTATATTTTTGACGACCAGATATTTTTTGAGATTGATGAAGAAGGAACGCCCTACTGGGTATGCCCTGTAAAAAAGTTTAACATTGGCTTATTTGGCGGACAGACCATAGGGAGGGTGGTATTATGTAACGCCCAGACCGGGGAATGTGTGGATTATGCGGTGGAGGATGTGCCCCAGTGGATCGATAAGGTTTATTCCGCAGATCTTCTGGTCAATCTGTATGATTATTCAGGACTTTTGAAGCATGGATATTGGAATTCTCTGCTGGGGCAGAGAGACTGCCTGCAGTCTACCCACGGTTATAACTATATTGCATTGGAGGACGACGTATGGGTATATACAGGCGTTACCAGTGTCAGCGGCGACCAATCCAATGTGGGTTTTGTGCTGATGAACCAGCGTACCATGGAGACCCGGTATTACAAAGTGGAAGGAGCTATTGAGGATTCCGCCATGTCGTCGGCCGAAGGGCAGGTGCAGAACTTGGGATATCGTTCCACCTTTCCGCTTTTATTAAATATTGCAGACGAGCCTACGTATTTCATGGCCCTTAAGGACGGTGCGGGACTGGTGAAAAAGTATGCCATGGTCAATGTCCAGAAATATCAGTGGGTGGCTATCGGTGATACTGTGCAGGAATGTGAGAAAAACTACATGGAACTATTAAATACGAACGGGATCGTCAGTGCGGCGGCGGAAAGCAATAAGAGCGTCAGCGGGAAGATTGAGAGTATTTCCCCGGTGGTGCTTGGGGGCAACAGCCACTATTATATCTGTCTTGTCGGGCAGGATGATATTTTTGATGTGGATATGACAGATGCTTCTCTTGTTACAATCATAAAATATCAGGTTGGCGATCAGGTGACGTTTCAATACGCAGAAGGCTACGGGGTGAATGAAGTCAAGGATATTTCTTGACATTTCACCGCAATGTAAGTAAAATTGTAACAGTTTATGCACTGTGAGGACGAAAGGAGCAGGTGAGGAAGATGGCAGTACCATATAATCACAGAGAAGTGGAAAATAAATGGCAGGGGATCTGGGATGAGGAAAAGGCGTTCCGGACTTCTGAAGATTATTCAAAACCGAAATATTATGCGTTGGTGGAGTTCCCCTATCCGTCTGGGCAGGGATTGCATGTAGGGCATCCAAGGCCATATACGGCCCTCGACATTGTGGCAAGGAAGAGGAGGATGCAGGGATACAATGTGCTTTATCCCATGGGCTTTGATGCCTTTGGGCTCCCTACGGAAAACTATGCGATCAAAAACCACATTCATCCCAAGATTGTAACGAAGAACAATGTGGAACGCTTTAAGAGCCAGCTCCATGCGCTTGGATATTCTTTTGACTGGGAGAGGGAGATCAATACAACGGACCCGGAATATTATAAGTGGACCCAGTGGATTTTTTTAAAGCTTTTTAATGCCGGTCTTGCTTATAAGGCGGAAATGCCTATCAACTGGTGTACTTCCTGTAAAGTCGGGCTTGCCAATGAGGAAGTGGTAAACGGTGTCTGCGAGCGCTGCGGCGCAGAGGTAGTGCGCAAGGTAAAAAGCCAGTGGATGTTAAAGATCACGGAATATGCGGACAAGCTTCTTGAAGGGTTAGATACGGTTGACTACGTGGAGCGTGTCAAGGTATCCCAGAAGAACTGGATCGGTAAATCAACGGGTGCGGAAGTTGATTTTGTTTTAAATGGAAAAGAGGACAAGCTGACCGTGTACACCACAAGGCCGGATACTTTGTTTGGTGTCACATACATGGTCATGAGCCCGGAACATCCTTTTATTGATAAGTATCAGGCAGATATCAAGAATTGGAACGAGGTTGTCTCCTACAGGGAAATGGCGGCAAGGAAGTCTGATTTCGAGCGTACGGAGCTTGCAAAGGAAAAGACCGGCGTAATGATTACCGGCCTTACGGCAGTAAACCCCGTTAACGGAAAAGAGATACCGGTATGGATCTCGGATTATGTTTTAATGTCCTACGGAACCGGCGCCATCATGGCGGTTCCGGCCCATGACGAAAGAGACTGGGAATTTGCAAAGAAGTTTGATATGCCCATCATTGAAGTGGTAGCGGGAAGTGATGTGGATGTGAATGAAGCGGTCTATACGGATGTGGCTTCGGGAACCCTGGTCAATTCGGATTTCTTAAACGGGCTTTCCGTGGCGCAGGCGAAAGAAAAGATCACGGAATTTTTAACGGAAAAAGGGATCGGCCACGCTAAGACCAACTTTAAGCTCCGTGACTGGGTCTTTTCCAGACAGCGTTACTGGGGAGAGCCAATCCCCATTGTGAAGTGCGAAAAATGCGGTTATGTGGCATTGCCGGAAAGTGAGCTTCCTTTGGAGCTTCCGGAAGTGGAAAGCTACATGCCTACGGATAATGGGGAGTCACCTTTGGCCCATATGAAGGACTGGATGAAGACCACATGCCCCTGCTGTGGCGGTCCTGCCATGAGGGAGACGGATACCATGCCCCAGTGGGCAGGTTCCTCCTGGTATTTCCTGCGGTATATTGATCCGAAAAATGATAAGGAGCTGGCAAGCAAAGAAGCGCTTGATTATTGGATGCCCGTTGACTGGTATAACGGCGGCATGGAGCATACCACATTGCATCTTCTGTATTCCCGCTTCTGGCACAGGTTTTTATATGATGAAAAGATCGTGCCTTGTAAGGAGCCTTATCAAAAGAGGACTTCCCATGGGATGATCCTTGGGTCAAACGGCGAAAAAATGAGCAAATCAAGGGGGAACGTGGTAAACCCGGATGATATCGTGCAGGATTACGGGGCAGATACCCTGCGGACCTACGAAATGTTTATCGGGGCCTTTGATCTTAGCGCATCCTGGTCGGAAGACGGCGTAAAGGGCTGCCGGAGGTTCTTAGAGAGAGTATGGAAGCTGCAGGATATCCTTGTAGACGAGGAAGGTTACTCCAAAGATTTGGAGATCAAGATGCACCAGACCATCAAGAAAGTCAGCAGCGATTTTGAACATTTAAAATACAATACGGCGATTGCGGCAATGATGGCCCTGATCAATGAGTTTTATAAGAAGAATGCGGTCACTAAGGGAGAAATGAAGACTTTACTTACCCTGCTTAACCCGGTAGCGCCCCACATCACGGAAGAGATCTGGCAGGCCATGGGATGCCAAGGAAGGATCTATCAGGCGAAATGGCCGGAATACGAAGAAGCAAAGACCGTGGAACAGACCATTGAGATCGCGGTCCAGATCAACGGGAAGACGAAGGCAACGCTGGCGATTGCAAGGGATGAAGAGAAAGAAGCCGTGATTACAAAAGCAAAAGAAGTGATTGCGGATAAGCTTACCGGAAACGTAGTAAAGGAGATCTACGTTCCCGGCAGGATTGTGAACATTGTAATGAAATAAGCCAGGTTGTGCCATGTTACCTGCGGGAGCGCATTGCCATGACTTTTTCAATCTTGGCAAGCTCTTCCGGGGAAGCGTGCTTTTTAAGGACGGCAACGATCTTGCCGATTTCTTCATCGGAAAAGCTGACGTTTTTTTCCTGGCCCCGTTTGGCAACAGCCATCAGAAAAGGGATCATTTGATCCCTTTTTAAGTTGTTGCTTTCAAAAAGCAGCGCCTGCAAAAAATCAAGCTTGTAGGGGTCGATATCCTTAAGGCTTTCTTCTCTCATCCAATCATTCTGCATTCATATTACCTCCAAACATTTCAAACATCTGTTTTTGCTCAGGCGTGAGCATATTCATCAGCATACCCATCATATCGAAACCATTTTCCTTCGTCTGTTCAGGATTCCCGGTAAAGGAAGCCATATCTGGCATGAAGTCTTTCATCATTTCCATAGTTTTTGACATTTCCTTGTACATTTCCATGCTTTGCATCATGCTGCGGATTTGTTCCACTTTTTTGCGCTCCTCATCAGTGCAGTAGGGGAGCAGTTCGCTGCACATTTTATGCAGGTCGAAAGACGTTTCTTTTTCCATACACCCACATAACGGGTAGGGATTTTTTTTGTAAAAATCAATGGTATAATTCAGTTCCAGAAATTTAATGTAAACAGCCATGGACTTTTGGGTCTGGTTATCCATATAGGGCAGTATGACTTTCAGCATTTGAATGTGGTTGTTGGAAAAAAGGGTATCAAATGCAGCTACTTTGTTTTGATCTGTTGTATCCATAACTGCTCCTTTTTGGCTGGTTTAGATATTTTATGTTTTTTACTTTCGTGATATGCAGAAAAGTAGGCCCGCATGGAGCCTACTTTTCAGACATGGTGAAAAGAAAAGGTTAAAGGATTAGCATCCGCATCCACAGGAGCTGCCATTGTTGCCGCAGCAGAAAAGAAGTAACAGGATCCAGATCCAGCTATCGCATCCGCAGTCACCGTTGTTGCCGAAGAAACTGCCGCCGTTGCCGCAGCCACCGCAGCATGACAGTAAAATGATAATCCAGATGATGGAGCTGCACCCACACCCGTTGTTGTTATTTACAGATGTACCGCATCCGCATCCTGTAGCTGTTAAGTCACTCATAAGTTGCCTCCAAATGTTTTTTATTTATGCTTTATCATATGTGGTATGGCTTGTATGTGTTTACAGATGAAATAAAAAAATTTTTGGATGACCAGGAATATTTAGACAATTGAAAAAGATCTGGTTTCATATTATACTTGCTTATAGGAAAACCACAGTGGATAAACAGACCGGGAAGGATAGAAAAATGACAAATATGGCAAGAAGAAAAAAACGGAAACATCAGATTAGTTTGATCACGAATATCATTTTTTGCCTGATCACGCTTTCAGCGTTGACAGGCTGCATTATTCTGTTGCTGCAAAATTACGGGTTGAAAGGGGAGACCAGGGAGGCGGCAAGTCTTTTGCGGGAATATGAGGAGCGGAGTGAGGAATACATTTATTCCCAGGCGGATTTAGATGCCCGCATGGGGGAAGCAGTGGTGCTTGCTAAGGAAAGCCAGAAGCAGGAGATCCTAACAGAGGTAAAGGCCAGGATGGAAAACGGGGATTCCACGACGGCTATGCTCCGGGATTTTTTCCCGGAGGACGTAGTGGTCTATTCCGATGCGAAATTTTACTTTTTCCCTATTTTGGAGAATTTAAAGCAGCACAATTATGTGTATGATAATTTTGTGGAGCAGGAAAATAAGGAAATCGTCTATGTGGACGATACGGATGAAGTCCATTCTATAAAAGGGATAGACGTGTCCAAGCATCAGGAAGAGATCAACTGGAGGAAGGCTGCGGCTGACGGCGTGTCCTATGCTTTTATCAGAGGCGGTTACCGGGGATACTCGGAAGGAAAGATCGTGGAGGATGAGTTTTTTAAAGATAACATGGAGGGGGCTCTTGACAATGGCATTGATGTAGGGGTGTATTTTTACACCCAGGCAATCAGCGAGGAAGAGGCAGTGGAGGAAGCGGAATTTCTCCTTGACCTGTTGGAACCCTATGACGTGGCGTATCCGGTGGTGCTGGATTTAGAGGATCCGGAGAGCGCTTCGGCCAGAACGGCGGAAATGACCCGGCAGGAGTATACGAAGGCGGCAATCGCCTTTTTGGAGACAATAAAGAAGGCGGGGTATACCCCGATGATCTACGGGAATCTAAAGACTTTTATGCTGATGCTGGATTTAGAGCAGCTGGAAGATTATGACAAATGGTTTGCCTATTATAATGCGCCGGTTTATTTTCCTT
The DNA here is from genome assembly GCA_910587295.1 of uncultured Lachnospiraceae bacterium. Classification (GTDB taxonomy): domain Bacteria; phylum Bacillota; class Clostridia; order Lachnospirales; family Lachnospiraceae; genus Suilimivivens. The sequence goes on along the minus strand of CAJULP010000065.1, from coordinate 114,978 downwards.
ATGAGTTTACCATATGGCAGTATAGTTCCAAAGGCAGAGTGGACGGGATCAAAGGAGATGTGGATATGAACGTGTGCATGAAAGATTATGGGCAGGAACAGTGATAGATCAAGATAAGTTTGCGAGAGTGCTGCAGCCGTGGCGGAAGCGATTCTGATGCGGGGCAGCACTTTTGTCATGCAGGGATTTTCTGCGGATTTCCGATATGATAAAAATAATCAGAAAAATTTGCATTTTCTGCAACAAAACAATGTCCGGAGGTATCTAATAGATGCAATTGCAAAAAACAGTACAAAGGAAGTGGGAGCGATGGAAGATACATTAGTAAAAAAGGCGCAGAGGGGCGATCCGGACAGCTTTGTGCGCCTGATGGAGTTAAATAAAAATTCCATGCAGCGGGTGGCGTATGGTTTTTTCCATGAGGAAGAAGACGTGGCGGATGTGATACAAGATACTGTGCTTTTGGCATATGAACATATTGGGGAGGTTCAAAAGACGGAATTTTTCAAGTCATGGCTGATACGGATATTGATCAATAATTGCAGGAAACTTTATAACAGTCAGAAGAAGGTAAAGCCTCAGGAATGGATGGAAGATGGAGAAGGGAAAAGAGATACTTATCCTTCAGACAATGAATTTTTTCGGATGTTGTCCCTATTGCCGTCGGAAAGCAGGGTGATTTTTCAACTGTTTTACGGGGAGCAGTTTACCACGAAAGAAATCAGCAGGCTGTTACAGATGAATGAAAGCACAATCCGCAGTAAACTGCACCGGGGTAAGGAGCAGTTGCGCAGCAGTTGGAAAGGGGACGTGTAAATATATGAAGAAATTAGACAAAGATATAGAATTAAATAGGGAACTGCATAGAATCTGCAATATGGATCTGCCAGAATCAGAGTTGATTGATAAAAAATTGGATGCGGCTTACGGCCAGATCTACAAGAAGGCAGAACAGGAAAGCAAGACAGGAGAAAGGAAAAATAGGAAGAATATGAAGACAAATAGATTTTTGGTTTTAAAACTGGCAGCTATGGCGGCAGGAATCATGATCGCTATTTTGGGAGGGATTGGCGTGGCGAACCCGGCTTTGGCGGTAGACATTCCGGTCATAGGGCGGATTTTTGCGTATCTGGAAGAAAAGGTTTCTTATCCGGGAGATTACAGCGAAAATACCATGACCGTGGGAGAACAGGATCAGGAAAACAGTGTGGGAACAGAAGGAGCCCCGGAAAATGAACAGGAAAAAGGAAATGAATACGTGCAGAGTAAAAATGGGCTTACGGTTGCTGTCACTGAGTTTAGCCGTGATAGCGATAAGCTTTACCTGGCACTGCGCATCACCAATGAAGAAGGATTCCCGGCGGACTTCGTGGAAGAAGCATCCTTTGGGCAGCTAGATCATTTGCAGTGTAATACCAGTGCGGTTGTTCATAAAGATGGGCAGGATGACGTCAGATACAGTGAAGGGGATGGAAATATTCCGCTTTATAATATTGAGGGTGAATTTCAGGATCAGAATACCTTTGTGGGGATTGCCATGGTGGAATTTGGAGACCTTACGGGGAGCGTGGGGATTGATTTTACCTTCCATACTTTTTATGGATTACTGCCCACCACACATGAGGTGGAAGGGCATGTGGCAGGTGAGACGGAAACGATCATGATACCGGAACATGACAGGAAGGTCTATGAGGGGCCATGGAGCTTTCACTTTGCTTTGGATGGAGAAGGCGCAGGCCAGACGGAAGAAATTATTGTGGATCAGAAGAATGAGGATGGGTTTGGGATTTCCAAGGTTGTCAGGTCGGCTTATGAGATTACGGCAGAACCTGTTTTGCCAGACGGGGAGGATATGGCGGACTATATAGTTTCCATCCTGGATGCCGACGGGAACCCCTTAGAAAGCCATGGAGGTACTGTGGAGGAATATTCAACTTATGGGCGCAATACGGATACGGTGACCATCTGCCTGATGAAATTTGAAACTTGGCTGGAATATAAAGGAGAACATGCAGATAAGCAGATAGAGAATGCGGTATTTTCTGTCACCGTTGATTTAAAATAAGCAAAATGCCTTGCGGCAGCACGTTCCTTACAGTAAAATGAGGATAGGAAAAAATTTGGGGGATAGGGAATGAATGTGCGGCAGGAGGCGTTAAAAAGCGGATATCTTTTGGAAAAATTTAAGCTCTTCCATTTGAAAGACGATTCACCAAAGGAGTATGAGTATCATTACCACGATTTCCATAAATTGATCTGGTTTATCAGCGGGGAAGTGGAATATCATATTGAGGGCAAAAGCTATAAGCTTGAGCCCCATGATATTCTGCTGGTGAACCGGGGGGAGATTCACAAGCCTTTTATAAAGGCGGGAACGGAGTATGAAAGGTATGTCTTTTACATTTCGCCTGATTATCTGGACGAACATTCCGAAGGGGAAGATGTGCTTGACTTGTGTTTCCGGATGGCGTTAAAGGAGCAGAGGAACGTGATCCGCTTATCGCCCTCGAAAAGCCGTATGTTATATGAGACCGTGAAGCTCCTTGAGGGAGCAGACAAAGAGGAGGTTTATGCGGGGGAGATGTACCGCCGGATTCTTTTTTTGAAGCTGCTTATAGAGTTGAACCGATGCTGTATCAGCAGTCCGGAAGTGTTCCATAAGATAGCAAGGTATGATAAAAAGATAGTGGAGATCATCCACTATATCAATGAAAACCTTGCCATGGACCTTACCATAGAGGCTTTGTCCGATAGATTTTTTTTGAGTAAATACCATATGATGCGGAAATTTAAGGATGAGACCGGTTATTCCATGCACCAGTATGTTCTGGAAAAGAGGGTTCTTGCAGCAAGGAGCCTGATTCTTGCAGGGGAGGGTGCGGCAATTGCCAGCATGGAATGTGGGTTTCGGGATTATTCCACGTTTAGCAGGGCATACAAAAAGCTGCTGGGGAAGCTGCCATCAGAAGGATGATACCGAGACGGGAGAGCGCTATATGAAAAAGAAAATGTCTAAAATGCTGGCCATTGCATTTGCGGGTGCTATGTTGATAGGTGTCGTGTGCGTGCTTTGTTCCGGCGAAGAGCCGTCTCTGGCTGCAGGGAATGTAATATTTGAGAAAGTTCTGACGGAAGAAAATTTTTATGATTATGAGATAAGGACCGGGGAGCATGGGGAACAATACGCTCTGATCAAGGGGATCAATGAAGCATATCGGGCGGACTTTGGGGAAGGATTAAAACGGCTGGTAGATGAAAGATGGAAAATCACGTTTCCCAAACGGCTTGGGGGAGCTGTCGTAACAGGATTTTGCGATCATGCATTCCGGAATATTCCTTTGGGAGATTGTAATCAATCCCTGGAACTGTCTTCTGATATCACCTATATAGGGGAGGGGTGTTTTGAAAACTGCGGACTTGTGGATGTGATGTTTGAAAAGGAAGTGGAAGGAACAGAAAATCCGGCAGGGGTGCTTACCATAGGCGATGGCGCATTTGCCGGCAACCCCCAATTGTGGGGGATATACTTTCGTGACAGGGAAGTTTCGTTTGGCAGGAATGTGTTTGCCGGCTGTGCACAGAGGGTATATCTATGTTATCGGAAGGGAACAAGCAAGAAGGATACGGGAGAAAGCCACGTATTTACAGTGGAGATCCCAGCTTATTACAGTCCGGTTCCCCTTGTGGATTACCCGGAAGAGCCATATCTTTTGAAGCCGGAAGTGAGGAATTTCTTTTACGGGGAAAATGGAGAATCCGTGGAGGAGGGGAAGTTTTGTACTTTAGAATATGATGATAAAGCGCCGGATTATGGTTTTCCTGAATGGCATGCGCCTTGCGGCGAGTTTTGTGCGATGGCAGAAGGAAAATGTGATATCACGGCTTCCTCGGAACTGCAAGATCCGGATGCATCCGGGGATGCCGGGGCCGACGGGTATTCTTATCCCGGAAGGCGGTATGAGCCTGACCATTTAAACAGTTTGTACGGCCGGGAATATGCGTGGGCAGAAGGCGTGGACGGTAACGGCATCGGAGAAAGTATCGGCATTATCAGCAGCTGCAGCTACCAGTATCAACGGGAATGGTATGAAGAAGGTGACGTGAGCTTTTTGGAAGGGTATGTTTCGGATGAGTTTTCCCCGAATCTGTATGCGAAGGACACCCCGGATATCTATGACGGTTATATGCGCTATACGGAAATATGTGTGGTCAACGGTTATGCAAAAAACCAGAAGACATGGGAAGAAAACGGGCGGGTAAAGCGGCTCCTTATGTATGTGGAGGATAAGCCGTTTGCCTATTTAGAGCTGGAGGATACCATAAAACCTCAGTATTTTACGCTGCCTGTGGATGCGGTGAAAGCGGCAGACAAAGTGGAAATCCATTTCAGGTTTGTGATCGAGGATGTTTACCCCGGAACAAAATATGAAGATACCTGTCTTACCGGGCTTGTGGTAGAGTATATGGGGAGAAGGGGACATTGATAGTTATTTTTATACGATAGTTGGGAAGACACTATCTATAAATATACGGGAAAGGAAATTGCAGATGAATGAGAACAGGGCAGGTCTTGGATACCAGAATTTTGAGGAAGTAAGAATTGGGAATATCTTTTATATTGATAAGACGGATTTCATCAGGCAGTGGTGGGAATGTGCGGACAAGGTTACGCTGATCACCCGTCCGCGCAGATTTGGGAAAACGCTGAATATGAGCACGGTAGAGTGTTTTTTTTCCAATCAATATGCAGACAGGAGTGATTTGTTTGAGGGGCTTTCTATCTGGGAGCGGAAGTCAGTTGACGGGGAATTTCAATACAGGGCCTTGCAAGGAGCGTTCCCGGTCATATTTTTAAGTTTTGCAAATGTTAAGGCAGCAGGATATACGGATATGATCTACAAGATTACGGAAGTAATTGCAAAGCTCTATGAAAAGAACCGTTTTCTGTTAGAGGGAGGTATCCTTAGCGACAATGAAAAGAAATACTACAATAATATTGTTCCTGGAATGAATGCCGGGGCAGCGGCAGGCGCCATTTCCACTATGGCTGATTTTATGCGGCGTTATTACGGTGGGAAAAAGGTTATTATCCTTTTGGATGAATATGATACTCCTATGCAGGAGGCATGGGTTTCGGGGTACTGGGAGGAGGCGGTCAGTTTTTTCAGCGGGCTGTTTAATGCTGCTTTTAAGACCAATGAGCATTTGGAGAGAGGACTGATCACAGGGATTACGAGAGTTGCAAAAGAAAGTATTTTTACCGGTATGAACAATCTGGAGGTGGTCACTACCACTTCCGATAAATACGAAACGGCCTTTGGATTTACGGAAGAAGAAGTCTTTGCATCACTTGACAGGGCAGGGCTCGGCGGGGAAAAGCAGGAAGTGAAGCGGTGGTATGACGGTTTTTCTTTTGGGAGACATACAGATATTTACAATCCCTGGTCCATCGTATCTTTTATCAACAAAAAAGGAAAATACGATGCATATTGGTCAAACACAAGCGGGAACGGGCTGGTCAATTCGCTGATACGGACCGGTGTGCCGGATATTAAGCAGACAATGGAAAGGCTGGTTCAGGGAGAAAGTTTCAATACGGTGATCGATGAAAAGATTGTATTTGACCAGTTAAGCGGCAGTCCGGATGCAGTATGGAGCCTTCTTCTTGCAACGGGATATCTGAAAGTGCTGGATCTTAAATATGTGGGTGAATTTAAGGAGAAGGTATATACGATGGCGCTCACGAATCTGGAAGTGCGGAGCATGTTTCGGAATATGGTAGCGGGCTGGTTTGGCGGAAGTGTGAAAACTTATTACAATGAATTTATCAATGCCCTGCTAAGCGATAATGTCAGGAAAATGAACACGTTTATGAATAAGGTAGCGCTTGATACATTCAGCTCTTTTGACAGTGGGAACAAACCTTCCGATCAGACGGAACCGGAACGGTTTTACCATGGATTCGTGCTTGGGATGGTGGTGGATCTTGCGGGCACGTATAAAATCCGTTCAAACCGGGAAAGCGGATACGGAAGATACGATGTGATGATGGAACCGCTTGATAAGGAGGGGAAAGCGTTTATCTTTGAGTTTAAAGTGCAGGATGCTGACGAGGATGAGAAGACTCTTGAGGACACTCTTGCAAATGCCCATGCACAGATAGAGGATAAACAATATGAAGCGGAGCTTTTGGCGAATGGGTTCGTAAAAGGGCAGATTCGGAAATACGGGCTTGCGTTCAAGGGAAAGGAATGCCTGATAGGATAGTGCAAAGAACAATTAAAGATCAGTCTGTCAAGCAAAAACACTTGACAGGCTGATTTTTTTGTTGTATCCTACCTTAGGTGGTTACAAATGGAAAAAATAGTGGAACAAGGTCTTTTGTATGATTTTTATGGAGAACTTTTGACCGAGCGCCAAAGGAAGATATATGAGGATGTGGTGTATAACGACCTTTCCCTTGCGGAGATTGCGAAGGAAAACGGTATTTCCCGCCAGGGAGTTCATGATCTGGTGCGGCGCTGTGACTACAGTCTTAAGGAATATGAAGATAAGCTGCATCTGGTAGAACGGTTTTTAAATATGAAAAGCAAAGTCAGCAGCCTTGAGAAGATCGCTGACGACACCACGGTTACGAGGGAAGAGCTGGTGCTTAAGGTGAAAGCTTTATCCCGTCAAATCTTAGAGGAAATGTAATTTATGGCATTTGAGAGCTTAACAGATAAACTTCAAAACGTGTTTAAGAGCCTTAGGAGTAAAGGACGGCTTACAGAAGCGGACGTAAAAACGGCCCTTAGGGAAGTCAAGCTTGCCTTGCTGGAAGCTGATGTGAACTTCAAGGTGGTCAAGCAGTTCGTGAAAGCAGTGGAAGAGAGGGCTGTAGGCGCAGATGTGATGAACGGCTTAAACCCCGGGCAGATGGTCATTAAGATCGTTAATGAGGAGATGGTATCCCTTATGGGATCCGAGACCACCGAACTTAAAATGCAGCCGGGAAAGTCCATCACAACCATCATGATGTGCGGCCTCCAGGGTGCCGGTAAGACTACCACCACGGCGAAGATTGCCGGAAAGTTGAAATTAAAAGGGAAAAAGCCGCTTCTCGTGGCTTGTGACGTATATCGTCCTGCGGCTATCAAGCAGCTCCAGTTAAACGGGGAAAAGCAGCAGGTAGATGTGTTTTCCATGGGGGATAACCACAATCCTGTGGATATTGCGAAGGCATCCATTGAGCACGCAAAGAAAAACGGGCACAATGTAGTGATATTAGATACCGCCGGACGTCTCCATATTGATGAGGACATGATGACGGAACTTACCAACATTAAGGAACAGGTGGAAGTCCACCAGACGCTTTTGGTGGTAGATGCCATGACAGGACAGGATGCGGTCACTGTGGCAGTGGAATTTAACGACAGGATCGGCATTGACGGCGTTGCGCTTTCCAAGATGGACGGCGATACCAGGGGCGGTGCCGCACTTTCCGTTAAGGCTGTCACGGGAAAGCCTATCTTATATGTAGGTATGGGGGAAAAGCTGTCTGATCTAGAACAGTTTTATCCGGATAGAATGGCAAACCGGATCTTAGGGATGGGCGATGTGCTTTCTCTGATTGAAAAGGCACAGGAAAACATTTCCATTGATGAGGATAAAGAAAAGGAAATGGCTGCCCGGATGAAGAAGGGCAAGTTTGACTTTAATGATTATCTGGAAAGTATGAAGCAGATGCGGAACATGGGAGGGCTTAGCAGCATTTTGAGCATGCTTCCTGGCATGGGGAGAATGGGAAACATTGAATCCATGATCGATGAAAAGCAGCTTGCAAGGACAGAAGCGATCATTTTGAGCATGACTCCGGAAGAGCGTAAGAATCCCAAACTTCTAAACTTAAGCAGGAAGGGCCGGATTGCGAAAGGCGCAGGTGTGGATATGGCGGTGGTCAACCGTTTTGTAAAGCAGTTTGAGCAATCTCAGAAAATGATGAAGCAGATGCCGGGACTTATGGGCGGCAAGCGGGGCAGAGGCGGATTCGGCGGAATGCGTTTCCCGTTCTAAGATATATGTGAAATAGGGAATTTTTTCCGGGAATTATCCTTTGGAAACAGGACCTTTTCAAAAATAGAGTAAATAAAGAAAATTTATGGAGGTGAGAAAGATGGCAGTAAAGATCAGATTAAGAAGAATGGGACAAAAGAAAGCTCCTTTCTATAGAATCGTAGTTGCAGATTCCAGGTCTCCCAGAGACGGAAGATGTATCGAAGAAATCGGAACTTACGATCCCAACACAGATCCCAGTACCTTTAAGGTAAATGAGGAACTTGCTAAGAAGTGGCTTGCAAACGGAGCTCAGCCTACAGAAGTTGTCAGCAAGATTTTCAAGCAGGCAGGCATTGGAAAATAATAACTGTTGACAGACCTTTATAAGGTCATGCCTTTATAAGGTCAAACCTTTTGGAGGTGGACTATGAAAGAATTAGTTGAAGTAATTGCAAAAGCGCTTGTAGAGCATCCGGATGAGGTGGTAGTCACCCAGAAGGAAGAAGGGAAGCATGTTACCCTTGAACTTCATGTTGCTGCGTCCGATATGGGAAAGGTGATCGGGAAGCAGGGGCGGATCGCAAAAGCAATCCGTTCTGTGGTTAAAGCGGCATCAACCAAGGAAAATCAAAAAGTGGACGTGGAAATCGTCTAAGCAGATTTACAAAAGGGTGCGTGATGCATCCTTTTGTAATGATAGGGAAATGGATGGAGAACAGGATGGAAGATTTGTTAAAGGTGGGGATCATCTCATCAACCCATGGGATAAGGGGGGAAGTGAAGGTATTTCCCACTACGGATGATCCACAGCGTTTTAAGAAATTGGACAGAGTATTACTTGATAACGGAAAAGAAAAAAGAGAATTAAAAATTCAGAGTGTGAAGTTTTTCAAGCAGTTTGTCATAGTAAAGTTTGCAGAGATCAATGATATCAATGATGTGGAACAATACAAGGGGAGCAGCCTTTTTGTTACAAGAAAGCAGGCTGTAAAACTTGATAAGGACGAATATTTTATTGCGGATCTGATAGGGATTTCGGTAATTGCCCAAAAAGAGCAGCTTAAGGGGATACTAAAGGATGTGATAGAAACGGGAGCCAACGATGTCTATGTGATTGCGCTTTCGGACGGGCGGGAGCTTTTACTTCCGGCAATTAAAGAATGTGTCCTTTCTGTGGATATTGAAAAGGGTGAAATGCAGATTCGTCTTTTGGACGGGCTTTTAGAGTAAAAGGAGAACAGAAGGTGAACTTCCATGTGCTGACACTTTTTCCGGACATGATACGAGACGGCCTTATGGCCAGCATTACAGGACGCGCCATTAAGGCGGGGATCATTTCCCTTGAGGTGGTCAATATTCGGGATTATACGGAAAACAAACATAAAAAAGTGGATGATTACCCTTATGGCGGCGGCGCCGGCATGTTAATGCAGGCACAGCCTGTTTATGATGCATGGGAAGCTGTAAACAGAAGGATTGGCACAGAGAAAAAAACGCGGGTGGTATTTTTGTCACCCCAGGGAAATACATTCAATCAGCATATGGCAAAGGAATTTGCGAAAGAGGAAGATCTGATTTTTCTTTGCGGGCATTATGAGGGGATTGATGAGAGGGTCCTTGAGGAGATTGTTACGGACCAGGTATCAATTGGTGATTACGTGCTCACCGGCGGAGAGTTACCGGCCATGGTCATGATTGATGCTGTTTCAAGAATGGTGCCGGGGGTTCTCAGTAATCAGGAATCGGGCGTAAGTGAAAGCTTTTCCGAGCATCTGCTGGAATATCCCCAGTACTCAAGGCCGGAAGTGTGGAAGGAAAAGAAGGTACCGGCAATTTTATTATCCGGTGATCATAAAAAGGTAGAAGAGTGGCGGCTGGAGCAGTCTTTGGAGAGGACAAAGCGGCTGCGCCCCGATTTGTATGAAAAGTGGGCTGCGGAAAACCAGGAGTATTTTGTAAGGAAAGCAAAGAAGGAAGAGCGGTTAAGGAGAAAATTAGAAAAACGACTGAATTGTTGCACGACCCATCAGGGAGTTTGATTTTTTGCTTGCATTTTGCAGGAAGGTGTGGTAAATTATTACTGTTGCGAAATTGTGATGGTCCTCTGTTACGGAACGTATTAAGAACATCTAATCATCAAATGGAGGTTTAATATGAACGATATTATTAAGAGCATTGAAGATGAACAGTTAAAGGAAGTAGCTTCATTTAACGTAGGTGATACCATTAAGGTATATGGTAAGATCAAGGAAGGAAACCGTGAAAGGATTCAGGTATTTGAAGGTGTTGTGCTTAAAAGACAGGGAACCGGGGTAAGAGAGACTTTCACAGTGAGAAAGACTTCTAACGGTGTAGGCGTAGAGAAGACATGGCCGGTTTATTCTCCTAATGTGGAAAAGATCGAAGTAGTCCGCAGGGGTAAAGTAAGAAGGGCAAAATTATTCTACTTAAGAGACCGTGTAGGTAAGAAAGCAAAGATAAAAGAAATCCGCGGTTAATTTTAAAAGTGTGGGAAAGCACAAGGGCAATTGGTTTGCAATTGCCCTTTTCTTGTCATATAGGAAATTTCCCGGAATTTTCCATATGGCAAAAATGATACCGCACCATGGCAGAAGGGGAAAACGATGGCAAGGCGCAGCAAGGGCTTAACTTTTTATGAAAAAAAGAAAAGAGTCAGTAAGGATATGGTGCGGGAAATACTGGTTACCATATTCTATTGTTTTGCGGCAGTGCTTTTGGCATTTGTGCTTGTTTTTTTGGTGGGAATGAAGATCAGTGTGATCGGTGTTTCAATGGAGCCGGCTTTGTATAATGGGCAGGAAATTTTCATCAATCGTTTTATCTACAAATTGTTTCAGCCGGGAAGGGGAGACATAATTGCGTTTTTACCGAACGGTAATCAAAATTCCCATTATTACTTAAAGCGTGTGGTAGGGCTTCCGGGAGAGCGGATCCAGATTATAGGCGGCTATGTTTACATTGACGGGGAGCTTCTTGACGAGGGTGATACTTATGATAAGATCTCTGATCCGGGGATTGCGGAAAATGAGGTCATCCTGGGGAGTGATGAGTACTTTGTGCTGGGGGATAATAGGAACAGCAGTGAGGACAGCAGATCCGGAAACATTGGGCCGGTAAAAAAGGAAACGATCGCCGGAAAGGCATGGTTTCATTTGAGCAGTGAAAAAGAACCCATGGGGTTTGTTGATTAAAAGCAATGGTGGTGCATATCTATGAATTATCAATGGTATCCGGGGCATATGACAAAGGCCAAACGGATGATGGAAGAGAACATCAAATTGATCGACCTTATCATAGAACTGGTGGATGCAAGGGTGCCAATGAGTAGTAAAAATCCCGATATCGACCGGCTTGCAAAAAATAAGTCGAGGATCATCTTATTAAATAAAGCGGATCTCGCCGATCCAAAATGGAATGAAAAATGGGCTGATCATTACCAAAACCGCGGATTTTTTGTTACGGAGATCAATTCCAAAACGGGTGCCGGGGTGAAAACAATCCAGACACTGGTTCAGAATGCCTGCAGGGAGAAGATGGAACGTGACCGGAAACGCGGGATCTTAAACAGGCCGGTGCGGGCTATGGTAGTGGGAATCCCTAACGTGGGGAAATCCACTTTTATCAATACACTTGCAGGGAAGGCATGTACAAAAACCGGAAATAAGCCCGGAGTGACTAAGGGGAAGCAGTGGATCAGGTTGAACAAGAATCTGGAATTACTGGATACTCCCGGTATCTTATGGCCCAAATTTGAGGATCAGAAGGTGGGGGAGAAGCTTGCCATGATTGGTTCCATCAAGGATGAGATCCTGCATGGGGATGAGCTTGCTATGGCAGTCATCAATTACCTGCAAAAGGAATATCCGAAGCTGCTTACGGACAGATATCAGATTGAATTGCAGGAGAAGGCTTACCAGACACTGGAAGAAGTCTGTATCGTCAGAAAATGTTTCCAGAAAGGGGAGCAGCCCGATATCATGAGGGCGTCAGGAATGGTACTGGAGGATTTCAGGAGTGGAAGGATTGGCAGGATAACGCTTGAGCATCCGGAGGATTGACAGTGAGCAGAAAGTTAAGAGAAATTTTAAGCACAAGTTTGTATTTTTTAGTCGTGTTACTGGCAGTTTATATGGTGGTCACGTATGTAGGGCAGCGTACTATGGTGATCGGAACTTCCATGGAACCGATGTTAAATGATGGGGATAATTTGATCGTCGATAAGCTGTCTTACCGTTTTGATGACCCGCAAAGATATGATATCATTGTATTTCCGTTCCGCTATGCGGAAAAGACTTATTATATCAAGCGGATTATTGGGCTGCCAGGGGAAACGATCTTTATTGATGAGGAAGGAACAATATTTATCAATGGGGAGCCTATTAAGGAGCAGTACGGGAAAGAGACGATTGTTGATCCGGGAAGGGCTTATGAGCCGATAACGCTGGGGGATGACGAATATTTTGTTATGGGGGATAACCGCAATAACAGCTCGGACAGCCGGGATCCTGTGGTTGGGAATATCCACAGGGATGAATTCGTCGGTAAGGCGTGGATGCGCATCTGGCCTCTTGACAGGATAGGCATGATCAAACATCAGTAAACAGATAAGAGGAAGCTTATGGAGCAGAAGATTCAAGAAATAAAAAATATTTTTCAGGCAGCTACGGTAAATGAGCTGCCTGCTTTTTTAGCGGTATATCAGGATGACCGGCGTCCGGGAGTGGCAGCGTTGGTAAAAAGGGCACAGAAAATGATTTCTGACTATGAAAGGGAGATTGCGCGGACGGAAAAAATGAAAGAATATGAGAAGCGGTATGATTCCTTTTCTTATATCTGCGGCATTGACGAAGTAGGACGGGGGCCTCTTGCGGGGCCGGTGGTGGCAGGGGCGGTAATTCTGCCAAAGGATTGTGATATCTTATACCTAAACGATTCCAAGCAACTATCCGAAAAAAAGAGAGAAGAATTATATGCAGTGATCATGGAAAAAGCCATAGCCACAGGTCTTGGATTTGTTGCACCTCAGAGGATTGATGAAATCAATATTCTGCAGGCTACCTATGAAGCCATGCGGGAAGCGGTCTCGAAATTAAATCCACAACCGGATCTGCTTTTAAATGATGCGGTGACGATTCCGGGGATTTTGGTGAAACAGGTTCCGATCATCAAAGGGGATGCCAAAAGCATATCAATTGCAGCGGCAAGCATTATTGCCAAGGTAACCAGGGACCGGCTTATGGTGGATTATGATACTGTTTATCCGGAGTACGGGTTTGCTTCTAACAAGGGGTATGGCGCTAAAGCGCATTTGGAGGCTTTGAAAAAATATGGGCCGACCCCGATCCACAGGCAGAGTTTTATCAAAAATTTGATATAAAAGCCGGCAGCGGCGGATACAGCGGAGGGGAGAGGCGCTATGAAGTTGTCATCATATATCGGGCAGATCAACCAAAATTTTGTCCAGACACCGTCAGGTGAAAATGTTTCTCTGGAACAGGGGCTTAAAAACGGTATGGAAGCAATCTATGGGAAACAGTCCGGCCAGTCTATTACGGGTGAAGTACTGCAGCGAAGCGGGAATGAAATCTTATTATCTCTTGGGCAGAACCAGCTGTTGCAGGCAAAGCTGGAGGGGAGTATGTCTGCCCAGCCGGGGCAGCTTCTTACTTTCCAGATTAGGAATAACAGCGGCGGGAAGGTCGTGCTTTGTCCGCTGTTTGAGAATTTAAGCCAGGATCCTAATATCTCTAAGGCTTTAAGCCAGGCAGGACTGCCGGAAAATGAGATCACGGCTTTGATGGTCAGGGCTATGATGGAGGAGGGCCTTCCGATTGATAAGCAGTCTTTGTATCAGATGAACAGGCTGGTGAACAATTACCCCCAGGCCAATATGGAGACTCTTGTACAGATGCAGCGTCTCTCGCTTCCCATCACCCCGGAAAGCATTGTCCAGTTCGAAGCTTATAAGAATTACCAGCATCAGCTAAGCGGCGGACTTATGGACATCGCCGATGCATTTTCCCAGACCTTTAAAGAAATCACGGGAAGTGGAAACATGGAGGAAGGGATTTCCTTTTACAGGGATGTGGTTTCTGTTTTTACAGAAAAAGAATCCGGAACTATTCTGCAGACGGAAGATGGACAGGTGATGTCCAAGAATGGAGAAGGAACTTCCGGCGCCATAAAAGGGGGAGCGGCACTTTTGGAGGAACTTCCGGAATCGGAATTAAGAGAGATGGCAGAAGGGCTTAGAAAAGCTGGAGCGCAGGAAAGTTTGGTTAAGAGTCTGGTTTCGGGAAAGGCAACTACCCAGGAACTTTTAGCCGAGGTAGAACGGCTTTTATCCGGTGAGACGGAAGATAAGAGCGATTTGTTTTCCCTGCTGGAAGGGAAAGCCTTTAAAAATATCCTGAAAAACGAGATGGGCAGGCAATGGCTGATGCTTCCCGAAGAAGTGGCGGAAGAAGGCAGCGTAGATAAACTTTATGAGCGTTTAAACAGCCAGATGAAGCAGCTGAGCCAGGCATTATCCCAGACGGCAAAGGCAGATACGCCATTGGCAAGGACAATTGCCAATGTGTCAAACAATATTGATTTTATGAACCAGATGAACCAGGTGTTTACATATGTACAGCTTCCGCTTAAGATGCAGGGGAGGGATGCAAACGGGGAACTGTATGTATACACCAACAAGAAAAACCTTGCGAAAAAGGATGGAACGGTCAGTGCGCTTTTACATTTGGATATGGAACATTTAGGCAGCGTGGATGTGCATGTGGCATTGACCGACCAGAAGGTTGCCACGAAGTTTTATTTAAAAGATGAGTCTGCACTTACTATGATTGCGGACCATATTGAACTTTTAAATGAACGGCTCCAAAAAAGAGGGTATTCCATGAATGCCCAATTCCTTACGAAAGAGGAAGATACCAATGTGATGGAAGAGATTCTGGACCAGAATAAAAATATATCGGTACTGGCGGGGTATTCCTTTGATGCCAGGGCCTAGCAGTACGGAAATCGAAGTTTTCAAGGTTTATGCAGGAAGGGAAATGGGGAAATGGCGGATTTGAGAAAAAAGGAAAAAGTAAGGCAGGCGGTCGCTCTTGCTTATAACCCGGAGGATGATGCCCCTACCGTCATTGCCAGCGGCAAGGGAGCATTGGCGGAACGGATCATTGAAAAAGCCCAGGAAGCGGCGGTTCCGGTGCACAGGGATGACAAGCTGGCGGATACGTTGTCACGCCTTGATATCGGGGATATGATACCGCCGGAATTATACGAGGTGGTGGCGGAGATCCTGGTCTTTGTGGACGCAATGGATAAGATCAAAGCGAAAATGGACCGGACGAAATAAAAAGATTGGGGAACAGGATTGAATAAAAGGGCGTTAGGAACCGCATATGAACAAAAGGCGGTCACTTATCTGACAGAAAATGGATTTAGGATTCTGGAGTCAAATTTTTACTGCAGGCAGGGGGAAATCGATATCATCGGGTTCCACGATGACTGTCTTGTGTTTGTTGAGGTGAAGTACCGTAGGAACTTGCAGGCAGGGTATCCGGAGGAAGCGGTAGACTTAAAAAAGCAGATGAAGATCTGCAGGGCATCAGATTATTATAGGGTCAGGCATTCTGAACATGGAGACAGGCAGATACGTTACGATGTGGTGGCTATCTGCGGGGAACAGGTGAAATGGCATCAGAATGCCTTTTCTTATGTGACAGGAAAGGAAGGAAATTTATGGTTTCATTGGTGAGAAAAGAATGTAAAGATCACATGGAGATCCGGCAATATGGGAAGGTTCCCTATCTGACCTTTCCCCTTTTGGAAAAGACAGGACTGGTGCGGCATCTGTTTTCCACCAGGGAAGGGGGCGTCAGCACGGGGATCTATTCTTCCATGAATGTAAGCTATTCAAGGGGGGATAACAAGGAAGCGGTGGATGAAAATTTCAGAAGGATTGCGGAGATCTTCGGGGCAGCGCCGGATAAGATGGTATGCTCCAGACAGACCCATACCACCAATATAAGACGGGTAACGAAGGCTGACTGCGGCAAGGGAGTGGTCAGGGAAACGGATTATGAGGACGTGGACGGGCTGATCACGGATGAGCCCGGAATCATTTTATGTACTTTTTATGCTGATTGCGTACCTCTTTATTTTGTAGACACGAAGCACAGGGCGATCGGCCTTTCCCATTCCGGATGGCGGGGAACGGTAGGAAGGATGGGAGAGCTGACCATTAAGGCAATGGGGGAAGTTTTTAACACCCGGGCAGAAGACGTGACAGCGGCGATCGGTCCTTCTATCTGCCAGGACTGCTACGAGGTAGGGGAGGAAGTGGCGGACGCGTTCCGGGAAAGCTTTCCGGATAACTGGAAGGGGATCTTAAAAGACGGGGTAAAAGAGGGCAAATACCAGCTCAACCTGCAGGAGGCAAACCGCATGATCCTGGAAGAGACAGGGGTGCCATCAGGGCAGATCGCAGTGACGGACCTGTGCACCTGTTGTAACAGTAAGGTGCTGTTTTCCCACCGTGCCAGCGGCGGAAAAAGGGGAAATCTGGGAGCTTTTCTGGAATTGAAGGACGAATTAAGAAAGTTTTAATTTTTTTCCTAAGTAACACTTAAAATTTATATGGTTTACTATTTATAAAGGATGGGAGATTGCTATGACAAATATTTTGGTTTGTGACGATGACAAGGAAATTGTGGATGCCATTGAAATTTATCTGCAGCAGGAAAATTATCAGGTCTATAAAGCTTATGACGGGCAACAGGCGATTTCTGTTTTAAAGGAGCAGAACATTCATCTGCTGATCATTGACATTATGATGCCGAAGCTTGACGGGATCCATGCCACATTAAAAATCAGGGAGTCAAGCAGTATTCCTATCATTTTCCTTTCCGCAAAGTCTGAGGATACGGATAAGATCTTAGGGCTTAATATCGGGGCGGATGATTATGTGACCAAACCTTTTAATCCGCTGGAGTTAGTGGCCCGGGTGAAGTCTAATCTGCGCAGGTATACACAGCTTGGGAACCTGAATGTGGAAAACAATGCGTTATTTTCCGCCGGAGGGCTTTGTATCAATGATGAGACAAAGGAAGTGACGGTAGATGGTGAGAGCGTGAAGCTGACGCCCATCGAGTACAATATTCTGCTTCTGCTGGTTAAAAACCAGGGTAAGGTCTTTTCCATCAACCAGATCTATGAAAGTATCTGGAATGAAGAAGCCATTGGGGCGGACAATACGGTTGCGGTTCATATCCGGCATATCAGGGAGAAGATTGAGATCAATCCCAAAGAGCCCAGGTATCTTAAAGTGGTTTGGGGGGTAGGATATAAAATTGAAAAACAATAGGGGGAAGTAGTGTGAAAAATAAATTTTTCACACACGAATTTGTGCCTGCGGCCTCAAATTCGCAGGTTACGGAAAGGTATGGTTTTTTTATGGAAAATGAGGAAGAAGTAAAAGAGGTAAAGGAAATAAGAAAGCGGAAAAAGAAACCGGGAAGCGGCGTGGATCTTCTGTTACATCTTTTGCAGCACATCGCTGCCGTAACAGCGGCTGTTTTGCTTGTGGCAGTGTTTTTCGGATCTTTTGTGGTGATAGAAAGCGGCAGCGGGAATCAGATCTACAACCTCAGGGATGAGGAGACGGGAACGGATTTTGAAGATTCCCTTCTTTTTAATAAGCTTTTGGGCAATCATATTGCCGATGTGGTCCGCTTTGGGGCGATCCGGGGGCAGATGGAAACGGACGGTGTCTTTGATGCCAAGAAAGTGGTGGATGCCACTGCTTTTGCCAACCGGTACAATACCGTCCAGCCGGAGTATATTACGGCAAGCTATTATCTGGATGACTTGATCAACTGGTCAAAAAACGGATTTGAGTATGACAATGTCTATATGACGGGGGATGAGGCAGATCAGTTTTTAAGCAGGTTTCATGTGGTGACGATGATAGACCTGGATTCCGGTGTTTATGGCGGTGGCAATATCAATTATTTAAATTCTGACTTAAAAAGTGCCACAAGGGTGGTGGATGTTTCCGGAAACCAGTTTGAATCCGGGGAATATCAGCGGGAAGGAACGGATGCCACGGTGCTTACCAACCGTTATCATACGGTAGACGGGAAGCGGATTGAAAATCATGTTGCCACATGGGAAGAGTATTATGCGCTTTGTCAGAATATCAAAAAAGCGGCGGATGATCTTGCGGTCAATTATAATGAATATTTGAAATATCAGGACATTTATCAGGAAGAAGAAAGCAATGTGGTGTACTTTATCCGCAAAAACACGGGGAAGGAAGTACAGGTTTATACCAACATGGATACAAGGACTAAAGATTTAAAGCTCTTAAAGGAGCAGCTTCTTGACAAGTGCCAGAGAACCGTTTTTTATGATCCGGCAGATATGGCTTACGAGACGGACACGCTGATCGAGGAATCAACTCTGCGCTATATCCTTGGGGGTTTTGGGTATGCGTACCCGGATAACACCCAGGTGATGATCGGCGTCAGGAAGGATCTTGCCTCTGCGCAGGATGGCTTTTACAAGGCGGCAGCTGATTTTAAAAAGTATACGCCTTATTCCGGGCAGTATCTGGCGATTGCCATAGCCTGTGTAGTCTTTTATCTGCTGCTCTTAGTGGTCCTTACCATGCGTGAGGGGTATGCGGGCCGGAAAGAGGGCGGGGGAATTATGATCCGTCTCCGTAAGGAGGACCGGATTCCTACAGAGATCATGGCTGTGGCTGTGTGCATAGCGGGAATGGTCATGTACCGGTTTATTGGCTGGGTGGTTGATGCCCTCTGGCAGAGTATACCGGAATATGTCATGATTTTAATTGCGGGATTGTCAGCGTTGGCGGTAAGCCTGATCTTTTCCTTCTTCTATTACAGTTTTGTTAGGAGGATAAAGGCCGGAAGGCTGTGGAAGGACAGTGTGGTCAGAAGAAGCGGGCAGGCAGCCGCAAGAGGGGCCAGATACGCATACAGGCACTGGGATATCGTGCTTCGGGTGTGGGTTCCTTTTGGTATCTTTGTGCTTTTGCATATATGTGTGATGTTCGTGGCTCTTTTTGGCAGGGTAAGAGGGAGCAGCGGGATGAACAGGCTGGCTCTGGTATTGATCTTCCTGATTTTTGCGGCCGATCTTGTGGTGGGGGTGATCTTGTATCGTTCCGCTCAGGCAAGGCAGGTCATATTGGAAGGCATACGTAAGATCAGCGGCGGCGATCTGGAACATAAGGTGAAGGAAGAGGGGATGTATGGAGACGATCTTGTGATGGCAAGGGCCGTAAACAGCATTGGTGACAGCGTGAAGAATGCGGTGGAGACCAGTATGAAGGATGAGCGGCTGAAGGCGGATCTGATCACGAATGTTTCCCATGATATCAAAACGCCTCTTACATCCATCATCAATTATGTGGATCTGATCAAGAGGGAAAACGTGAAGGATCCAAAGATAAGAGAGTATATCAACGTGCTGGATGCCAAATCCCAGCGGTTAAAGCAGTTAACGGACGATCTGGTGGAGGCTTCCAAGATCTCATCCGGGAATATTGTACTCCAATGGGAAAAGATCAACCTTGTGGAACTGCTAAAGCAGACCATCGGGGAATTTTCGGAGAAGTTTCAGGAAAAGGCGCTATATCCGGTCATAAACGCACCAAAGGAGGATATCTTTATCCAGGCGGACAGCAGAAGAATCTGGAGAGTGATTGAAAATCTGTTTAACAATATCTTTAAATATGCGCTGGAAGGAACAAGGGTCTACATCGACCTTGAGTATGCGAAGAACCAGGAAGACGGGAAAAAGTGGGTGATCTTGTCGATCAAAAATATATCGGCCACCCCCCTTAAAGTAAGCCCCGAAGAATTAACGGAGCGGTTTATCCGCGGGGATGAGTCAAGAACCACGGAAGGGAGCGGGCTTGGACTTTCCATCGCAAAGAATCTGGTGGAGGTGCAAAACGGTATTTTCGAGATTGTTATGGACGGGGATCTGTTTAAAGTGAACCTTTCCTTCCCATTGCTGGAGAAGGGTGTATGAGAGAGGCTTCTTGGACCAGCATATGATTAAGCAGCTGCCGCTTTATGAACTTTGATTCATAAAGCGGCAGCCGTTTTCATATGCGATAGTGATTTCTCACACTTCTAACTGGAATGCATCCTCCCGGTTATTATACCTTGCAAGGAATTCATGGATCTTCTCCGTAGGCGTGTATACGCTTGACATGGAGGAGTCATGGTTCATAAAGTCAATGATGGATGCAAGAAACTTGCTCATATCCGCCTCCACATAGTAAGGGCGGGATTTTAGTTCCGGAAGCTGGTAGGTCAGGTTGGTGGTCACTACCTTGTCGAAATAGCATTTCTCGTAAGCCTCGTCAAAGCCTGCGAGCCCGTCGGTGAAAAGTCCGAAAGTACAGCAGATATATACCCGCTTAGCGTTCATGGCTTTTAGCTGCCTTGCGGTATCGATCATGCTCCCGCCGGAGGATATCATATCGTCAATGATGATCACGTCCTTGCCGTCAATGTTGTCGCCTAAAAATTCGTGGGCAACAATAGGATTTTTCCCGTTTACGATGGTAGAGTAGTCACGGCGTTTGTAGAACATCCCCGTATCCACGCCAAGCACGTTTGCAAAATAAACGGCCCGGTCTAAAGCACCTTCATCCGGGCTTATGACGATCAGATGGTCTTTGTCGATCAAAAGGCTGTCGTCTGTATGTAGAAGCGCACGGATAAACTGATAGGATGGGGTGAAATTATCAAAGCCATGAAGGGGTTCCGCATTTTGGACCCTGGGGTCGTGGGCGTCAAAGGTGATAAAGTTGCTGACTCCCATATGGCTTAATTCCTCAATGGCAAATGCGCAGTCCAAAGATTCCCGCCCGGAACGTTTATGCTGTCTTCCTTCATATAAAAAAGGCATGATGACGTTGATTCTGTGGGCTTTGCCGTTAGCGGCGGCAATAACACGCTTTAAGTCCTGATAATGATCGTCCGGGGATTTATAATTTAAATAACCGTTCAGGTTATAAGAAATACTATGGTTGCACACGTCTACTAAAATGAAAAGGTCTTTTCCCCGGATAGACTCCTGGATGACGGCCTTTCCTTCACCGGAACCAAAACGATAGCAGGCAGTGTTTAAAATATAATTGTCAGACACATACCCTTCAAAAGCGGGATCATTTTTGGCAACGTTTTTGATGCTTCTTCGGAAATCGATCAGATGACTGTTAACGCTGCTCCCTAGTGCCGTGGCAGATTCCAAAACAACCAATTTTAAAGGAGCAACAGGGATAGCGGCTTCTAGTTTAGATAAGTTTGGCATAGTACCTCCCAATGATATTGAAATTGCAGTTCGCACCGCTCCAATTCTCATGCAGGCACGGAATTTGTTATGGAACAGACTGACATATGAACTGTGAGTAATTACTTTATATCATTATGTTAGTGACACGTCAAGGAATTTCTAGTAAAATAGGTATTGAAAGGATATAGATATGGAAAGAAAAAAACAAAAAGGACATCTGATCAAAGAAGTACTTCCGGGCAGCATTGCGGAAGAACTGGAGATCGAAGCAGGCGATGTGCTGCTTTCGGTCAACAAAGAAGAGATAGAGGATGTTTTTGATTATCAGTATTATGTGGAAGATGAATATTTGGAAGTTCTGATCGAGAAGCCGGACGGGGAGCAGTGGCTTTTGGAAGTGGATAAGGAAGAGGATGAAGACCTTGGCATTGTTTTTGAAAACGGGCTGCTGGATGATTACCGTTCCTGCCACAATAAATGTATTTTTTGCTTTATCGATCAAATGCCGCCGGGGATGCGGGATACGCTTTATTTTAAGGATGATGATTCCCGGCTTTCTTTTCTGCAGGGAAATTATGTGACACTTACCAATATGTCAGAGCATGATGTGGAACGGATCATCAAATACCGTCTGTCGCCTATTAACATTTCCTTCCAGACGATGAACCCGCTTCTTCGCTGCAAGATGCTCAATAACCGGTTTGCGGGGGAATCTCTTAAGAAGGTGGACAGGCTTTTTGAAGCCGGGATTTCGATGAACGGACAGATCGTCCTATGCAAAGGGGTCAATGACGGGAAGGAATTGGAATACAGCATCCGGAAGCTTATTGAGTATGCGCCTTTGCTTAAAAGCGTATCGGTGGTACCGGTTGGTCTGTCAAAGTTTCGGGAAGGATTGTATCCGTTAGAGCCTTTTGACAGGGCGGATGCAAAGGCGGTCCTTGAGATGATCCACGGATTTCAAAAGGAATGTATGGAAAAATTCGGGCTCCACTTTGTCCATGCCAGTGATGAGTGGTACATTTTAGCGGGGGAAGATCTGCCGGAAGAAGAAAGCTATGACGGATATCTGCAGTTGGAAAACGGGGTAGGGATGCTCCGGCTTATGTTAAATGAATTTGAAGAGGGGTACAGAGAGTTACAAGAGCGCTTAAGGGCAAAGGAAATTGCAAAATGCCCGGAAGAGTTATCCATAGCCACCGGGAAGCTGGCTTACCCTTATATCAGCCGGATGGCAAAGGCCCTTATGAACCTGCTCCCGGACCTTCATATCATGGTCTATGAGATCGTCAATGAGTTTTTCGGTGAGATGATCACGGTGTCCGGGCTCTTGACGGGACGGGATATGATAAACCAGTTAAAGGGGAAAGAATTGGGAGAGCGCCTTTTACTCCCTGAAAATGTCTTAAGGAGCGGAGAAGACGTTTTTTTGGATGATGTGACAGTGGGGGAGATGGAAAAGGCTTTACAAGTAAAAGTAGATATTGTAAAATCAAGCGGATATGAGTTTGTGCAGACGATAATAAAAGACAGGTGAGAATGATTATGAGTGGAAAGAGAAAACCGATTGTTGCCGTGGTCGGGAGACCGAATGTGGGGAAATCTACTTTGTTTAATGCGCTGGCAGGACAGAGGATTTCCATCGTGAAAGATACGCCGGGGATCACAAGGGACAGGATTTATGCCGATGTTTCATGGCTTGATAAACAGTTTACGTTAATAGATACCGGAGGGATCGAGCCGGATAGTAAGGACGTGATCCTTTCACAGATGCGGGAGCAGGCACAGATTGCCATTGACACGGCGGATGTGATCTTGTTTATGGTGGATGTGAAGCAGGGGCTTGTGGATGCGGATTCCAAAGTGGCGGATATGCTGCGGCGTTCCCATAAACCGGTGATCTTAGTTGTGAATAAAGTGGACAGCTTCGAGAAATATATGGCAGATGTTTATGAGTTTTACAATCTGGGGATCGGGGAGCCTTATCCCATTTCGGCGGCCAACCGGATGGGGATCGGGGAGCTTTTGGATGAGGTGGTATCTCATTTTGAAGATTTCGAGTTTTCTGAGGAAGAGGAGGACACCACCAGGGTAGCGATCGTCGGGAAACCCAATGTGGGGAAATCTTCCCTTATTAATAAACTGCTCGGTGAAAACCGCCTGATCGTGTCAGATATAGCAGGGACCACCAGGGATGCGGTGGACACGCCCGTTACCCATAACGGGAAAGAATATGTTTTTATTGACACGGCGGGTCTTCGGCGCAAGAATAAAATTAAAGAAGAATTAGAGCGGTATATGATCGTAAGGGCGGTAGGGGCGGTAGACCGGGCTGATGTGGTGATCCTTTTGATCGACGCCGGGGAAGGAGTAACGGAGCAGGATGCCAAGATTGCGGGGATAGCCCATGAGCGCGGGAAAGCGGTGATCATTGCGGTTAATAAGTGGGATTCTGTTGAAAAGGATAATAAGACGGTAAACGAATATTCAGCCAGGATCAGAGATGTGCTTTCTTATATGCCGTATGCGGAGATCACGTTTATTTCCGCACTGACCGGGCAAAGGCTTCCCAAGCTATATGACATGATCGATATGGTAAGCGCCAACCATGCCATGCGTGTTTCAACCGGCGTGCTGAATGAGATCATGAGCGAGGCAGTGGCCCTGCAGCAGCCGCCATCGGATAAGGGCAAAAGGCTGCGGCTTTACTATATTACGCAGGTCAGCGTAAAGCCTCCGACGTTTGTGATCTTTGTCAACGACAAGGAGCTGATGCACTTTTCCTATACAAGGTATATCGAAAATCAGATCCGGGAAGCGTTTGGCTTTAGGGGAACACCGCTTAAATTTATCATCAGGGAAAGAAACGAGGGAAAATAAAGTGGAACGTGTCATATGTATCGTGATCGGTTATGTGTTTGGGCTTTTCCAGACAGCGTTTATATACGGAAAGCTTCATGGCATTGATATCAGGGAGCATGGAAGCGGCAATGCGGGAACTACCAATACGCTGCGGGTGTTGGGAACGAAGGCGGGGCTTATCGTTCTGGCGGGGGATATCATCAAATGTATTTTGGCGATCGTCTTGTGTGGTATCATATTTGGCGGCAGCCATCCGGAAGAAATCTATCTGCTGAAACTTTATGCGGCGGCAGGGGCGATCTTAGGACACAACTTTCCATTTTACCTTAACTTTAAAGGCGGGAAGGGGATTGCGGCAACGGCAGGGCTGATTCTGGCGTTTCATCCGTATTTTATCGTTATGGGTGTGGTCTTGTTCTTTGGTACGTTTTTTACGACCCATTATGTTTCCCTCGGATCCTTGCTGGTCTATGCGGGGCTGATGATTCAGATGGCAGTGTGCGGACAGATGGGGCTGTTTGGAACTTCCCAGCAGGTCTTAAATGAAATGTATATCATAACGGCGCTTTTGACGATTTTAGCCTATTATAAACACAGGGAAAACATCAAGCGGCTTTTAAAAGGGGAGGAGAGAAAGACCTACCTGACCAAAAAGAATAAGGCGTGAAAGGAGAACCTAAAATGGCAAATATAGGGATTATCGGTGCGGGAAGCTGGGGAACTGCCCTGGCATGGCTTCTTAGCAACAATGGCAGCCGGGTTACGGTCTGGTCTGTGATCGAGGAAGAGATACAGATGCTGAAAGAAGGCAGGGAACAAAAGGACAAACTTCCCGGCGTTATCCTTCCGGCAGACATGGAGTTTACCACGGATCTTGCATCTGCCGTGGACGGAAAAGACATGCTGGTGCTTGCGGTGCCTTCCCCGTATACCAGAAGTACGGCTGCCAAAATGGCGCCCTATGTGAAAAGCGGCCAGAAGATCATAAATGTGGCAAAAGGGATTGAGGAATCCACTTTAATGACTTTGTCGGAGATTATAGAGGAAGAAATACCCCAGGCAGAAACAGCGGTGCTTTCCGGACCTTCCCATGCGGAGGAAGTGGGAAAAGGGATTCCCACGACCATCGTGGTTGGGGCAAAAAACAGGCAGACCGCAGAGTTTCTTCAGAATCTGTTTATGAGCCCGGTATTCCGCGTCTACATCAGTTCGGATGTGATGGGCATTGAGATTGGCGCGGCTCTTAAAAATGTGGTGGCCCTGGCGGCAGGAATGGCGGACGGGCTTGGCTATGGGGATAACACCAAGGCGGCTCTTATCACCAGAGGGATTGCGGAGATCGCAAGGCTTGGCATCAGTATGGGCGGCAGGATAGAGACTTTTTACGGTCTCACCGGTATCGGGGATCTGATCGTCACCTGTGCGTCTATGCATTCCAGAAACCGCCGTGCGGGTATTTTGATCGGAAAGGGCGCATCCATGGAAGAAGCCATGAAAGAAGTGAAGATGGTGGTAGAGGGCGTGTATTCCGCCAAAGCAGGTTATGCTCTTTCACAAAAATATGGTGTCAGTATGCCTATTGTGGAGCAGGTCAACCGGATTTTGTTTGAAGGAATGCCGGCATCGGATGCCGTGAAGGAACTGATGCTTAGAGATAAAAAAGTGGAAAATATCGATCTGCGCCAGCTCTATCAGAACAGCGTGGAGATTCCGTGGTAATAAGCAAAAATGGAGGATATATATGAGCAGACAGGAGTTTACCAGTACAAAAGATTATGTGGCATCGCAGCAGCTTATGGCCAGCGTCAATGTGGCGATCGCCTTGCAAAAGCCCCTATTGATCAAAGGGGAGCCGGGAACCGGCAAGACCATGCTTGCACAGGCCGTGGCAAGGTCATTGGACAAGGAATTGATCATCTGGAATATCAAATCCACCACCAAGGCCCAGGACGGGCTTTACATGTATGATACCATACAGCGTTTATATGACGGGCAGTTCGGGGAAGAAGGGGTGGATGATATCGCCCATTATATCAAGCTGGGGAAGCTGGGGGAAGCTTTTGAAAGTGATAAGCAGGTCATTCTCCTTATTGATGAGATTGATAAGGCGGATCTTGAGTTCCCCAACGACCTTTTGTGGGAGTTAGATCAGATGGAATTTTATATTCATGAGACCAAGCGCACGGTAAAGGCAAAACAGCGTCCTATCGTTATCATTACGTCCAATGCAGAAAAGGAGCTGCCGGATGCTTTCCTGCGCCGCTGTATTTTCCATTATATTGACTTCCCGGACGAGACGCTTATGGAAGAGATCGTAAGGACTCATTATCCGGATGTGGAAGAACATCTTCTTAAAAATGCAATGGATGTATTTTACCGGATCCGCACTATCAGGGATATCAGGAAAAAGCCTAGTACTTCGGAGCTGATCGACTGGATCAATGCTCTTCAGATCGGAGGGATTTCCGCAGACAGGATCCGGGCGGATCTTCCTTTTGTGGGGGTGATCGTAAAAAAGGATGAAGACCTTGAGGCGGTAAGACAGAAGCTGGATTAAGATTTTCTATGGAGTGGCGGGGGAGCTATGTTTGCAAAATTTTTTTATACCTGTAAGGCAAAAGGGCTTAATATCACGTTAAGCGAATGGCTGACTTTGCAGGAAGCTTTGGATAAGGGGCTTTCTGACAGCAGCCTGACACAGTTTTATTATCTTGCGCGGATGATTCTTGTGAAGAGCGAAACGGATTTCGACAAGTTTGACATGGCTTTTGAGGAGACTTTTAAGGGAATCAATTCCGAAAACGAAATCTCAAAAAACATGATGAAATGGCTGGATAAATCAGAGTTGATCGAGCTTGTGGACGAGGAGGACCGTTTCCGCATGAACGAGCAGGACGGTTTATTCCATGACCTTGACAAGGATGAGGTGGAAGCGAAGTTTAAGGAACGGCTCCGGGATCAGGACAGCGAGCACAACGGCGGCAGCTTTTGGATCGGTTCCATGGGAAAAACCTCTTTTGGGAACATGGGTGGGAACATGGGTGGCATCCGGGT
This sequence comes from uncultured Lachnospiraceae bacterium, assembly GCA_910587295.1. Classification (GTDB taxonomy): domain Bacteria; phylum Bacillota; class Clostridia; order Lachnospirales; family Lachnospiraceae; genus Suilimivivens. Next base: position 87,663 of record CAJULP010000065.1, on the reverse strand, counting down.
AGGCGGACAGACCGGCTATCAGAGTGCTTTTCAGGTGATCGGCGCGCGCAAATACCGGGATTTCAGAGATGACCGTATGCTGGATAACAGGCAGTTCCAGCTTGCGTTCCGTAAACTCCGGCAGTTTTCCACAAGACTGGATATCCCGAAAACGGAACTGGATATTGACGAGACCATAGATAAGACATGTAATAATGGCGGCTGTCTTCAGATCGTTATGGGGAAGCCGCGGAAAAATGCGGTTAAGCTGTTACTTTTGATGGATTCCGGGGGAACCATGATACCCTTTAGCACGCTGCTGAACGAACTGTTCCAGGCAGTCCATAAATCCAATCATTATAAAGACGTAAAAACCTACTATTTCCATAACTGTATTTATTCCAAGTTATATAAGACGCCGGAGTGCGAGAACGGGGAGTGGATTGATACGGAATGGATGTTCCGCAATCTGGACAGTGATTATAAAGTGATCATTGTAGGGGATGCGGCAATGGCGCCGGAAGAGCTTTATTCCACCACCGGAAATTACAGAGGGCCTAACGGCGGTCTTGCCGGATGGGATTGGCTTTTACTTTTAAAGCGCCACTACAAAAAGATCGTGTGGCTGAACCCGAAAATGGCGCCGGGGCATGCCCCCTGGCGGGAAGCGGAAACGGCGATCAAGGGGATCTTCCCCATGTATAAGCTGACGGTGGATGGGCTAAACCAGGCAATGATCAAATTAATGCTTAACAAAGCGTGAAGTAGATAAGAGAAAGGGATTTGGAAGATGACAATTTTTGACGAGTTAAAGGCCAGGGGACTTCTGGCACAGCTTACGGATGAAGAGGAAATCAAGGAACTGATCAACAACGGGAAAGCTACTTTTTATATCGGCTTTGACCCTACTGCGGATTCTTTGCACGTGGGGCATTTTATGGCTCTTTGCCTGATGAAGCGCCTTCAGATGGCGGGAAATAAGCCTATTGCACTTTTAGGGGGCGGCACCGGCATGATCGGCGATCCTTCCGGCAGGACGGATATGAGAAGCATGATGACCAAAGAGACCATTGATCATAACTGTGAGTGTTTCAAAAAGCAGATGAGCCGCTTTATTGATTTTTCCGAGGGGAAGGCTCTTATGGTAAACAATGCGGAATGGCTTATGGATCTTAATTATATTGAATTTTTGCGGGAGGTAGGACCCCATTTTTCCGTGAACAATATGCTCCGTGCGGAGTGCTATAAGCAGCGGATGGAAAAGGGGTTAAGTTTCCTTGAGTTTAACTACATGCTGATGCAGAGTTATGATTTTTATGAGCTGTTCCAGCGCTATGACTGCAATATGCAGTTTGGAGGGGATGATCAGTGGAGCAATATGCTTGGCGGTACGGAGCTGATCCGGAGAAAGCTGGGCAAGGATGCTTATGCCATGACCATTACCCTGCTTCTTAATTCCGAAGGAAAGAAGATGGGCAAAACGCAAAAGGGTGCTGTGTGGCTTGATCCCAATAAGACCACGCCATTTGAATTTTACCAGTATTGGCGCAACGTATCGGATGCGGATGTGTTAAAATGCCTGCGGATGCTGACCTTCCTTCCCATTGAGCAGATTGATGAGATGGATGCCTGGGAAGGCAGCCAGTTAAATCAGGCAAAGGAGATCCTTGCGTTTGAACTGACCAAGCTTGTCCATGGGGAAGAGGAAGCTGCAAAATCCCAGGAGAGCGCAAAAGCGCTTTTCAGTGCCGGGGTGGCGGCAGATATGCCTACCACGGAGATCAGTGAGGAGGACTTTACGGATGGAATGATCGACCTTATTTCCGTCCTTTGCAAGTCCGGGCTGGTGCAGAGTCGCTCCGAAGGAAGAAGAGCCATTGAGCAGGGCGGTGTTACATTAGGAAATGACAAAGTTTCAGACGTAAAGGCTGTGTTTGGAAAAGATGTTTTTGCCAAAGACGGTGTAGTGGTAAAGAGAGGGAAAAAGAATTTCCGCAGGGTGGTCTTAAAACAATGAAAAAAACAGCCTATAAGTACAGCAATCTTCCTATCCCTGGCGGGGGATATGTGACCGGGTTTTTGTTCCATCCGGTTAAAAAGGACATTTTATATATCCGCACGGACATTGGCGGGAGTTACAGATTTGACTATGACAGTCAAAAATGGACATCGCTGAATGAATCCGTTACTATGGCTGATTTAAGCGAAACTTACCCTATTGCCCTTGCAATAGACCCGGAAAAGCCGGAAATGCTGTATGCTGCCAGCGGCACCAACCACAGTAAGGATGAAAACGGGAATCCCTGGGGGAAACTGTCCATATCGCAGGATTACGGAAAGAGCTTTATCCACAGGAAAATTCCCTTTTATGTCCATGGAAACAAAAACGGCAGGGGAACAGGAAGCCGCCTGGTGCGGGATGCTTCCGCTCCGGATACGTTATATTTTGCCAGCCAGAAGGACGGCCTTTTGCGCACCAGGGATCTTGGGATCACATGGGAGCTTTTGGAAACAGGCGGGGAACGCTATATGACGTTTGTGTGGTGTTCTCCCTGTGGAAAGACTCTGATTGCTGGAACCGCCGGAGTTTTGACCGGGAATGATAGGCTCAGGGGGCACAGTCTTTATATCTCATATGACGGCGGCGGGAATTTTGAGAAAATGCCTATGCCGGAAAGCAGGGAGATACCCGGATCCAAATGGAGCGGTTATGTGGCCCACAGATATGACTATGACGGGAAATACTTTTACTGTACGTTGGTAAATACAGGGAAGCGGTCTTATGTAACGGACATGGGGTACAGCTGTGATTCCGGCGACGTAATAGGCGGGCGGATCATCCGGTATGCCTTCGACGAAAAGGGCTGTATCAAGGATTATGAAGATATTACGCCATGCCTGGAGGCGGATGATGTGGGTATCCATGAGAAAGTCAAAGAGGAGGTGCGGGATTATGGATATGGCGGGATTTCTTCCTGCCTGAAGATGCCTGGACTTTTAGCGGCGAGCACCCTTTGCCGGGATCAGGGGGATATGGTGTTCATCTCCCGGGATTACGGGCAAAGCTGGCAGGTGGCGTTGTTTGATTTATCCATTGGGAATATGAGCTTTAACGCCCCTTATATGAAACCGGCATATAATGGAGGGCATTCCCTGATCCATTGGCTCAGTGATATCAAGATCAATCCCTTCTGCCCGGATGAGGTCTGGTTTAATACCGGCACCGGTGTTTTCACGGGACGGGATTTTACGAAAGAGGACAGATATTTTCAGGACTGCAGTAAGGGGATAGAGGAAACCGTACACTTAAATGTTTATGGAACCATAGACGGCCCTGTGAAAGTTTTGGATATTTTGGGGGATCTGGGGGGATTTGCTTTTACAAAGCTTGATGCTCCCTGTGAAAATTCTTTTGCGGACAGCCAGGGGAACAGATATATAACCTGTATCAATGCGGATTTTTCAGACTGTCACCCGGAATTGGTGGTGGTCACGCCAAGGGGAAACTGGAAAGGGAAAACAAAGGGAGGCCTGATCGTTTCTCGGGATTACGGGCAGAGCTTTGAGAGACTTCCCCTGCCTTATGGAATCTCCTCCTATCTGGATGAGCGCTTTAGGGCGATAGAATGCCCGAATGTCAATTCCGGATGGGCAGCTCTTAGCGCAGACGGGAAAGCAATTGTCTACGGGGTGGCAGAGGGCATTGACCTGTATGCAAAAGGTGTCATCACCAGCTTAGACGGCGGCAGAAGTTTTGAAAAAACCCGTATATTTGATAAAGACGGGATAGAGATTACAGATAAGGAAGAACATATCAAGATTTTTTCTGACAGAGTGGATCCGGAACGGTTTTATGGATTTGGCGACGGGCTTTCCCTGTTTGTAAGCAAGGATAAGGGAAAACGTTTTGATCAGGTTTCGGAAATAATGTTTCCGAAGGATCTGTGTCTTGGCCTGATCGACTGTGCCAACAAAACAGAAATTCGAGGCGAGAGCGGAAAAAAAGGCGTGTTTTATGCGGCATTGGGAACTTACGGGCTTTACAAGGCCGCTTTCCCGGATTTAGGAGAAGGGAACAATGCCCCTGTTCTTAGGAGGCTTTCCGGTGATAAGGATATTGTTTACCGCATAGGCCTTGGCCTGCTTTTTCCGGGGAGCGATTATCTTAAGGATGACAAGGCGCTATATATCTGCGGGGTGATAGATGGGATCTACGGTTTTTTCCGTTCTTTTGATGATGGGAAGAACTGGGAGAAGATCAACGACGACACTGCGCAGTTTGGGGATATCAACAGCATAGACGGTGATTGCCGGTGTTTTGGCAGATTTTATATTGCGACCGGCTCATTTGGGTTAAAATACGGAGAACCTGTGTGATGGAGTATCAACTGATCAGATGCGGCAGGAAGTCGATATCTATTTCTTTTGACCAGAATTTTGATGTGGTAGTCAAAGCACCCTTGTGGGTAAGCGATGACGAGATTGATAAGATCGTTTTAAAAAAATCAGGATGGATTGCGGATACCAGGCTTCGGCTGCAAAATGAAAAGTTAATGGAAGTGAAAAACCGGATTCCACTTGCAAGCGGAGACAAGATGCCTTATCTTGGGAAGGAGCTGATCCTAACGGTAGTGAGGGAGCCCAGAAAAAGAGGGAAGGTTTCTTTAAATAAGGACCGCCTTTTGATGTGGGTGCCTTATGACGCCAGCTACGAGATGCGGCGTTCCTGCCTGGTTGCCTGGTATCGGAAACAGGCGGCTTATGTGATTGGGAAAAAGGCGGAGATTTATGCCGGCAAAATGGGGGTTTCTTACAACGAGATCCATATCAAGGACCAGCGGACAAGGTGGGGAAGCTGCAGCGGTATGAAAAATCTGAACTTTAGCTGGCGGCTTATCATGACACCCAACAGTGTGTGTGATTATGTGATCATCCATGAGCTGTGTCATCTGGTCCATATGGATCATTCGCCGGAATTTTGGAACCTGGTGGAAAAAATGTGCCCGCCTTATAAGCAGCAGAAAAAGTGGCTTCGGGAAAGCGCATCGAAATTATATTTTATCTGACATAAACCATTACCCCTTTACATACATTTAACTAAGTATGAAAGGGGTAATGGACGTTATGGACATAAATAACAGAAAAGAATATGACCTGTACAGAGATATAAGGGAAAGATGCGGCGGGGAAATTTACATAGGCGTGGTAGGGCCAGTGCGTACCGGCAAGTCCACTTTTATCAAGCGTTTCATGGATCTGATGGTGCTGCCTAATATGTCGGATTCTTATGAGAAGGAACGGGTGGTGGATGAGCTTCCCCAAAGCGCAGGTGGGAAGACCATCACTACCACGGAGCCCAAGTTTATTCCAAAGGAAGCGGCGAAACTGACATTGGGGGAAGGAATCGAGGCCAGGGTGAGGCTGATCGACTGTGTGGGCTATATGGTGGACGGGGCCAGCGGCCATATGGAAAACGACGCGGAGCGGATGGTAAAGACTCCATGGTCTACGGAAGAGATTCCTTTTACCAATGCTGCTGAGATTGGAACAAGGAAAGTGATCCGTGACCATTCTACGGTAGGGATCGTGATCACCTGTGACGGCAGTTTTGGAGAAATCCCAAGGGATAACTATATCCCGGCAGAGGAGAGGACCATCAAGGAACTAAAGCAGTTGAAAAAGCCGTTTATTGTCCTGATGAACACTTCAAGGCCTTATAGTGAGGAGGCCCAAAGGCTTACCCAAGAGTTAGAGGATAAGTATCAAGTATCCGTGATTCCGGTGAACTGTGAGCAGTTAAAGAAGGATGACATTCATCAGATACTGGAAAACATGTTATATGAGTTCCCTTTGACCATGATTGAGTTTTATATGCCGAAGTGGGTGGAAATGCTTCCCACAAGCCATAAAATGAAGGTTGACATCATTGACCGGGTGAAGGAGATCATGAAGCAGTACAATTGCATCCGGGATGTAAAAAATAATCCGGTAACAATTGAAGGGCCTTATATCCGTAAATGTAAGATGGACAGCATCAGCATGGCAGACGGGGCGATACGGGTATGGCTTGAAGTGGACGACACCTGCTATTATGAAATGCTAAGTGAGATGGTAGGGGAAAATATTGACAATGAATACCACCTGCTTTCCGTACTGAAAGAAATGGCGGCCATGAAGAAGGAGTATGTAAAAGTGCTCCATGCCGTTGATGCGGTAAGGCAGAAGGGATATGGGGTGGTGACACCGGAACGCAGTGAGATCAAGCTGGAAAAACCGGAAGTGATCAAACACGGAAATAAATTCGGTGTGAAGATCCGGGCGGAAAGCCCCAGCATTCACATGATCCGCGCAAACATAGAAACGGAGATTTCCCCCATCGTAGGCTCCGAGGAACAGGCCCAGGATCTGATCCGCTTTATTTCAGATTCCAGTCAGAGCGAGGATGGCATCTGGGATACCAATATCTTTGGAAAATCCGTGGAACAGCTGGTAAACGACGGCATTACCGGAAAACTTACCATGATCGGTGAGGAAAGCCAGTTAAAGCTCCAGGAGACAATGCAGAAGATCGTCAATGACTCTAACGGCGGCATGGTGTGCATTATTATATAGTGGTGCCGGCTCTGCCGGATGGAAAAGTTTCGCCAGGCCATGGCTGCATGGGTTTGGCGGAACTTTTTGTGTCTTGAGAATAATTGCGGGTATCAAAGACATACTATTGAAAAAATGGTTAGCGTGGAGACTGAATTTTCAATAGGGAAATCATTATGGAGAGAAATTTATATCTAGAAAAAATTATCAGAAAAAGAAATAATGGAATGATCAAGGTGATTACCGGAATCAGAAGATGTGGGAAAACCTACCTGCTGTTTGAGCTGTTTTATGATTATCTGCTGAAATCGGGAGTTGATCAGGGGCATATAATAAAAATCGCCTTAGATGACAGGGTCAATAAGAAATACCGTGACCCTGATGTGCTGTGTGAATACGTCCATGGTGCAGTGAAAGATGAAAGAATGCACTATGTACTGCTGGACGAGGTTCAGATGGTGCCGGAATTTGAGGACGTACTGAACAGTTTTTTGCATATGAAGAATGTGGACACGTATGTCACTGGCAGCAATGCAAAGTTTTTGTCCAAGGATATTATTACGGAATTCCGCGGCAGGGGCGACCAGATACATCTGTATCCGCTGTCGTTTGCTGAATTTATGCAGGGGAGGGAAACGGACAGATACCAGGCATGGTATGAATATACCATGTATGGCGGGCTGCCGAAAATCCTTGAATTTGAAAATGAGGAAGATAAAGCGGCTTATTTAAGGGATATTTTTACAGAGACTTACCTCAAAGATATTCTGGAAAGAAATGATGTGAGAAATCCGGTGGAAATGGAAGAGTTATTGGACTATCTGTCGTCCGCCATAGGAGGCCTGACAAACCCCAAGAAACTTGCGGACACCTTTTAAGTTCGTAAAAAACGTATCCGTCCACCCTGACACGATCAAGACGTACTTGGACTATTTTGAAGATTCCTTTCTCATCAGCAGGGCAAAACGTTATGACGTAAAGGGGAAACGGTACATTAGCACGCCGATGAAGTTCTATTTTACAGACTGCGGGCTGCGAAATTCCAGGATTAATTTCCGGCAGTATGAAGAAACCCATATTATGGAAAATGTTATTTATAATGAACTTTTGATCAGGGGCTATCATGTGGATGTGGGCGTGGTTGAGTATAGTTATGCTGCGGCGGGCAGACAAAAAGCCCAGAAACAGCTGGAGGTTGACTTCATATGTAACCAGGGCTCAAAGAGGCTGTATATCCAGTCGGCACTGGCATTGCCGACACGGGAAAAAGAAGAACAGGAGCAACTGCCCTTACAAAACATCAATGATTCATTTAAGAAAATCATTATCGTGAAGGATGGGCCTACGCATTACAATGAGGCGGGGATTTTGATATTGAACCTGTTTGATTTCCTGCTAAAGGAGAACGGGCTGGAGTACTGATGTATAGAAATGGCAATAACAAGCCACCAGCTGAGCTGGTGGCTGTTGGTTTTTATGTTTATAACAGCATGATTCCATGTTCCTCCGCAGCCTTCACGATGTCCGCAGGCCACAGCGAGGACTGCACTTCCCCGATATGCGCTTTCCGAAGGAAAAACATACAGATACGGGACTGGCCGATACCGCCGCCTACCGTAAGAGGCACTTTGTCTTCCAAAACCGCTTTTTGGAATGGAAGAGAAGCCCTTTCCGGGCAGCCTGCTTTGTCAAGCTGGGAAAGCAGAGATTCCTTATCCACGCGGATGCCCATGGAGGACAGCTCCAATGCAATATCAAGTACCGGGTAGTAAACGACAATATCCGCATTTAATGCCCAGTCATCGTAATCCGGGGCTCTGCCGTCGTGTTTTTCACCGGATTTTAAGAGGTCACCGATCTGCATGATGCAGACAGCGCCTTTTTCTTTCGAAATCTTGTATTCCCGCTCCTTCGGGGATACCTCAGGGAACATGTCTTCCAGCTCCTGGGTGGTGATAAAGAAAATATCATGGGGAAGGATTTCTTCTATGTAATCGTACCGGATCGCCATGTACTTTTCTGTCTTGCGCAGGACTTTATAGACCGTGCGTACCGTTTCTTTCAGAAAATCAATGGAGCGCTCTTCTTTTGAGATGATCTTTTCCCAGTCCCACTGATCCACATAGATGGAATGGATATTGTCGGTCTGCTCATCACGGCGGATGGCGCTCATGTCCGTATAGAGACCTTCACCGTAGGAAAAACCGTACTTTTGCAGGGCAAACCGCTTCCATTTTGCAAGGGAGTGTACGATTTCAGCCTCAGCGTCACCCTGTTCTTTGATTCCAAAGGTGACTGGCCGCTCCACGCCGTTTAGGTTGTCGTTTAACCCGGAAGAGGGCTCTACGAACAAAGGTGCGGAAACACGCAAAAGATGCAGACGCTCTGCCAGCAGGTTTTGAAAGAAATCTTTGACTGTTTTGATACCGATCTGCGTGTCATGCAGATTCAAGGCGGACCGGTAATCTTGGGGAATAATTAAATGATTCATGGAAAACCTCTTTTTATGTTTTTTTTGATTCTGTACCATTATAATATTTGTCAGAAGATACGTCAATATCAGGGTGCAAAGGAGATACTTTATTGCGGCAGCCTGCATTCTGTGATATGATGGTTACATGAAAAATAACCATACAATGGAAAATGGGGGTATGATATGAACACAGTTTATCAAAAAGTAGTAGAATGTTACGACAGTATCAAAGAGCAGATTCCGTTTACGCCGAAAGTAGCGCTGGTGTTAGGGTCAGGGCTTGGCAATTATGCGGATACCATGGATGTCAGGGCAGAGATTTCATACAGTGATATTAAGAATTTTCCGGTATCCACGGTTCCCGGGCATGAAGGAAAATTTATTTTCGGTTATGTGAAGGACGTGCCGGTGGTGTGCATGAAAGGCAGGGTCCATTATTATGAAGGTTATCCGGTCACGGATGTGGTGCTTCCTACCAGGCTGATGAAGATGATGGGGGCGGAGATCTTGTTTTTGACCAATGCATCCGGCGGCATTAATCCGTCTTTAGGAGCAGGAAGCTTTATGCTGATTACCGACCATATTTCCTGTTTTGCGCCTAATCCGCTGATTGGGGCGAATATTGATGAACTGGGATGTCGTTTTCCGGATATGAGCAAGATATATGATGAAAATCTGCAGGAAGTGATCAAGGCTGCGGCAGTAGAAAACCAGATTCCGCTGCAGGAAGGGATTTATGTGCAGCTTACCGGTCCTTCCTTTGAGTCTCCGGCAGAAATCAAGATGCTGCGGACGTTAGGGGCGGATGCAGTGGGCATGAGCACGGTGGTGGAAGCGATTGCCGCAAATCATATGGGTATGAAGATCTGCGGTATTTCCTGTGTGGCGAACCTTGCGGCAGGGATGACGGATCAGCCCCTTACCCATGATGAAGTGCAGGCGGCAGCAAATCAGGCAGCGCCTCTTTTCAGGAAACTGATCACAGAAGCAATCGGCAGGTTTTAACAGAGGGGAATCATTATGAATATCAGGTTACACAATGCCAGGATCCTTACTATGGAGAAAGGGAAAGATCTCTTCACCGGGGAAGTCTGGGTCAGGGATGACAGGATTATTTATGTGGGTGATAAACAGGGAACGGACATGGCCTGTAAGGAACTTGGCGTTCCCGGCATGGAATGGGACAGGGAAATAGACTGTGGCGGTAATCTTTTGATGCCGGGCTTTAAAAATGCCCATACCCATTCAGGGATGACATTGCTGCGGTCTTTTGCGGATGATCTTCCCCTTAGTGAGTGGCTGAACAACCGGGTGTTCCCTATTGAGGCAAAAATGTCGGCGGAAGATGTCCATGAGCTTTCCAAGCTGGCGGTATTAGAGTATTTGACCAGCGGGATCACGGCTGTGTTTGATATGTATTTGACGCCGGAATCCATTGCGGATGCCTTTGATGTCATGGGGATGCGCTGTGTGCAGTCAGGGGGCGTAAATAATTTCAGCCAGTCGGTAGAGCTGGTAGAGGAAATGTATGAGAAACTGAACAAGAAAAGTCCGCTCCAGTCCTATATCCTGGGGTTTCATGCGGAGTATACCTGTTCCAGGGAACTTTTGGAGAAAATTGCGGAGCTGGCCCACAAATATAAAGCGCCGGTATTTACCCATATGGCAGAGACGCAGGAGGAAGTGGAAGGGTGCAGGCAGCGTTATGGCGCCACCCCGGTTGTCTTTTTGGATTCCCTGGGGATGTTTGATTATGGCGGCGGCGGATACCACTGTGTGCATGTGACCCCGGAAGATATCTCCATTATGAAAAAAAGAGGAATGTATGCCGTGACCAATCCGGCATCCAATGCCAAGCTTGCAAGCGGGATTGCCCCCATAACTGCCTTTTTGAAAGAAGGGGTTCCGGTAGCCATCGGAACGGACGGTCCGGCAAGCAACAACTGCCTGGATATGTTTCGGGAGATGTTTCTGGTCACCGGGCTTGCAAAACTGAGAGAAAAGGATGCGGCTGCGGTAGATGCGGCGGATGTGCTCAAGATGGCTACGGTAAACGGCGCCCATGCCATGGGGCTTTATGATGCGGACATACTGGCAGAAGGGAAACTGGCGGATATAATCTTGATTGATTTAAATCAGCCCAATATGCAGCCTGTCAACAATATCGTAAAAAATATCGTATACAGTGGAAGCAAGCAGAATGTGTCCATGACTATGGTAGGCGGCAGAATCCTTTATGAGAAGGGGAAGTTTTTGACAGCGGAAAAACCTGAGGATATTTACCGGAAGGCGAATGAGATTATCAGAAAAATAGAGTCAGTCTAAAAAGGATAAAAATATGGAATATGTGATATTTGTGGCTGCGCTTGTGGGAGTGCTGGCAATTTTGATGTTAATGGGGTATTTGGATTATAAGCGGGAGGAAAAACGTTTTATCCGAAGGCTTTATGAGGAATACGGGGTGCTTCCCCAGCGGGAATATAAGTGGGAAGAGTTCCAGAACATATCCCATTACTTCTTGAAGCACCGGGAAGGTTTTTATGTGGATGATATCACATGGAATGACCTTAATATGGACGAACTGTTTATGCAGATGAACTACACCTGGTCGGCGGCAGGGGAGGAGTATCTGTATTATCTCCTCCGAAAGCCCTGTATGGATCGGGAGGAGCTTCAAAAGAGGGAAGAGATCATAGAGTTTTTCAGGGAAAACCAGGAGGAACGTGTCAGCACACAGCTTATTTTTTCCAAGCTGGGGCGGTGCGGAAAATTTTCCATTTACGATTATCTGGATTATCTGGATGACCTGGGGAAACGGAGCAATCTGGCCCATTATCTTTCCCTGGGGCTTGTATTGTGGAGCATTGTGGTAATGTTCACCAGCCTGCCTATGGGGCTTTTGATGTTAGTCTGTGTACTTATTTACAATAATGTGACTTATTTTAAGACCCAGAAGGAAATAGAGCCTTACATCGTCAGCTTTGCATACGTGTTCCGGCTTTTGGATGCGGTGGATGCTTTTAAAGGCCGCCGGATCGGACTGCTAAAAAAAGAGTTAGACGAGCTGAACGCCTGCCGGAATCAGATGAAGTTTTTTAAGGCAGGAGCTTATATCGTTATGTCAGGGGCCAGGATGACCGGGTCGGCAGGGAATCCGCTGGATCTGCTGCTTGACTTTTTGCGGATGGGGTTCCATCTGGATCTAATTAAGTTTAACCAGATGCTTTCCGAAGTGAGGAAGCATATCGGTGAGATCGATAAGATGGTCACCATTATGGGAAGAGTGGAAGCGCTGATCGCAGTGGGGGCTTTCAGGGAGGCCTATAAATATTGTGTACCGGAATTTGCGGATAAAAAAAGCATCATGGCGCAGGGAATCTACCATCCGCTTATTAACGATCCGGTACCTAACAGTATCAATACAAACGGCAGTGTGCTGATCACGGGCTCTAATGCTTCGGGAAAATCCACATTCCTTAAGACCCTGGCGATCAATGCCATTTTGGCCCAGACCATCCATACCTGCCTGGCAGAGCGTTTCGTTACAGGCATGTTCCGGGTCTGTTCTTCCATGGCGCTAAGAGACGATGTGCAGGGAGGGAGCAGTTATTATATTGTGGAGATCAAGGCTTTGAAAAGGATCTTAGATCTGTTAGCCGATGATGACAAGCATCCGGTTTTATGCTTTGTGGATGAGGTGCTGCGGGGAACCAACACGGTGGAGCGGATTGCCGCATCTACACAGATCTTGCGCAGCATGGCGGATAAAAGCTGTATCTGCTTTGCGGCAACCCATGATATTGAGCTGACCCATCTGTTAGAGCGCGTTTACCGTAATTATCATTTTGAGGAAGAGATCAAAGATGACGATATTATTTTCAGTTATAAGCTTTTAGACGGCCGCGCGACCACCAGAAACGCTATTAAGCTTTTGGGGATCATGGGCTACGATGACAGCATGATCCGAGAAGCGGAGGAAATGGCAAATGCATTTTTGAAAACAGGTCATTGGAAGGTGAAGTAACCTTAGTCTTGACTTACAAAAAGCATAATGCTATGATTATCTTATCAACAGAAAGGTTCGGTGTATGAAAATGAGTAATCTGATTTTATTTTTCAATTCTTTTTTATCCTATCTGCTTGTTTTGGCAGTGATCGTGGTTTTAGCAGGGATTGGGATTTTTATCGGAATTAAGATGAGAAAGCGCAATAATGAAAAATCTGCGGTGGAAGCGCAAAGTTAACCTTTGCGCTTCTTACTTTATATGCGGAGGGGAAAAATGTACAATACGATTTTATGGGATGTGGACCAGACGCTTCTTGACTTTGAAAAATCTCAGGATTATGCCCTGCGGCTTAGCTTTGAGCGGTTCCATTTCACTATGAATGAAGAAATCATCCGGCGTTATAGGGCGATTAATGACGCATACTGGAAAAGGCTGGAATTAGGCCAGGTGACGAAAAAAGAGCTTCTCACAGGCAGGTTTGATACCTTGTTTGAGGAATTGGGGATCACCGGCATATCCAGTGCCGATATTGCTCCCGTTTATCAGGAAGCCTTAGGCAGTGTGTATTATTTTAAGGATGACAGTCTTACGCTTTGCAGGAAGCTGAAGGGAACAGTAAAGCAGTATGCGGTGACCAACGGCGTTGTGTCCACCCAGCGCAATAAGCTTAGCTTATCCGGCCTGATGCAGGTCATGGACGGGATTTTCATTTCCGAGGAGGTTGGGTATGAAAAGCCGGACGTAAGGTTTTTTGAAACCTGTTTCCGGCAGATTCCTGATTTTCAGAAAGATAAGGCACTGATCGTAGGAGATTCGCTGACCAGTGATATCAAAGGGGGAAATTTGTCCGGTATCGCCTGCTGCTGGTATAACCCGTTACGAAAAGAAAACGCCAGCGGACTTCGGATTGATTATGAGATTACGAATTTGTGGGAAGTGGAGGAGATTCTTTCATGCCAAAATCCGTAAACCAAAAGCTAAAGCTCCTTTACCTGATCAAGATATTCAACGAAAAAACGGATGAAGGCCATTGCCTTACAGCCCAGGAGCTGATTGCGGAGCTTGCTGCATATGGGATCCGGGCGGAGCGGAAAAGCATTTACGACGACATTGAGTGCCTGATCACGTTTGGGTATGATATTGTGAACATAAAGGCAAGGAAGGGCGGGGGATACTATCTTGCCGGCCGGGAGTTTGAGCTGCCGGAGTTAAAACTTCTGGTGGATGCGGTACAGTCCTCCCGATTTATCACGCAAAAAAAATCCCGGGAGCTGATTGATAAGATAGAAACATTAGCAGGTCCTTATGACAGAATGCAGCTTCAACGGCAGGTTTTTGTGGCCGGCCGGGTAAAAACGGAAAATGAGAGTATTTATTACAATGTGGACAGGATCCACCATGCGATTCAGGCGGGGGTTTTGATCAGCTTTACCTATCTGGAGTGGAATGTAAAAAAAGAACTGCAGCTTAGGCGGGGCGGGCAAAAATACAGGATCAGCCCCTGGGCGCTTACCTGGCAGGATGAAAATTATTATCTGATCGCTTATGATGACGAGGAAGAGAAGATCAAGCATTTCCGGGTGGATAAGATGAACAAGATCACAGAGCTTTCCGGCGAGAAACGAAAAGGGATGGAGGCATTCCGGCAATTTGACATTGCCGCATATACCAAACAGACTTTTGGCATGTTTGGAGGAACGACACAGTCCGTCACGCTGCGGCTTCCCGCATCTATGATCGGGATCATCTTAGACCGGTTTGGACGGGATGTGAGCATAAGGAGCCTTGAAGGCGGTCATATCAGCGTTAAGGTTTATGCCGCAGTGAGCACCCAGTTTTACGGCTGGGTAACAGGCCTTGGGAAGCAGGTCAGTATTACGGCGCCTTATGAGGTGGCGGAAGGTTATTTACAATTTCTTGATAAAATTATGCGAAATTATAAAGAAAAGGCAGGTCAGGACAATGTACTTGAAGATTGCGGACAGGATGAAGGATTATGAGGAAGGAATCTTTCAGCTTTTAAATGAAAAGAAGGAAAAGGTGGAAAGGCAGGGGATAAAAGTATATAACCTGTCAGTGGGAACGCCGGATTTTCCTACCGATCCCCATATTATGGAAGCGGTGGTAAAAGCGGCGCAAAATTCAGATAACTATAAATATTCATTAAAGATGATACCAGAGCTTTTGGAAGCGGTGATTGGCAGGTTTTTAAGGCGCTACCATGTGGCGTTATCGGAACGGGAAGTGACGGATGTGTACGGCTCTCAGGAAGGGATTGCCCATATAGGGCTTTGTCTTTGTAACCCTGGGGATGTGGTGCTGGTGCCCAATCCCGGATATCCGATTTTTTCTATCGGCCCTTCTCTGGCCTGTGCGGATGTGCAAACCTATGATCTAAAAGAAGAAAATGGTTATCTGCCGGATTTAAAAGCCATGGACGGGGAGCTGCTAAAAAAGACGAAATTTATGATCGTATCCTATCCATTGAACCCGGTGTGCCGCATTGCGCCGGATAGCTTTTATGAAGAGCTGATCCCCTGGGCAAAGGAACACGAGATTATCATTTTGCATGATAATGCCTATTCGGATATTATTTATGACGGCCATGTGGGGAAATCCATTCTTCAGTTTCCGGGGGCAAAAGAAAACTGTATCGAATTTTATTCTCTATCCAAGAGCTATAATTATACCGGTGCAAGGGTCGGTTTCCTTGTAGGGAACGAATATCTGGTACAAAGTTTTAAAAGACTTCGTTCCCAGATCGATTATGGAACGTTCCTGCCCGTACAGTACGGGGCAGTTGCTGCGTTAAATGGCCCGGATGAAGGGATAAAACGGCGCTGTATGGAGTATCAGGAAAGAAGGGATGCATTATGCGGCGGGTTTAGGGAAATCGGATGGGATATCCCGGACAGCCAGGGAAGCATGTTTGCCTGGGGGAAGATACCGGAAGGCTATACGGATGATGTTGCTTTTGTCATGGAGCTTTTGGAAAGATCCGGGGTGTTATGTACGCCGGGAAGCAGCTTCGGTAGCCTCGGCAGGGGGCATGTGCGTTTTGCGCTTACGATGCCAGTGGAAAAGATCCGGGAAGCGGTAAGCGCGGTGGAACGGTCGGGGATGATATAAATCAAACGATAAATTAAGTTGACATCCAGGGGAGTATTTACTATACTAGTAAATACAACATCTTGAACGAGAGATTGGAATTTATACTAGATTTTGTATTTGCATTTGGGTTTTGGAATGAATGGAGGAAAACGGTAACATGAGTATTGAACAGGGAAACGGTAATATTTACGGGGATTTATTTAAGCCTTGCCGGGATGTAAAGGTAATTAAAAAGGATGGGAGCTTAGAGGCCTTTGATGTGCAGAAGGTGATTGATGCCGTAGGGAAAAGTGCCTATCGGGCATTGACGAAGTTTACGGATGATGAGAAAAGACATATCTGCCAATATGTTGTGGATAAGGTTAATGAGTTAGAGGAGGATCGTATTCCGATTCCGATCATGCACAACATTGTGGAAAGCGCCCTTGAGGACGTGAAGCCCATCGTGGCAAAAAGCTATCGTGATTACCGGAATTATAAACAGGACTTTGTCCGCATGATGGACGACGTGTACAAGAAAAGCCAGTCCATTATGTATGTGGGGGATAAGGAAAACGCTAATACGGATTCTGCCCTTGTATCGACCAAGAGGAGCCTTATCTTTAACCAGTTTAATAAGGAGTTATACCAGAAGTTTTTTATGACAACGGAGGAAATCCAGGCCTGCCGTGACGGGTATATTTATGTCCATGATATGTCTGCAAGGCGGGATACCATGAATTGCTGCCTGTTTGATGTTTCCAGTGTACTGACCGGCGGGTTTGAAATGGGGAATATCTGGTATAACGAACCGAAGACCTTAGACGTGGCTTTTGACGTGATCGGTGATATTGTGTTAAGTGCGGCAAGCCAGCAGTACGGAGGATTTACGGTTCCAGAAGTGGACAAGATTTTAGAGCCTTATGCGGAAAAGACCTATCAAAAGAGCATAGCCAAGTACCAGAAATTAGGGATTGACGAGGAGAGGGCCGTAGAAGAAGCTTATGCGGACGTAAAGCGGGAATTTGAACAGGGCTTTCAGGGCTGGGAGTACAAATTTAATACGGTTGCATCAAGCCGTGGGGATTATCCTTTCATTACGGTGACGGCAGGGATCGGCACTGGCAGATTTGCCAGGCTGGCGACGATCTCTCTTTTAAATGTAAGAAGAAAAGGACAGGGGAAGCAGGGGCATAAAAAACCGGTATTGTTCCCTAAGATCGTTTTTTTATATGATGAAAACCTCCATGGGCCAGGCAAAGAGCTTGAGGATGTTTTTGAAGCAGGGGTAGAGTGTTCTTCTAAGACCATGTATCCTGACTGGCTTTCTTTGACCGGTAAGGGATATATTGCAAGTATGTATAAGCAGTACGGTAAAGTGATTTCTCCAATGGGATGCCGGGCTTTCCTTTCTCCCTGGTATGAACGCGGCGGCATGCATCCGGCGGATGATAAGGATGTTCCTGTCTTTGTAGGACGTTTTAACATCGGTGCGGTTTCGCTGCATCTTCCTATGATCTTAGCCAAGGCAAAGCAGGAAAGCCGGGATTTTTTCGAGGTGCTTGATTATTACTTAAACCTGATCAGGCAGCTCCATATCAGGACTTATGCGTATTTAGGCGAAATGCGGGCGTCCACCAATCCTCTTGCCTACTGTGAGGGCGGTTTCCTGGGAGGGCATTTAAAGCTTTCGGATAAGATCAAACCGATTTTGAAAACGGCAACTGCCAGCTTCGGTATTACCGCGTTTAATGAACTGCAGGAGCTCTATAATGGGAAGTCCTTAGTGGAAGACGGACAGTTTGCCTTAGAGGTATTAGAGCATATTAATAAGAAGATCAATGAATTTAAGGAAGAGGACGGAAACCTTTATGCCATTTACGGTACGCCGGCGGAGAGCCTGTGTGGTCTGCAGGTGAAACAGTTCCGGGCAAAATACGGTATTATCGAGGGTGTTTCAGACAGGGAATATGTTTCTAACAGTTTTCACTGCCATGTGACAGAAGATATTACGCCAATAGAGAAACAGGATTTGGAATACCGTTTTTGGGAACTTTCCAATGGTGGGAAGATCCAATATGTAAAATACCCCATTGATTATAATATGGATGCTATCAAAACGTTGATCAGAAGGGCAATGGATATGGGATTTTATGAAGGTGTGAACCTGTCCATGGCTTATTGCGATGACTGCGGGCATCAGGAACTTGATATGGACGTATGTCCGGTATGCGGCAGCAAGAACCTGACAAAGATTGAGCGTATGAACGGCTATCTTTCCTATTCAAGGGTTCATGGGGACACCAGGCTGAATGAAGCGAAAATGGCAGAAATTGCGGAAAGGAAGAGCATGTAAGTAATGAGATATCACAATATTACGAAGGACGATATGTTGAATGGAGATGGGCTTCGCGTAGTTTTATGGGTAGCAGGATGTTCCCATTGCTGCAGGGAGTGCCATAATCCAGTCACATGGGATCCGGCGGGCGGCCTTCCTTTTGATGAAAGTGCTCAAAAAGAGATTTTTGACCAGCTTGATAAGCCGTATATTTCTGGTATCACGTTTTCTGGCGGAGATCCGCTCCATGCGGCGAATCGTTTGGACGTAAGCAGCTTGATGGCAAAAATCAAACAAAAATATCCTGACAAGACAATCTGGCTTTACACAGGTGATGTCTGGGAAAACATTTTGCATTATGCAGCCATGCAGTATGTAGATGTGCTAGTGGATGGCGAGTTTCAGGTAGAAAAGAAAAACAGCAAGCTTCTTTGGAAAGGAAGCAGTAACCAGAGAGTGATCGATGTGCAAAAATCTTTAATGCAGCCGGATCCTTCCGTTCCAATCCTGCATTGCGGAGACTTTAGATAAAAGGGGTTATCAATGGAAAGCATTCAGATTAAATATTTTACGGACCGGATTGATAAATTGTCTTATATAGGCGGCAAATCCGATTGGATCGACCTGCGTGCCGCAGAGGATATTGATATGAAGCAGGGGGAGTTTAAGCTGATTCCCCTTGGCGTGGGCATGAAGCTTCCCAAAGGGTATGAGGCGCATATTGTGCCAAGGAGTTCTACGTTTAAGAATTTTGGAATCATACAGACGAATCATCAGGGGATCGTAGACGGGTCATACTGCGGTGATAACGACCAATGGCATATGCCGGCATACGCCATTAGGGATACCCATATTTCCTGTAATGACCGGATATGCCAGTTTCGTATCATGGAAAATCAGCCGGAACTCTTCTTTGAGGAAGTGGAATGTTTGGAAGGGGCGGAC
Source organism: uncultured Lachnospiraceae bacterium (assembly GCA_910587295.1). Classification (GTDB taxonomy): domain Bacteria; phylum Bacillota; class Clostridia; order Lachnospirales; family Lachnospiraceae; genus Suilimivivens. The sequence continues at coordinate 68,240 of CAJULP010000065.1, read as the reverse complement.
CGGGGAGGTTTTGGCAGTACGGGCAAGCGGTAAAGCGGAATATTCCATGGCAAGGAAGGTATAAAATTGAATAAAAAAGCTTCTTCTGCTGCATAATAAATGCATGCGTAAAATGCATTATGAGTGGAAGGAGCTTTTTTATGGATTCAAATAAAATGGGTACATCACTGTCAGAGAATATGGGCTATCTGAATGGGAAGCTGTCCGTGGATACAAATTTTGATATTGTTTACCGCGTCATTAAAATTGGGGGAAGAGACGCCTGCATGTATTTTATTGACGGGTTTTGCAAGGATGAGCTGATGCAGAAGATGCTGCAGTACTTTTTGGACATTAAGGAAGAGGAAATGCCAAAGGATGCCCATGAAATGTCTAAGACCAGTCTGCCTTATGTAGAGGTGGATCTGCAGGATACCTGGGAAAAGATCATATATTTCCTGATGTCCGGTGTATTTGTGCTGATGGTTGACGGGTATGACCAGTGTCTTTTGATCGATTCAAGGACTTATCCTTCAAGGGGAGTTGAGGAACCGGAAAAGGACAAAGTATTAAGAGGGTCTAAAGACGGGTTTGTGGAGACCATCGTTTTTAACACGGCGTTGATCCGGCGCAGAATAAGGAGCACGGAGCTTCGTATGGAAATGATGCAGGCCGGAAAAAGCTCTAAGACAGATATTGTTTTATGCTACATGGACAGCCGGGTAGACCATGAGTTTTTAAATAAGGTCAAGGAGCGGATCGAACAGATTAAAGTTGATGCTCTTACGATGAACCAGGAAAGTCTTGCGGAGTGTCTCTATAAGAAGAAATGGTATAATCCGTTCCCTAAGTTTAAGTTTACGGAACGGCCGGATACGGCGGCCGCACAGATCTTAGAGGGCGACATTGTAATTTTAGTTGACAATTCCCCTTCGGCTATGATTACTCCCACTTCTATTTTTGACGTGGTGGAAGAGGCGGATGACTATTATTTTCCGCCCATTACAGGAACTTACCTGCGGCTTTCCCGGTTTTTGATCTGTATATTGACGTACCTGCTTACACCGACATTTCTTTTATTGATGCAGAATCCTGCATGGATTCCCGGCGGATTTGAGTTTATTGCGATTGAGGGTGATGTCAACATCCCACTGATCTGGCAGTTTTTGATCTTAGAGCTGGCTCTTGACGGGCTTCGCCTTGCGGCGGTCAATACTCCTAATATGCTCAGCACTCCCTTAAGTGTGATGGCGGCTTTGGTGCTTGGTGAATTTTCAGTGAACAGCGGATGGTTTAACAGTGAGGTCATGCTGTATATGGCGTTTGTGGCAATTGCCAATTATACGCAGGCAAGTTATGAGCTCAGCTATGCCATCAAATTTATGCGTATCATAAACTTGATACTGACGGCAATCTTTGGTATATGGGGATATATCGGGGCAATCGTTATCATGGTGATTGCAATTGTGACCAATAAGACGGTATCAGGAAAGAGCTATATCTATCCATTGCTTCCGTTTAATATGAAACAGCTTTCCAAACGGCTTTTAAGGAAACGTCTGCCGGAGGCAAGAGAATGATTGTTTTTTTATAAAAAGGGTGGTAAAATGGTACAAGTATTTACAAAACAAAGGAGGTATGTACCATGGAATCATTCAAAATCATCACAAATACCACAGCAGATCTGCCGCTAGATTATATAAAGGAACATCATTTAGGACTTGTTTACTTTAATTATATCATGGATGGTGTTTCTTATGGGAAAGACAAAGAGCTTGACTGGAAAGAATTTTACAGGCTTATGAGGCAGGAAGGAAAAATGCCGACCACCTCGCAGGTGAACCCGGAACAGTATAAAGAGTATTTTACGGAATTTCTAAAGGAAAATAAAAAACTGCTTTATATTTCTTTTTCATCAGGGCTTAGTGGATCCTGCTCCAATGCTATGTTGGCGGCAAGGGAACTGATGGAAGAGGAAGAGGGATGCCAGATCGTGGTAGTGGATTCCAAGTGTGCATCCATGGGGGAAGGGTTGTTTGTTCACAAGGCCGTCCAAAAGAAAGAACAGGGCTTCTCAATGGAAGACATAGCGGATTATCTGGAGAAACTGGTTCCACACCTTACCCATGTCTTTACCGTTGACGATTTAAACCACCTTTACCGTGGCGGCAGGGTCAGCAAGGCAACGGCAATTGTGGGAACCATAGCAGGGATCAAGCCGATTCTCCATGTGGATGACGAAGGGCGTCTTATCCCGATCAGCAAAACAAGAGGGCGCAAGAAATCCTTAAATGCGCTGGTTGATTATATGGAGGAAAAGACAAAAGGATACACTGGTGAAAATGACATCGTTTTTATCAGTCATGGAGATGCGCTAGAAGATGCGGAATATGTGAAAAGGGAAATTGAGAAACGCTTTGGTATTTCTAAGTTTCTGATCAACCACATTGGACCTACCATTGGCGCACATTCCGGTCCGGGAACGATTGCGCTTTTCTTTGAAGGAAACGACCGTTAAAAAATGCCGCTTATTGCGGCATTTTTTTAACTTTTTGCAATTTTTAACATGTTCTGCATATCGGAGATAAGTCCTTTAGAATATTCTTCTGCTTCCCGGTATGACTGTTCTGCTTTCAGGTAATTCCCGCTATGTAACGCCTGGATCACTTCATCGCCAAACTGGTGGAACCGTTTGTGCTTGGCCCCCAGACCGTTCCAGATAGGAAGAATACCAGGGATTTGAGGAGTCAAGGCATAGTAAAAATGTCCAAACCCACATTTAGTGGCATCAAGCTGCAGAGGAATAACTTCTTTGGTCTGAACCATCTTTTTTAAGTTGCTTAGCCATGTCTGATGGGCAGTAATGGCTGTGCTGACATACTGTGCAAATTCTTCGTTTTTCAGATGGAAGAAAGCATCCTCTGTCAAAGATCCCATTTGCTTAACGGTATCATCTAATGTTTTTTCAATACCCACTACAGGTTCTGTAGCCTTCTTTAAATCTTTGCCTACCCTGCGCATAAACTCTGTGCTGTCTTTTAACTGTTCTTCCATCTGTGCCATGGAGCTTGTAATCTCTTCGCTGACAGCGGTAATGGAGCTCATGGATTCCGTTACCCTTGAGACATATTGCTGGCTTTCGTCATTTAAGGTCCACACATTCTTGATTTTTTCTGTCATGGTGTTAAGGGAATTGATTGTGCTGGTGGTACTTTGGATACTCTTCTGAGATGCTCCTTTTATCTGTTCCACAAAACTGTTGATGTTGCCTGTTAATTTTTGAGTTTCTTCCGCCAATGACCGGATTTCACCGGCAACAACGGCAAAGCCCCGGCCAGCAACGCCTGCACGTGATGCTTCAATGGAAGCGTTAAGCGCAAGCAGATTGGTCTGCAGGGAGATAGAATCAATCCCGGCGATCATTTCGCTCATGCGGTCGATGATCTTGTAAAGGTCATCCATATTCTGCTGAAGTTCACGGGAAACATCAGTGGTCTGTTCGGAAAGCTCCTTGATTTGGGTCAGTTCGCTTTGGCCTTCCTCGATTTTGCGGTAAACCTCTTCGGTGGAGGTGGAAACCTCAATAATAGAGTTTGTAAGCTCCTCGTGCTGCCCGCTGGAATTGGAAGATGACATCATATCGTCAGTGGATCCAAATATTGTTTCTGTTGCTTGGGCAATACTCCTGGAAATGTCGTTGATACGTTCAGTCTGATGCTGCATGGTCAGGTCAAGGGAGCTGATCTGCATGACTGCCTTAATATTCTTTTCAAAAATTTCCGCAAACTGCTTTCTTCCATGTGTAAGCCGCTTATAAATATTGGCCAATTCCGGCTCTGAGGAGTAGTTAGCATCCTTTAATTGAGAAATTGCTTTCATTAGTATGACATTGCGATTTTTCAAGCCCATAGTAATCCCCTTTTTCTGTGGTTTTTAATTAATTACATATATCATAATAATAAGAAATTATTATGTAATTTGCAACCTTTTTTTACGAATATTTTGTGTGAAATTTTCCCGGAAGAAACTGAGAAAAATAAATGCTAAATACAGGTCAGGTAGTTTAAGGTTCCCCTGGGGATGCCGGTGCCTTTTTCAAGCAGGGTGACCAGTCCGCGGATTGTATTTTCGGAATCTTCCGCAGTGGCGGGTAAGAAGGTATGGTTTAACGTGACAGCAAGCACGATCAGCACGATTTCGGCAAGGGCGGCAGGATATTCAAAATGGATATCGCCCGAAGCGATTCCCTGACTTATGATCTCTGTCAGGCAGGGCTTTAATTCCGAAATCAAATGATTCATATATTTTTGGTGCAGGAATGCGGATTCCTGCGCATTGCTTCCGATGCCGGAAACGGTGCTGCTTTGGCTTAAAAAGGCAGCCGAAGAGCTGCGGCACACCTGCAGGATCATGGCCATGCGGGTAAAGGGTGAGATTTCCGTCTGGCTGGCAAGATTTTTTGCCGTTTTGATCGGATCCTCATAGTTACGTATGATTAATGCATCTAAGATTGCCTCTTTTGAGGGGAAATAGTAATAGATGCTTCCTTTTCCCATTCCGGCTTTTTTGGCAATATCACTGACCGAAATGTTTTGTATGGTATTGTCCTTCAAAAGCTGATGGAGAGCGTCTAAAATGTTGTTGTATTTGTTGTTCCCGCCTGACATAGAGAACCTCCCTGTAAGTATGAATGTGCTAGTTTTCCGGTTCTTAATAACTGATGATAGCACAAACCTAGATTTCGCACAATTGTGAATTGTGTTATAAATGTCAGTGGTTTCTCTTATTAAATTGGGCAAAAACGCAGTTGACCAATGGTCGATAAGTGTGATACTGTTTCATAAGAAACAATCGACCATTGGTCGAAACAGAAAGCCAAGTAAAGATTCCAGTATGGAACAAGGAGGATAAGGATGACTTACGCAGATTTATTTTATGAATTTAAAGGAAAGTTTATGGGGGCAGATGTAAGTGACATTAAGGAACACCTTGCTTTTCAGTTTAACATTGAAGATGAACAAGCCGGAGGAGCGTTTTACGTAGAAGTAAAAGATGGAACACTTTATGTGGAGCCTTATGAATACTATGACAGAGACGCTATCTTTATTTGTGCCCCGGATGTGCTGTTTGCCATTGCGGATGGGAAAATGGATCCGGTAGCAGCATTTACGGCTCAAAAGCTCCGGGTGGAAGGAAGCATTGAAAAGGCGCTGCGGTTAAAGGAAATTATTGATTTAAAAAAGGGCGATGAAAAAAGTATAGGCAAAAAGGCAGTTGATAAGGTTGTAAACACCGTGGTGAAAACGGCGGCAAAGAAGGCATCTAAGGAAGTATCCCCAAAAGGAAAGAAGATGAGTGAGTAATGGGAGTATTAAAAAATATAGTGGCTGCGGCAGGAATCCTTGCTGCGGCAGGTGTAGGAGAGACGGTATATTTCTATAACCGGACCATGAAGCGCGGAAACGCAAAAACAGAACGCACCACGAAAATGTCAGGAACAGACTGGGAGAAATATTTCCCGCTTATGGAAGAAAGAAAAGGTTTTGTGCTGGGGCAGCCTCATGAGGATGTGTATATTACGTCTTTTGACGGCTTAAAGCTCCATGCCACTTATTTTCCGGGGATGGAAGATGAGGCCGGCCGGCCGGCGGATGTTTCCGGTGTAAAAAAGGCAGTGATCTGCTTTCACGGATATACCGGGGAAGGGCTTAGTAATCATATAGCGATTGCGGACTATTTTCTGAAGAAGGGCTATGCGATGCTTATGCCGGATGCCAGGGCCCATGGTGAAAGCGAAGGAGAATATATTGGTTTCGGGTGTTTAGACCGGAAAGATGCCCTTAGCTGGGTCAATTGGCTTATTGGAAAATGTGGCAATGATGTGGCGATCATGCTTCACGGAACTTCTATGGGCGGGGCTACGGTGCTGATGGCAAGCGGCCTTGATCTGCCCTGTCAGGTGAAGGGGATCGTATCCGACTGTGGGTTTACTTCGCCGAAAGAAGTGTTTACCCATGTACTGAACCATATGTACCATTTACCTGCATTCCCGGCAATCCAGGGGGCGGATCTGATCAACAAACGTCTTGCCGGGTATGGGATGGATGAATGCAATGCTAAATATGAGGTACAAAAGGCCAAGGTTCCTATTTTGTTTATCCATGGGTCTTCGGACACATTTGTGCCGGTAAGCATGTGCCATGAGATTTATGAGAACTGTGCTTCTCCCAAACGGAAGCTGATCGTTGAGGGGGCAGCCCATGCGGAAAGCTATTATAAGGACATGGCAGATTATGAAAAGGTGTTGACAGAGTTTGCCGGGGAAATCATGTAGAAGGAGTTTATATGAAAACAAGAAAAGGATTTAAGGCGTACCCGTTGACAGTGGCGCAGAAGTTCCATGAATACTATGCCAATGTCAGTCCGGGAAAAGAAATATTGAATGTGGGAACAAGCCTAACTATAGAGTTTGAGCTGGATTTAGATGAGCTTAGAAAGGCTGTTTATAAAGCCTATGAGCGGTGCGAATCCATGCGTGCAAGGCTTGTATATGACAAGAAAGAAAAAGAGTGGTATCAGTATATTGTTGAAAAAGAAGAACGGGAAATCGAGTATGTTGACTTTACCGGAAAGACCATGGATGAAGCGGAAGCAGTGATGACAGAATGGACGAGGATTCCGTTTGATGAGGAAGATGCCCCTATGAACCGGGTGGTCATCATTAAGACCCCGGACGGTTTTGAAGGTATGTTTATTGCGGGGGATCACAGGTTTTTGGACGCCCAGTCGCTGATTGGCTTTATGAAGGATGTGATAGAGCTGTATTGCAGCGCTAATTTTGAAGGTATCCCTTATCCTTCCGATATGTGTTCTTATACAGAGCAGGTGGAAAAGGATCTGGCATATGAAGCCGGAAGCAAAGCCCAGGCAAGAGACAGGGAATACTTCCGTAAGCTGATCGAAGAATCCGAGCCAATTTATAACGGGATTGAAGGGCCGGGAAAATTAGAGGAAGCCAGGAATTTAACGGGAAACCCGAACCTCCGGGCAGCGTCTACCGGGTCGGACAGTTTTGCGGCGGCAATTGATATTTTCCATTTGGAGGAAGAGCCTACAAGACGGCTGATGGATTTTTGCAATCAGCAGCATATTTCTCTGCAGTGCCTGCTTATCATGGGGATCCGCACCTACCTGCAAAAAATAAACCAGTGTGACGATGTGTCTATGCAGGTCGCTTATGCCAGAAGGGCGACCCTTAAGGAGAAAAAATCAGGAGGCACCCGTATCCATTGTTTTCCTTTTCGAACCATCATACCGGAAGATAAAACGTTTTTGGATGGAATATTTGAAATCAGGGATAAGCAAAATGCAGTGTTCCGCTATGTGAACTATAACCCGGCGGAATACTTAAACTACAGGAATCAGTTTTATCATCCGCCAAGGGGCATGGGTTATGAGACCGTATCTCTCACCTACCAGCCGGCAACTTTAAGGGAAAAAGGGCTGACGGATTTAGGCGGGATCCGGTATAAGACTAAGCGGTACTGCAACGGCTATTATTCAGATGGCCTATACCTGACTGTCATGCACAGAGCGGAAGACAATGGTCTGGACTTTAGCTTTGAACACCAGGTGAAAGCATACAGCAGGGAACAGCTTGAATACTTTTATTATTATATCTGCAAGATCATGTTTAAAGGAACGGAAACGCCCAATCTTAAGATTGGTGACATCATGAAGTTAGTGTGAAAGGGGAAGCCATGTTTGATCAGTTAACAGAAATCATCGTAAATTATGTAGAGGTTAAGAAAGAAGATATTAAGCCAGAATCCCGTTTTATAGAGGATCTGGGTTTTACATCCTTTGACTTTATGAGCATGTTAGGGGAAGTGGAAGATGTGCTGGATGTGGAAGTCAATGAGGAGGAAGTGGTCAATATACGCACTGTGCAGGAAGCGGTCGACTATCTTTCTGAACTGACAGCCTGAAAAAGAAAGGGATAAAGATTGAAATATTGTGTGAGAAAGGCATGGGGATAAGCATGAACGAATTGCGCAGTACCATTTATGAATTATTGATAAAGGCACAGGAGGCGTATGGTACAAGGGACGCTATCCGTTATAAGGTAAAAGAAGCCGGAACAGGCGGCAAAAAAGAAACAAAGGTGGAGTCTAGGACCTATACTCAGTTAAGGGAAGACAGTGAGCGCTTTTCGGCGGCGCTTGACCAGCTTGGGGAGCAGGGAAAGCATATTGCCATTTTAGGAACCTCATCCTATTCATGGATCACGGCGTATTATGGTATTGTAAACGGCGGCAGTGTGGCGGTTCCTCTGGATGCAAACCTGCCGGCAGAGGATTTGTGTGAACTGATAAACCGGGCTGATGTGAGGGTACTTGTGTATGACGAAACGAAGGCCAATGTTGCACTTATGGCAAAGCAGCAATGCCCGGATCTTGCGCGTTTGGTGGCAATGGAGCAAAGTACGGTTTCGGATGCGCTGTCTATGTGGGATCTGATTGCCAGGGCACCGGGATGGGATGGAAATCAGCCAAAGCCGGAGGATCTTGCCACTATCATGTTTACATCGGGCACTACGGGAAAAAGCAAAGGGGTCATGCTGACTCACAGAAACCTTGCGGAAAATGCCACGGCACTGGATATGGGCTATGAGCCTGGAACGGTCCTTCTCAGCGTGCTGCCAATCCACCACGCATATTGCCTTAGCATGGATATTTTAAAAGGAACTTCCGTAGGGGCAGTGATCTGTATTAATGACTCGCTTTTGCGGGTTGCCAAAAATATCAAGCTTTTTGAGCCGAATATGATCTTGATGGTTCCGCTTATGGTGGAGACCCTTGCGAAGAAGCTGGAGGAGGTATCCTTTATTCCTGCGCCGCTTGTAAAAGCAAAGGTGTTTGGAAAGCAGTTCCATACGGTGTGCAGTGGTGGCGCTTATTTAAACCCTGCTTTTATTAATCTGTTTAAAAAGTACGACATTACAATCCTCCAAGGGTATGGTATGACGGAATGTGCGCCAGTCATCAGCACCAATTGCAACAGTGCCAAAAAGGACGGTTCCATTGGGAGATGTATGCCAAACTGTGAGGTGAAGATCGTGGAGGAAGAGATCTGGGTCAAGGGAAGCAGCGTCATGCAGGGGTATTACAAAATGCCGGAAGAAACTGCGGAAACGTTGGAGGATGGCTGGCTTAAAACAGGGGATCTAGGATATGTGGATGAGGAAGGCTTTTTGTTCCTTACCGGACGTAAGAAAAACCTGATCATCACGCCAAATGGTGAAAATGTTTCTCCGGAGGAGATTGAAAATAAGCTTGGGGAAACAAGGCTTGTTCAGGAGGTGCTGGTCCGTGACGACGGGGGCGTGATCGAGGCGGAAATTTTTCCGGATCTGGAGTATGCGTCAAAGAAAAAGATTAAAGATCTGCAGGCGGCATTACAGGAGGTCATTGATGAATACAATAAGACGGCGCCTCTTTACAAGCGGGTGTTCAAATTGAAAATCCGGGATGTGGAATTTGAAAAAAACACAACAAAAAAAATAAAGAGGTTTTAAGATACCGCCCACCAGTAAGATAGGTGGGCGGTTAAAAAATATTCTTAAAGATAATCTTGTACTTCTTTTTCGCTTAATTGATACTGGCTGCATATTTGGGCGATGATTTCCGGCTCGGATAATTTCAAGTTTCTTAAGATTGCTACAGTGCCGCGGATTGCTTGTTCCTGAACTTCTTTCATTTGATGGATCGTGTCCTGTAATTCGCTGATGGTTTGATTGCACTCGCTGATGGTTTGATTGCGTTCGTTGATGGTTTGATTGCACTCGCTGATAGTTTGATCATATTCGCTGATGGTTTGGTTGTAGACACTGATGGTCTGATCGTATTCGTTGATCGTATGTTCGTACTGATTGATCATGCGCTTTTGTTCGTCTATAGCGTGCTCATTTTCAGCAATAATCTGTTTTTGCCTATCAACGGTTTCCTGCATTTCATCAATCATGTATTCTACGGTATTTTTGTCAAGCTCATACAGTTCTTCTGAAAACATGTCCATCACTCCTTCAATATTCAGACAAATTTGATATCCCTCTTCGTATATTCTACGGAAGTCCGGATACTTTTCAATCAATTCAATGATATCGTCCGGATTGTCAGAGGAAAATAAAGTCAACCATGCATCTCTTTTTTCGTTTATATCTATATTTTGCTTGTTTTTTTGAAAGATGTCAAGGGGGATGAACAGGTATTTCTGCAAAAGATCTAATTTTAGTCCGGTGTTAGATTGTTGTTCGAAAAAATGATAATAATCATTAGGTAAACTATGAAATTCTTTTGGGCTTTTTTCAAATAAGACAATTGTGAAGACACTTTTAATATTGCGATAGTTAAACTTTTTCTTTTTGCCGGTTCCTTTTGTGTTTGAGAATGTGATTTCGTTCCGCACTCGGCGGTACTGTCTAAGCAGCAGGTCGGCAGAATAGCAGGCGCTTCTTTGCCCCGGAAACAGATAGCCTATTTTTTGTATTTCCAGGTTGGCGATACTTCCATCTTCCAGTTCGATTACAATATCCATAATGAGTAAAGAACTTTCATCTGAAATTCTGACGGAGTCAGCGGGCAGTACTTTTAATACTTTGATCTCCTGCCCAAGTACACTGGATAGGAAGTCATTTAGACGTTCAGGCACATACTCTGGATTCATAATTTCCTTAAAAAATCCGTCATATAAAAGTTTTAGTCCTTTTACACCGGAACACAGGTCTAAAAATTCTTTTTGCATGGTTTCTTCCCAGCTGTCAAACTTTGATTGCAGGATACTGTTTTTTTTGATTTCTGATAGGATCTCCTCCCTTTTTCGGATAATAGGGAAATGATCTTTAAGGTTTGCTGCCATAAATTAGTTCTCCTTTGTAAGTTTTTGATTGGTATAATGTCTGATATGAGGGATTCTTTTAGGATAAGCAATGTATCACAGATGCGATATAAGAACATCAGATTCCCGGATATTTTTATTAGAATAGCATAATTGCTATATTCATGTAAAGCAAAATTTTAATATTTTACTTAAAATCTATGTTAGATTTCTTGCAAGTCTTTTCATTTTGGATTAAATTAATACAAAAGTATGGAGGAAGAAGACAATGCGGATACCAATCATAGGGCAGGCGGATCATGTTATTTTGGGAGGAAGTGTGGGAGCTTTGGAGAAAGCTTTTTTTCTTTCTTCGCATGGAAAAAAAGTGGTGCTGGCAGTTAGCGATACGTTTCTGGGAACAGATATTTGCAGCACGAACCGGTATCATGTTCCGGATGAAATGAAAAGGAAGTTTCCGGAGCATGTTTTTATGGAAAACGGGATGCTCCATCCGGACAGATTAAAAAGGTATTTGGAGGCACAGTGCAGGGAAAAAGGAATCCGGCTGTTTTATTTTATGTGGCTGGTGGATCATATCGAAGTGGATGGACAAATCCTTGTAAGGACGGCTTCTAAGGGAGGAATGTTTGGCATTTCCTGTAAGGAATTGCTGGATATGAGAACGGAAACAAAGGATATTTCCTATCAGGCATATGTGAAGTACCCGGAAGCGGATTGGGATTTTTTGCAGGTAGAAGATGTCGGTAAAGTGGAAAACGGAACAATGGAAAACCTGTATTGCTGTAAGAAAGCGTTATTGGATAAATTTGCGGATTTCAATAAAAATAATGATCTGCAGTTAGGGAGATTTGCGCTTCGGGGCTATGGGAGGCCAAAACAGGATGATAAAAGGCAATCCAAACCCAAAAAGCAAAAGGATAAATACCGGATTTTTGCGGAAAGTGATTTTTTGAACTATAAAAAATATCAGGAGGTTTCCTGCTGCGATACTGTGGAGGCAGAAACCCAAAAAGCAGAAGTCCTGGTCGTCGGAGGGGGAACGGCAGGCGTAATGGCGGCTATCCATGCCGCCAGAGGGGGATGCAAAACAATATTGATAGAACCCAACTATGAGTTGGGCGGTACCGGAACGGTGGGCGGTGTCAACACCTATTGGTTCGGGGAACGCTTTGCGGATGTGCAGGAGATAGATAATGAAATAGAGCGCATTTACCGGAAATTGGGTCTTAATAGGAAAGCGGGCATATGGAGCGGGCATGATGATTTCCATGGGGGTATCCGGGGGTATGTGTACCTGAAGCTTTGCAGACAGGCAGGTGTGGAGGTTTTATTTGGGCAGTTTGCTTACGGCATTGTCAGGGATTCTGCTGAATGCGCTGACCCAAAAGACGGACGGCTTATAGGCGTGGTGACATCTGGAGAATATGGAAATCTTGTCTGTTTTGGGAAGGTTATCCTGGATGCCACCGGGGATGGTGATATTGCGGTAAAGGCAGGGGCGGACTACGTACATGGCAGTGAGTGCGACTGCATTACTTACTGGGCTTCTCTGGCACAGTATACATCTCCGGAACGTTATAAAAACAATTTTTCCTGTATGGTTTATGCGTCAGATCCTGAGGATTATACGCACTTTATTATCGAGGGGCGCAAGCGGGGTGAAATGTTTGATCATGGCAGTTATCTCAGCATGAGGGAAAGCCGCCACATCAAGGGGAAATATTGTGTGACATTGCAGGATTTGTGTATGGGAAGGACTTATGCGGACGGCATCTACACCTGCTTTTCCAACTATGACCCGAAGGGGAAATTAAATGCGGATCTGGTATATGCCGGATTTTTGCCGCCCCAGACCAAGATACAGATCCCACTGTCAGCATTGCTGCCCGTGGATGAAAAAGAGAACAGGATTCCGGGAATTTATGTACTGGGAAAAGCGGTAAGCGCAACACATAATGTTTTCCCCAGCATCCGCATGCAGCCGGATCTGATGCATCAGGGGGCAGTCATGGGAATGATCGTGGCATCAGGGCTAAAGCGGGGGATGTTGCCGGAGGAGATGGCGATTGATGAAATCCATGGGTTAGTCCGGGAAAAAACGGGGGATTTGCTGCCCTTTTCGAATCATGAGGAAAATGTCGCAGACGCAGTGGACAGGATTACCGTCAATACGCGGACCCATTGGGTAGACGTGCCGTTTACCTATGAGGAGACGGAGCAAAACCCGTTTTTGGCGGTTTTATGTGAGCCGGGGCAGGAAAGTATCAATAATATAAAAGAACGGATAAACAAAGAAAGCAAGGGCCTGTTAAGGGATTATTTGATTGCGTGTGCATTGTGGCATGGCTGTGATGACTTTACGGAGGAATTTTCTGAAAGGATCTGTAACGAATTAGAACAGGCAGAAGGACTGCCAAAGAGAGTAGGAGACATTACCTGTGTCCAGCTGCTGCCGGATCATGGGGTCATGCCGGAGATTATTTACCGGTTAAACATCCTGGCCTGCAGCCGGAAAAAATGTATCCTGCGTCCGTTTGAGATAGTCTTATCTAAATTAAAGGCTTCGGAACAAGAATATGAAGAGATCCGTAAAGGAATTTATCATTATGTTGAAACTTTTTCTTATGTGGCGGAACGAACCGGTATACGGGAGTTTCTTCCGATGCTTAAGGAACTGAGCATGAGGGAAGAGTTTCAGGATGCACTGGGAAGAAAATCTAGGACAGACCTGTTGACCGAGCGTTTTTTGATCCTTTTGTTTTGCCTATACCGATCCGCTGCAAGGCTGGGGGATTTAGAAGGGTATGAGGGGCTGCTAAAGATACTGGAAAAAGGAGGAACTTCCCTGGCTTGTTCTGCATGCAGGGAACTGGAAAATTTGACCGGCAGACAGTTTGGATACCGTATTGCGGACTGGAAAAAAGAGATTTTGGAAAATCCGAGGACGAAGACGGTGCAGCAGGTCACAAAACGATATTGGTAAGAAACATAAAGTTAATATTTTACCTGTTATATATATTTTGAACATGGTTAAAGTGATGAGAAAAAACTATAATCTTAGCATAGAAACATACAAAATAGATAGAACAGGAGACTAATGTGAAAAAGCAGCCGAAAAAAATGACTTGGAAGCAGATGAAGAGAGAAGGATACATAGAACTATATCTTATGATGATACCGGTTCTTGTTATCCTGATCATTTTTAAATATATTCCGATGAATGGCATTTTGATCGCATTTCAGGATTTCAATATTTTTAAAGGGATCCTGGGAAGTGAGTTTATTGGCTTTCAGAATTTCCAGACCATGTTTACGGACCGTGATTTTTTACGGGCGATTAGAAATACATTTGCTATCAATCTTTATAAAATGTGCTTTTATATTCCTCTTCCGATTGTTCTTGCGCTTTTACTAAACGAAGTAGGGAAAAAGTTCCGCAATACGATGCAGACAGTTGTTTACCTGCCGCACTTTTTATCATGGGTGATCGTAGGAGGCATTTTTGTCAATATTCTTTCTGTCAATGGGGGTATGGTAAATGAAATGATTAAATCCATAGGTGGCAGCCCGGTAAGATTTTTGTATGACTCCAAATACTTTATCCATGTGATCGCTTTTTCGGCGATGTGGAAGGAAGTAGGATGGGGAAGTATCGTGTATCTGGGCGCCATCGGCTCCATTGATCCGGAAATCTATGAGGCGGCAAGAGTGGACGGGGCTTCCAGGCTCCAACAGATGATCCGTATTACAATACCCAATATTACTTCCACGATAGTATTGATGCTTTTGATGTCATTATCAAATATTCTAGGAAATTCGTTTGAACAAGTGCTGATCATGTATAATCCGGCAGTTTATGACGTGGCGGATATCATTAATACTTATGTGTACCGGGTTGGCGTTCATAATATGCAGTACGGATATGCTTCGGCTGTGGGCCTTTTTAACGGGTTTGTGGGATTTCTGTTTTTGATAACGGCAAACGCGTTGTGCAGAAAGTTTTTGGACAGAAGTATCTGGTAAGTGCTGGGGAAAGGGTAAGGGCAAGCCAATGAAAGGGAAAGGCGATAAAATACTGCTTCTAAGCTGTTATGTGTTGTTATTGTGTGTGGCGGTCATGATCATACTTCCGATCATGAACCTGATTGTGGTTTCCATCAGCAGCCAGGGGGCGGTAGTCGGCGGGAAGGTCCGCTTTTGGCCTAAAGGCGTTCAACTGGATGCTTATGAATATGTGATCAGTTCGAAACAGTTTTTTTATTCATTGGCAGTATCGTTATTTGTAACACTGGCAGGAAGTACATTGGCAGTTATCTGCAGCGTGCTGGCGGCTTATCCGCTTTCCAAAAAAAATATGCCGGGAAGAAAAGCATTCCTTTTGATCTTCATTTTTACCATGATGTTTAATGGGGGTATCATTCCTTCTTATCTGCTTATCATGAAATTACATATGATCAACTCCGTCTGGTCTTTGATCTTGCCGCAGTTGATCAGTGTATATAATCTTCTGATTGTAAAGAATTATCTGGAATCTTTGCCGGAAGCTTTAGAAGAAGCGGCAAAGATTGATGGCGCCAGCCAGATGAGGATTTTACGGTCAGTTGTGCTTCCGATGGCAAAACCAGTGCTGGCAACGGTGTTTATGTTTTTTGTGGTGAGCTACTGGAACAGCTATTTTGATGCGAAGATGTATATTACAGAACGCCGTATGATGCCTATGCAGCAATATCTGCAGGCGATCATATTTGAAGCACAAAGCCCAGCAGGGGATTTTGCCCTTAGCGCCGGAGAGAGTATGAAAGCGGCTTCCCAAAGTGTGATCAATGCAACTGTGGTATGTGCGATGATCCCGATGCTTATTTTGTACCCGGCCCTGCAGAAGTTTTTTGCAAAAGGGGCGGTTGTTGGTGCAGTAAAAGGATAAACGTTAAAAGTAAAGGAGAAATGGGATATGAAAAAAAGATGGCTGATTACAATGTTAACATTATTATCTGTGGCATTACTGTTAGCCGGATGCCAATCAAAAAACGGTACAGCCGGAGAAAGTGCAAAGGATGTAGGAAGACAGGAACAAAAAGAGGTGGAAGAGGAAAAAGCGGAAGCAGAAAAGAAAGAAGAAACGGAAGAAATATCTTTAAAATTTCTCCATAATTCTGACAGCTTTGATCCTGAAACCGATTATACGAGGGAATTGATTAAAGAATTGCTCAATGTTACTATCATTCCGGAAATGGGGAATGAGGATGATAAGGTGAACCTGATTTTAAACTCCGGGCAGGAATATGATATGATTAAGCTTACAAATAGAAATCTGTTGATAAGTTATATGGAAAACGGTATCATCCACCCATTAAATGAGTACATCGACAAGTATCCGGATCTAAAAAACGCATTTACACAGGACGAATGGGATATGGTAAGTTTTGATGGGCAGATTTATGCCATCCCGGAGACCAATACCAATGATGTGGAGTGGGGATTTGCAATCAGAAAGGACTGGCTGGATGCGTTAGGGGAAGACACTCCTCAGACGATAGATGATTTTTACCGGGTATTAAAGCGTTTTAAGGAAGAGGATCCGGGAAATGTGGGAAAAGAAAATGTGGTTCCCTTGACCATGGAGGGTAAAATAATATTCAATGGCCTCTCGCAGGCATTTGGAGTCAGTGCGGAAGTTGGCGGATATATAGAAAAGGATGGAGAACTTCTTCCCAGCATGGAACTTGAAGGAACCAGGGAATTGATCACTTTCTTAAACAAGCTTTACAAGGAAGGGCTTTTGGATGCTGATTATCCGTCTAATAAAAATGAAACCATGATCTCTAAGATTGCGGCGGGATATGCAGGGGCATGCAGGATGACACCATGGGAATCGGCGGCGGTCCGGACGATAAAAGAAAGTAATCCTGATGCGGAACTGGTTTTTATGGAGCCGTTCAAAGATGCGGACGGGAATCGTTCCATTGAGAACCGAAGTGGTCTGAAAGGATTTTTGATCGTACCAAAATCTTCTGACAAGGTGGAGGAAGTGGTAAAGTATTGCAATGATTTTCTGGCCAAAGAAAACTATGAAAAACTTATCGTTGGTGAGGAAGGCGTAAGCTTCCAGATGGAAGACGGAAAATATATGCCGATTTTGCCGGAGTTTGATAAATTTAACAAAGGACGCTGGTTTTATCCCACGAATGTAGGGGAAAGATATACGGAGCTTTTTAGCGCAAGGGCGCATAAAGAAAAGGAGATGGGGGAGCTTTGGGATGATATTAATGAGAAATGTGGACAATATAGTTATGATCCGGTTTTAAACTATGCGCCTACATTGGATAATGAAATTGAAGCGGTAAAGCAAAGCCTGAAAGAGTGGACGAAAGAAAAAGTGATCAAAATGATCATTGACGAAAAAGAGCTGGAAAACTTTGACAGCTATGTTGCGGAATGGAAGGAAAAGGGCGGGGACCGCTTGACAGAAGCATATAATGAGTGGTATCAAAACCGCTGATCTGGAAATGGGGCTGTACAAACAGCTCTATTTTCCATTTGAAAGGGGGGTTTTTTTGAATATTTTAATTGTGGAAGATGAAAAAAACACCAGAAATTCACTGGAAGATTATATCAGGCATTTTGGCTTGGCCTTTCAACGGATATGGACGGCGGAAAATGGGAGACAGGCGTTTGAGATCTTTGAAAAGGAGCATCCGGAAATCGTGCTTACCGATATCCGGATGCCCGGCGGGGATGGGATTGAACTGGCTTGTAAGATCTATGAAAAAGACAGAAGCACGGTCATCATTTTTTTGACGGCATATTCGGAATTGGAACTGATGAAAAAAGCAATGCATGTGAATGCGGTAGATTATATTTTAAAGCCGGTTTCGTTAGAAGAGCTTGCGGCGGCATTGACAAGGGCTGCGGAGAAAATAAACAGTTTTTCCAGAAAAAACAAGGTGATGCTGCGGGGAAAATTTTTTTATGATCTGTTGGTCAAAGGGCAGCGGTTTGGAAAGAAAGAATTTGAGCAGATACGGTCGGAACTTGGTTTCCCTAAGGAAAAGCTTGATTATGGGATTATCTGTGTGGAGAATATCAACCTGGAAAAGTATGACACTCTGGGGAACTTGGGCTATAGTTCCCTGGAGCTTACAGCGCTTGGAAAAGTGATTCAAAATGGCCTTGAAGATTTCCCCTTTTTGTACAGCTTCGTGCACCATAAGGATAGGATCTTAAATATCTGCGGCATTAAGAACGGAACACAGGAATTGTTTTTGCATGCCGCGATCCGGCTTGGGGATCTGATCTACGAAGAATGCTTTGAAAAACCGACCATGAAAGCCGGGCGCATGAAGCAGGAACTGTATTATCTTTCCGACGGGGAATCGGAGTATGAAGAAGTGAAGCTTTCCTTTGAACTTCCGGTTTTGCCGGCGAGTGGGAATATTACGGAGAAGGACAGATATATTGCAGAGAATATCAACAGATTCATTGCCTGTAATTATTGCGATCCCATGCTGAAAGTGAATGACATTGCGGATGAACTGTGCTATACCAGCGCTTATCTGTGCATGGTTTATAAAAAGGTGACCGGAACAACGATCAATGATTATTTAAACTTATACAGAATAGAAAAAAGCCGGAAGCTTCTTGAAAACGGTAAGCTCAGGTTAGCGGAAATTGCATCGAAGGTAGGATACAGCAATGAAAATTACTATAGTAAAGTGTTTAAAAAATTTGAGGGGATTTCTCCGAAAGAATATCAGATCCGGCATTACCGGATGTAAAAATGCAGGCAGATTATTGCTGCAAAGCAGGCTGATCTATAAAATATATATCTTAAATATGCTGATTGCCATAGCTTCTACCGGCCTGTTTGGTTTTTATATCTATTTTAATACGTACCATAGGACAAGGGAGCAAATTGTCAGCAATGCAAGGCAGAACCGGGAAGAATCCGCAAAAGAAATTGAAGGGATTATGAAAAGGATTGAAACACAGGCGGCTAATCTGCAGTTAAATGATGTTTTTTCAGAGGGGGTCAGCAATCTGGAGGAAAAGACACCGGCACAGGTGTATGACAGCTATTCAAAACTGGATAAAATTTGTGCGGATACTGAAAATGTGGATAATATCTATTCTGTTTCTTTAATTTTTTCAAAGCGGTATATGATGATGGACAACCGTAACAGATTTTTCTTCGATGAAAGCGGGAGGACAAATAATGCAGCTCCAAACAGTCAGTTTTGGATTTGGGAAGAGGGGGC
Organism: uncultured Lachnospiraceae bacterium; assembly: GCA_910587295.1. Taxonomy (GTDB): domain Bacteria; phylum Bacillota; class Clostridia; order Lachnospirales; family Lachnospiraceae; genus Suilimivivens. The sequence goes on along the minus strand of CAJULP010000065.1, from coordinate 49,107 downwards.
AAAAGAAGGGAAACTAAGCTATGGCGCTTGTATGAAGACAAAGGATGGGGAAAGGGTTCTGCTGTTATTTACGATTCGTGAAAAGGTTTACGGGGAATGGATGGAATACCTGCATAGTCATGGAGGGGAGCTTTCTTTTTTAGGGATGCGGGAGGTTCTTGGCCGGAAAGATAATGGCCTGGAAGCGGATATTATGGAGAGCATTGCCAAAGAGGGCGGAGATAGCGGAGAATTTGAAACAAAATATGAAGGGGCGCAGTATTTTGTCCTTTACAAACAAATTGGCGGAAGTCCTTTTTATACAATCTTTGTATTTCCCAAAGAAACCATTGAAAAGCTGGCGGAAGATTCCGTGCGGGGGATGTTTTTTATTTTAATACCTATTTTTGCATTAGCCCTGGCGGCTTCCTATCTGGCATCCGTACACATCACCAGGCATCTGCGCCGTTTGACGTTAGAGATGAACCGGATGTATAGCGGGGAGGAAAATGGGAAAGCCAGCAGATGGAAGGATGAAATTGATATACTTGAGGAGTCCTTCCATGAACTGCAGGGCAGGATCCGGAACGTGATGGAAGAAATGGAAGGGGCAAAGAAAAAGCAGATGGCGGCGGAGCTTGGGCTTTTGCAAGCTCAGATCAATCCTCATTTTTTATATAACACATTAGACAGTATCAATTGGCTTGCTATCAAGATGAATGTGCCACAGATCAGTTTTATAGTGAAAAATATGTCGGATTATTTTCGTGTTGGACTAAATGCCGGACAGCAGGTGACCACACTTAGACAGGAGCTGTGCCATATCATATCTTATTTTAATATTCAAAAATTCCGTTATGAGGGACGGATACATCTTTATGTGAATATTCCGGAAGAGATGATGAAGACCCAAATGATAGTGCTGACCTTGCAGCCACTGGTAGAAAACGCAATCCTTCACGGAATCTTGGTGGATGAAAAAAGAAACGGGGAGATTACGGTAAGCGGGGAGATGGTGGATGATAACATGGTGATCTACGTAGCCGATAATGGCGTTGGCATGAGTGAAAGGCAGGTAGATGAACTAAACCGAAAAGTAAAAAAAGGGGGTGGAAACGAGCAAAACGGATTTGGCCTTTATAATGTAAATCAACGAATCCGCTACTATTATGGGGAAGAATATGGTCTTGATGTCATCAGCAGGCTGGGGGAGGGAACGACATGCATTTTGACATTGCGGAACACTTGACCTATTTTTCATTAAATAATCAAATATATTCATAAAATGTTCAGATAATACTTGCTTATAGTGAATATATGTGATAGTGTTTTGAATAAGCAGTACACTCTATTTATATGGGAAATGAGGTGGCGCCTTATGGAAGGGATTATTGTCAAAAACTTAATAAGGGATTTTGAGTACTACGAAAAAGAGGCCGGGATGAAAAGTTCTGTGAAAAATTTATTCCATAGAACAAAACAGGTCCGTCATGCAGTAAAAGATATTTCCTTTGAGATCAATAAAGGGGAAATAGTCGGGTTTCTCGGCCCAAACGGAGCCGGAAAGACGACGACCATCAAAATGCTTTCCGGTATCCTGCATCCGACTTCCGGTGAAGTCTATGTAAACGGTTATGTGCCATGGGAGCGGAAAAAGGAATTTAAAAAGCAGTTTGCTTATGTGGCAGGGCAGAAGTCTCAGTTGTGGATCAACCTTCCGGCGGTGGATTCCTTTGAACTGAATAAAAGCATCTATGAGCTGCCGGATGCGGAATACCGGGAGACCCTTGGGGAGCTGGTGGAATTATTTGGCGTGCAGGAATTTTTGAAAGTACAGGTCAGGCGGCTGTCTTTAGGAGAACGGATGAAGATGGAGATGATAGCCGCTTTGCTGCATAGGCCTAAAGTGATCCTGCTGGATGAACCTACCATAGGCCTGGATTTCATTGCACAGAACAATATCCGGGAATTTTTAAAAGACTATAATCGTAAAAACGGGGCAACGATGCTTTTGACAAGTCATTATCTGAAGGATATTGAAGAGCTGTGCCAAAGAACGATGGTGATCAGCCATGGGGATCTGGTCTATGACGGAACACTGGAACATATTCAGGATATTTTCTCCAAAAAGAGGATCCTGAATATCCGCTGGAATGCTCCTGTGGAAAAAGAAGCTCTTATTTCATTGGGGATGGTGAAAGACTGGGAGCCGATGAAAGCGGCAATTGAAATTGACGACACCGCCGTAGCCCAGACGATACATAGGTTGTTTGAACTGTTTTCGGTTGGGGATATTGGGATTGATGCGGCGCCGTTAGAAGAGAGTATAGCCCGTCTTTATGCGCAAGGTGTGTAGGAGGTATGGGATATGGGAAAATACAAGACGGCTTTTTTGGTAGGGATTTCTAATTCCATGGAATTTCGCTTTGATTTTTTTATGAACCTTCTCAGCACCGTGTTTCCGATCATTATGCAGGTGTTCATATGGGTTTCTGTATATAGCGGAAGCGGCGGCGATGCAATGTATGGGTATACTTTCCCACAGATGATCATGTATGTAGTGGTGGCTGGAGCGGTGAGCAAATTTACCAATACCGGCGTGGAATATATGGTAAATGAGGATATCCACAGCGGCGGGATTGCCAAATATCTGGTAAGGCCTGTAAATTATATTGGTTTTCGTCTATGTGACATTGTGGGGAATAAATTTGCGTCCATGGTCACGATGATTTTTTTGACACTGGGGGCGTTGGCGGTACTATTTTTTGCAGTGGATTTTGTAGTGGTGCCTGCTGCGGTACTTTTGTTCTTTCCCTCGCTGGCGCTGGCTGCGGTACTTAATTTTTTTATCTTTTTCTGCCTTAGTACGCTGGCCTTTTGGCTTACGGAGATTGGTAATTTCTTTCATGCGATCAGCGTGGTGATCATGGTGATGAGCGGGGGAGTGTTTCCGGTATCCGTGTTTGGCGCAGGCTATGAAACGATCAGCAGATACATTCCGCTTACTTATACGATTAATTACCCCATCCAAATTCTGTCAGGGGCAGTGGGCACCAGGGAAGCAATGGAGGTACTTTTCATTCAGTTTGTCTGGATCGTTATTTTAGCGGTATTGGCAAAATTAAGCTGGAACTGGGGATTAAAAAAATATGTTGCGGTAGGGGGATGAGTATGAAAGAAAGATTACATGAATTGAAATGGTATATTAAAGTGGCAATTCATTTCGGGAAGCTTTCTTTGCAATCTGTAATGGAATATCCACTAAATTTTGCATCTGGTGTCTGCGTTGAGCTTGCTTACATGATGATCAAACTGGTGTATTTGTATGTGGTATTATCTACCGGAATGAATGTAGGGAGCCTGACGCCGGATATGGTTGTCATTTTTGTAGGAACCTATATATTTATGACCGGGATCTGGATGCTTTTAAGCGGTGTCAATAATATTCCGGACCAGGTGGTCAAAGGAGACCTGGATCTGATCATGACGAAACCGGGATCCCTTCAGTTTTTACAGACCTTTGGCAAGTATAACTTTGCACTGGCATTTCCTAATGTGGTGATGGGAACCGTTTTGATGGTAGGAGGATGGAGTCTTTGCAAGATACCGGTGACGCTAAGCAGTGTGGGGAGCTTTTTGTTTTACCTGATAACCGGTATTATTCTTACCTATTCTTTTGGGTTGATGGCATCGCTGCTGGTCTTCTGGGTGACTTCCCTGAATGCGGTAAGCACGCTTTATGCGGCACTGTGGGATTACAATAATATGCCGATGGAGTTATATCCAAAGGTGATCAAGCAGATAGGAACATTTATCATTCCTATTTTTCTGGTGACGAACTGGCCGGGAATGGCGGTTCTTGGAAAACTGGATATGATACAGATCATCTGGGGAATTGTGATACCGGTATTGGCTTTTTGGCTGGCGAGGCTTATGTGGAAAGCGGGAATCAAGCGGTATACAAGTGCGAATGGTTAAAAAAGGGAGCTGCTGCGCTGATGAAGGGTAAATCGTCAGCGCAGCGGCTCCTTTATCTTTCTTCTAAATTAAATAGTTTATTCACAAAGGATAAAGTTTCCATATCCTTCTAATCCCATTGGAATCTTATCGATCAGGATTGGATATTCATCCAGATTGGCAACTTTGACCATAGTGATAATGCCGTACTTGGTATGATCCAGCAGGATATATGGCTGGGAGGAATTATGCAGTGCAAGCTGTTTGATGACCTGTTCGTTAATATCATGATTGGTAATGCCGGAAGGGATGGAAAACCCGCTGGCGCCAAGGAAACATTTATTAAAGTAGAGGGTCTTTAAAGTCAGTTCCGCGATTGGACCGATGCAGGAATTGGTTGTCTTTTTAATGGAACCGCCAACCATGATGCAGGGAAGGTCAAGGGCAACCAACTGATTGATATGGGAAATGCTGTTGGTGATCACGGTAATGCTCTTTCCGGCAAGATATGGAATCATCAAATAGGTGGTACTCGAAGGATCCAGGAATATGACGTCTCCATTGTCAATAAAAGAAGCGGCTTTGCGCGCAATTTTTTCTTTGGCTTCTTTGTTAAGTTCCAGTTTAGCGGAAATGTTCATTTCAATAGGTTTTTGCGCCAGCCTAACACCGCCGCCATGGAGTAGAGTGACTTTATTTTCACTTTCCAGTTTCATCAGATCCCTTCGGAGAGTTGAAACAGAGATATCCAGGTCTTTCATAATATCATCGGTAGCTATAATTTCGTTTCCAGAGAGCATATCTAAAATTTTTTCCTGACGGATTGCGGGAATCATAAGAAATACCATGCCTTTCTTAAATCATTTTCTTTTCTTTTTTTACTAATATAATCATAGCATAGATTGAATGAAAAATGAAGCTTTATTCTTAAAAAAGTGATTTTTAATGAATAATGATGAACAAATAAAAGGAGAAACAAAAAAAGTATAAACTATGCCAGATTTCTAATTAATAATATGGATAAATAATGAAATAAGATGATTTAAAAGTGAAACTTAATAAAACCATAAAAAAGCACAGGCTTAAACATAAATGTGCAAAATGTACAAAAAAGGAACAACAAAAGTAGACATATGGTGCTAAAAAAGAACATTAATCGGTATTTTTCAACAAATAATCAAAAATATTCAAAAAGTGTTCATAAAATACTTGCGATGCATGAATTTTAGTGATATTATAATGACACAGAAAGAAAAGCAAAATCAAGGAGGAAGAAAAGCTATGAAAAGGAAAATTTTAGCTACATTGTTGGTAGCTGCAATGACAGTATCCGCATTGGCAGGCTGTGGCAGTAAGACAGCAGATAGCAATGCACCTAAAGAAGATTCCAGCAGTGAAGTGGCTGAAACACCCACAGAGGATGCGGCAGACAGTGAAGCGGATACGGCGCCTGAAGACAATGGCGAAGTTGTGGAATTGGAGTTCTGGGGATGGTGGAGTTCCGAGGCGAGAAAACCCCATATCACAAAAATGGTGGATGACTTTAACGCTTCCCAGAGCAAGTACCATGTAACATATGTTGATATCCCCTTTGGCGATATCTTTACTAAGAACATTGCCCAGATTGCGGCAGGAAATCCCTGCGATATCATGGCAAACTCATTGGAAGAAGTGGTGTTCCGCGCAGAGCAGGGACAGGTGGAACCCCTTAACGATTATCTGACAGACGATGTAACGGGCGCTTTCTATGAGCAGTATATTTCCAGCTGCACGGCAGATGACGGAAGTATATATGCGCTGCCTCTTTCCGTGGATACCCGCGGCATCTACTACAACAAGGCACACTTTGCGGAAGCCGGCATTAATCCTGAAGATATAAAGACATGGGATGATCTGGTAGAAGCAGCCCGCAAGCTGGACAAGAAGAACGGCGATGACTGGGAAAGAATTGGATTTATTCCTGTTCTTGGTAACGGCGGCGTGGATACCTGGATGGTAAATGCTAATCAGGGTAACCCTGCATGGTTTGACTTAGAGACTAAGGAAGCAAAAGTAAACACAGATGTTAACAAGGAAGCGTTCAAATGGGTAAGAGACCAGATTGAATATTACGGACAGGCGAAGTATGATGAGCTCGCTGCTGTATTTTCCAGCGGTATGCAGGATCCTTTTGCGTCCGGCATCCTTTCCATGCTGGTTCATACGTCCGCTTATCAGTCTTCCTTAAAGCAGAATGCACCGGATCTTGAGTATGGCGTTATTCCGCTTCCGGAGTTTAAGGCTGGCAACGGTCACTTTGCTAACGGCGGCGGTTTCGTGCTTGAAATTCCGAAGGGGGCTAAATGTCCGGAAGGTTCTTATGAGTTTATTAAATTCGTGACAAGCAGAGAGACACAGGATTTCTTAAGCACCAATATCGGTGACTTCTCTGCAAGAAACGATTTTGATGATTCCACAGAGTTCTTCAAAAACCCGATTAATGCAGAGCTGGGTAAGTGTTTGGAAGAGACTTGTACCATTGTTGTACCTAACGAGCTGAAAGGATATCAGGATGTAGTTAACCCGTTGATCGAGGAAGGTACATTGGGGCTTAAGCCTACGGATGAAGCATTGGATAATGCGCAGAAAGCAATGGAAGATTTTATTGCTACCAACCAATAAAATAAAAGAATAGAATATTGGCAATGAAAAGACAATAGAACAGGGGCTCTTATATAGAAATGTATAGGAGCCCCCTTATTTTTAAGAAGGGATGGTTACAATGCTTGGGAAATTGATGTCGAAACTTGGTTTGAAAAGGCAGGGAAGAGAAAATGTATACGGTTATATCTTTATCCTGCCGTGGCTGATTGGTTTATTGGCGTTTACATTAGGGCCGATGCTGTTTTCGTTTATCACCAGTTTTTCTGATTATAATATGTTGACATTTAAGTTTAACGGGGTTGCCAACTATAAGAAAATGTTTCTACAGGATCAGTTGTTCTGGAAATCCTTTAAAAATACGGCAATTTATGCAGTGATGAATATTCCGCTGGTGACGATAGGCGGGGTTGTTGTGGCTGTTATTTTAAATAAATCTATATTTGGACTGCGGACGTTCCGTACCATCTATTATCTGCCTTCTATTATGGTAGGCGTTGGTACTTACTTTTTGTGGATGCTCTTATTAAATCCGGCAAACGGGCTGGTGAACACGGCGCTTGGGCTGATCGGAATCAAAGGACCTGCATGGCTGACAGATCCGAACTGGACAAAGCCGGCGATCGTACTGATGCATTTATGGGGGTTGGGCGGTCAGATGCTGTTGTATCTGGCAAGGCTCCAGAGTATCCCGCAGGATTATTATGAGGCGGCTTCCCTAGACGGCGCAAGCAGTTTTCGGATGTTCCGCAGTATTACGGTGCCGCTTCTTTCCCCGATCATTTTCTACAACCTGACTATCGGTATCATCGGCGCGTTTCAGGTATTCCAGGAAGGTTATATCTTTTCCGGAAACGGAACAGGAAACCCGGCAGGTTCCCTGCTGTTTTATAACCTGCACTTATGGAATCAGGCGTTTAAGAACTTTAAGACAGGTTATGCCAATGCTATGTGCTGGTTCTTGTTTGCCATAGTTATGATCGCGACATTGATCAATCAGAAGATATCGAAGAAGTGGGTATATGAGGAGGACGGAAGCAATGATTAAGAAGAAAAGAGTCAGCAATATCATATTATTTATCATTCTTTGTCTGGGCGCCGTGCTTATCTTATTCCCCATTGCCTGGATGCTTAGCACGGCATTAAAATCCGCACAGGAAGTGGCGTTGTATCCGCCTAAGCTTCTGCCGGAAAAACCTTTGTTTGAAAACTTTGCCATTGCATGGACGAAGGCGCCTTTTACAAAGTATACGGCGAATACGCTGATCATTGTGTTTTTCACCATTATCGGCGGTGTGTTTTCCAACTCGTTTATTGCCTATGGTTTTGCCAAGATTGATTTTAAGGGCAAGGGATTTTTGTTCAGCATCGTGCTGGCAACCATGATGATCCCCGGCTTTGTGACCCTGGTTCCTACTTATGTTATTTTTTCCAAGCTGCATTGGGTCAACACATACCTGCCGCTGATCGTACCTGCTTTTTTTGGCAATGCCTTCCATATCTTTATGATGAGACAGTTTTACCGGACAATCCCTAATGAGTTATCTGAGGCGGCAAGGGTGGACGGCGCAGGCCATTTCTACATCTGGGGCAAGCTGATGATGCCTTTGGTAAAACCTGTCATGGCAACGGTGGCACTGATCAACTTTAAGGGGGCATGGTCCGATTTTCAGGGGCCTTTGCTTTACTTAAGTGACAAATCAAAATATACCCTGCAGTTAGGTTTACAGGTATTTAAAGGTGAGGGATATACGGAATGGAATTATCTGATGGCGGTTTCCTTCCTGTCCATGATCCCGATCCTGCTGTTGTTCTTCTGTTTCCAGAACTACTTCATTGAAGGTATGAACGTAGGCGGGGCAGTGAAATAGGAGGTGCGGCATGAAAAAAATCGGTATAATTCATACTACCCCTGCAACCATTGACAGTCTAAATCAATTGGTGAAAGAAATTGTTGGGGATGTGGAGGTCATTAACTTTCTGGATGATTCTATCCTGAAAGATATGCGGGATAAGCACAACGTGGATTTTGTGCGTGAACGCTGGATATCCTATGCGAAGGTGTTAGGACAGCTGGGTGCGGATGCGGTATTATCCGCCTGTTCTACGGTGGGGGCGTTTGCGGAAGAAGCGGACAAGATTTTGGATGTTCCGGTATACCGAATCGATGACGCCATGTGCTCTGCCGCAGTAGAAATGGGAGAAGTGGTCAGCGTGTTTGCCACGTTAGCTTCCACATTAGAGCCTACGGTGGATCTGATCGAACGAAAAGCCTATGAGACCGGGAAACGAATCAAAGTCAACACTGTGCTGGTGGAAGGCGCCTACGCAACCCTGATGGAAGGGCATAAAGATGTGCATGACGCAAAGATCAAAGCGTTGGTGGAACGGTATCTTCCGGAGTCCGATGTCGCGGTACTGGCCCAGGCTTCCATGGCTTCGGCTGTTACCCTGGCAGGGGAAGACGCAAAGAAGATTTTGACAAGCCCGAGAATGGGAATTGAAAAATTAAGGGCGGATTTGAATTGATAAGAGCGGAGAACAGATCGATGCGTACAGTGATTGGTATTGATGTAGGCACAACACATATTAAATCAATCCTTTTTGCCTCTGATGGAAGGGTGTTGCAGAAGGTAAAGTCGGCAACGCCCTTATCTTCGGATGGTTTTGGCAGTGTGTATAAACCCAAAGAAATCTGGGAGATTGTGAAAGACCAGCTGCTTGGCCTTTGCCGGGCAGCAAAAGGGCCGGTTGACGGGATCAGTATTACGGGAATGGCGGAAGCGGGCCTTGTGATCGACTGGTTTACCAGGGAAGAAAAAACGGATATCATTCCCTGGTTTGACAAAAGAACGACAGCGCAGGCAGGCAGGTCAGATTTGGGAACAGAGGCAGGAAGGTTTGCAACGACCGGTCTGCATAACAGCTTTAAGTACGGGATTTACAAATTTATGTGGCTGTTAGAACATGGGGAGCTTAACAAGAAAAGAGCAGTCTGGCTGTCGATGTGCGATTATATCGCCTTTAAACTGACCGGGCAGCTTGTCACCGACCCGACTTTTGCGGCAAGGACCTATGTGTATGACATGATCCGCGGATGCTGGGATGTGGATGAGATCAGGTCAAAGGGGCTGGAACTGTATAATTTCCCTAAAGTCATCCCTTCAGGTGAAATCTGTGGGGAATGTGGTTTCCTGAAAAACGGGAGCAGTATCCCTGTGGCGATAGCAGGGCATGACCATGTCTGTGCGGCTTATGGGCTTCTTTATGGGAAAAAGGATGCAATCTGTGACAGCGCCGGAACGTCCGAGACTTATATTGGTGTTTTGAGAGAATTGCCGGAAGAAGGGTTTTTGCATGATACGGGTGTTTTGTATGGGCCCTTTGTGGATGGAGGATGGTTTTATATGGCCAGCGTGCCTTCTTCCGGGCATTCAATAGAATGGTTTCGAAAAAAGATGCAGCTAAGTGAGCTTTCCTATACGGAAATGAACCGGAAGCTTGGCACTCTTTCCCAGGATCCTACGGGGGTGCTTTACTTTCCCTATTTGACAGGGATGGGAAGTCCGTGGTATACGGCTTTCATGCATGGAACTCTGTTAGGATTAAGTGAAAATGATGATGGGATGAAGATATTAAAGGCCATAATGGAAGGAATCCAGTATCAGGCATTATGGCTGCTTGGAATTTTATCGGATGCACATAAGGCCGGTAACAGTGAGCTGGTCTGCGCAGGCGGAGCAGTAAAAAATCAATATCTGATGCAGTTAAAGGCGGATATATTAAACAGGAAGGTAAACGCATCACAGCAGGAGGAGGCAACCCTTTGCGGGGCTGCTGCTTTGTATCTTAGGAAAAATCATGATTCATCAAATCATGGCGGCCTTGCCGGGGAGTTTTTGGAGAGGTCACTGGGGCAGAAAGAAACTTATACGCCAGATGGAGATCTGGCAAAAAAATATAAGAAGATAGCAGATGAAAGATATCTGCCAATGGTAAAAATTTTGAGAGATTATTATAAAGCATGGGGGAATGAATATGAGTAAAATAGAAAATTTATCGGATATGTTACAAGACGCAAGAAAAAAAGGTTATGCGGTAGGGTCTTTTTCCGCCCGTTATACGAAGTTGATCATGCCGATCATCAAGGCGGCTATGGCAGCCAATTCACCGGCTATCGTGCAGCTTTCTGAAAAAGAAGTGATCCGCCATAAGGTGGGGGTAAAGGAGTTTGCGGATGAATTTTACCGTGTGGTAGAGGAATTAAATCCTCAGGTTCCGTTAGCCCTTCATCTTGACCATACCAAAACATTAGACGTGATCAAAGAGGCCATTGAGGCAGGATTTACCTCAGTCATGATCGACGCTTCCGAGAAGGAATTTGAAGATAATGTGGCTATAACGAAAGAAGTGGTGGGGATTGCACATCCGAAGAACGTGACGGTGGAAGCGGAGCTTGGGAAGATCGGCACGACGGATTTTGTGGAGACAGATACGGATGAAGAAATGTATACCATCCCCGAGGAAGCGGCAGAATTTTGTAAGGAGACACATGTGGATGCCCTGGCTGTTTCTGTGGGAACGGCACATGGGGTATATACGGTAAGGCAGCCGAAGGTTGATTATGAAAGGCTGGAAAAGATCAACAAGCTGACAGACACTCCGCTGGTATTACATGGCGGATCCGGGGTTCCCAGTAAGATGGTGGTTTCAGCTGTCCAGATTCCCACAGGCGGTGTAAGCAAGGTCAATATCGCAACGGACCTGGAACTGGCTATGCTGGCGGTGGTTGGAAGGGAAGGCCATATGACGGAGGAGGAACTAAACAGCTGCTCCGATGAGTTGATTGAAAAGTCCCGTAATGCGGTACAGGCACTGGTGGAAGATAAGATCAAACATTATTTAATGAGTGAAAATCAAGCGATCTAGCGGCTAAAGGAGAGAATGATGGAGAACTTAAAGGACACGAAACTACATATGATCGGAAACGCCCATTTGGACCCGGTCTGGCTATGGAACTGGCAGGAAGGCTTCCAGGAGGCGAAGGCCACGTTTCAGTCGGCTCTTGACCGGATGGAAGAAGACGAAAACTTTGTTTTCACCTGCAGCTCCGCGGCTTTTTATGAATGGGTGGAAAAGAACAACCCGGCAATGTTTGCCCAGATAAAAAAGAGGGTGGAAGAAGGGCGCTGGGAATTGGCCGGCGGCTGGTGGATCCAGCCGGACTGCAATATCCCTTCCGGAGAGTCCTTTGTGCGCCAGGGGCTTTACGGCCAGAGGTATTTTTTGGAGAAGTTTGGGAAAACGGCTGTAACAGGCTATAACGTGGACAGTTTTGGGCATAACGGCAATCTTCCCCAGATCTTAAAAAAGAGCGGGCTTTTAAACTATGTGTTCATGCGGCCCATGCCTTTAGAAAAGGGCCTTCCCGGCCGGATCTTCTGGTGGAAATCCATGGACGGCTCCCAGGTTATGACCTATAGGATCCCTTATGAATATTGCAGTTGGGGCAAGGATCTGGAAAAGTATACGGATCGTTTGAAATGTGAGTTAAAAGACGGTGAAAATGATCTGATGATGTTTTACGGGGTAGGAAACCATGGCGGTGGTCCTACCAAGGAAAATATCCGCAGTATCTATGCGTTAAATGAAAGAGAAGATATGCCTGTTATGGAGATGGGAACCATGGAACACTTCTTTGAGACCATCAAAGTAAACGGCAAAGAATACCCTGGCTATATCGGGGATCTGCAGCACCATGCCAGCGGCTGCTACAGTGTCCTTTCCAGGGTAAAACGGGAAAACCGGCGTGCGGAAGATGAGCTGGTCCGTGCGGAAGGCTGGAGCGCGGTTGCCGCTTTGGTAAAAGGACAGCCCTATCCCGACAATTTTAAGAGGGCATGGAAAGGCGTATTGTTTAACCAGTTCCATGATATCCTGGCAGGAACCAGCATTCCCTCCGCATATGATGACGCTTCTTATCTGTATGGCCAGGCCATGGCCATAGGGCAGGAAAATGTCAATTATGCGATTCAGGCGATCTCGTGGGATATTGCAATTGAAGAAGATACATCCATGCGCCCTATCGTGGTATTTAATTCCCATGCATGGGAAGGAAAGATGGCCGTTGATCTGGAAGTAAGGGGGCTTACCAATGACGATTTCAAGCTGACAGATTCCGCAGGGAATGTGATCCCTGCTCAGAGGATCCAGTCGGAAGCTACCGTAAACGGGCAGTCCAGGCTGTTGTTCGTGGCAGATCTTCCAAGCATGGGCTACGAAGTGTTTAAGCTGTACTTAAACGTGGAGGACGCACCCCGCTTCGCACCGGTGGCAGCAAGTGATTCCCTGGTGGAAAATGACCGCTTTGCCCTTAAGTTCAGTGACAAGACCGGTTATCTTGAAAGCCTTTATGACAAAAAAGAAGATCTTGAGGTGCTCCGAAGGGAAGGCGGCAGGCTGACAGTCATTGAGGATAAATACGATACTTGGGCCCACAATGTGTTTAAATTTGACAAGCAGCTTGGGGATATGAGACTGGTCTATAAGAAGGTGTTGGAAGAAGGTCCGGTCCGCTCCACGATCCGCGTGAAATATAAATATAATCAGTCTTATGCGGTTTCGGATTTCCGGGTTTACCGGGAGCTTGACTGGATCGAGGTGAAAGTCAGGGTGGACTGGCGGGAGCCCCAGACGCAGTTAAAACTAAAATATCCGGTGAACTTTAATTTCCGTAAACCGACTTATGAAGTTCCCTACGGTTATATTGAAAAGAGCGCAAACGGTGAGGAAGAACCCGGACAGACCTGGTTTGATATGACCGGAGAGCACTTTAAAAAAGGCGTGATGTACGGGCTTACTATCGTAAATGACGCAAAATACAGTTACAACATGGACATTGACGAAATGAACCTGACCATTTTGAAAAATTCGGTTTTTGCCCATCATGACCCGAAGGAACTGGAAGGGGATACCGAATACAATTATGTGGACGACGGGATCCAGGAATTTACTTACGCATTGATCCCCCATACCGGTTCCTTCAAAGATGCCGGTGTGACCAGACGGTGCAGAGAATTGAATGTCCGCCCGCTTTCCGTGATCGAGACGTACCACCAGGGAAGCCAGCCTCAGAAACAGTCTTTCCTTTCGCTTGCAAGCAGCCATATCCAGGTGGCAGCGGTGAAAGAAGGGGAAGATAAAGACGGGGTGGTGATCCGTGTTGTGGAGACCTCCAGGCAGCCGGGGAAAGCGGTATTGAAAGTACCTTTTATGGATCGTGAAGTGGAACTTTCGTTCACGTCCTGCGAGATCAAGACAGTGAAGCTTCCTTATGACCACAGTCTTCCGGTCATGGAGGTAAACCTTTTAGAGCTGTAAAGGCTGGAAGTAAAAATGACCAAGAAAACGAGAGGAGACGAAAATGCCTCATACAATTGTAATTGCGGATGATGTGACGGGGGCAAACGATATCGGGATCATGTATGCAAAGGCCGGACTGTCAGCCCTTGTCTACAGCTTTAAGGAGGGCGAAAAGGGGGAATACCTTCCCTGTGATGCGCTGGTCATTGACACGGATTCACGGTTTGATGCCGAAAAGGACGCTTATCGGAAGGTATATGATGCCCTGCAGAATATCCCGAAAGAAGAGGGGGTACAGTTTATTGACAAACAGTGCTCCGTCTTCCGGGGAAATATCGGTGCGGAGTTTGACGCCATGATGGATGCCTTAGGTGAGGACTTCGGGGTGGTGGTGCTTGGATTCCCTAACAATGGCAGGACCACCCTGCACCATATCCATTATGTGCATGGGGTCAGGCTGGAGGAATCCCAGTTTAAAAATGACCCGGTGCATCCGATGCTGTGTTCTGATCTGGTGGAGATTTTACAGCGCCAGACGAAGCGGAAAGTAGGGGCAATTGATTACGAAGTATACAGCGGCGGGGAAAAAGCCGTGAAAGAAGCCCTTGAAAAAGCAAAAGAAAGCTTTCAATACGTGATCATGGACGTGCGGGATAACGGGGATCTGGAGCTTTTGGCAAAATGCCTTAAAAACCAGCGGATAATCTGCGGAAGCTCTGCGCTGTCGGAATATTTAGCAAAGCAGGAAGCGGAAAGCGCCGGGAAGGGGGCTTTTCGTAAATTTACCAAAGTCAGGGAGAAGGTCTTTTGCATGGCCGGCAGTTTAACCCCCCAGACCATCGCACAGACGGCATATATGAAACAAAAGGGCTGCCCGGTGTTTACCCTAGATACCAGAAAGCTTCTTAATAAGAATGACCGGGAGAAGGAACTGAAACGGCTGTATCAGGAAGTGCAAAGGGCTTATAAGACAGAGGATTTTGTGATGATCCATTCCATGAACCAGCCTAAGGAGGTGGCTGAAACCAAAGAGCTTGCCGCCCTGGCCGGGATTGGCAATACGGAAATGTCCACGCTGGTATCTTCCGCCTTATCCGAGGTGACAAGGCAGGCGGTTACAGAATATCAGATTCGCAGGATCATCGTCTGCGGCGGGGATACGTCGGCATCTTTATGTGCAGGCCTTAACATCCGCGGGATGCGGGTGTTGGAAGAAATCGAGGCAGGGCTTCCCACCTGCGAAAGCGTGGAAGAACCCTATTATCGGATGGTATTAAAATCAGGCAGTTTCGGAAGTGAAAACTTTATAGAAAAAGCAATAGAAAAACTGCTTTTGGAAGGGAGATAAGGAATGTCTGCAATCACACAGTTGGATTTGTTGATAGAGCGGTATCCGGCTTTGGCTGTGTGCCGGGAGGAAATTTTAAAGGCTTTTACGCTTTTAAAGGAAACCTATCAAAATGGCGGAATGCTGTTAGTCTGCGGCAATGGCGGAAGCGGTGCGGATTCGGAACACATCGTTGGGGAGCTGATGAAGGAATTTGCCATCCGCCGTCCTTTAAAGGAGGGGGAGAAAGAGAGACTGAAAGAAGTGTCAGGTGAGCATGGCCAGCTGCTTTCCGAGCACCTGCAGGGGAGCCTTCCGGCGATTCCGTTAACCGGGAATATTGCACTGTCCACGGCGTTTGCCAATGATGCGGTGCCGGAGCTTGTATTTGCCCAGCAGGTATACGGGTATGGGAAAGAAAACAGTACACTTTTGGGGATCAGTACCTCCGGCAATTCCAAAAACGTGGTTTATGCCATGGAAGTTGCCAGAGCAAAAAGTATGGCAACCATCGGCATGACCGGTGAAGGGGGCGGTAAGATGAAAGAGCTTTGCGATGTGTGCATCTGCGTACCGGCAAAGCTGACCTATCAGATTCAGGAATTGCATCTTCCGGTATACCACACCCTTTGCCTGATGATAGAGGAGGAATTTTTCGGATGAAGTATTTAGCGGGAATTGATATCGGCGGTACGAAATGTGCCGTTACCATTGGATGGGAGAAGGACGGCGCCATTACCATTTTGGATAAGCAAAAGTTTCCAACCCCAAAAGACCCCGGGGAAGCAATGAAAGAACTGGTAAGTACACTGCGCCGAATGCTGGAAGGAAGGCCGGAAATTACGTTATCCGCAGTGGGGATCAGCTGCGGCAGTCCGTTGGATTCCAAGACAGGACTGGTCTTAGCGCCGCCGAACCTTCCGGACTGGGATCGTATTGACGTGGTGACCCCTTTTCAAGAGGCTTTCGGCGTACCGGCAGCGGTTCAGAATGACGCCAATGCCTGTGCCCTTGCGGAATGGCTCTGGGGTGCGGGAAAGGGCTGTGATAATATGATCTTTTTAACCTTTGGAACAGGTATGGGGGCGGGGCTAATCTTAGATGGCAGGCTCTATACGGGAACCAACGATATGGCAGGGGAGGTTGGCCATGTGCGCCTTTCCAAGGAAGGCCCAGACGGATACGGGAAAAAGGGATCTTTTGAGGGCTTTTGCAGCGGCGGAGGAATTGCCAGGTACGGACGGGGGCGGATCAGGGAACATTTAGCATCCGGCGGCGAAACCTCAATCGTAAGGAAAGGACAGTCCGTGGAAGAAGTGACTGCGGCGGATATCGGCCTTGCGGCGCAGGGCGGTGATGAGCTTGCGCTTTCCATCATGGAGCATACGGGGAAGATGTTGGGGAAAGGCCTTGCGATGCTGATCGATATTTTAAATCCCCAGAAGATCGTTATCGGCAGTATTTTTTTAAGGCAGGAGGCATTGCTTAGGGGGCCTATGGAAGAAGTGATTGAAAAAGAAGCATTAAGCTATACGAAAGACGTGTGCCAGGTCGTTCCCGCAGGCCTTGGGGAATCCCTTGGTGATTATGCGGCCTTGTCCGTGGCAGGAAATATTGCAGTGGAGGATTAGCGGAATGAAAGTGAAAGATCCGTATTTTGTGCTCGAAAAAATAGAAAAATATATATCGGAGGATATCCGCCCCACCCGGGTTAGGGAATCCATTAAGCTAAATCACTGGAAGTATATGGAAACCGGTATGGACGACAGGATTAATGATGCTTACGGGATGGAGTATGACGATAGCAGCTGGCAGGATTTCAAGCTTTGGGATACCTGGGGCGGCTATGATAAGGTTGCCTGGTTCCGCACAACGGTCACGATTCCGGAGCATTTCCGGGGAAAGAAGCTGGCATTTTTCCTGCAGCCGGGACCTAGGGATGGAGGCGGCTCCACCGCGGAAGGACTGCTATACGTGGATGGGGCGCCGGTGCAGGCAGTGGATATCTGGCATGATGAAGTGATCTTAGAGGACGCGCTTTGTAACAAGGAGCAGCTTACGCTTGCCTTAAAGGTTTGGAGCGGCGTGCTGGATGTGCCGAAGTTCCGCACCTTTAAAGAGGCGTCGCTTTATCTCCTGGATAGGGAAGTGGACCGTTTCTGTTTTATGACAGATACCATCCGCAGATGTGCCCTTCTCCTTGATGAAAACGATTTGCGGCGCATCCGTCTGACCCGGTTATTAAATGATACCTTTAAGCGGGTAGATTTTTTAAATTACCCGGAAGAAGATTATTACCGTTCCGTCTACGATGCATTGGCATTTTTGAGTGGCAAATTAGAAGAGTTTGCCCGGATAGATGAGATAAAACCTACCGTTTACGGCGTAGGGCATTCCCATATTGATATGGCCTGGCTGTGGCGGCTTTGCGCTACAAGGGAAAAGGCTTCCCGGACCTTTGCAACGGTCTTAAACCTGATGGGGCAGTATCCGGAATACCGGTTCATGCATTCTTCCCCTCAGTTATATCAGTTTTTAAAGGAGGATTATCCGGAGATTTTTGCCAGGGTAAAAGAAAAGATCAAAGAAGGACAGTGGGAGATCACCGGGGGAATGTGGGTGGAATCTGATACTAACGTGCCTTCCGGGGAATCTTTAGTCCGTCAGTTTATATACGGAAAGCGTTATATCAGGGAAGAATTTGGGAAAGAGACGAAGCTTTTGTGGCTGCCGGATGTTTTTGGCTATTCTGCGGCGCTCCCCCAGATCATGAAAAAATGCGGCATGAAGTATTTCATGACTACCAAGATCTCATGGAACCAGTACAATCATTTCCCCTATGATACCTTTATGTGGAAAGGGATTGACGGTTCTGAGATATTGACTCATTTTATCACCACGCCGGAGGACGGCTCATGGTTTTATACTTATAACGGCCATATGGACCCGGAGGAGGTAGTGGGTGTATGGAAGAATTATAAGGATAAGGATAAAAATGATGAGCTTTTGATCGCCTATGGATGGGGAGACGGGGGCGGCGGACCCACAAGGGAAATGATAGAGCAAAGCCGTGTCATGAAAAATGTGCCGGGGATCCCGAAGGTTGAATTGGCAGGCGCAGAGGAATATTTTGAACGGCTTTACCAAAATACGGATAAGGAA
Source organism: uncultured Lachnospiraceae bacterium (assembly GCA_910587295.1). GTDB lineage: Bacteria > Bacillota > Clostridia > Lachnospirales > Lachnospiraceae > Suilimivivens. The sequence goes on along the minus strand of CAJULP010000065.1, from coordinate 30,680 downwards.
CAGCTAAACCGCTGGGAAGGAGAACTGTATTTTGAACTGCACCGGGGAACTTATACTTCCCAGGCTGCCAACAAAAAATATAACAGAAAATCCGAAATACTGCTGCATGATATAGAATTTTTAGCGGCACTGGGAACCCTGTTTTCCGAAAATGCAGTCTACCCGAAAAGAGAGTTAGACCGGATCTGGGAGAGAGTTTTATTAAACCAGTTCCATGATATTCTGCCCGGTTCTTCAATCCGCCAGGTATATGAGGATACCACCATAGATTATGAAGGGATTGCCAAAAAGGGCGCGGCATTGCTTTTGGACGCAAAAGAAAGCCTTGCAGACACGATCAGGGTATCTGCGGATTCCGTAATCTGTTATAATACTACCGGGTATGTGCGCAGTGATTATGTGCTGGTTCCCTATGCGGAAGGGATCACGGAAGATTCCGGATTCCGGGATGAACGGGGGATGCTAGATGCTTGTGCGGTAAAAGAGGGGATTTTAGTTTATGTGGAAGACATTCCCGCATACGGCTACAAGACGATAGAGATCTGCAAAAAGGATACAAATGCCATAAATGCCGTGACCGTAGACGGACCTGTGGTTAAAAGTCCTTACTGGCATTTGGAATTAAACGAAAATGGCGAGATTGGGGGCCTTTATGATAAGAAAAACCAAAGGAAGGTAGACTGCGGCAGGGCAATGAACGTATTTGCCGCGTTTGAAGATAAGCCCCAGCGTTTCGATGCATGGGATGTTGACATTTATTATAAGGAAAAACCTTACCATAAGTTTGTGTTAAAAGAAAGACAGGTCCTTTCCCAGGGAGAGCAGGCAGTGATCCGCCAGATATGGGAATTTAACAAGTCCCTGCTGACACAGGATATGGTGGTCTACGCAAAGGAGGCCAGGATTGATTTTAAAACATCCGTAGACTGGAAGGAGAAGCAGGTATTCTTAAAGACCTACTTCCCGGTGGATGTCCATGCAAAAGAGGCTTCCTACGAGATCCAGTTTGGTAACGTAAAACGCCCTACACACAGCAATACCGAGTGGGATTTTGCAAGATTTGAGGTGCCCGGGCATAAGTGGGTGGATCTTTCAGAGAGCGGTTATGGAGTTGCGCTTTTAAATGACTGTAAGTATGGGTACGATGTGCAGGAAAACGTGATCGGGTTATCTCTGATCAAGTCCGCAATCCGTCCGGATGAGACGGCGGATCGGAAGGTACATCATTTTACCTACTCGTTATATCCGCATATGGGAACGCTGGAAGAATCTGACGTGCAAAAGAAGGCCGTTTTCCTGAATATGCCGGTGCTGACCAAAGCGGTAAAGGGCAGCGCCGGGGCAGTAAATGCATTTGCGTCCTATAGCCTTGTCTCCTGTGACTATGGCAATATACAGATTGACACTGTGAAGCAATCCGAAGACGGAAAGGCCCTTATCATAAGGGTTTATGAGTATAGAAACAAGAAAGGCCAGGGCAGCCTTACTGTGAATGCCCCGGTAAGCAGTGCCTTTGAATGTAACCTCTGTGAGGAGGAAGATGTTCCGGTTTCCGTGGAAAATGGCAGGATCAGTTTTGCTATCGGCTGTTTTGAGGTCAAGACCTTTAAATTATATATAGGATAAAGTTAAAGGATGAGGTTTTTATGGAGATTTCGTTATCAGGGTTTTCCTGGGAAGTCAAAGGCTTTTGGCCTTATGTGCCAATCAAAGAAAAGAGTATGGAGACCGGGCAGACCCTGGCGGGAGTCACAAACTGGCTCCCTGCCAGGGTTCCCGGCGGCGTTCATGCCGATCTGTTTCGTGCGGGATTGATCGAGGATCCTTATCTTGGCAAAAACAGTCTTCATTGTGAATGGGTGGAGAACCGCTGGTGGGTGTATCGGACGAAGTTCCCCCGGATCCTGGATGGCTGTGACTTGAAACAAAGCTGTGCCCGCCTCTGTTTTTTAGGGCTGGATTATGAAGCGGAAGTGTTTCTCAACGATGTATCCTGCGGCACCCACAAGGGAATGTATGATAGTTTTGAGATAGATATCACGGATCTTTTGCAGGAAGATAATAAACTGGTGGTGGTGTTTAAAGGCGTGCCGCAGGAGATGGGACAGATCGGCTATACCTCACGGACTTCCACACAAAAAAGCAGGTTTAACTATAAGTGGGATTTTTCCACAAGGCTGGTCAATATCGGGTTTTGGAAGGACGTGGTTCTTAGCACCGTGGAAGACGCGGCAGTATATGACCTGCATATAGACACCGATTTTAAGAACGGGGAGGGGCAGGTTTTTTTATCCGGTAAGGTCAGGGATGAGAGAGCGCAAAAAGAAAGCCGATTGACCGTATCGGTCGTGTTGACCGGCCCGTTCGATAAGCGGAGTGCGGACGTAAAAGCTCTGACGGAACAGAAGGAAGGTGGAAAACCCCCAAAACCTTATGCGGCGGAAATCGTGATTCCCGTAACTGACGGGGCATTTTCGGCTATGGTTCCAGTGCCGGACCCTGCCATCTGGCAGCCAAACGGAAACGGTGTTCCATGGCTGTATCAGGTCAGGACCGCACTAAAGGAAGAAGGGCATGTGCTTTGGGAGAAACGCTGTCAGACCGGAATCCGCTCCCTGCACCTTGCCGCCAATGAAGACGCGCCGGCCGATGCGCTTCCCTATACCTTTGTGTTAAACGGTAAAAAGACTTATATCAAAGGGGTTAATATGACGCCCCTTGATCATGTATATGGCAACGTGCAAAAAGAACGGTATCGTCTGATGGTTACGGCCATGGCACAGGCCCGTGTAAACCTGGTCCGCATCTGGGGCGGCGGCCTGATTGAAAAGGAAGATTTTTATGACCTTTGTGACGAAAACGGTATTTTGATCTGGCAGGAATTTATCCAGTCAAGCTCCGGCATTGATAATAAGCCCTGCCAGGATCCGGATTTCCTTTCCCTATTGGAAAAGGCGGTCACGGCGGCGGTGAAAGAAAAACGGAACCATGTGTCCCTTGCGGTATACAGCGGTGGAAATGAATTGATGGATGAGCCGGATCGACCTTCCGGCTATGAGAACCCTAATTTGTCACTGATCAAGGAAATCGTGGAAAGGGAAGACGGCAGGAGGGGATTTCTGCCCACTTCCGCTTCCGGTCCCAGAGAGTTTGTGACGAAAGAAAAAGGAGTGAGCCATGACGTCCATGGGAACTGGCGCTATGAGGGAAATCCGGGGCACTATGAGCTGTACGGGGAATCGGACAATCTGTTCCACAGTGAATTTGGCATGGACGGGGCAGCGGAAGTAAAGAGCCTAAGGCGTTTCCTGGCGGAAAAAGATTTGCATCCAACGCCTATGTCCGGCAATGCCTTCTGGCAGCATCACGGGGAGTGGTGGGGAACCTATTTTAGGGACTGTGAGATGTTTGGTGATATCCCCAAGCAACAAGAATATTTAGAGACGTTTGTGCGCTGCAGCCAGTATATGCAGGCGGAAGGACTGAGATTTATTTTGGAGGCGGACAGAAGGCGCACCTTTCGTAACAGCGGAACCATTATCTGGCAGTTGAACGAGCCCTGGCCTAATTCTTCCTGCACCAATCTGGTGGATTACTACGGGGAGACCAAGGCTGCTTATTATCAGACCAGACATTCCTATGAGGGCAGGCATGTTTCCATGGATTACAGGAGTCTAACCATGCCGGCGGGAAGTGAGATGGAATTTCCCCTTTATGTGTCAAATGACGATGAAGCTTTTGGCGGCAGGGTAACCGTCCGGCTGCGGAACCTGTGGGGGAAAGTGCTGGATGAGAAAGAGATGGCTGCCGGCGTTGAAGGTAACCGCAGCACATTTGTTGGGAACTATCGGGCCACCATTCCGGAAGAACCGGTATTTTTCATCTGTCTTACGCTTTGGGATGGAGACAGGCTGCTGTCGGAAAACCGGTATCTGTTTGCGACGAAACAGGAAACACCCTTTGAAAGATTCCTTATGGACAAAGGGGAAGCGGAGCTTTGGCAGGATCAGATAAAAGAACTGCCCGAAGGCAGGATGGCAGTTAACGTTAAGCTTACAAATACCGGCGTCAGGGCCATTCTTGGGGCAAGAGCCGTATTAAAACAGACAGGATGGATTTTATTGTGCAGTGACAACGATGTGATCTTGTTTCCCGGGGAAGAAAAAGAGCTTTTCTGTTACCTGATTCCGGCACCGGGGTTACCTTTTGAGGAGCCAAAGGAACGGGAAAAGAAGGAAGATCCGGAATTTTTTGTGGAGTATTTATAGGAGAATAAGCGGATGAAACAGGATATTGTATCAGTAGGCGTAACAATCTGCAGACAAAGCATGACAAAGGAAGCGCTTCCCGAAAAAGAGCGGAAGGGGCTGAACTGGCGCTTTGGCAGTGAAAAAGCGGATGCGTTGGTATCTGTAACGGAAAAAGACGGATGCCTTTTTGGAACCGTACAGGCAAGATTACAGGGGGAGCCTTTCCGGGAAAACGACGGGTTTGGCGGTAAGGAAGCCCTTCGCGTTTCTCTGGGGTTAAAGGAAAAACCGCTTCGGATGACCGCCCTGTATCTGCACAGGGATTGGTGGACCAGACCTGCTTTTGTGAAGGAATGGGGAGAGCTGCCGGAGCGCACGCAGGTGGTGTATCTGGATTACGGCGATCATTTTGGCTGTCTGTTTCTCATGGCAGGGAAGGAATACAAGGCAAATGCCGGCATGGCAGGTTCCGCCGGGGATGACCGGCTGGTAGTCAGTATTCTGTCCTATTGTGCCGGCCAGATGTGGCTGGAAGAACCGGTCTTTATCCTTTCGGAGGCCAGTACCCCCTATGAGGCGATATCGCTTGCCTGCAGGATGGCAGCACAAAAGGCCGGTGTTTTGCTGCGGGATGAAAAAGAACTGCCCGAAATGTTTTCGTACCTTGGCTGGTGCAGCTGGGATGCTTTTTATACGGATATCAATGAAGAAAAGGTCCGGTTAAAAGCGGAAGAATTAAAAGAAAAGGATGTGCCGGTGCGCTGGCTTTTATTGGACGATGGCTGGCTGTCGGTAAAAGATAACCGGCTTTACGATCTTGCACCGGAAAAAGAGAAGTTTCCGGAGGGTTTTGGGAAACTGACCCGGGAGTTAAAGAAGGATTCCGCTATACGCTGGATCGGGGTATGGCATTCCCTTGGAGGGTACTGGGGCGGTATCGAACCGGGAAGCAAAGCCTGTTTGGAAGAAGTGGGGCACCTGCACACTACAAGGACCGGAAAGATCCTTCCGGCGCCGCAGGCAGAAGCCGGATACGGGTTTTACCGCGACTGGTATGAGTATCTCCGGGGAGAAGGCATTGACTTTGTGAAAGTGGACGGACAAAGCGCAGTGAAGAACCACTATGCCAATGATATCCCGGTATGCCTTGCGGCAAGGGAGACCCATAAGGCCTTAGAGGGGGCGGCCGCAGCCTATATGGGGGGCAGGCTGATCAACTGTATGGGAATGGCCATGGAAAATATTTTGGGAAGGCAGGGCTCTTCCTTAAGCCGAAACAGCGATGATTTTGTTCCCGGCAATTTAGATGGCTTTGGGGAACATCTGCTGCAGAATGTTTACAATGCGCCGTATCATAATGCTTTTTATGCCTGCGACTGGGATATGTTCTGGACTTTCCATCAGGATGCCCCGAAACACGCCGTACTGCGGGCCATAAGCGGTGGGCCGGTTTATATCTCAGACAGGATCGGGGATACCGTGAAGGAGGCCGTGATGCCTCTTTGCTTTCATGACGGGGGTTTGCTTCGCATGGAGCGCTCGGCCATGCCGTCTCCGGATTGCCTGTTTACAGATCCACTAAAGGAAGGGATCGTTAAGCTTTCCAACCTTGCGGACTGTGGCATTGTGGGGCGCAAAGGCGGCGCCGTTGCCGCTTACAACCTGACCGGAAAAGAACAGGAGACGAGGATCTGCGCTTCGGATATCTTTGATCTGCCCAAAGGGGATTACCTTTGCGTGGACGTGATGGAAAAAAAGGTGTTGGGAAGGACTTCAACAGAGGGCGGCACTTTCCCACTGTCTCTTCAGAAGGACGGGTTTGCACTGTTTCTGTTTGTACCCGTTACCGGGGAATATGGGGTGATCGGGCTGATGGAAAAGTATATCAGCTTTTTAGGGATTGAGGAAGTAAAAATGCTGCCGGAAGGGTTTCTTGCCATCGCAAAAGAATGCGGTCCTTTTGGGTTTTATACAAAGCAGAAGGTTTCCGGCATCAGAATAAACGGAACAGACCGGATGTCCCTATTGGAAGAGCATGACGGGTTTTATCAGATCAAGGATCACAGACAGGCCGGGAAGATGCTGGTCGAGGTAAGGTTTTTGTAAGAAAGGCATGGGATAAAAGATGATGTATGAAAAGGAAAGGAAGGAGCTGGCGGATATCTGCCATTTGCTCTATGGGCGCGGCCTTGTGGCGGCAACCGATGGGAATGTAAGCTTCCGGGTAACAAAGGGGCATATCTTACTGACCCCTTCCGGAAAGAATAAAGGCTTTGTGGGGCCGGAGGAAATGCTGGTGGTGGATCTTGATGGCAATGTGGTGGAAGGGAGCGGGAGGGCCAGCAAGGAATATCCCATGCACCGGCTGGTCTACCTGCAAAGGGTGGACGTTAACGCGGTAGTGCATACCCATCCGGTTTATGCCACGGCGTTTGCACTGGCGGGAAAGAACATTCCGGAGAATTACTTGATTGAGACAAAGATGATGTTAAAAAGAGTTGCACTGGCAGGCTACGCCACGCCGGGTACTTTGGAGATGGCGGATGCCATTGCCCCTTATGTGGCGGATACTAACGCCATTTTGTTACAAAACCACGGCGCCCTTACGTTGGGGAAGGATCTGATGGATGCTTTTAATAAGATGGAAGTTTTGGAGTCCATCGCAAAGACCATTATTATGTCGAAAGCAGTGGGGGAACCTGTGGTTATTTCAAAGGAAAATCTGGATAAGATGGGAAAATAATAACTTGTATGACGATCCGGCTTATCTGAACGTGAAATACCAGATTTTAAAAGACCATCTGGAACAGGAGGAAAAGAAGGATTTTCTGGCAAAAAGGAACTGCCGCTGCTGACAGATTGGCAACAGGCTTTTAAATGTGGGAGAGACGCAATGAAAAATAAGATCATGTTGATTACCTATGCGGACAGCTTTGGTAAGAATTTAAAAGAGTTAAAGGAAATGTTGGATACTCACTTTGACAGGGAAATCGGTTCCGTGCATATCCTGCCCTTTTTCCCCAGTTCCGGTGACCGGGGATTTGCACCCTTAACTTATGAGGAGGTGGATCCGGCATTTGGAACCTGGGAGGATGTGGCGGCAATCGCCGAAAAAAGAGAGCTGATGTTTGACTTCATGGTCAACCATCTTTCCCGCCAGTCCAGGGAGTTTAAGGACTTTGTACAAAACCATGACGCATCCCCGTACAAGGATATGTTCATCCGGTTTAAAGACTTTTGGCCGGGCGGCGCGCCTACGAAGGAGCAGGTAGACCAGCTTAACAAGCGCAAGAACCATGCCCCCTGCGAGCGGATTGCTTTTGCGGACGGTACCTTTGAGGACATCTGGTGCACTTTCAGTGAGGAACAGATGGACTTAAATTTGGAAAGCGGGCTGACCTGGGAATTTATCGAGAGATCCTTAAGATTTTTGATGGATCATGGCGCTTCCATGGTCCGGCTTGACGCTTTTGCCTTTGCCACTAAGAAGCTGGGCACTTCCTGCTTTTTTGTGGAGCCGGAGATGTGGGATTGCATGGAAAGAGTGGCAGGCGTATTGGGAGAAAGGGATATCCCCATGCTTCCTGAGATCCATGACCATTATAAGATCCAGTTAAAGATAGCGGAGCACGGATATCCTATTTATGATTTTGCCCTGCCGGTCCTGGTATTGCATACCTTATACAGCGGAAACTGCAAACGCTTAAAACATTGGTTTTCCATCTGCCCGAAAGATATGTATACCACGTTGGACACCCATGACGGCATCGGTACGGTGGACGTGGAGGATCTTTTGACGGAAGAGGAACTGCAGAACGTGATCTGCCAGACGGAAAAATACGGTGCGAACTTTAAGATGGATTTCTCGGCGAAAGCCAAGGATAAGCCGGTGGTCTATCAGATCAACTGCACCTATTATTCCGCATTGGGAGAGGACGATCAGGCATACCTTCTTTCCCGTGCAATCCAGTTTTTTGCACCCGGCATTCCTCAGGTTTATTACATGGGGCTTTTGGCCGGGGAAAACGATTATGAACTGATGCGGCGGACGGATTTCCCACGGAATATCAGCCGGCATAACTACGATGCAGGGGAGATTGAAGAAGCGGTCAAAAAACCCGTGGTGCAGAAACTTTGTAAACTGATGCGGCTGCGCAATGAATTTCCGGCCTTTGACGGGGAAGTGGCCGTTTCGGACCTGCCGGACCATCTGCTTGAGATCACAAGAGAATCAAACGGGGTAAAGGCGGTCCTTTGGGCGGATCTTGCCACAAAGGAATTTAAGATCCGGTGCAGCGGTTTGGATAACGGTAACGATTATGATTGGGAATAATAGGGAGGGCTGTGAAAGCATGAAAAGAAAATTAGTGAAACTGCCGCCTGTTTATGAAAAGATTGAAGAGAGAGTAACGGCCTGCACCCAGCCTGAGGGCTTAACGGTGACCTTATCAGGGGATGTTGCCATGATCGGGTACAGCAAGGTGTCGGAATATTACCGGGGCCTTTCCATTCTTGCCAAATGGCAGGAAGAGGGAAGGATTGCGGGGCATTGCGATGAGAAGGCGGCATTTTCCCATTTGACCTATATGGTGGATTGTTCCCGGAACGCGGTGTGCAGTGTGGCCTACCTGAAAAAGCTATTAATCTGGATGGCGTTTATGGGATATGATAGGCTGATGCTTTATACGGAAGATACTTATGAGATGGAAGGACGGCCTTTTTTTGGTTTCCTGCGGGGGCGTTTTGGCGAGGATGAGATCCGGGAGCTGGATGCCTATGCGGGGGAGCTTGGGATCGAACTGATCCCCTGTATCCAGACGCTGGCTCACTTAAACGCTATTTTCCGGTGGAAGGCGTTTGAGGAGGTCCATGATACGGCGGATATTTTAAACTGCGGGGAAAACAAGACTTATGAGCTGATCGAGGATATGGTCCGCACCTGGGCGGAAAATGTCCATTCCCGCTTCATCAATATCGGAATGGACGAGGCGGAAATGATCGGCCGCGGCAGGTTCTTAGACCAGTATGGTTATCAGGAGCGGTTAACGATCATGCAGGGGCATTTAAAGAAGGTGCTTGCCATCTGCAAAAAGTACGGGTTTACCTGTATGATGTGGAGCGACATGTTCTTTAAACTGCTTTCCGGGGCTGGGTATTACAGTGAAGATTTCCAGATCACGGATAAGGTCTGCAATATGATCCCAAAGGATGTGGAACTAATATACTGGGATTATTATTCCAGAAATGAGGAAGTTTATGACCGGATGCTGAAAAACCATAACAAGATGACAGACCATGTGGGGTTTGCGGGCGGTGCGTGGAAATGGAATGGGTTTGCGCCCCTTTTGCACCACAGTATGCAGGTTTCCAGACTTGCGCTTTTGGCCTGTCAAAAACATAAGATCAGCCATATCATGGTGACCGGCTGGGGGGATGACGGTGCGGAGGCCTCCCAAAGCTGTGTGCTCCCCGTCCTTGCGCTGTTTGCGGAAGGCTGCTATGCGGGAAAGACGGACGATGAATGGGTATCCACAAGGTTGAAGGTCTGTACCGGGGCAGACCTTGCGGATTTCATGGAGCTGGATATGCCCAACCTTACGCCGGATAACCCTAGCCCGGGAAGGGTCAGCGTGGGTCCTGCAAGGTATCTGCTTTATCAGGATCCTATGCTTGGGATGTATGATATGCATATCGACCCGGATACCTATCCGGAACATTTTAAGGACTGCGCGCGAAAGCTGGAAGCAATCGCCAAAAAAGGCGGTGCGTTTGCATATCTGTTTGAAACATTGTCCACGCTTTCCTATGCGCTGGAATATAAATGCGATTTGGGCATCAAGCTGTATCGGGCTTATCAGGGGAAGGACAGAAAGGCGTTGGAAGATCTGGTGGAGCGGGCCAGGGAGACGGAAAAGAGGGTGGAAGCCTTCCGGGTATGTCTTTCTAAGCAGTGGATGGCGGAAAACCGCCCCTTTGGCTTTGAGGTGCTGGATATTAGGATCGGCGGTGTGAAGCAAAGACTTTTAAGCACGGCCCGGCGGGTGGAAGATTATCTTTCCGGAAAGATCCTTTGCCTGGATGAGCTGGAAGCGGACAGGATGGTGCTGGATGGGCGGGAAAATCCGCCCTATGCCACATTACCGCTTTATGACAATTCCTGGAAAAGTATGGTGACGGCAGGCACAATATAAATGTGAGATTGATTTTGAGGTGGCGGAATGCTGAAACAAATTACGGAAAATGTGTTTTTATTTGAAGATACCTGCTTCGTGTATATCATAAGGAATCATGACCAGGCGGTCCTGGTTGATTTTGGGAGCGGGGAAGTATGCAAAGAACTGGCCGGGCTTGGGATCAAAAAAGTGGAAGCGGTCTTATTGACCCATCACCACAGAGACCAGCTTCAGGGGCTTTCCGGAACAGAAGAGAGGTTTCCTGTCTATGTGCCCCATGCGGAGCGGGAGCTCATTGAGGAAGCGGACGTGATGTGGCAGGGCAGGGAGATTTTAAATAATTATAACTGCAGGCAGGATCGTTACAGCCCGCTGGCTGACATTCCGGTTTCCGGCAGCCTTTTGGATTATGCCGAGTATACCTTTGCCGGGATAAAGGTCAGGGTGTGGCCCACGCCGGGCCATACCACCGGTTCCGTCACACTGGAAATGACGGTGGACGGCCAAAAACTGGCTTTTACGGGGGATCTGATCTTTGATAAAGGGAAGGTAGTCTCCCTTGCGGCAACACAGTGGACCTATAATGGCGGGGAAGGGCTTCCTTATACCGTATTGTCCCTTTTGTTTTTAAAGGATCAGCATTTTGACTATCTGTTACCTTCCCATGGGAAGGTCATGAGGCCGGATGAAACAATACCGGAGACGGTAGATAATCTTGGAGCGCTTATGAAGCTTCGAAGGCAGAACCCAAGGTGCTTTCAGCTTCGGGAAAGACCCTATGAGCAGATCACGGAGCATTTACTGTTTAACAGGACCAGTATGAGTGATTCTTACGTGCTCTTATCTAAAAGCGGCAAGGCGCTTATTTTGGATCTGGGATATGATTTTATGGCGGGAGTGGCGGCGGGAACCGACAGAAGTTCCAGAAGGCCCTGGCTTTATACGATCCCGTGGCTGTTTGACCATTATGGGGTGACGACAATTGACGCCTGCATCCCTACCCATTACCACGATGACCATGTGGCCGGTTTTTCCCTGCTGCAAAGAAGGTATGGAACTAAGGTCATGTGTGCGGAAAGCTTTGCGGACATTATCAGCCACCCGGCGGATTACGATCTGCCATGTCTGTGGTATGACCCCATCAAGGTAGATCAGGTCCTTCCTTTGAACCAACCGTTTATGTGGGAGGAGTATGAGCTTACTTTATATCCCATGTCCGGGCATACCCAGTATGAGACTGCGATCAGTTTTACCGTGGACGGAAAACAGGTGCTTTGTACCGGGGATCAGTATGCGGATGAGGATGGTCTGTTTTGTAATTATGTCTATAAGAACAGATTTTCCTACCATGATTTTGTTGAAAGCGCGGCGCTTTACCGGAAGCTTTCGCCGGATTTGATCCTTACCGGGCACTGGCAGTTTAAAGAACGGGGAAAGGATTATCCGGATCGGCTGGAAGAGCGGGGACGGGAGCTTGCCCGTTTACATGAGAAGCTTCTTCCGGAACCTGCAGCAGGGTTTGATCTGGACCAGCGGCTGGTATCCTGCCGCCCCTATCAGGTTTTTGCAAGAAAGGGGGAGGAAAAGAAACTTGTCATTTCCGTAACAAACCCTTATGCCAAAGCCATACAGGCTTCGGTTTTTCTTGTTTTGCCGGAAGGCGTAAGCGTGGCTGGGGGCAAGGAATTTGAATTGTCAATGGACGCCGGTGAAACAAAGGAAATCCAGATTCCGTTACAGGTTACGGTCAAAAAGGCCCGGCGGCTGCGGATTGGGATCGACCTTGTGATGGATGGGATCAAAATAGGACAGGCCGCAGAGGCTTTGCTTACCAGCATGTAGAAAAATGGGGGAAAAGATGATGAAGGAACGAACCCTTTATATGATAGGAAATTCCCATATAGACCCGGTATGGTTCTGGGATTGGGATGAGGGGATGCAGGAGGTGAAGGCTACATTCCGGTCTGCCTTAGACAGGCTGAATGAATATCCGGAAATGAAATTTACCTCTACTTCCAGCGCTTTTTTGGAATGGATTGAAGCCATTGCCCCACAAATGTTTGAGGAGATCCGGCAGCGCGTAAAGGAAGGCCGGTGGGAATTGACGGGAGGATGGTTCTTAGAGCCGGATTGTATCCTGCCGGGAGGAGAAGCTTTTGTGCGCCAGGGACTTTACGCCCAGCGGTATTTAAAGGAAAAATTCGGGGTAACGGCACGGACCGGATCTAACGTGGACAGCTTCGGTCATAATCCTGTACTGCCGCAGATCTTGAAAAAAAGCGGGATGCAGGAGTATGTGTTTATGCGCCCCAGGTTAGATACCCCTGTCTTTGTCTGGGAGAGCGCAGACGGAAGCAGGGTGAACGCCATAAGCCTTCCAAGCGAATATACCACCTGGTTTTATGACCAGACGAAAGAGGCAGTCACTTTGGCGGATGAGGCGGCGAAAAGGCAGGGGCTTTCCCAGATGGCATGCTGCTTTGGGGTGGGAAACCATGGCGGCGGTCCTACCAAAAAGAATGTGGAGGCGGTGTACCGGCTGCGGGAAGAGATGCCGGATAAAGCGCTTGCGTTTGGGAGCTTCAGGGAGTTTTTTGACAGTTTGTCGGAAGAAGACTTAAAAGCCCTTCCTGTGCGGAAAGATTTCTTTGATAAGGTAAATACGGGATGTTATCTTATGGACAGCAGGTTAAAGAAAAATAACCGTAAGGCGGAGCAGCGCCTTAACCAGATGGATGGAATGGTCTCCATGGATCGGATGTTTACAGGAAGGGAAATCGGAGCTTCGTTAAAGAAAGAGCAGATGATGCTCTGGAAGACGCTGTTATTTAATCAGTTCCACGACACTTTAGGGGGTACTACCATAAAGCCTGCGCGGGATGAAGCCATCATGCACTTATCCAAGGTCCAGGCTGAGGCAAAGCGGCTGTGGGTCTTATCCATCCAGCATATGTTAAGTCAAATGGACACACAAGGGGAAGGATTCCCGTTGATATTGTTTAACCCCACAGGGAAAGATTGGAACGGCCCGGTGGACATAGAACTGAACTGGTTTTGTAAGGACGGACTGACTCTTTTGGATCCGGATGGAAGTGAAATCCCGTACCAGAGGGTACATACACAGGCAAAGGTGCGTAATTATAATATTGGCGGCAGACGGGGGATCGTATTTGACGCAAAGATCCCGGCTTATGGTTTTGCCATCTATCGTACTTTGATCGGGGAGAGCTCTTTGTGTGATGACAGCAGGGAAAGTGGCGGTTCATGGCTTTTGGGTGCAGGGGCAGAAAATCAGGATCCGGTGGTGTTAGAAAATGAAAAGCTTTGCGCAGTGTTTAACAAGGAAGGATATTTATGCTCCCTGTATGAGAAGGAGACCTCTTACGAAGCTTTAAGCGCACCGGTATCTTTCCCCGTCTGGAAGGATGAGCGGGATGCCTGGGGCGGGATACAGGGAAGGCCCTTTGAAGATTCCGGGGAAAAGCTTTCCTTCGAGTCTTTACAGCTTGTGGAAGAGGGCAGCCATAGAAAAGTGGTACGCGCAAGTTACCGTTTTTATGGCAGCGTATTAAAGCAGGACTATATTTTGTATCACAATGCTTCGGAGATTGAGGTAAGGAACCATTTATTTTTTGACCGGGAGTGGCATCAGCTTTTGATGGAGTTCCCTCTTACCCAAAGCCATACCCGGGTTTTCAGAGAAAGCGCCTACGGGATATATCGGGATGAAGCATATTTCGGAAAAGAAGGCTGTATGCAGCGGTTTTTGGATGTGACGGAAGAGGGAGCCGGGCTTTGTGTTGCAAATGACGCAAAGTATGCCTACGTGTTGAACAAAGACCCGGAGACGGGAAGTGTTTCCGTTTCCCTTCCCCTTGCCCGCAGCGGGATCTACGCACAGGGAAACGGGGTGGACTGGTACAATCCGTCGGAAGGATATGAATACACGGACATTGGCAAGCAGGAATTTACCTTTCTATTGCGTCCTCACGCTAAGGCGTTAAAGGCAGGAGAGTATTACCGGCAGGCGGAACGCTGCGCAACGCCGATTCTATATACAACGGATCACTGTCATCCGGGTAAGAGGCCGGAGCGTATATGGGGCGGCCTTGTCCTCCCTCAGCCCAATGTGGAAGCAGGGTGCGTGAAAGCGGCGGAAGACGGGGATGGTCTGATCCTGCGCCTGCTTGAGACGGAAGGGTTAAAGACGAAAGGGGAAATCACCTTAAACGGCGTCAATTATTCCTATAAGATCAATGGGTATGAGATTTTAACATTGCGGATCGATGCAAAGGGATGTAAGCGGGTGAACCTGTTAGAATGGGAGGATGAGACGGATGGATAAAAAGCGTTTTTTTATGATCGGATACACCCATATTGACCCGGTCTGGCTCTGGAACCGGGCGGAAGGCATGCAGGAGGTGAAATCTTCCTTTGCTTCCGCACTGGCAAGGATGGAAGAATTTCCGGATTTTAAGTTTACCCAGACCAGTATTGCGTTTTTGGCATGGCTTAAGGAAAACTGTCCGGAGCAGTTTGAAAAGATCAAAGAGCGGGTGGAAGAAGGGCGGTGGGAGATCGCCGGCGGGATGTGGATCGAGCCGGACTGCAACCTGCCTTCCGGAGAAGCCCTCATCCGACAGTTCCTTTACGGGAAAGACTTTGTGCAAAGAGAGTTTGGCAGGGAAGTGACGGAAGGCTTTAACCCTGACAGTTTCGGACATGGGTCAAATCTTCCGGCCATTTTTGCAGGCTGCGGACTGCGTTCCAACACCGTGTCAAGGCCTGCCAAAAACTGTGTGAAGCTTCCCTGTCTGTTTAACTGGCAGGCGGCCGATGGGAGTAGAATCCCTACGGAGCGCACCGGCGGGGAATATATGGCATGGACCCGCCCGACGATGGAATTTAACATAAAAGAGAGCGCGGAAGGGCTTTCAGAGATCGGCTATGATAAAATGGCAGTCTTTTATGGCGTAGGCAATCACGGCGGCGGCCCTACCATTGAAAATATCCGGGCACTGTATGAGCTTCGCACTGAGCGGGGCGCAGATACCCTTGATTTTGCAACCATGGGTGATTTTTATGAGCGTATCGAGGAAGATAAGCTCCCCACGGTGACGGGGGAGCTTGGCCGGATTTATTTTGGCTGCTACAGTTCAGACCGGGGGATCAAGGCCGGGAACCGGAAGGCGGAATGGACGCTCCTTAAGGCGGAAGCCGTTGCCATGATGGCGTCTCTTATGGGCGTAACCAGTTACCGTTATCCGGCCCAAAAACTGGAAGAAGCCTGGAAGAGGACGTTGTTTTGCCAGTTTCATGATATTCTGGCAGGAACCAGCATTGAGACGGCCAGGAATGCGGCTGTCAGAGAGTTTGGAGCCAGCGCTGCCATAGGGGAAGAAGTGATCCACAACGGAGTCCAGGCGATCGCCAACGGGATAGACACAAGGGGAGACGGAGGCCCGCTTCTTTTGGTAAATCCCACTTCCGCAGAGTTTGACGGCGTGTTTGAGGCGGAAGTGTATGTGCCAAGAGCAACGAAAAAACCGTTGCGGTTAAGGGATCCCTATGGGGCGGAAATCTATGCCTGCGAATCCTGGTACCACAATTCCGCTCCGGAGAGCCGAAAGACCATCCTGTTTCAGGCGAAAGTTCCTGCTTACGGTTTTGCGGTCTACCGGGTATTGGGGGAAGGCCCTAACGACGAAAGCGCACCCCCTGCCATTAAGGCCGATCTGCTTTCTATGGATAACGGCGTGATCCGTCTTTTGCTTGATGAAAAGACGGGGCTTCCTTCTTCCTTAAAAAAAGCCGGGAAAGAGATGCTTTCCCCCGGCGCGGCAGTGAAGATCTTTTATGACGACAGAGGGGCATGGGGAGAAACCATATTTTGCGGGGAAGAAAAAGGACAGTTTCAGGTAACGAGAAGCCGCATGATAGAAGACAATGCGCTCCGTGCCGTGCTCCGGGTCTTTTTAAGGGATGGGGAGACGGAACTTCGGATTGACTATATCATCGAAAAAGACAGTGATGTCCTTAAGATGAGCCTGCGGCTTGAAAATACCAAAAAGCACCGTTTGATCGCTTTGTGTCTTCCGGTGGCAGAAAAAACACCTTCGGTCTTTACGGAAACCGCATTTCTTGCGGAACAGAAGATCGACTGTAAGGGGGAAAATCCGGAGTATTACCAGCATCGGTTTGCGGATCTGGTAAAAGAGAACGGCAGCGGCCTTGCGGTCTTAAATGACAGTGTTTACGGCTGTATGCAGATTGGAAATGAATACCGCCTGATTCTGGCAAGAAGCGCGGTCCACGCCAGGGGCGGCGGCGGCCCTTTGGAGGAAGACTTAGATTATGCTTACATGGATCAGGGCGTATGGGATTATGAATGCAGGCTGATTCCCCATGAAAAGGCCATGCCTAAAATGCGGCTGTTTCAGGAAGCGGACCTTCTGCATATGCCGGTGGAGTATTTGGGGGATTCCGCACACCAGGGGATGCGGTTTGAGAGCCATGGGGCTGCGCTTAAGACCGTTACGGAAAATGCGGTGGTGTCCTGTCTGAAAGAAAGTTTAGCGGAACCGGGGAGTTTTGTCCTGCGGGTATTTGAGACCGAAGGGAAAGGCGGCAGTGTCCGGATTTGGTATCAAAATGACGAATGCCAGATCCTGCTTTCGCCTTGGCAGATCAAAACCGCAAAGTGGACCAAAGAAGGATTTACGGAATGTGATTTACTAGAACGCCAAATCGGAGGAATCGGCTGATGGAAGAGCCGCATAAGAAAAACAAAACGATTTTTACAGGAAAAGCATTGGCTGCGCTGGTCATTCCCCTGGTGTTAGAGCAGATGTTAGGGATCACCGTAGGGATGGCAGATTCCATTATGGTATCCAGCGCGGGGGAGGCGGCGGTATCCGGGGTATCTTTGGTGGATTCCATTGCCATCCTTTTGATCAATGCTTTCGCATCCCTCTCAACCGGCGGTGCGGTGGTGGCGGCACACCGGCTGGGGGAAAAGAAGGAAGAAGAAGCGGTCAAATGCGCCAACCAGCTATTGCTTCTTGTTACGGGAATTGCCGTTATCATCATGGCCTTTGCCGTTTTGTCCAACAGGTGGCTGTTAAAAGCAATCTTTGGCAGTGTGGAAGACGAGGTGATGAAAAATGCCGTGGCTTATTTTTACATTACCGCAGTTTCCTACCCGTTTTTAGGAATCTATAATGCCAGTGCGGCCCTGAGCCGGGCAATGGGAGATTCCCGTACCACGATGAAGATCTCTATTTGGATGAATGTGTTTAATATCGTGGGGAACGCTGTTCTGATCCTGGGATTTCATGCCGGAGTGTATGGCGTTGCGTTTTCCACGCTTATTTCCAGGATGTTCGGGGCCTTTTTCCTGTTTCGGATCATGTCAAAGCCGGAGCGGCAGCTTCACTATGGCAGGCCCGTATTCCAGCCGCTTAAGTGGAATGTGATCAAAAAGATCCTGGAGATCGGTGTACCTACCGGTATGGATAACTGTATTTTTCAAATTGGAAAGATCCTGGTCCAGAGTCTCATCGCTGGACTTGGAACGACGGCAATTGCCGCCAATGCCATTGCCGGTGTGGTGGCCGGTGTGGCGGTGATCCCGGCTTCTGCCATGGGCATTGCCATGATCACGGTGGTAGGGCAGGCTTTGGGGGCGGACGAAAAAGAACAGGCCAAGGCTTACATAAAAAAACTGATGGGATACGCTTATTTGTTTATGGTGATATTAAATTCAGCCATTATTTGGTTGGCGCCACAGATTGCGGGCCTTTATCAGGTGTCGGAGGATGTGCTTTTGCTGGCAGGGAAGGTGATCATTTTTCATTCTGTCTGCGCAATGCTGTTCTGGCCTACCGGGTTTGCGCTGCCAAACGCCCTTAGGGCCGCCATGGACGCCAATTTTACCATGTGGGTATCCATTGGCTGTATGTGGGTCTTTCGGATTGGCTGCAGCTATTTGTTTGTCAGGGGTTTTCAGATGGGGCTTATGGGAATCTGGGCCGCCATGGCGGTGGACTGGGTGGTGCGTTCTTTCTTCTTTATCTGGCGTGTCAAAAGCGGGAAATGGCTGAAAAAGGGAATAGAAGGGAAAATCTGAAATGGGAAAAATAAGTTTAAACGGAAATGACTGGAAAATAAAAGACTTTCTGGGGGAGGATTGGATCTGGCGGAACAGTGAAAAGCGGGAAACCAGGGACGTGCGCTTTTGGAAACCGGCCCAGGTACCCGGATCCGTTACGGACGATATGCTCCGCTGCGGCCAGATACCGGATCCTCATTTTGAGAAGAACAGCCTGCTTGCGGAATGGGTGCCGGAGCGTACCTGGGTCTACCGGAAAGAATTTGTGGTAGAAGAATCCCTGGAACAAAAAAAAGTCAGATTGTGCTTTGAAGGCGTGGACTATGACGCAAAGTTTTACTTAAACGATCAATATTTAGGAGAACATCACAGCATGTATACCCCGGTTTCTTTTGACGTCACAAAACTGGTACGGACAGGTGAGAAAAACCTGCTTTCGGTGGTTTTGGAGAAAGCGCCGGACGAACAGCCCCAGGTTTCCAAGACCAGATACGTAAAGACCCATAAAAGCCGGATGACTTATTGGTGGGATTTCTGTCCCCGAATGATACATTTGGGGATTTGGGATGATGTTTACCTTAAGATCACGAAAGGAACGCTTTTGGGGCAGATTGATCTGGAGACGGAACTTTCAGATGACCACCAAAAAGCGGTGGTACGGGTTAAGGCCCCCGTGGAAGATCTGCCTTTCGACAGGCAGCGAATCCTGATCGAAGCTATGGTCAGTATGGACGGCGTGTGTCTGGCAGATCAGCGGGAATTTGCGGAAAACGGAAGCGCCGAATTTGAATTTGAAGTGGAAGATCCAAATCTATGGTGGCCAAACGGCTATGGAAGCCAGCCGCTATATGAACTGCGGCTGTCCGTTTACGAGACGGAAAATGACCAAGAAGCATCAGATGAGAAAAAAGTACGTTTTGGCATCCGTAGCCTTACCTTTGTCAAAAATGAAACACCGGATGAAACGGCCCGCCCCTATACGGCCTGCGTCAATGGCCGCAGGATCTACATGAAAGGGTATAACTGGGTGCCCATTGACGCTATGTATGGGGTACGCCGGACAGGTAAGCTGCAAAGGCTTTTGCGTCTTGTTAAGGATGCCCATGTGAACTGCCTGCGCGTCTGGGGAGGGGGCCTTGTGGAGCGGGAAGATTTTTATGATTTTTGTGACGAAAACGGCATATTGATTTGGCAGGAATTTATCCAGTCCAGTTCCGGTATTGAAAATGAACCGTCTTCGGACCCTGATTTTCTTAAGCTGATGGAGCGGGAAGCGGCCGTGATTATTCCACGCAAAAAACACCATCCTTCTTTGGCGTTGTGGGGTGGCGGGAACGAGCTTTCCGGCTCGAATAACGAGATGATCAATATGAAAGAGCCGGTGATCCGGATTTTAGGGGAACAGGTGAAAAAATATGATCCTTCCCGTTATTTCCTGGAGTCTTCGCCTACAGGCAGGATGTTTAACAACACACTGGAAAATATCGAAAAAGACCCTTTGGGCTTACACGATGTCCACGGACCTTGGGAGCATCAGGGATTGACCGCACAGTATACCCTGTACAATGCGGGAACTTCCCTTCTTTCCAGCGAGTTTGGCGTGGAGGGGATGACCAATATTGACGCGCTATATCAAAATATGTCGCCGGAACATCTCTGGCCGCCAAGCAGGGATAATGAATACTATTTCCACAGGGGATCCTGGTGGAATAATTTTATCCTGATGCAGGAATGTTTTGAAGACAAACTGACCAATATAGAAGATGCGGTGCGGGGCAGTCAGTTCATGCAGTATGAAGGGTTAAAATATGCCGTGGAAGCCAACAGGCGGCGGGCGCTTACCTGCAGCGGCACCTTTCCATGGCAATTTAATGAACCGTTCCCGAACAACACCTGTACCTGCAGCGTGGATTATTACGCGGCGCCCAAGCCCGCTTATTATGGGGTGAAAAAAGCTTATTCCCCCAATGCGGTAAGCGCGGGGTTTAAAACCCAGAGCCTTAAGGATGAAAAAGAGCTGGCAGCGGATATTTACTGGCAAAGCAGTGAAGGGATCGTGCCCTGTCGGATCCGGGCGGAAATATACAGCCAGAACGGGATGCTTGGAGAAAAAGCGGACTTTGGGAAATTCCCGGGCGTGGACAGCGAAAAGAGTGTCCGTGTGGGCAATATTTCCTGTTCCACGGACCAGATTGCGGATGGGGTCTTTTATCTGGTGCTGACGGCTTTAGGGAAAGGCGATGCCGTGCTTGCCGAAAACCGGTATCTTTTTACCAAGACCACGCTGGCGGAGCTGCTTGCTTTAGGGAAGACGCAGGTGGAGGCTTCCCTTGTTATAGAAGATCCAGAGGAAAAAGCCCGGCTGGTTTTGGAAAACAAAGGCCCGTACGTGGCAGCCGGCGTATGGATGGAAGATGCCGAAGAGACAAAGGAAGAGGGGTATGTGTATTTTGGACAGAACTATTTGTACCTTCTTCCGGGCGAGAAACAGAGTGTTTTAGTGGAAAAGAATTGTGCCGATAAGAAAAAAATAAGGATAAGCTCTTGGAATACAAGAGAAAAGATCATAGAATGGAAATAAAAGGCAAAAAGGAGGACGGAGAGATGCTTTTTCAAAAAGGATCAGCATTTATAGACGGGGCGCTGCGGCGTATGGATGTGCGGATCCGTGGGGATAAAATTACAGAGATTGCAGAGGATCTAATGCCAAACGACAAGGAAGAAGTGATCAGCATCGAAGGAAAATGGCTGCTGCCGGGATTTTTTGATGTCCATACCCATGGAAGGGCCGGGGCGGACTTTTCGGACGCACCATCGGAAGAACTGATCCGTATCCGGCGTTCCTATGCGGAATGCGGGGTAACGTCCCTGCTTGCCACTACCATGACTATGGAAGAAGAATACAGCAGGCAGATGATGCGGCGGATCCGTACTGCGATCGAGGCAAAGGCGGAAGGGGCCAGGATCTGGGGAATCAATATGGAAGGCCCTTTTTTAGGACCGGACAAGAAGGGATGCCATGACCCGCAGTATTTAAAAAAGCCGGATATTGCTTTTTTTGAAGAACTGGACGGGTGTGCGGGCGGCCATATCCTGCTGGTGGATGTGGATCCCAATTTAGAGGGAGCCATGGAATTTATCAGGTATTTCCATGGGAAAAAGAAGATCTCCATAGCGCATACCAGCGCAACCTATGTGCGGGCAAATGAAGCGGTGGATGCCGGGGCGGACCATGTGACGCACTTATATAATGCCATGAATGGCTTACATCATAGAGAGCCGGGGGTGATCGGCATGGTGCATGACCGGGATGTGTGGGCGGAATTGATCTGCGACGGCATCCATGTGCACGAATCGGTGATCCGCTCTGCTTTTGCGGCGGATGCGCGGAAACTTTGTATCGTGTCGGATTCTTTAAGCGCAGCAGGGCTTAAGGACGGTGTATACAGCTTAGGAGGTCTTGATGTCCATGTGAAGGGCAGCCGGGCAGCCTTAGCGGACGGCACCTTAGCCTGTTCTGTCAGCAATGTGTTTGAGGAATGCCGGAACGTGGTTTCCTTTGGGGTACCGGTGGAAGCGGCAATTGCGGCGGCTACCATCTGCCCGGCAAAGGCAATGGGCCTGGAAGACCGGATCGGTGCGATTGCACCGGGGCTTTTGGCGGACCTTTTGGTGGCAACGCCCGGGCTGGATCTGCAGGAAGTCTATGTTGGCGGTTGTAAGATCAAATAAAAATATGAAAATGGATTTTGAAAAGGAGAATGGCGATGGAAAAGGCAGGGTATCAGGACGAGAGCTTATCTTTTAAAGCACGGGCAAAAGATCTGGTTGACCGGATGACGGTTGAAGAATGTGCAGGGCAGATGCTCTATGAGGCTGTGGCAGTGGAAAGGCTGGGAATCAAAGCTTACAACTGGTGGAACGAGGCGCTTCATGGCGCGGCAAGGAGCGGGATGTCCACCGTGTTCCCACAGGCCATCGGGCTTGCGGCAGCTTTTGACCCGGAGGTGACTAAGGCGGTAGCGGAAGTTGCCGCAACAGAAGGCCGGGCAAAATATAATACATTTCAAAAGTATGAGGATTATGGAATTTACAAGGGATTGACCTTCTGGTCTCCGAATGTGAACATATTCAGGGATCCCCGCTGGGGCAGGGGCCAGGAGACATATGGGGAAGATCCGTATCTTGCCGGTAAGCTGGGGGCTTCCTTTGTAAAAGGGTTACAGGGCGATGACCCGAAATATTTAAAAGCGGCTGCCTGCGCCAAGCACTTTGCGGTGCATTCCGGACCGGAAGCGCTGCGGCATGAATTTAATGCGGTTGCAAGTAAACAGGATATGGAAGAAACCTACCTGCCTGCTTTTAAGGAGCTGGCGGATGCAGGGGTGGAGGGTTTCATGGGCGCGTACAACCGCACCAACGGGGAACCATGCTGCGGATCCAAGACGCTGATGGTCAATCTTTTGCGCGGGAAATGGAAATTTGACGGATACTTTACTTCCGACTGCTGGGCCATTGCGGATTTCCACCTGCACCACGGCGTCACGGAAAACATCACGGATTCCGTTGCCCTTGCCCTTGAAAACGGATGCGACTTAAACTGCGGCAATACCTACTATTTCATCATGGAAGCATATAAAGAAGGCAAGATCACGGAAGAGCAGATCCGCACTTCCTGTCAGCGGCTGATGGAGACCAGGATGAAGCTTGGCATGTTTGATGAAAAAACGCCTTTTGACGACATTGATTATACCGCCATTGACACGGAAGAAAGCCGTGCGCTGAATGAGGAGATTGCCCGCAGGACCATGGTGCTGCTCAAAAATGACGGCATCCTTCCTTTAAAGAAAGAAAATTTAAAAAACGTGGCGGTGATCGGCCCGAACGCCAATTCCATCGTTCCGTTAAACGGTAACTACCACGGAACAGCCAATCAGTACCACACCGTGTTGGAAGCAGTCCGCAAGGCGCTGCCGGATGCAAGGGTGAACTATTCGAAGGGCTGCCATCTGTATGAGCATAAACTGGAAGATCCCGGTTATTCGGGCGACTGCCTGGCGGAAGTAAAGGCGCAGACCGATCTGGCGGACGTTGTGATCCTGGTGGTGGGTATGGACGAGACCATTGAAGGGGAGGAGATCATCGGCAAAGAAGGGTTTACCGGGGATAAAAAGGATCTTTTGCTGCCCCAGAGCCAGCAGGATCTTATTGCCGCCGTCTGTGCAAGAAACACGCCGGTGGTCCTTGTGAATATGACCGGAAGCGCCATTGATTTTGCGGAAGGCTGTAAAGCCAATGCGATCATACAGGCATGGTATCCGGGAGCCATGGGGGGCAAAGCGGTAAGTGACCTTATCTTTGGCGAATTTTCCCCTTCCGGCAGGCTTCCTGTGACTTTTTACAGGAATGATAATAATCTGCCCGGTTTTGAGGATTACAGCATGGGAAACCGCACTTATAAGTTCTTTCAGGAAAAACCGCTGTATCCATTTGGCTATGGCTTAAGCTACACCAGTTTTGCATACAGCAATATGAAAGCGGATAAAGAAGTATTTGCTCCCGGGGAGAATCTGACGGTCACTGTCACCGTGAAAAATACCGGGCTGATGGATGGGGAGGAAGTAGTGCAATGCTATGTAAGAGATGAGGAAGCCTCCGTGCGTGTGCCGGTGCATAAGCTCTGCCAGACGGCCCGTGTATGTCTGCGGGCAGGGGAGGAGAAAGAGGTAAGCCTTACGATATCATCAGACCAGTTTTGCGTGATCAATGAGGACGGGGAGCATATCTGGGAACCGGGACGGTTTTTCATTTTTGCAGGCGGAAGCCAGCCGGATGATTACAGCGTTACATTAACGGGAAGCGCACCTTCCCGAGTGGCCGTTTCTATGAAATAAATTTTTACCAGAAGACAAGCGGCAGGATTGCGTTATCCGGCGGGGAATCTTTAATACAATAAAAAGGATGGAGAATATGACACACAGAGAGCGTTTTATCAAAACATTAAAATGTGAACCGATCGGAGGCCAGGTTCCGACCTTTGAGCTGGTTTATTTTCTGACCATGGAAAAACTGGGGAAGGTCCATCCTTCCCACCGCTTTTATGAGCAGTGGAACCAGATGAGTTATCAGGAAAGAAGCCTTCATATGGATGAGATGGCGCAGATTTATGTGGATGTCGCAAGGGCGTATGACCACAGCGCAATCTTCGTGCACCCGAATCCCAATGACGTGGAAAATACCCAGTGGCTTTTGGAGCTGATCAGGGAAAAGAGCGGGGATGAATACTATATCATGATGCACGGGGATCCCACATGGGCAATCCCGGACGGCGATACCATGATGGATTTTTCGGTGAAGATGTTTGAGGAGCCGGAGAGCTTAAACGAGCAGACGAAGATCCGCCTGGACCGGTCGATCAAAAAGGCGCAGAAGTTAGACGATCTTGGGCATCTGCACGACGGGTATACTCTCTGCTCTGATTACTGCTTTAACACAAATCCCTTTTACAGTCCGGAGCAGTTTGATGAGTTCGTGGTGCCTTACTTGAAAGAGACTATCGCAGAGTACCGGAAGATGGGATATTATACCATCAAACACACGGACGGGAACATCATGCCGATCTTAAAGCAGATGGCGGACTGTAAACCCGACGCGTTCCATTCTTTAGACCCTCAGGGCGGCGTGTCCATTCCCGAGGTGCGCAAGATCATCGGGGAAGATATTGCCCTGATCGGCAATGTGAACTGCGGCCTTTTACAGACCGGCACGATAGAAGAATGCCGCGGGGATATTCTCCGCTCCCTGCGGGAAGGCATGGCAACAGGGAGAGGGTATGTATTTGCCACCTCCAATTGTGTGTACACGGGGCTGGATCTGGCCCGCTATGAGATGATGATCGATCTTTGGAAACAATATGGCAATTATGATGACTATGAGCGGAATTTTGGCAACGGCGGAACTTTTGCATAACGGATAAATCAATTGTCATGTAATATAATAAGGGGAAGGCGTACCGTGACCAGGGCGCCTTTCCCTTTAACATTTTCAAGAAAGAGGGTTCCCTTAAGGTCCATGACGATCTGCCTTACGATGGCAAGCCCCAGGCCAAAATGTTCCTTACTGCTGCGGCTTTGGTCAGAACGGTAAAATTCATCCGTGGCAAAAAGGAGGGCTTCACTGGAAAACCCATTCCCTTCGTCTTGTATGGACAGCTTTAATGTCTGCCGTTCAAGACAGGCAAAGAGAAAAACAGTGCCGCCTTCGGGGGAATACTGTACCGCATTGTCGATCAGGTTGGCAAGGATCCGCTGCAGCTTATCTTTTGGTACAGGCAAAAAATCAGGAATGCTTTCCGTATGGAAAGAGCAGGAGAGGCGCTTTTTCTTCCCAAGACTTTCTGCCATTTGGGCCATTGTGGATAAAAGATCCTTCATGCAGGTATGATCCGAAGCGGCCTCATCCGGCCTGGACAGCTCCAGGATTCCGGTGACATAACGGTGGATCTGTCCGGCATGTTCCAAAATATAGGCAGTGTATTCCTGCTGTTCCGGTGTCTGGATGGTCTCCGATAAAAGTTCTGCATTACCGGTTATGATGGCTAAGGGAGTTTTGATATCGTGGGTAAGGGCGGTTAACTGCCGCTTTTTTTGCTGTTCCATCGCCCACTGTTCTTTGAGGGAGCGTTGAAGGTCTGTCCTTAGACGATCAAGGGAATCCATGATCCGGTTAAATTCAGCCAGCTTTGTCATCTGTATCTCAAAGACCAGGTTTTGCTTACTGATCTGATCTGCGGCAGCGGCCAGTTTCTGGAGCTCTTTGTTTAATTTCCGCGCATATCTGACAGCGATCCAAACAAGGTCTGCGATAAGCATAACAAAAAGCAGTAAAAGGAAAAAAAGCTCGGCATTGGGAAACAGCCACTGCAGCAGAGGTGGGCGGAAGCTGGTAATAAGCCGGTATACAATGATGACACATTGCGTATCGGTAGTAAGCCTTAAGTAAATCCGTGAGCCTATGGAAGGGCCGCTCCTTTTTATGTCGGTCTGGTTAGCCGAAAAAGCCATGTCCGCGGCGGTCTTTAACGTATCCTGGTCTAAATTGGTCTGCAATAGATTCCCCTTCCTGTCAAAGATAGCATAATCTGCCCCGGAGGGAATTTCCTCCGGTATAATGACGGTATCTTGATCAAGGCTGTCACGCCATTTGGAGATGGATTGTTCAAGCGCGTTGGCAGGGATCGTGATATGGAGATAGGAGGATAGGGTTATCAGAAATACCCATAAAATCCCTACACACAGGAACGAAAAAACTGCATGTGCCAAAAATATCATAAAAAAACGGTTTAAGCCGGTTCCTTTTTTTACATTCCATTCCATCGGTATCCAATCCCCCATATGGTTTCAATCGGTGATAAGCCTGCGGCGGCAAGTTTTTTCCGGATATTTTTAATGTGCTCCGTGATTGCGGAAATATCGCTTTCTTTATCGTAACCGAACACATTTTCAAATATCTGTTCTTTGGAGTAAATCTGGCCATGGTTTTTGGCCAATAAAAGACTGATCTCGTATTCACTCTTGGTAAAGGAGAGTTTTTCCCCGTCAGCCCAGATCTCTTTTTTGATCAGGAAAAAACGGACACTTCCCACACAAAAGCACTGGACCTTTTCCCGCTGGTCACGCCTTAAGTGGGCATTGACCCGGGCACGGAGTTCCAGAATAGAAAATGGCTTTTTGATATAATCGTCCGCACCCACGGAAAACCCGAAGGCCACATCCTCCTCAAGGCTTTTGGCGGTAAGAAAAAGAATGGGGCAGTCGGTGTAGCGGCGTATTTCCCGGCAAAAGGTATAACCGTCCGTGCCTGGCATCATGATATCTAACAGGATCAGGTCGTAGGGAGAAAGGTTATCCTGTAAAGTTTCCGTAACCTGACAAATACAGGTTACGGTATGCCCGTCTTTGCTTAAGGCATTTTTGATCAGGGCAAGCATAGCTTTATCGTCGTCGATCGTAAGGATTTGAGCCATGATAAACTCCTTTCTTGTCCGTTATACGTCAAATAAATTGGTATAAAATGCAGGACAGGGCATACAACACATAAATGTGGATCGGGTAAAACCAGTAAAAAAGGCGCTTGGATCCATGCCCTAAAGTTTTATTGTAACACAGCATGGGGATTACCGCAAAAACTTCCATCCATTCATAAGCCATCATAAAAAAGTCTGCGGCTTTCAGCCCGGGCGCCATGATAAGCAGGCGTACAACATCCCATAGCATGCAGGTTATGACAAAAGTAACTGCCTGCAGCTTCCTGTTTTTCCGGAACAGGTAGAGAATGACGCCAAAGATCAGCGTAGCGGTTCCGCCGTCCATAATAAAAGAATGAGCCGGAAGCACGGTGAAAGCTGTCAGGTTTATGATGAAATTAAGCATCGGGTTCTGGAATGTCATCGCCAGAGCAGCTATGGCAAAGGGCCAAAATACCGGAATCAGGATAGCGGCAAGACCGCGCCCCCATTTTTTATGTGCACACCAGTCAAATCCCTGCAGAACCACGATCAGGACGGAAAAGGACGCAAGCATTTGGTTTTGCGGGAAAAAACCGTCCGGGCGCACGAGCCCATAACCGATATTGTAGAAAGAAAACTGGATAATGCCCATGAACACGGAAATAAGGTAGATGCGCAGGAAATATTTTTTCCGGTCGTGGGTATGGGTAAAGCCTTCTATGACGCAGAATAGAAACAAGGGTGCGGCAAGCCTTCCCGCCCAGGAAAAGAAAAGTGGAACTTTTCCGGTATAGGCAAAAAAGTAGTGGATGTGGTCTAAGACCATCAGGGCCATTGCCAGGTATTTTAAGGTAAAGCCTGATAAGCCTTTGGACTTGGTATTTGGTTGAACTGTCTGCTGGATTGTCTGTTGCATGTGTAGATCCTCCTTATTGGTTGTTGTAATAAAAAGCTTATCAGGGATATCTAAGGAAACTATAAGGAAATGGCGAAATAATGAGATTGTATTTGAAAAAGCTGTATATCATAATTAGGATAAATGTTTTTGCATATTAAGGGAGATACGCAGGCATGGGCGTCAGGGTATGGCCTTAAGATTAATTATCTTAAACTTCAATCCCTGTTATGCAGGGAAGGAAAGCCTGGACGGGATAAGGAAGAGCCCCCTGATATGAGCAGGACGGTCAAACAGGTGATGCGGGATACGGAAATGGGGATGCCTGTAGATAAGGTTGCAGAAAAGCGCCATATCAGCAGGGAACTGGCGGAGCAGATCTGCCGGCTTTACCTGACCCAATCGGGGGTGGATGCGGAAGGGATCATGAGGAAGATGGGGATTTCATAAAAAGGCAAGGAAATAATTTTGGACGACAGAATCTGTCACCTAAAAATGCTATAATCAAAAATGAATTGCAGAAATTGAATGTATCTTATTTGTTGGCAGGTGATATGGTTGGAATCCGATAAGGAAAACAAAAAAACAGGCGTCATAAACGAAAGCTTTATGGTACGGATCACGGATCCTATGTTATATGACAGGATACATATCCTCTCAAATGAATATTCTGTGTCTGTGGAAAGCCTTGTCAATGTGGCGGTAAGGCGGCTGGTAGAAGATATTGATTTTGTCAGGGAACTTCGGGCGGGAAATATCAATTTGAAATAAGCGGTCAAGGTTCTTTTTCTTCAAAATAGGAAAAAATACTGCGCAGGACATTAATTGCCATCTGTTTCCGCTCTAAGGGCTGGCGGTCAATGATCTGCTTAAACTGTTCAACGAAGATGGAATCAGTGCCGGGGATAGCATCAGCAAGCAGGTAATCAACCGTAACCCCAAGCCTGTTTACAAGCCTTTCAAGGGTGTCCAGGGTAAGGCTCCGTTCACCGCGCTCAATGGCACCCATATAAGTATCCGATATGTCAATGTCTTCCGCAAGCTGGGCCTGCGTAAGGTTTAAGCGCCGGCGTTCCTCCCTGATTCTGTTCCCTAACCTTTTGTAGTCCATATGCCACCTCCATGTCTTATTTTATATGGTAATGACAGAAAGAATGAATTGCCTGAAAGGGGTATTGACATTGACCAATTGAGGTTTTTGATGATATAATTGAAAAAATTGAAGGATAATATTCACAAAAAGATAAAAATGACACAATTTGTCACTCTCAAATGATATAATTAAATCCAAATAAGGAGGGGATTGCATTTTGGAAGAAATAAAGGGTGATAAAATTGCCCGGGTGTTGCAGATTTACGCAAAACTATCTGACGGATATGTAGTTAACAGGTCAGAAGAAGCACAGCGGTACGGGGTGAATGAGCGCAGTATCCAGAGGGATATTGATGATATCCGAAGGTTCCTTGATGCGGATTCGGTGCGGACAGGGAACATGAATTCCATCGTATATGACCGGCAGTACAAGGGATACCGGATGGAGACGCTTTATAATCTGAAATTAAAAAACAGCGAAGTCCTGGCCCTTTGCAAGATTTTGCTGGACAGCCGGGCTTTCACGAAAAATGAAATGGCAGGGATGCTGGATAAGCTGATCAACTGCTGCGTTTCAAAGAGTAACCAGAAGCTGGTGAGAGACCTGATTGGCAACGAGGAGTACCACTATGTGGAGCCGCGGCACAAGTCAGAGTTCATTGATAAAATGTGGGATATCGGGCAGGCAGTGCGTGAGTCCAGATATGTTGAGATTACATATCTCAGGATGAAGGATAAAGAACTCGTCCACCGGAAGGTAAAACCGGTGGCCATCATGTTCTCGGAATACTATTTTTATCTGACAGCATTTATTGACGATGATGTGGTAAAAAAAGATTTTGATGTGCTGAACGATTCCTTCCCCACCATATACCGGATTGACCGGATCCAGGATTTTAAGGTGTCGGATGAACGTTTCCATATTCCCTATAGCAGCCGCTTTGAGGAAGGGGAGTTCCGCAAGCGGGTGCAGTTTATGTATGGGGGCAAGCTGCAAAAAGTGAAATTCCAATGGTGTTAGTCAGGAAATGGGGTGATTGCTTGAAACAAGCTAAATCAACAGTAACCCATTATCCCTCACCTCACAGATCGTATGCTGTCTGCTTATGGTGCCTACTTGTAAAAGCTTGCTGCATAACTGCCTTACCTTAT
>CAJULP010000064.1 GCA_910587295.1 uncultured Lachnospiraceae bacterium | reverse complement strand
GCGGAAACATTTTTTCAGGCTTTTAAGCAAACAGCCGGAATTACGCATAACGCAAATAATTCAGGAACAGCAGGATGAGTCCGGAACCTACTGGGGTTCATGGGCTTCTTAAGTAGCGCAAACTTTTTACTCACAAGTATAAAACAGTATAACACAAAATAAACGGATAGAGTAAACCGATTAAATAGTAACAATTCAGCCTTCCCTTTAAAATCAACGCATCTGGCACCGGCTAAAAAATAGCCGGTGTTCCCATAAACAGCTTTTTTATGTTTTCCAGTATTGGCATGTTCCTCCGTTTCAGTGTCTCTATAATCGTCAAGATGTTGCAGTACATCTCATGCCCGCTCTCCTTCCTGAACCCTCCCGCCATCTTCTGGCGGTTTTTGGCTTTTCTCAGGTCCCTTTCGCTCATGTTATCGTCAAAGGGAACCTCAAAGTCATGCAGGAACAGCAGATGGTTCCCCATATACTTATCCATCCGGTTCAGGAGCTTTTTTTCATCCTTTCGGGCATACTTGTACTTTGTCTTTGGGTTTTCTTTCCTCCCCTTGGCGATCAGCTCCCTGTATCTCTCTTCATATTCCATTACCAGCCCTTCGGGGAATGCCACATCCCCCCTGCTTATGGCCTGTTTCCTCTCACGGTTCATTTCACACAGCAGGGATATCATTTCCCCTGGCCAGCTGTTCCCACTTTCTTCACTGTTCTTTTTAAGATATCGGATGATATGCGCGTTGCATTCCCCATGCCCCGTTCCAAAATGATAAAGGGCTGTCTCATGGTCATGCACAAGGATCCCTGTGAATTCCGACAAAAAACGGAGCTTCCCCATTGCCGCAAGGGTCTTGTCCTTCATCACACGGTAGACAACTGCCTTCTCCATGCTGAAGTTCCGGATATAACTCTGCTCCCCATTTACAGTCACTGCCGTCGCATCCGTCATCACTACCCGTTGGTTTAGCAGTCCTTCTTCCAAATGGGCAATGCTTCCCAGGGCTTTTCCAGAAAAAGACCCGCAGAAATGGTACACGCTCCCTGCTGACAGCCCAAGGGCATTGCCCCCAGCAGCGTCCAAAAAGGATGCAATCCTTTCAGTTGCCATCACGCCTTCACTATATAATGCCACAGCCATTGCCTTTACGTTAGGTCCATAGACCACATCACTGCGGTATCCGGGCGGTATGTTGAAACGCCCCTTTTCATCCGCATAGATCCGGATCTCCGTGACCAGCGGCGCAATGTCTAAATCTATCTCATACTTTGTGATATACTTTCCGCCCGACGGGTTTCCGATCTCCCTGACCTGGTGGCGGCATTTCCCAGACCTGAGCTTTTCTTCCACATCCGCTTTTGTAAGCGTGGTGCCTTTATGGCCTTTCTGCCCGCCTGCCCTGCGCCCGGTCTTTTCCCTTCCATTATAAGTATTGGCCGGCTTCCCTGCTTTTTGGTCAGTGGAGGGTGGGTTTGAAGTGTTAGAACTGTCATTATTGATGATGCTTTTAAGCCGCGCGTTGTCATCACGCAGAAGCTGGTTTTCTGAAGCCAGTTCACTGATCCGGGTGTTCAGGCGGTCAACATCTTCCTTATGCTCCGCCTTTTCAACGCGCAGATCCTTTTCCACCGCGTCAAGGCGCCCCATCACTTCCATGAGCTGGTTATAAATGCTTTTTTCGTAATTGCCGCCCAAAACGGAACGCCTCCCCTCTGATATTTTCTGTACCTTTATTGTAGCAGAAACAGCGTAAAAATGCGAGCTGCGCCTCCTGGGACATTCGTCAGGTTTACAGAGGGATGCTGCCGGTTTTATACCGGAAAAATTCATTTATAAAGGCCAAAAAACAGGGAGGTTGCCCTTATCTGCATAAAGTTATCCACAATCATGACAGAAAATAAAATTTTTTCAAGAAAGAAAGGCAGGACAGACTCTGCTTTGTGGATAACTTTTTAAACAGCCGGAAAAAATTTCGTCACTTTTTTGGGAAAATTTTTCGTAAGGCTGAATAGTTACCATTAAATATGCAAGGTTAGTTAAAACTCTTGACAACCACTATTTTTTGTGGTACAAATTATAAAATTGAACACAAAAGCTATGATAAGAAATAGTAAGCATCTCGGATTTTCAGAGAGAAGGCGGCCGGTGCGAGCCTTTATTGAAAAGATGCCCAACCCATCTTTGAGCTGTAAGCTGAAATAACAGTAAGCCTCGCCGGGTTCTCCCGTTACAGAGATATGGCATCGGATTTTCCCTTGTGCCAGAGAGTGCGGATCATTCCGAATTTAGGTGGTACCACGGACTTAAGTTAGTTCGCCCTAAGCTGATATAATGTCGGCTTAGGGCTTTTTTGTGTTCAAAAACAAACTACGGAGGTATCCTTTATGAAACTGGAAAAACTTGTTGGAGATCGTTTTCGGGAAAGACCATCAGACTGCAGCATTGACAGCCATGCTCTGATGGTGCGCGGCGGCTATATGAAGTATGTAGCAAACGGTATTTTTTCATCTTATATGCCGCTGAAAAGAATTACACGGAAGATCGAACAGATCATCCGTGAAGAAATGGATGCTATTGACGGACAGGAAGTTCAGTTTCCTGTGGTTATGCCGGCTTCTATCTGGCAGGAATCTGGCAGATATGAAAGCATTGGTAAAGAAATGGCACGCTTTCACGACCGCAGCGGAAGTCCGCTTGTCCTGGGCATGACACATGAAGAAGCTGCCGTTCATCTTGTGCGTGATTACGGGCTAAGCTACATGAAATATCCTTTTATGATATATCAGATCCAAACCAAATTCCGCGATGAAGCAAGACCGAGGGCCGGACTGATTCGTGTTCGCGAATTTACAATGAAAGATGCCTACTCTTTCCATACCAGTCAGGCAGATTTAGAAGATTATTATGCCAAGTGCCATAAGGCTTATGAGCGCATCTATGCAAGAGCAGGATTGCCAGAGGTTATTTCAGTGGCTTCCGATTCCGGTATGATGGGCGGTAATATTTCCCATGAATTTATGCTGCTCACTCCTATTGGGGAAGATTCTATCGCTATCTGTACAGAATGTGATTACCGCGCGAACATGGAGGCGGCAGAGTGTATCATCTATCATGAAAGAAGTGATATTTCTCAGGACCTTGTTTCGGTACACACTCCGAACATTCAGACCATTGAGGAAGTTTGCGCTTTCCTGCATTGTGATGAAAAAACTTCCTGCAAGGCAGTTGTTTATCAGCGTAATTCGGATGACCATTATATTGTACTGTTTATCCGCGGCGATCTTGAGGTGAACGAAACCAAGCTCACAAATCATCTGGGTTACGACATCCATCCGGCAATTATCACTGAAGAAAGCGGGCTGATTGCCGGTTATATCGGACCTGTTGATCTAAGCGGCGATTTCACTGTTCTGTATGACCGTTCCCTTAAAGGAATGAACAATCTTTCCTGTGGCGCAAATGTTTACGAGTATCACTTTACCGGCCTGGATATGAATCGTGATATAGAGGATGCCCAGTACCATGATTTTGCCAAAATACAGGAAGGCGGTATCTGTCCGCATTGTGGTAAGCCTACGATTACAGTATCCCGCGGCATTGAGGTAGGAAATATTTTTCAACTCGGAACCAAGTACACCAAATCCATGAATATGACCTATATTGACACCAATGGGGAAGCACAGTATCCGGTTATGGGATGTTATGGTATCGGGATCGGCAGACTTGCCGCTTCCATCTGTGAGGCCCATCATGATGATTGCGGTCCAATCTGGCCTTTGGCGGTTGCGCCGTGGCAGGTACACCTCTGTGCCATCCGCGCTGATGATCCCCAGGTTCAGACCTATGCCGACAAGTTGTATGAAGAACTGCAAAACCAAGGCGTGGAGGTCATTTATGATGACCGTAAAGTCAGTGCCGGTGTCATGTTCTCAGATGCTGACCTTATTGGTGTGCCATTCAGAGTCATTGTCAGCCCCCGAAATATAAAGCAAAATATCATCGAAATTGCTTCGAGGGATAAGAGTTTATCCGTTAATGTTTCGATGACTTCGGCAGTAAAAGAAATAATGGAAATTTTGTCATCGGCAAAATAATTCTATTTCTTTCTCCGCTGCAGGGGATCGACCTGATTCCCCTGTATGCGGTTTTACAAGTTTTTGATAGCTCGACTCTCTATCGTTAGTTTTTCATAAACTACTCATATTCCCACGGTATCTCATTGAAACATTTGTAAAACTCACTATTATTCCAATCTGACACCGGACGGTAATCATAGGCAACTCCACCTGTATGGAAATTGGGACAGCTGTCTGCCGCCATAGACAGCTTCATTACATCCCCGCTTGCCAATGTCAATTCCAGGCAGGTATATTGTGTTCCGCATTCCGTTCCGCCATATATATATTCCGCATTGCTAAACCACTCTTCAAACTTTTGCAGCGTCTCTGCATCTGTTATGGTCTGGCTATAAAATTCCCCGCCGGTAAAAGCAGACTTAACATCTAACTTAGCGGATACAATATCTTTTATTTGGGAAACATCATAACTTTGATAACCTATTTCCTCTTTCAGCATGATCTGTATATAGTCGCACAACTTAGGCGCTTCTATGAAACTCTCCATAATACCATTTTCATCATCATATGTATAATATAAGTACCCTCCTTCAAATGCTCTTATTTCCAGATCATTATAAATGATCTGCCAGCCTCTTTCTTTATGGCCTTCCCATCGTCTGTCAAACGGTTTTCCTTCCAAATCCAATGCCTCTACTTGTGCTGATAGCCATTCCTGGTCTTTACCTGTAGGAATATAATAGTAATAAGCGTACTCACTTATCATGGAAGGCTGTACTTTTATACATACCCTGCCGGCTTCCGGTTGCTCATAAAGCACGATATCCTGTATCGTATCGCTTTCTACCGGCAGCAATGCAGTTTCCGTATCCCCAACTCCTTCACCGGCATAAAATGGATCTGTATTGCCTTTGGAACTGATTTCCTCATCCGAATAGTAAACGGGGTCGGTACTTCCTTCAGGAATTGCTTTTCCTGTCTGATACTCTTTTATGGGATTCGTCAAAAAGCATACCGCCAATATCACTAATACCGCTGCCGCTGCTACCATGATCCATAATGTGGGTTTTTGATAATTTAATACGGATTTTACTCTTTCCTTTACCCCTACTTCCCCAAATGCCAAAGGACACGCCATGATAAGACTCCGCTGTCTTGCACAGGATAACAATACTTTAGAATACTCCTTTTTCTCATGAAATGTCATATCCCTGGCTGCCTTTTCATCACATGCCAGTTCAATGTCCTTACAGAACAGGGAATATGCCATCCAGCAAAGAGGATTAAACCAATAAACGCACAACAATAAATAACCCAGCGCTTTCCACCAATTATCTTTTCTCTTAAGATGTGCAGATTCGTGTGCCAGGATATAGTCCATCTCTCTCTCACTTATTGCAGAAGAAAGATAAACCCTTGGCCTGACAAGCCCCAAAATAAATGGTGATTTTACAACATCGCAAATATAAATATTATCCCTGACACATACTGCTTCCCTTACAAGTTTATGCAGTTTTACCGTGCTGCTCATTGCACAAATTATCAATAGGATCATACCGCCGCACCAAACAAGACCGGCAGCATGTGTGACGACCTGTAAGGGGGCTGCACTATCTGATTCCTTATACGCAAAGGTTTCTGTCAGCACTGGGTTTATCGAATTTTCCACAATTGTCAGGCGGCTGTCTATGGACGGGATAAAATTTTGTACCTCCCCTTCCACAACCGTACTGGATTTTATAGGTTCTGCACTTGGCAGCATACTGAACTGGCTTTCAACGGAAAACGGACAAATCAGCCTGATTGCTGCCACTGCCCACAACAAGCAATTCACCCATTTGGGAATTTTTCTAAACAACAGCCTGATACATGAAACTGCCAATATTGACCATCCGGCAGTAATACTCATATTTAATAATTTCAAGAAAATATCGCCCATACCCATTACTCCTTAGCCCCGTCGATCAACCTGCGGATCACTTCCGTTTCATCCTCTGTTTCGCCATGTGCTTCGTTTTCCTTTTACAGACTACTCGAAGTGGTCTCAATTACAGACTACTCCAAATAGTCTCAAAAGTCAAGCTCAATCTCTCACACCCAATCAATGTAAACCAACTTAGCCGGAAAATAAAAAAGACCTGCCTGTGAAGCATGGTCCTTTGTCATTATTATGACTCAATCACCGTCCTCATGGATTTCCTTAACGATGTCCGGATAAGTTTCCACGTTTTTTCCCGTGATAAAAAAAGTTACCTTGATATTCCGCTCCTGCAGCCCCTTTAACAACTGCCTGGTGTAAAAAGGATGGGGGCCGTCGTCAAAAGTAAGGGCAATTTTTTTGTTCCCGCTTTGGATCGACTCCCCCATAGTTTCTGCGGAATTTCGGTCAATGAATCCGATCAGAAAAACGATTGCCAGAAAGATCAAGACGATGATACAGGAGAAGATTCTTTTTTTCAGGTTCATATGACTTGTTCCCTGTCTGAAGCTTTATACAATATATGCGGAAACAAAAGGCACTAGTACACACTATGCTTCCAGCCAGTGCGATGATACTGTAATCATTCAGCTTCACCAGGGAATCAGCCAGTTCACCCTTGCGCAAACTGCTTGTACAGCGCTGCATGGTCCTCGATACACCGCCACACGCTGCTTGCGTCCGCAGTCACGCAGATATATTCCTTCCCGGAAGAATCCACGCCATAACTTGCCGCACAGTTCCCCGACTGTACCACGTAGCCCGTTTTTCCGCAAAGCACTTCCCCACCGGTATCCTTGTCCTCTATCCGGCGCAAAAACCAGTTAGAAACCGTAATCCCTTCCGGATTCTGCAAGGTTTCCGACGTGGTATAGGTATGAGTGGCAAGCACCTCCCTGCATAGCTCGTTCTCCACCGCCGCTTCCATGATCATCGCCATATCGTAAACAGTGCAATAGTGATCCTCATCATAAATCCCCACGCAGTTCGTCATATGCGCCGTATCAGAAAGCCCCAGTTCCTTAAGCTTATCATTCATCATCCCAACAAATCTTTCCTGATCGCCTGCGATATAAGTGGCAAGGGCCACCGCCGCATCCGCCCCCGAAGGCAGCACTGTTCCGTAAAACAAATCCCGGACCGTCACCTTCTCATCTTTGGAAAAACCTGCGCTGCTGCAGTCATTGACATATCCGTAATCTGTAATCTCCAACGTTATGGTAAAGGTATCGTCCAATTGCCCGGGATCCTCTAAATGTTCCGCCGCCACCAAAACCGTCAACACCTTCGTCATGGATGCCGGGTTGATCCTTGTTTTCGCTTGTTTTCCCGCCAGTATGTGCCGGTTATCCAGATCGACCATCACCGCATAACTGCTAACGATCTCATCTCCCAGCGTCAGCGTATCTTCCGTTGCTTTTGCTTCATATACCTTCTGCTTGTCCTTCCTGCCCTCAAACCAGTTCCCAAGCTCATTCACCACCAAATCCACTCCTCGAAGCGGAGCCTGGATAGACGTGGGATTCACCACATTGCTGTCGCTCACCGTGACAGTATCATCATCTACGGCCTCATCTTTAGACGGCGTAAACAGGCTGCCGCCATTTTGAGCTGACTGCTCCTTGCTGCCGGCATTTACCCTGTGGACTACCCCTATCCCTGAAAACACCAACAAAAGCAGCGCAGCAACCCCCAGGGCATAGGGGGTATACTGCCTGATACGCGCGCGGCGCATCATCTGCTTTTGTTTTTCTTCCTGCATCTGTTTAATTCTCTGCATACGCCGCACTCTTGCGGCATCTTCTCCAATCTCCTTTATATCAATATCCACTGAAAAAACTCCTTTATAACTGGCATACTCGACCTTCCCTTATACGGGTTTCTCTTTAGTATAGCCTAAAAGGACATGCTGTTCAATCCCCTTTTACAGGAGTTTTCCATCCATGATGATATTTCTAAGCTCAAGCCCTTCCTGACTAAGCAGCACCACATCCGCCTTTTTGCCCACAGAAATGCTGCCGTGCCGGTCATAGATCCCCACGCTTTTAGCCGGGTTCACCGCCGCACACTTCACCGCCGACTCTAATGGAATCCCCATCTTTAATACGGCCGTGCGCATACAGTCCATCAGGTTGGTCACAGAGCCGGCAATGGTTCCGTCCTTTAATGCGGCAAGGTTTCCTGTCACTTTCACATACTGGCCACCTAAGGTATAGTCACCGTCATCCAATCCTGTTGCCCTCATACTATCGCTGATCAGTATGATGCGGTCATCGCCAAATATTTTGAAAGTGGTCCTGACGGCAGCCGGATGGATGTGCACGCCGTCACAAATAAGCTCCACCTCCACCTTTTCCTTATCCGCTGCCGCACCGATCAGTCCGGGCGCTCTGTGAGTATAAGGGTTCATTGCGTTATAAAGATGGGTCACATGGCTTGCGCCTTTTTCAAAAGCCTTTACCGCGGTTTCATAATCCGTAGCGGTATGGGCAAGGGACATCACAACGTCCTTATGCCTTTGTTCAATCAGCTCCATAGCCCCTTCCTGTTCCGGCGCTATGGCAAGAAGCTTAACAATGTTTCCGGAAGCCTCATTTAAGCTGTCAAACATTTCGATATCCGGTTTGTGGATAAACTCCCCGTTCTGTGCGCCCTTTTTAGCCGGCGCCACAAACGGGCCTTCCATATTGATTCCATGGAAACGGGCTTTCCCTTCCTGCCTGCCCTCATCCTTATATGCCTTTGCCGTTTTGCAGATGCCAAGCAGCTCTTCCTTCGAAAGCGTCATGGTCGCCGGCACGATATTAGTAACCCCTACCGAAGCCTCATAATCCGCCATAGCGTCAATGGCTTCCCTTGTACCATCGCAGAAATCATGGCTCATGCACCCATGAAAATGAATATCCGTAAGTCCCGGTATCGCCACACAGCCGGCCCCGTCTATCACCTGACCGTCACTTACTTCCTCCGCTGAACTTACAAAGAGGCCGCCTTCTATAAAAATATCTTTTTCAAGGAAAATCCCGTCTTCTGTATATACTCTTGCATTCTTAATGATCATGAAAAACGTTCTCCTTTCTATTATCCGGCTTTTAGGCTATCCCAATTCAGCCAAAGCCGCCTCATCCGCAACCAGGATCACATCATGATGCAGCTGGAGCACAGAAGCCTGCACCTTCGGCGTGATCGGGCCAAAGAAAGCTTCCTTTACGATCGCCGCTTTTTCCGCACCGCTTACTACCACTAATATCTTCCTGGCCTGCATGATC
This sequence comes from uncultured Lachnospiraceae bacterium, assembly GCA_910587295.1. Lineage (GTDB taxonomy): Bacteria > Bacillota > Clostridia > Lachnospirales > Lachnospiraceae > Suilimivivens. The sequence goes on along the minus strand of CAJULP010000064.1, from coordinate 21,534 downwards.
GTCTGGATCCCCATGGTATAGGCCTGGCGGGGTACATCATCTATAGATGCAAAAAATCTCTTATTTGCCTGAATGGTAGTCTCGGTCAAATCCACACAGTGCGTTTTCGCCTTAAAAATATCGCTGGGCTCATTAAAACCGATATGTCCGTTATGGCCCAGTCCAAGAAGCTGCAGATCCACGCCGCCCACGCTCTCAATCACATGATTATAATCCTCACATGCCTTAGCGCTGTCCGGCTCCGTGCCATCCGGCAGGAATGTACGCTTCGGATCTACGTTTACCTTACTGAACAAGTGCTCATTCATAAAATAATAATAGCTTTGGTCATTATCCCTGGTCAGCCCTTTATATTCATCCAGGTTCACCGTCGTAACCCCTGAAAAGTCAAGGTCACCCTTTTGATACCAGTTTACCAGATTCTCATACGCCCCGATGGGGGTGGAACCTGTTGCCAGCCCAAGCACACAGTCCGGTTTCATGATCACCTGTGCGGATATGATATTAGCCGCCTTCCTGCTCATATCCTGATAATCCTTAGCTTTAATAATCTTCATTTTGTCCTCCTTTAACCCTTATGATCTTATTGTTAGTTCCAGTTGATATGATTATACTATATTTTCCTGTTTTCGAAAACTATGTTTGTAAAAGCTGCGCTTCCATGCTCTGTATTTATGAAAAGAACGAAGGCCCGAAGGCCTCCGCTCTGCTAGGGGTTTCGGTATTATTAAAACTACTATAATACCTATAACATTTTCTTCATTTCATCAGCAACAAACTGTACTTTGGTACCTACGATAACCTGCACAGCGCTCTTGCTGGGTCTCATGACACCGGCAACACCTGCTGATTTGATCTTCTTTTCGTCAACTTTCGTGTAATCCTTAATTTCCAGACGAAGCCTTGTGATACAGTTATCAAGAGAGGCAACATTGCCTTTTCCGCCAAGGCCTTCCAGAATAATGGAAGCTACCTGTGTATAATTGTCATTGGAAAGAACCACTTTCTTTTCTGCTTCTACATCATCATCTTCCCTACCCGGTGTCTTTAAGTCAAACTTCACGATCGCGAAGCGGAATACCAGATAGAATACTGCAAACGCTGCAATACCTAAAGGAATGATCATCCATGTATTCTGTGCTGCCGGCAGTGATGCTGAGAATAAAAGGTCTGTTGCACCTGCAGAGAAACTAAAGCCTGCGCGGAAGCCGAGCAATGTCGTAACTACTGTGAAAATACCGTATAACAATGCATAAATCAGATAAAGAAGAGGAGCAAGGAACATGAAACCAAACTCAAAAGGTTCTGTAACACCACAGACAAAGGAACATACTGCTGCGGAAGCGATCAGACCGATTGCAACTTTTTTCTTACCTTCTTTTGCTGTCTGGATCATAGCAAGAGCTGCACCAGGGATACCAAACATCATACAAGGGAAGAAACCAGACATATACATACCAAGGCTCCATGTAACATCCGCGCTGGTCTTACCTGCCCAGAAGTGTGTCAGGTCGCCAAGGCCAATGGTGTCAAACCAGAATACGTTGTTCAACGCATGGTGTAATCCTGTAGGGATCAGCAACCTGTTCAAGAATGCGTAGATACCTGCGCCAACAGCGCCAAGGCCAACGATTCCTTCGCCTACTGCAATGAGAACACCAAACACGATGGGCCATACAAACAATAATATTGCTGCCGCAACAATAGATACAACACCGGAAACAATCGCTACACAGCGCTTGCCGCTGAAGAATGACAGCCAATCCGGTAATTTTGTTGATTTAAACTTATTATAGCAGCTTGCACCAATAATACCTGCAAGAATACCAATAAACGGGTTTCCGATCTTGCTGAAAGCAAGTGTCTTATTTGCACTTTCTGCTACGGAAGGCATCAATGTGGTAACTGCGCCTACGGAAAGCAGGTTTGTGATCATCAGCCATGATGCAAATGCCGCAAGGCCTGACGTTCCGTCATGATCATCTGACATGCCGACACCGACACCGATCACGAACAAAAGCGCCATATTGTCAATCAGCGCACCGCCTGCCTTAACCAGGAAAAATCCAAGTTTCTGCAGGAATCCGACTACTTCACCGCCCTGCATGGTTGACGGACACAGAAAATATCCAATACCCATCAAAATACCACAGATCGGCAGACATGCCACGGGAAGCATCAATGACTTACCCAGTTTCTGTAAATACTTCATCATAAAATAAGTACCCCCTTATCATTATTTTAGTCCTGCCCTAGCCACAGAACCATCACCTTTGTTTTATATTCTATGGGCAAAAGCCCATGAACATCATAGTCAGCAGATCTTTTATTTCTGCAGGGTCAAAATATCATCGCCATGTGCCACGTCACCTGACTCCGCCATCTTTACATCGGAAAAATCGTCCGAATTGCAGATGACAACGGGTGTAATGATATCATACCCTTCCGCTTTGATCTGTTCTAAATCCGCTTCCAACAGAAGATCGCCTTTTTTAACCTGTTGATCCTCTTTTGCATGGATCGTAAAATGTTTCCCGTCCAGCTTCACAGTGTCAAGCCCTACATGGACTAAAATCTCCACACCGTCATTGCTGGTCATCGCCACAGCATGGCCGGTAGGGAACACCGTGCTCACCGTACCGTCTGATGGTGCATAAACCTTGCCATCCACAGGAATGATGGCAGCTCCCTTCCCTAATATTTCTTCCCCAAAAGTAGGGTCACTCACCTCGCTGATACTTACCAGCTTACCTGATACCGGTGCTCCGATTTTCATACCGTTATCTTTCGCAAATAAATTTTGAAACAGCTTCATCTGTTTTCTCCTTTCTGCTCAGCACAAATACAGATCCTTCATGCGTTTGATATTTAATGTCAGGTAAATCCTTTCTTCTTCTGTCATACTGCATTGATACTCTTTTTCAATATAACTGTTGATCCCTCTGATAATGTCGTATTCCTGGGAATAATTATCCTCCACAAAGTGGTACAATCCATCATCCCGGTGGCCATCCATCGGCTCTTCCGCAACCAGCCGGTTAGCAAGCTGCTTTAGATCGGAGATCAGCCGGTCTTTCGGATAGTTTCTCCCTTCCGGAACCGGAATATGCTTTTCAATAATTTCCATCATCTCACGCATCATCTTGATCATGACAAATGCGGTTCCCATTTCCATATTGGACTCGCCATTGATGATATGGAGAGCGATGGATGCTGCCTCGTCTTCTGCCAGCCGGCATCCTGTCCTTTCTTCAATAATCCCTAAGGCATAACTGCCTACCGAATATTCTACCGGATAAAACAACCTCACCTCATCATATAAGATATTGTTAAACATCATCCCTTCCCGATGCCTGTTCAAAGCAAAATTAATATGGTCAGTCAATGTCAGATAGACATTTTGATTCAGTTTGATCGCCAGATTATCCTTTGCAAAAGAAATGATATCATTCGCAAGCCGGATATATTCCAGCGGAAGAGACGCCAGTAATTCTTTAAACTGTTCCTTATCGTTCATTTGATCCAGTTTAAAAGTTTTTTCAACCATCTGGTCATCAATTTCATCTCCAGGCCTTTTGCCGAATCCGATGCCCCTCCCCATGACAACAAGCTCCACGCCCATACCATCTTTTGAAGAAATAATGTTATTATTGATTATCTTTTCGATGCGCATTTTTCATTCCTCATCCGTCAACCCAAAATAAGAAAGAATCCTGCTTACAAGATCCTCTGCCTGCCGCAGTGCGATAAAAAAAACCAAATTCCATGGACCAGCCCAATTCGCCAATCCATAAAATTTGGTTTTGCCTGCCTGGTTGCAGTAACAATCCAAAAAATTTATAAACAATTAATGAATTATTTAGATTATAGCAACCTGCACAAAAAATGTCAATATACGAAAAAAATATTTTTGTCAATATGTCTTTTTAATCCAACCCGTTGCTTCTATAGTTTATGCACACTGTCCAAGCAATTATGCAAACCGGTTCTTATCCCTATCATAAGCATATCCCGCTTTTGTCAGCTTTTCCACAAGCATTGCCTGATCAACGTCCAAATCTTCGCACATTTCCTCTAAATCAGAGTAATAATCCCGGAGCTTTAGGTTTACATAACTAAACAGCATTACAGGGTCATTGGGTAACTGCATCTTATCTTTCCTCCATGATCTTTTTCACTTTTGCGGAAAGCTCCCCATCCTCTGCCGTAATCAGAATCGTATCTCCCTGCGCCGCCTGATCTGCAAGAATCAGTTTGGCGGAAAGCGTTTCCACGTATTTTTGGATAAACCGCTTCAACGGTCTTGCACCGTAAACCGGGTCATAGGCCTGTTCCACTATATAGGCTTCCGCTTCCGGCGAAAGCGCTACCGCAAGCTCCCTGTCCGACAGCCTTCGGTTCAGATCCGCTATGATCAGCTTAATGATACCACCAATATTTTCCTTAGACAACGGTTTAAATAAAATCGTCTCATCAAGCCGGTTTAAAAACTCCGGCCTAAAATGAGCGCGCAGGTCATTCATCACAAGCTTCTCTGCGTCCTGGCTGATCTGTCCGTCTCGGTCAATCCCTTCCAACAGATAGGATGCCCCAATGTTGGAAGTCATGATCAATATGGTGTTTTTAAAGTCCACCGTACGTCCCTGGGAATCCGTGATCCGCCCGTCGTCTAACACCTGCAGCAGCACGTTGAACACGTCCGGGTGGGCTTTTTCAATCTCATCAAACAAGACGACAGAATACGGCTTTCTCCTGACCGCTTCGGTTAACTGTCCGCCTTCTTCGTAGCCCACGTATCCGGGAGGCGCCCCGATCAGCCTGGATACAGAATATTTCTCCATATACTCGCTCATATCTATACGGACCATGTTATTTTCGTCATCAAACAAGGACGCGGCAAGGGCTTTTGCAAGCTCCGTCTTCCCCACGCCGGTAGGGCCCAAGAACAAAAATGACCCGATTGGTTTGGTTGGATCTTTGATCCCGGCTTTTGACCGGATAATCGCTTCCGTAACTTTGGTGACGCCTTCATCCTGGCCTACCACCCGTTTATGCAGCTCCTCATCCAGATGCAGGGCCTTGTTCCGCTCACTTTCCGTCAGCTTTGCCACCGGTATGCCCGTCCAGCGGGAAATGATCTTTGCAATCTCCTCATCGGACACGCTCTCATGCACCAGCGATAAATCCTTATTCTTAACCTGTTCTTCCTCGATTTCAAGCTGCTTTTTTAAGGAAGGGAGCTTGCTATAGCTTAACTCCGCCGCTTTCTCATAATCGCCTTCCCTCTGGGCAATCTCGATCTGGCTGCTCACTGCGTCAATCTCTTCACGGAGCTTGGAGAGCTTTTCCACGGAAGACTTTTCGTTTTCCCATTGTGCCTTGCGGTTGTTCAGTTCTTCCTTTAACTCAGCCAGTTCTTTTTGCAGATTTTCCAGACGTTCCTGACTCAATCGGTCATCTTCCTTTTTCAGAGCCGTCTCTTCAATCTCCATCTGCATGACCTTCCGCTGCAGCTCATCTAATTCCGAAGGCATGGAGTCCAGTTCTGTTTTGATCAGCGCACATGCCTCGTCCACAAGGTCGATGGCCTTATCCGGCAGGAAACGGTCCGAAATATACCGGTTAGAAAGCACTGCCGCACTGACTAAAGCATTATCCATGATCTTCACGCCATGGTATACCTCATAGCGCTCCTTCAGCCCTCTTAGGATAGAGATGGTATCCTCTACCGTAGGTTCTTCCACCATGACAGGCTGGAACCTTCTTTCCAGCGCCGCATCCTTTTCGATATACTGTCTGTACTCATCCAGCGTGGTTGCACCGATGCAATGGAGTTCGCCTCTTGCCAGCATGGGCTTTAACATGTTTCCGGCATCCAATGCGCCGTCGGTCTTTCCCGCACCCACAATGGTATGCAGCTCGTCAATAAAAAGGATGATCTGTCCGTCACTGTTCTTCACGTCTTCAAGGACCGCTTTTAACCGTTCCTCAAATTCTCCCCGGTATTTGGCTCCTGCCACCAAAGCCCCCATATCAAGCGCAAAAATCTTCTTATCCTTCAGCCCCTGGGGCACATCCCCCCGGACAATACGCTGGGCCAGACCTTCCACCACTGCCGTTTTGCCTACACCGGGTTCCCCGATCAGCACCGGATTATTCTTGGTCTTACGGGATAAGATCCTGATCACGTTACGGATTTCATTGTCCCGCCCGATCACCGGATCCAGCTTCTGCTCTCTTGCCTTTTCCACCAGCTCCTGCCCGTATTTGGCAAGGGTATCGTAGGTCGCTTCCGGGTTGTCGGATGTCACCCGCTGGTTCCCCCTTACCGTGGAAAGAGCCTGTAAAAACCGCTCCCTGGTGATCCCAAATTCACGGAAAATCTCCTTGACGGCATGATTCGGATGCTTGATCATAGCCAGGAACAAATGTTCCACTGAAACATATTCATCGGATAGCGCTTTGGCTTCCTCCTGTGCAGAGATAAGCACCTTGTTTAGATCCTGTCCTACATATACCTTTCCGCCTTGGACTTTCACGCGCTTGTTCACAGATTCCTCCACCCGGTTCAGAAAATACTGGGTATTGATCTCCATCTTCTCAATGAGCTTTAAGATCAGGCTGTCATCAATGGTAAGCAGGCTGTAAAGCAAGTGTTCCTGTTCTATCTCCTGATTGCCATATTCGTATGCAAGCTTCTCGCAGCCTTCCACTGCCTGCATGGATTTTTGGGTAAATTTCGATATATTCATATGCACTCCTTCCCGCCGGTCATGAACCTTTTCAGTATGCCCGGCTAAGTAAATGGTTATTTATGTTTTTCATTTGTTCTAGAGAGAGTATAACACCAATTATTAGCACTGTAAAGAGGTGAGTGCTAATATTTTCAGTGAATTTTCGCAAACCCAGTGTTTATGCGGGTTTGCGGGTTCTAAAATTTCTCTAAAATTCCAAATAACGGGTGTTATACCCCATACATACCCCATTTGTGAAAAAAATGGGGTACGGCTTTGCATCTGATTTCATCAGATAGCGTCATGTGGCTTATACCACCATCAGGTCTTCCATCTTCAATATTTCTTTTTCTATTCTCGCATATTCTGTGATATGATTATATACTTCCATAGTGACTGCTATGTTTGCATGCCCCATGATATACTGCAATACCTTTACATCCATCCCACGCTCTGCCATTCTGGTACAGCCTGTGTGCCTTAAAATATGGGCAGATATCCTCGGCATCATCTTCTAACCACGTAAGCCCTATGATCTCGCCACATCTGCAGGCTGTTCCGACCATGATCACCAGCATTGGGAAATATACATTGTAAACATTGCTGTCACGTACAAAGGCAAGGAGCTTTTCCTGCAAGAGTTATTTCATGTGTGAGTTTACCATACTTTCCAGAGGGCGGGTGTCAGAAGCTGCTGTCATGCACTATCTGCGGAAACATTTTTTCAGGCTTTTAGGAAAACAGCCGGAATTACGCATAACACAAATAATTCAGCAACAGCAGGATGAGTCTGGAACCTACTGGGGTTCATGGGCTTCTTAAGTAGCGCAAACTTTTTACTCACAAGTTATTTGAATGAAAAGAAAAATTCTATATAATTGAAAAATATTGACAAAATAAATAAACAATAATATAATATGTTTACAAAATAGATAAACATTAAGGACGGTGAGATATGGACTATAATAAAATTACTTTAGATGAGTTGAAAAAAGGATATAGGTATGATAAAGAGCATGATATTTATATTTGTAACTATTGTGCGCAGAATTTTGAAGTGGGACAAATTTATTCAATCAGCAATAATTTTTATACAGCTGAACATGCTGTTTCAAAACATATTGAAATTACACACGGTAGTAACTTGTCGCAATTAATTTCTGCTGACACAAAATATAATACTCTGACACAAAATCAGAAAGATTTAATTTTGCTTTTTGCTTCTGGTATATCAGATATAGAAATGGCAAGCAAATTAGGTGTTACGAAAGCTACAATTCGACGGCACCGTTTTACATTTCGTGAGAAAGCAAAGCAAGCAAAATATTACCTGGCTATATATGAACAATCATTAGGATTAAAAGAAGTTTCCGAAAATGCAATTATGCCAATTCATAACCATGCCAGCTATGTTGATGATCGCTATTTAATAACCGAGCCGGAGAGACTGCGTATATTAGAAAACTTTTTTAGTAGTTTTAGCCCTCTTGTTTTAAAAACGTTTTCACCAAAAGAAAAGAATAAAGTGGTTATTCTCACTAAAATAGCAGAGCAATTTGAAAAGGGTAAAACATATAGCGAAAAAGAAATAAATCAAATTTTAAAACCGATTTATGAAGATTACATGACGCTTAGACGCTATTTAATTATGTATGGATTTATGGAGCGTGCCAAAGACGGTTCAAAGTATTGGTTGATAGATTAAAAGGTAAAGATTATTCAACCGTTTATAGATCATAAACAAATAACAGTGAAAGATATATCGCAAGCAGATTTTTTTATGATTGCTTTTTAGCTATTATGAGATTTGATATTTCCTAAAAGATTAATGTCTTATAAAAGAACATGTTTTGTATATTCTTGAAAATATAAATGTAAATTTCAACGGAGGAAATTATTATGAAAAAATGGTATGACGAGGAATATGTATGGGAAATTGAAGTAATAGGTTTTAATAAAGATAATGAAAAAACAGAAAGATTTTGCCGAAATGGAGAGGAAGTCGGAGATAAATATACTTGCACCTATGGATGTCCTGTAAATTCACAGGGACTGGGTATATGTTCCAAAGTAATGATGATGATGTATCCAATTATGGAAGCTGTCAGAAGTGGCGGCAATTTGGAAAATATAGGTGGTGATAGTAAATTTAGTAAAGTTATTATGTGTCCAGACGGATGTGTTCTATTTAGGCTTACAGCAAAACCGTTGGGTAATAAGAATTTTTTTCAGGGAAAGTTTTTTGATTAATCTCCAGTCTATCTAACAAATAGGGTGCTATCCCTAAAGTCTTGTCTATTACCATAATTCCAGAGAATCCTCTGCATCTACCCACATCTGCATATTGCCCTCAAGGTAAAGACGAGCATATTCTAATGGTTCATCAATAGCAAGGGCATTTAAAGCATATTCAGAGCAGGGAGTAGTTTTTAATTTTTTCTCAGCTCCCAGGGAATTGTAATAAGCAGAACATTTGTATTTGAGGTCTTTTATATTTTGCTTTTCCATCTTTCTACCACATCCGGCCCGGGTATTGAAAATTTATTCTTCCTGACCAACCCCAGCCCTTCCCATTTTGCTTCCCCAAGATTATGATAAGGCTCCAAATCCACTCCTTTGATATTACCATACCGGTCCAAAAGCGCCGCAATAGCCTTAAAGTGATCTTCCCTGTCATTATATCCGGGTATCATTGGGCACCTTAGGATGACATCCTTCTTCTTTACATACAAAAATTCCAGATTCTCCAGGATCCTTTCCGGATAGACTCCTGTGTACTTATAATGCAGTTCCCGATCCGTTTCTTTATAATCATACAAAAACAGATCCGTATATTCCAAAACGTCTTCCATGATCTGCCGCTCTGCAAATCCGCAGGTTTCTACTGCCGTGTGGATCCCATATTTCTTAGACTTTTGTAAAATTGCAATCAAAAAATCCGGCTGCATAAGCGGCTCCCCGCCTGATACCGTCACGCCGCCACCGGATGTATCATAAAAAATTTTGTCTTTCCTTACCGCTTCGACTACCTCTTCCGCCGTACATTCGTATCCTACGATTTCCAATGCCCCCGCTTGACATGCCGATATACAGTTCCCACACAGCACACAATCCGAAAAGTCCAAAACATGTTTTCCTTCTTCAAACTTATGGCAATTGTGAAGGCAGATCCTTGCACAATCGCCACAGCCATGACACTTTGCCAGCCTGCACAAGACCTGTGGATCCCTCCTTTTTGCTTCCGGATTGTGGCACCAGATACAATCCAACGGGCAGCCTTTCAAAAAAACGCAGGTGCGGATCCCCGGCCCGTCATTGATACAATATCTTTGGATCTGAAACACGTTCCCTCTGCTCATTGATCGGAATCCTTTCCATGTAACATTTACAGCATTATAGCCGCTGAATGCTTCTTGCTATCACGTTCTGCTGCAGTTCCCCGGGCAAATTTACAAAATAATCACTGTATCCGCCTATGCGCACGATCAAATTAAGATGCCTGTCCGGATGCTCCACCGCATCCAGCAGATCATGCTGATTCAGCACATTTACCGTTATTTGCTGTCCGCCATGCATAAAGTAGGTTTTCACAAGTGCAATAAAAGCCTTCCTTCCGTTTTCTTCCGCAAACATTGTTTGGTCAAATTTTAATTGCAGCACAAACCCGCTTTTTGCCAGCTTCTGGTCGTAATGGAGCACTGATCTTATAAGGGCAGTGGGTCCGCTCACATCCATTCCCGGCGAGGCGCCAATGCTGTCGGCAAGATTGCCATCACCACTATGCCGCCCATTTGCGGAAGCCCCGCAGGCCGCTCCATATTTTCCGGTTCTGTTAAACGTACTTAAGCCGCCGCCATAAATACCATCCTTGCCGCCCCGGCAGGTATGGTATTTTAAGAGTTCTCCAAAGTAATGCCCCAATATTTCACCGCCAAGCCTGTCTACTTCTTCGCAGTCATTGCCAAACTTGCATGGAAAATTCCTGAATTTCCAATACATTTCTTCATATCCGCAAAAATCCTTTTCCAGCGCATCAAGCACTTCCCTCATTTCATATTCCCCTGTATCAAACACAAAATGCTTGATAGAAAACAGGGAATCTATGGTATCCGCCAGCCCCTCCGTCAAAATCTGCCCATGGTTATAAAGAGGTCCTCCCGCTCTATAATCACGCCCGGATTCTATGCACCCTTGAATCAGGCAGGAACGCAGCGGGTTAGGAGCATGTTGTGCGATCACTTTCTGCATACAACCCGCAATCCTTACCGTTATCTCCACCACATATTCTACCTGCTTTTTATATGCCGCCAACAGCTCGGCAAATGTTTGGAAGGCCGCCCCCTCACCGGTTTCCAGTCCCAGCCTTTTTTCCGTGATCAGACATCTTCCGTTAAACAGAGCATACTCCAGACACTTCAGCAGGCATACTTCCCCATCCTCCAGCCCCATATGGGACTTTCCCTGTATCTCAAACTGATTGCATCCGTTCATCGCATACATATGGGAATCCCGGGGCACAATTCCAATCTCTTCCAACGCCGGGCATACCACTTCATCATTATAAAGCACAGGCATCCCAATCCCTGTCCGCAAAACGGAAACCGCTTTTTCCATCAGCTCCGGCGGCGTATTCCTGTGGCACCTCATGGTAAGGTTCGGCGTATGATATTTGTATTTGGCCGCCACGTCTAAAATCTCATAGCTTAAGGCATTTGTCCTGTCATTCCACCCCTCATCACTGCCGCCGATACACAGATTCCAGGAGCGGTTTTTATAAAATCCCTGCCACAAGCCTTCTAAGATCCTTACCGCCTCCTCTTTTTGTGTCCTGTTATAATATTGGATCATATACTGGTCAAACCACCCCGGAGAATCATTCCCGTCCAGCGTAAACACCAGATAAAACATTTGGCAGGCTGACATAAAATCATAAGGCGGATTCTGGGGAACGGTTTTAAGCGCCCGGGAAATCTTTTTATAAATCTCCCTGTTTTTCTCATCCTGATAAGCCAGCCGATCCGCCAATTCCAAAAAGCGGCGCGCAAGAAGATCTATCCCATCCAAAACCAAAAGACATGCATCATACCAGTCCGGCGATTCCGGATGCATTTTACGATAGTGTTCTATTTTTTCCCGAAGGCCCTTAGTTCCCAGCCGGAGCAGCATATCATAATCAGGGTTCCCATGTCCGCCCCAATCTCCGGCCCAAAAGGTATGATTATCAAAGAGCGCCTTCTCCCTTTCCGAAAACTCTGCTTTTACAAGTTTCATCGTGTCCAGATTTTCAAAATATTGTTTGTATAGTTGTAACTTTTCCGCACACTCCGGATGCTCCATCGCCTTTTTATCCAAACGCTCCCCATGATACACGATCCCGTTTCCAAAGTTAAAAAACACACCCAGATTTTCTTCCGCCCCATCCTTCGAGCAGTCAATAGCCGCCAGCCCGATTTCAGGATCTATCGTCAGCGGAAGATCCATACAAAATCCATAAATCCCGCTGGCTATCTTCATACTGACATTATCGTTCCGACAGTTGATATAACCGGTTGCAAAAGGTTCCAGTTTTTCTATCATCTCAGCCCTCCTTCCTATCCGCTAGCCCTTGATCGCTCCTACCGTCAATCCGCTGACAAAGCTTTTCTGAGCGCACAGATACGCAATGACTACCGGCACCGTCGCAAAAAAGACATATGCAAATACGATTCCCCAGTCTGCCGAATACTTACCCACCGCAGAGTAAATGCCTACCGTGATGGTCTGTATCTGGCCCATCAGCAGCGGGGTCTGGAAGTCATTCCAAAACCCCATACCCACAAATATCATAACGGCTGCGGTACATGGCCTCAAAATAGGAAATAAAATTTTCCAGAACGTCTGCGTTTTCGTTGCCCCATCGATCGCGGCCGATTCCTCCAGCTCTTTTGGCAGCGTGGTGATATAATTCGTATACATAAAAACGGAAAAGGATATGCTGGAAGAAACCATCACCAGAATCAGCGAAAACACATTAAGCGGGATTCCGGCTTTTTTCAGCAGGATGCACAGCGGTAAATATACAATAACATATGGAACCATGATCCCTGCCAGGAAATAAATCTTCATAAACTCCCCAAGTCTGCCCTTTTTCCGTGCCAGATAATAAGCCGCCATAGCAGAAATAACTATAGTAAAAAAAGTACCTGTCACCATCAAAAAAATCGTATTTCCGTACATTTTAACGATGTTTGCATAGGGGTTTTCTATAATGACCACGATATTATCCATAACAGGCGGTATGGGCAGGCCCAGCGGATCACCGATGATATCATTAGATGGTTTAAATGTATTTATCACGGTAAGGTAGATCGGCAGTGCGATAAATATGCCCACAACTAACAGGATCATTGTCTGTAGTGTATCAAGCGCCTGTCTCTTTCTCTTAAATGACCGCATCACATCTCTACCTCCTTCTTTCTCATGGCATACATGATAAATACGGAGACCGACCCGATTACAATAAACAAAACCACCGATATGGCCGAGGAATATCCCACCATATTATTGGTGAACCCCTGTGCAATGATATTGTACACGATGGTCTCCGTATCATATCCCGGCCCTCCGTCCGTTAAGATCTTTACCGTGTCATAAACACGCAGTTCGTTAATGATGCTCATCAGGACGCTCACCGACATTCCCGGTATGATCAGCGGCAATGTGACATTCCGGAATTTTTTCCATGCATTCCCGCCATCCACCGTACACGCCTCGTACAATTCTTCCGGAACTGTCTGCAATGCCGCCAGATACAGCATCATGTGATATCCCAGGATCCTCCATATTTCCACAATAATGATACAGACGATAGCGCTTTCCCTTTTTCCGAGCCAGTTTCCTATCCACTCACTGCCTCCCACCGCCTCCAATATCCCATTAAGCAGCCCGGTATAAGAAAGGATGCTTTTCCATACAAAAGATACCGCGACAGAGCTTAAAACGAATGGGATAAAAAATATGACCCGGAAAAAATTATTCCTCAATGACAGCTTGTTTACCTGTATGGCCAAAAACAATCCAAACACATTTACAAATCCAACAGTTACAATAGAAATGACTAGCGTATTTTCCACTGCATGAAAGATCCTGCTATCCCGAAACGCATTGACATAATTTTTTATCCCGACAAACTCCATTTTTCCAAAACCGTTCCACTTTGTCAGGCTGAAATAAAATGCCATCATGATCGGGATCACCAAAAGCCCTGTATAGATAACAAACGCAGGCAATGCGAACCCAAAAGAAATCCCCTTCTTTTTCTTTCCCATCGTTTTAAATCCCCCTGTCACTGTGCTTCCAAAAGCCTTTGATATTCCGCATCCCAAGATACTGTTTCCGATGAAACATCCGCGCCGTTAAAGATATTCTGGAAAGATTTACACACAAATGAAGCAACACCGCTTGGCATAGCATATTCACCTACCGCATAGAAAATTTCCGTAGCCGGCTCCCAGCCGCTGATATTTTCCATAAATTTAGTCATAAGCGGCCCCTGTTCATAGGTGACTGCGGTTTTCGTGGAAGAATACAGTCCGTCAGCCTTAAGATAAGCTCTGTAAATTTCCGGATTTTCTTCACAAATGTACCGGATGAAGTCAAAAGCAATATCTTTATGCTCGCTTGCCTCTGAAACGCCCCAGTAAATGTAGTTTGCCGTGTAGGTTTTACTTCCGTCCATCAGCGGAACGGCAAATACCCCAATATTATCCTTCCCCTCAGCGTCCATAGCGGCTGCCACCCAGGAACCATCCATCATCATGACCGAGGTTCCTTTCTGGAATTCTTCTGCCGCCTGGGGATAGCCAAGTGACATTGCCCCTTTATAATAGTAGCCTTTATTGATCATATCCTGCCATGCCGTCAGCACTTCAACGGTTACCGGATTATTAAATTGAACCGTGCCTTCTTCCAATTGCTTGTTGAACTCCGGATATTCTGAAAGAAGCGCGCCGTTGCCAACACAGATCCAATAGGGTTCCCCTGTGGCCCATACATCACCGGTGCCGCCGCACATCAGTGGAACTTTGTCTGCCTTTTTGATCGTTTCACAAATATGCAGGAAATCATCCCAGGTTTCCGGTTCTTGAAGGTTTAACTCTTCAAATACATCTTTATGATAATAACACTGCATGCGGTATTGCTTAACCATCGGAATGGTTATATATTTTCCGTTATACTCACAAAGCGCCGCATCTTCAAAAAGGTTCAGCAGTTCCTGAGGAACTTCGGCAAATACTCCCTCGATCGTCTCTAATCCTTCTGTCTGCATAAGCACATCCGGAAGGCTGCCGCTGCTTAACATGGTTTTCCAAAATGTCTGATCATCACTTCCCCCGGCTTCTAATACCTTTTTAATTTTAACCCCCGGATTTTCTGTCTCGTAAGCATCGATCATGCTCTGCCAGATTTCGGCAGTCAGGTTATCGGTCTCATACACACCGAACTCGATCACAATTTCCTCGCCGGACTCTGCCACTTCACCGCCCAAGGCGCCTTCCTTTTTCCCACATCCCGCAGACAGCGCCACTGCCATACATCCGGCCAATACCAAAGCCATAACCCCTCTTCTTTTCATACTCCTTTACTCCTTTGCTAAATGAATCAAATCTCTTGGTTATCCTTATTATATTTAAGGCGGCTTTACATTTCAATTTCACAAATTGCATATATTGTTCAAAAATTATAGTTTTCATTGCCTGCAAGCATTCGTTATATTAAAATGTTACAAAGAAACACACATATCATTCCTATTCCAATATACCTCGGGAGATATTTATAATATGAAAACAACAAAAAAGCTTCCAAACATGGGAATATTTTCCAAAATCACCTTACTGACAACCGCTGTCATTGTAACCATCTCCACTTTATCTACTATTTTTGTGTTACAGCAGTTTTCAGGCAGCATGAAAGAAAAAGATCTTCTCCTGATCAGGGAAGCATCCGAAAAAATATATGATTTTACAAAAGACAAGTACAACAATATTTACAACCAGCGGAACCTTCTCCACAGTTCCCATTATATTGCATATATGATATCCACAACCCGTCAGAATCCTTCCGAAATCTACGAATCGGAAAATCTGAACAAAATCATTGATTATCTGACTGCCCTTATTTATTCTGACGACACCATCTGCGATGCCATACTGTTTACCGCAGACGGCGAGCATGCATTTTCCCACTCTTCCGGTGTGGGAAGAACAGTTTCCGTGAGCTATGACTTTAACAGTCTTCCTTATATTAAAGAATTTTCAAAGTCAGACGATATGATCACCATGATCTATGACAGTGACCCATCTTATCTGACCTTAAATTCCAAAAGCTCATCACCGGAAACCATAAGCTTTATAGCCAAAATATATGATACTACCTGGCCGGCCAAAAAAATAGCCACCGGTTACCTGATGGTCAACTTTTCGCCGGACAGCTTCTTTGATACTATCAATAAAATTGGGATTATTTCAAATGGCTCCTATTATATTGTAAATGCACAAAACCAGATTGTTTACAGCAATGACCCTGCTGTTTTAAACCTGGATTTTGCCGGGCTGTCTTTTGAGAAAAGCAGTATTCTTTTAAATAAATCTCTTGGGATTTCTGACATTCACGTGATAGGCTCCGTATCGGATGCAATTTTGCAGGAAAAAATAAATACCGTCCTGCTACAGATGGCTGCCATAACTTTAATCTGCATTTTGTGTATGGTCTTCATTATCACCTTACTGCACAAACACTATGCAAATAAATTCCAACAGCTTGGCAATGCTATGCTCAATATCAGCAGCGGAAATTTTGACATCAGGCTTCCGGTGAAAAACCAGGATGAAATCGGTTATCTAAGCCATGCTTTTAACACCATGTGCGAAACATTAGATGCCTACATCCAAAAAAGCTATGCGGCGGAAACAAGACGGCGCACGGCGGAGCTCTATGCCCTCCAGGCTCAGATCAATCCTCATTTTCTGGCAAACACACTAGAGAGTATCCGCATGTACGCCTTAGAAAACGATAATTATGAGATAGCGGAAATGTTAAAGAAATTTGGTAATCTTTTTCAGTGCATGGTCCAGTTTGATTCTGATATTATCGATATGGCAGATGAAATGGAATATATCACGTCCTATCTGGATCTGCAGAAATTCCGTTTTTTGGACCAGTTATCTGTAAACATTGATTTTCCCGCAAACATCTACAATCTGGGCATCCCAAGATTCACTTTACAGCCGGTTGTAGAAAATGCACTTTCCTACCGGCCTGTTGATTCCGGAATCCTGGTAGTCACGATTTCTTTTTCTATGAAAAATGATGTCCTTACTATCCGCATTTACGACAATGGACCCGGTATCCGGCCAGACACCTTAAAACGGCTGAACGAACACGTTTGGGGGATTGCTTCCTATCAGGAATTTGGTGTAGCCCTGCGCAACATCCATTCCCGTATTACTCTTTTGTACGGGCCCCGGTATGGGCTCCATATAGACAGTAATGAAAACGGTACAACAGTCACTATCACACTTCCTGCTCAAAAAAGGAGTTAAAATCCTATGTATAAACTTCTTATCGTAGATGACGAACCACATATCCGTTCCGGCCTTAAGCACATCATTGAATGGGAGATATACGGCATTGAGATCATTGGTGCGGTGGAAGACGGCACAAAAGCCTATTCTCTCATCCAATCCGGGCATCCGGACCTAGTGCTGTTAGATATCACTATGCCATCTATGAACGGGCTGGAATTGATCGAGCTTTGTTCCCGTCTGGAATCCGTGCCAAAGTTCATCATCCTTACCGGCTATAATGACTTCAAGTATGTGCAGAGGGCACTGCAGCTGGGCGCTGTGGATTATCTGTTAAAGCCCATAGACCAAAATGAACTGGAAAACGCCGTTAGTTCCTGTATAAAGCTTCTGGACAACCTCAGGGTGCGCCGGCAGATCTTTAACGAAAGCCTTCCCGCTCTACGGAATGATATGCTGCTGCGTTTACTAAACAATCAAATTGACATTCTGGAATTTCAGAAAAAAAGCGCCGCCATTGACATTGTCTTAAAAAACGGCAGTATGTATGCAGGCGTTTTCACCATTTTTTCTGACAAAAACAGCGACCCATCCTCACTGTTACATTCCATGGACCTTTGCCAGAAGACCCTTTCCACTTTCTTTTCCTGTTACGTTATATCCAGCAACGGGCAGGATTTAGCCGTGATCTTTCAAAATAAAACGCAGTGTCCGGAAACAAATTTTCAGGATCTCATGACATCCTGTTCACAGGTTCTGGCAGACAAATTGGGCCGGCCCGTTTTTTGCGCACTGGGAAGGGAAGTGTTCCATATCCGGGATCTCCACTTTTCTTACAGCGACTGTTTAGCAAAAATAGAGAAAAAGCCGGCGGAAAAGCCTTTAAAAACTTTTGCGGAGGCAGAATATCCTCTTCTTGTCCAAAAGGTTCTGAAAATGGCCCGTGAAAATTATACCGACTCGAATTTATCCCTAAAAACACTTGCCGCCAGCATGCAGGTCAACCCGGCCTATCTGGGAAGGGAGTTTACAATCGCTACCGGAGAATATTTTAACGATTACATCAATGGAATCCGTATTTCAGAGGCGATCCGCCTTTTAGACACAACATCTTTAAAAGCCTCTAAAATTGCTGAATCGGTAGGTTTTACAAATGCCAGCTATTTTTTTACCGTCTTTAAAAAAATAACCGGCCAAAGCCCTAATGATTATCGTTGTTCCCGGCACAAGAATATGCTATAGTTTGCCTATACCCAAAAAAAGGAGGCAAGCATGAAAAAGAAACTTATTTATTACATGATGACTGTGTTTTTAGCGGCATTTATTTTTGGCGGATGCGGAAAAGAAACCCAAAATGAAGAGCCGCCAAAGGAAACGGAACCTGCAAAGAAAGAATTTGTTTATACCGCAAGCTATCATCCTCTGGGAAAAGCCGGTTCCCAGGTTGGAAAAGCCGTGATCGGAAACGGCCAAACGATCTTTTACCTGGAATATACCGGCTCAAAGAACCTCCTTATTTCCATGGATATTGACAGCAAAGAGACTAAGGAACTGCCGGTAGAACTGGGAGAGCATCAGTATCTTACCAGCTTAAACGAGGATGGGGAAGGAAACCTGTTAGTCAGCGTAATCGGCTATCAGGACGCAGATGCCGCCCAGGCAGACGAAGTGCTGATCAAAAAGCTGGATGGGGATGGCAAAGAATTATCCTCCGTAGACGTGAGCGAGGTTTTTCTGCAGCGTCCTGACTTATCTATTTCCGATGTCCAGACAGACGCCGACGGAAATTATTATGCCTGCACAGGGCTTGAAATCTTCATATTAAAACCCGATGGCAGCCTGTACAGCCAGATTGACGCCGGACAGTACTTAAACAGTTTTTTCCGGATGAAGAACGGAACGATAGCGGCTGCCTACTATGACAGCCAGCGGTTTGTGCTTAATGAAGTCCTCCCCGGAGAACGGGCATTAAAGCCGGTAAACAGCTCCATTACCTTTGACTACGGAACTTATCAGGGCGGGAAAGATACGGACTTATTATACACGGAAAACGGCGTTCTCCTGTCCTGCGACCTGTCCGATGAAAAGCCGGAAGAAATCCTGCGCTGGACAGATTATGACGTAAATTCCACCAACCTGGCTTCGGTGTCTATTTTACCCGACGGGCGGATTGCCGCACTGACCACAAATCTTATGAGCTCCGACGGAAAAACCGAACTCGTGGTACTTACCTTAAAGGATCAATCCGAAGTGGCCGAAAAGATCATACTGACCTATGGCACTTACTACCCTTCCTTTTTTGTGGAACGGGATATCACGGCCTTTAACCGCCAAAGTGAAAAATATCAGATCGTCATAAAAGAATACGGGGATGCTTCCATGGAAATTTCCGAAAAAGCGGAAAACTTTGCCAAAGAACTCCAAAGCGGCCAGTTCCCGGATATCATTGACCTGACCTATTGTCCTTTATCCTTGGAAACGCTGATCTCCATAGGCGCCATCGAGGATTTGAACCCATACTTTGACGCAGACGAAACCATTATACGGGAAGATTACGTGGAAAGCGCCTTAAAAACCTATGAAAGAGAAGGAAAATTATATGCCATCATGCCCTACTATGGCGTGGACGTGCTGGTGGGAAAAATTTCCGAAATTGGCGACGGAAAAACCTGGACCACGGAAGACGTCATGGATCTTCTTGACGCTAAAGAAAGCGGGGTAAAGCTGCTTCCCGAGGCAGACAAATCGGAAATCCTGCGGATCATGTGCACCATGAACCAGGATCTGTTTGTGGACATGGAAGAAGGCAAATGCTCTTTCACCGGGGATGAATTTAAAAAAATCCTTACATTTGCCAACCGTTTCCCTGCCCAGGCAAGTGAGGATTCCACACTGGACGACCTAAGAAACGGCCGCACACTGCTATATAACAACAACCTGACGTCCGTCACCCAATACCAGATGTTTGAATACATGTTCGGCGGACCGGTAAACCTGATCGGCTATCCTACCTTCGGGGAAAGCGGGCTGACCTTCCGCCCCAACGGAACTACCGCCGCCATGAGCTCCGGTTCCCAGCATAAAGAAGGGGTATGGGAATTTATCCGCTTCAACGTTTCAAAAGAGCAGCAGGAAAACTTAGAATCCCCTAACGGCGGTTTCCCCATCCTGAAATCCGCCCTTGAAAACCTGCTTACAAATGAAATGCAGCCCCGGTACATAAAAGACACCGACGGCAGCCAGATTGAGATTTCCAAGATCACCTGGTCAAGCTCCATGGGCGGTGAACAATTTACCGTAGACGTTTATGCCGCCACAAAAGAACAGGCGGACCGGGTGCGGGAAATGATCGAGACCACCCAAAGCGGGGCCCAGATGGCTCCGGAGATACTAAACATCATCCTGGAAGAGGCAGCCGGATACTTTGAAGGGCATAAAAGCCCGGAGGATGTGGCGTCCATCGTACAAAACAGAGTACAGCTTTACCTGAATGAAACAAAGTAAATACA
Organism: uncultured Lachnospiraceae bacterium; assembly: GCA_910587295.1. Classification (GTDB taxonomy): domain Bacteria; phylum Bacillota; class Clostridia; order Lachnospirales; family Lachnospiraceae; genus Suilimivivens. Next base: position 729 of record CAJULP010000064.1, on the reverse strand, counting down.
TGACAGTTAAAAAGGACACCCAAACCGTATCTGCGGCCATAGGTGTCCTTTTATTGCCATTATCCCATTATACCATCTTAACCTTCAAAATCACTTTCCGGGCACGGGATCTTCCCCCTGCCGGTCCGTTAGGCAGGTGCACATCCTGCGGGAAAAAGATCATAAACTCATTTCTGCCAAGCGTAAAATCCCTTCCCGTGATATCTTCCGAAAACGCAACGTCCTTGTCCTCATCATAGGAGGGAAAATCTTCATCAAGGACACACCATCCGATCCGCTCATTCCCCTCTAAGACTAACTGGATATCCGCATATTTTTTGTGGATCTCCCACTGCCTGGGCTCTTCTTCCAGGGTCCTGTCAACCACAAACCCATATACGTCTTTTCCTTTGACTTCAAACTGTCCAACCGGAAGCAAGTCCAGATCCGTCTTTTCCAGAAAAGCCACAGCCGCCTCAAAATTACTGCTCAAAGTCCTGTAACAACCAATGTTTTCCAATCTGTCCGCTATCATATCTACCCCATCCCTTTCTTTCGTCCATAAACTTCTCTATAGTTAATATAGCACAGCATTCCCTATCCTACAACTTAAAAAAGTGTCTTCGACACCTCAACCCCCTAGCCCCCATTCATGGGGGAATTAGGGGTTCCTTTTTTTATCGTTTTCCTGCATAATGTTCTCATGAGCGTACTACAGGATATTTTTAGAGACCATTATGAAGAAATGAT
>CAJULP010000063.1 GCA_910587295.1 uncultured Lachnospiraceae bacterium | reverse complement strand
GCGGAAACATTTTTTCAGGCTTTTAAGCAAACAGCCGGAATTACGCATAACGCAAATAATTCAGGAACAGCAGGATGAGTCCGGAACCTACTGGGGTTCATGGGCTTCTTAAGTAGCGCAAACTTTTTACTCACAAGTATACTTAATTACCTTAAAATTTCTAGATTGAGAATGCTTGCGGATCTTGATGGGCCATGATACATTATTTGTAAGTAAGAAGAGGTAAATGAAGTTTAAAGATGGAGGAGTATATTATGAGTTCGATGAAAGAAAAGATGCATACCGGGGAACTTTATCTTCCGGGGGATGAGGAGATCATGAAGGAACAGGCCATTTATCAGGATATGCTGTGTGATTATAACCTGACAAAGCCTTCGGAGTCGGAAAAAAGAACGAAAATGCTGAAAGAGATGCTGGGCGATTGTGGGGAAGGCGTGTATATCGAGGCTCCTTTTTATGCAAATTTTGGCGGACGTCATTGTCATTTTGGGAAGATGGTCTATGCCAATTACCATCTGACCTGTGTGGATGATACCCATATATACATTGGCGATTATACCATGCTTGGGCCGAATGTGACCATTGCCACCGCCGGGCATCCGATTCTGCCGGAGCTTCGTGAGCAGGTATACCAATATAATATGCCGGTCCACATTGGCAGGAATTGCTGGATTGGCGCCGGCGCTGTCATTATGCCAGGCATTACCATCGGAGATAATACGGTGATCGGAGCCGGCAGCGTGGTGACGAAGGATATCCCTGCCAATGTTGTGGCAGTGGGGAACCCCTGCAGGGTGATGCGCGAAATAAATGAACATGATAAAGAATATTATTATAAGGATAGGAAAATAAATATATAGCAGTAAATATCATGGACAGGTAATATATGTGTGGAAGATATTATGTAGATGATGAAACGGTTAAAGAAATTAAGAAACTGGTCTGGCAGATAGATGACGCGCACGGCAGCAGGGCAGTCGCGGCGCTTGATGGGGTAAAGGCAGGGGATGTTTTTCCGGGTTGTAAAGGACTTGTTTTATCTGTGGAAAATGGAACCGTATGCTGCGGCTGGCAGCAATGGGGATTTCTAAAACAATGGGAGCTTGATTCCCCGCAGAATAAAAAGCTTGTCATCAACGCAAGGAGTGAGTCCGTCATGGAAAAGCCAATGTTTTGTGAGAGCATTTTGCATAACCGCATAGTGATTCCGGCGGCGGGCTTCTATGAGTGGAATGCCAGGCGGGAAAAGAGTACGTTCCGGCGGATGGATGCCTCGGTATTATTCATGGCGGGGTGTGCCAGACGATATGAAGATGGGATGCGTTTTGTGATTCTTACTACTTTGGCAAACGCTTCCATGGAACAGGTGCATGACCGCATGCCGTTGATCTTGGAACCGGAAGAGGCTGCGGGCTGGCTTTTGGATGATGCGGCGGTGGAGGGGATTTTGCGGAAAACACCATGTCTGTTAGGGCGGGAGACAGATTACGAGCAGATGAGTTTATTTTGAACTTCACACGATCAAAGCAGGAGGAATCTATCATTGAAAAATGACAATTATTATATTTTAACAGGCGGGCCGGGGAGCGGAAAAACCACGGTCTTAAATCTGTTAGCGGATATGGGGTATCTTACCATGAAGGAATCCGCAAGGGAGATTATCCAAAGACAGGTAGAGACAGGCGGTGATGGGGTTCCTTGGATGAATACCTTACGCTATGCGGATTTAATGCTTTTACACGCTGTCACTGACTTTGAAGAGTATAGCCACATTGACAGACCGTGTTTTTTTGACCGGGGAATTCCTGATGTTTTGGGTTATGTCCGCTTGATCCATATTCCGGAATCAAAAATGCTTTTGGAAGCGGTACATAAATACCATTATAATAAGAAGGTTTTTATCTTTCCTTTTTGGAGAGAGATCTATGCCACAGACAGTGAACGGAAACAGGATGTGGAAGAAGCTGAAAAGACGTATCATGCGATCAAGAGCGTTTATGAGGAATTGGGGTATCGGACTATGACCGTTCCGTGCCTGCCGCCCAGCCTGCGTGCCCGGTGGATCATAGATAAAATACAGGAATCAGAATAATGGCCGGCTTAAAAGCCAGCCATCATCATTCCGATCAATTGGTCTCTTTGTACGGCATCCTGCCGTCCTTTTACTTTGGAAACCATGCTGTCTAATTCTGTTTTCGTGACAGCGGCGCGCATCAGTTTTTCCTGAAAAGCTTTCCGTTCCCTTTCCGCTTCTTCCGCCCGGCGTTCTGCTCTTGCCTGCTGCTGCATCTTCACGGAAGTTTCCATGGAATCTAATAATTGTTTCATCTGGTCAATTGGCATGATTGAATCCCCCATTGTAAACCCGTGTTATAAATCAGTAGTTCTTTCATATATATCGGCCTGATGAACTATTTCCTAAATAGATTTATCAAACGTGAAAATGAATTGAATTGGGATGGATAATGAAGTACAATGAAAAAAGCGGATGAACATGGGGCAGGCTGTGATGCCTGTGGGGCGAAAGAGGTGAAAGATTTATGATTCTTTATCATTCAAGTAAGGAAATTGTTGAATTTCCGGAAATACGTAAATCGAGATACACAAAAGATTTTTCGTGGGGATTTTATTGCACGAATAATTTTAAACAAGCTTTACGATGGGCAAACCGCGGTGAAGGGGATCCTGTAATCAACTATTATACCTATGAGAGAAATGATAAGTTATCTATTTTAAAATTTGATTCAATGACAGATGAATGGCTGGATTTTATTGCGCGATGCAGAAGCGGGGAGACGCATCGATATGATATTGTTGAAGGTCCGATGGCCAATGATACTGTATGGAATTATGTGAATGATTTCCTTTCAGGAAGGATAAGCCGCAGACAATTTTGGGCATTGGCGGAGTTTAGATATCCGACACACCAAATGAGCTTTCACACGCTGGCGGCTTTAGATTGCTTAACGTATGACAGGAGTGAGATTATTTATGACCGAAATAGAAAGAAATGATTTTTTTTATGTATGTTCATTGATTGAATATATCGCCCGGCAGACGAAAAACAGGCGCAGAGTCATAGTAGAAGCTTTAGGAAAAGAAGGAATAGAGAAGCAATTGTATGACGCGGAGGTAAATCACTGCCTTTCGTTTGAACAGGTGAGTGATGAAGTGATAGAGCGGTATAAGATTCCGGAGGGAGATTTTGATACGATTACGGAATGCAGATATGAGGTTCCCAGCTTTATGGATATTGGGAAACTATATAGTATTCTTATTGAAGACTGTGCAGAGCCGGAAAGGGAAGTAGATGAGCTGATAAAGATTTTTTCATCTTTTATCAGTGATAAAATATCAGACTTCCAAACGGATATCTATTATCAAAATCCTAGTTATCTGGAATGCTCATACAGGGCAGGGTATTTGCTGGATTGAAAATTATCTATCAGGCAGGAGACATTGAAGTGGAAATACGTCACGCGGTAAAAGAAGACATTCATGAAATAATGAGGATTTATGAATATGCCAGACGCTTTATGGCGGAACACGGCAATCCTGACCAGTGGGGGCCCACGAACTGGCCGCCGGAAGCGTTGATCCGCCAGGATATCGCAAATGGAAGCAGTTACGTCTGTATCCATGAGGATAAAATCGTGGGTACCTTCTTTTTTGAAATGGGGAAGGAGATCGAACCGGCCTATTGTGCGCTGGAAGGCGGTGTATGGATGGAGGACAGCCCCTATGGGGTAATCCACCGGCTTGCGGGAAGCGGGGCCGTGCACGGTGTGGGGAGCTTTTGCGTTGAGTGGGCATACAGGCAGTGCGGCCATCTGCGCATGGACACACATGGGGATAACTATGTTATGCAGAACCTGCTGAAAAAAAGCGGTTTCGTCCATTGCGGAACGGTGTATGTGGAAGAGGATGACCACCCAAGGATGGCATATGAAAAAATTTCAAACAACAAAATAGCCGTCATCTCCGACATACACGGAAACTACATAGCATTCCAAAGATGCCTTTCCTACGTTTTGGGAGAGGGGATCCGTACATTCATTTTTCTGGGGGATTATTTGGGGGAGTTCCCCTACCCGCAAAAAACAATGGAGATCCTATATTCCCTGAAAGAAAAGTATACCTGCTTTTTCCTGCGGGGAAATAAGGAGGATTACTGGCTCGACAGAAAGTATAATGAAAACTGCATATGGAAAAACGGGAACACGACGGTAGGCGCCATGAAGTACTGCTATGAAAATCTGACGGATAAGGATATCAGTTTCTTTGAAAGCCTTCCCATCTGCCGGGAAATCCTGTTTGACGGGATGGAACCGATCCTGGCATGCCACGGCTCGCCGGATCGGAACAAAAAAAAGATGCTGCCCGGTGATGCAGGCACGGAAAGGATCATGGAGGAGTGTGGGAGGCGGTACATCCTTTGCGGGCATACCCATATACAGGGGGTGTTTTCCCACGGGGGAAAGGTGCTTTTAAACCCAGGCTCGGCAGGCGCGGCTTTAGGCGGAGGTGGGAAAGCACAGTTTATGATCCTTAATAAGGACGGGGAAGGATGGGGGCATCAGTTGATAAGCCTTGACTATGACAAGGAAAGTGTGGTAAAAGAAATGAAGGAATCAGGGCTTTGGGACGCGGCGCCATACTGGTGCCGGGTGACGAGGCATGTGATGTTGACAGGGGAGCTATCCCAGGGAATGGTCCTGGGAAGGGCAATGGAGCTTTGTGCGGAAGAGGCAGGAGGATGCGACTGGTACAATATCCCTGAAAAATACTGGGAAGAGGCTGTCAATGAACTGATGCCGGAGGAAAGGGAAATCAATGGATGAAGCTATTTTGAGAGAAGTAAGGGAACGGTTTGCCAATGACCGGTTTGCCACGGATAACGGGGCGGTGATCGAAGAAATCGGGGATGACTGTGCCAGGGTCTCCATGGAAATTGACAAGCGCCATTATAACGCGGCCGGGGGCGTGATGGGCGGGGCTATCTTTACCCTTGCGGACTTTGCCTTCGCTGTGGCAGCCAACTGGCAGGGGAAACTGGTGGTGTCGCAGACCGCGCAGATTACTTATCTTGGAAAAGTGAAAGGGAAGCGGATGATTGCCAGCGCAAAGCGGATCAAGGACGGAAGGACGATGTGTTATTATGAGGTTTATGTGGCGGACGAGCTGGGAAATCAGGTTGCCCATGTGACGACCAGCGGTTTCCATGTGGGTAAGCTGTAATATTTTCAGACAATTAGAGAGCAGGTGGAGGGATGGATATGATTGACATACAAAATAAGGAGTACTGCCCCCGCTTGGAGGAGATAGGGAGCTGTATTTCACGGTGCTAAATCCGTGCGGAATGAGATCCTGTGTTTATAGTGAAGGAGGAAAAGGATGGGCGTATTAAAGAACGGGGAATTATGGAATGATGTAAGTGGGGCGCCGCTCCATGCCCATGGCGGCTATATCATTTTTTATGAGGGATATTACTACTGGTACGGGGAGGACCGCAGGGAAAACTTTTATGTAAGCTGTTACCGCTCCCGCAACTTGTCAGACTGGGAGTTTCGCAATCACGTCCTTACCACAGGGTCTGGGATGGAGGAGTACCGGGTCAGGACTAAGCTGCGGCTGCAAAACGAAGACGGCAAGAAGGTAAATCTGGAAAGGCCCAAGGTGCTTTACAATGAAAAGACGAAGAAGTTCGTTATGTGGATGCACTTTGAAAACGGGAAAGACTACCATGACGCGGCGGTGGGGATTGCAAGCTGTGATGCGCCGGATGGGGATTTCACGTACCACGGGCATTTTAACCCCTACGGGTATATGTCCAGGGATTGTACGCTTTTTAAGGATGATGACGGCGCCGCGTACTTTATTTCCGCGGCAAGGGATAATGCGGACCTGCATGTTTACCGGCTTACCGACGATTACATGAACGTGGATGCATTGGTACATAAATTGTGGCAGGGAGAATACCGGGAAGCGCCGGCGGTGGTCAAGACCAACGGGAAATATTATATGTTGACCTCTTTTTGCACAGGGTGGGCGCCGAACCAGGGGAAATATGCGGTGGCAGATTCCATGGAAGGGAAGTGGAGTATGTTAAAAGAAATCGGCGATGGAACTACCTACTTAAGCCAGCCTGCTTTTATCTTGGAGGTTAACGGACGCATTTTGTATTTTGGCGACAGATGGGGTGGTGACGGGGAAAAGTATTTTGAGTCCGGTTATGTGGTGTATCCTTTAGTGGAAAAGGAAGGCGGCCTTTCCATGGAGTATGTGGAGGAGATAGAGATTTAGTATTGCTGCCGTTTCATGGCTGGCCTTTGTTTGAAAATGGAAGCCGTGTGTGGTAAAATGGTTAGAATATGATTAAGCGTTGATCGGGAGGAGATTGAGATGAAAAAAGCAAAATGGATCATTCCCAGTATATGTTTGGCGGCGGTATTGGCATTTGGTGTGTCAGGCTGCGGGAACAAAAGCCCATTAGACCCTGACAATCCGGTATCCCTTACGGTATGGCATTATTATAACGGCTCCCAGCAGGCGGCTTTTGATTCCCTGGTGGAGGAATTTAATGAAGGCGCTGGCAGGAAAATGGGGATTTATGTGCAAGGGTATTCCCAGGGATCGGTTTCTGATCTGGAGACGGCGGTAAGGGATGCCATCGAGGAAAAAGTAGGGGCTGATAAAATGCCGGATATTTTTTCTTCTTACGCAGACACAGCTTATGAGGTGGAGCAGGCAGGGGCATTGGCCAATCTTTCTGATTACCTTGGCAAGGAAGAGCTGGAAAAGTATGTGGATTCTTATATTGAGGAGGGGCGTATTGCCGCAGACGGCACGCTTCGGATCTTCCCTACGGCAAAGTCCACGGAGATCATGATGATCAATAAGACTGACTGGGAACCCTTTGCAGCGGAAACAGGCGCGTCTTTGGATGATCTAAAGACCATAGAAGGGGTGGTTAAGACCGCACAGGTATATTATGAGTGGACAGACGCACAGACCCCTGATGTTCCGGGAGACGGAAAAGCGTTTTACGGCAGGGATGCCCTGGCAAATTATTTTATCATCGGCATGCAGCAGCTGGGGGTGGAGATTTTTCAGGTAGATAACGGAGAAGTGGCGTTAAACGTACCAAAGGAAGAAATCCGCCGCCTTTGGGAAAACTATTATGTGCCTATGGTGAAAGGTTATTTTGGCGCTTACGGGTCTTTCCGTTCTGACGATGTGAAAACAGGCGATCTGTTAGCTTATACGGGTTCTACATCCTCCGCCATGTACTTTCCCAATCAGGTAGAGCTTGATGATGAGAGCTATGAGATCGATTATATTGTGATGACGGCGCCTTCCTTTGAAGGAGGAAAGAAGTATGCCGTGCAGCAGGGAGCTGGCATGGTGGTCAGCAAGACAGATAAACAGCATGAGTATGCAGCCGTGGAATTTTTGAAATGGTTTACACAGGCTGAAAATAATCTGCGGTTCGGGTGCGTGTCCGGTTATCTTCCGGTATTAAAGGAAGCAAACAGCATGGAAAAACTGGATCAGGTGATTGCGGAAGAAGGCCTTGAGGTTGCGCCTAAAACTTATGATTGCTTATCCACGATCTTTCAAGAGATCGAGGAAATGACTTTATATACGAATAAAAGCTTTAAAAATGGTTCCGGGGCAAGGAAGGTACTGGAATACAATCTTGCGGATCAGGCAGCGGCGGACCGGGAGAGCGTGGCTGCGGCGTTAGAGCAGGGCGTCAGTCTGGAGGAAGCAACGGAACCTTATGTGTCAGAGGAAGCGTTTGAGGAATGGTATACCGCTTTTTGCGATTCATTAAATCAGGCAATCAATAAGTAGGAATGATTAAGTAGGGATGATATGGAAAGAAAAATTCGGAAAAGAAAAAAATCAACCATATTCAGGATATTTCTGTTTCCGTTGATCGTGATCATGCTGGTTCAAAGTATCGTTACCATAGGTACTTTGGTGGTCAGAAGGACCACAGGGATGTTGGAGGAATATTCCAGCAATATGATGAGCCGGCTGGTGGAGAACAGAAAAGTTGTCCTGCAAAACGACATGAACCAGCGCTGGGCGGGGATACGGGAACAGGATACGGTCATGAATGAATGTCTGGAGACTTTTTTGAGCCGTGAAGGTGTGGAGCTTGAGGAAGTTCTTTCTTCTGAGGAATTAAAAGACGGTTTCCTGGAGTTGTTAGTGCCTGAATGTCTGGAGATTTTGCAGAACAATTCCACTACCGGGGTTTTTCTTATTTTGACCGGGGCTGATATGGATTCTGCAGGGGATTTTGACGGATTTTTTATCAGGGATTCCGATCCGGATATCAATCCTGAGAATTACACCGATCTGTTATTGGAGCGGGGGAACAAACATCTTTCCCGGAACTGGAACATTCCTTTAGATACCAACTGGACCACCCATTTTCAAATGGACGGCCGGGGCCAGAATCCTGCCGATGACTATTTTTACGAGCCCTGGAGAGCGGGGGTCGAAAACGGAGATGCGGATACGGATTATTTAGGATATTGGTCTATGCCGTTTACGCTGGAAAAGGGTGTGGTGGATCCTTATGAAATGATCACATATTCCATCCCGCTGCGGTTTGACGGGCAGGTATATGGTGTGCTTGGGGTGGAGATTTCCAGCCGGAGCCTGTATGATTATTTTCCGGTAGCGGAATTGAACAGCTCCCAGCAGTCGGGATATATGCTTGCGCTGCGTAAGGAGGACGGCAGGTATGTTCCTTTAGTGGGGAAAGGCATTCTTTATAACCTTATTGCTTCAAGGGAAAAGAATTTTAGTCTTAGAGAGACAAGTTATGAGAATTTAACGCAGGTACAGGAGGCCTGGCTAAACGGGCAGGGAGTTTTCGCCGTGGTCTGTCCGCTGAAATTGTATAGCAATCATGTGCCTTACGAAAATACGGAGTGGGTGCTTTTAGGGCTTAACACGGAAGAAGAGCTGTTTGGGATGAGCCGTCAGCTTTATATCTGGATGGTCATTGCCATTTTAGCAGGCCTGCTTTTCGGGGTGATCGGCATTTATTTCATCATAAAGCATCTGACCAGGCCGGTTCAGTATCTGATGCAGTGTATCAGTAAAGGAAGCACAGGGCTTTTGGAATTTAAGCCGTCCAATATTTTGGAAGTGGATGCTTTGTATGATGTGGTGAACGACCTGACCAAAAAGCAGAAGGAGGCGGAAAATATCCTGTTGGAAGAAAAAGAGCGTTACAGGGTTGCGCTGGAATCTTCTAAGGACATTTTCTTTTCCTACGACCTGCACAGCCATATATTGGACATTGTAAACCATGAGACGATGAGCGGGCAGTGGCCCTGCGAAGAGTTTGAAAGCGGTTTTATCAATCCGGAATATATTTACGGGCCGGATCAGGAGGAAACCATTAAAGTACTGCAAAGCAAATCGGATAATCTGTATGCCGAATTTCGGTTAAGATGGCCCAAAGATGCCGCGTTTTCTTGGGTGGCCCTTACCGGGAAGGTGGTTTATGACACGGACGGCATGCGCTGGAAACTGCTTGGCAGTATCCGGGATATCCAGGAACAGAAGGAAAGGGAAGAAAAGCAGCTTAGAAAGAGCACGACGGACGGGGTTACCGGCCTTTACATATACAGCGCAGGCATGGAACGGCTGAACGGGCGAAGGAAAGACCGGCCGGCCGGCGTTATGCTGAACCTTTTCTTAGACCATCTAAAAGAGGTCAATGAAAAGAACGGGATCGTGTTTGGCGATATGATACTTGAGGAGATAGGAAGCCTGACTCTTAGTATGTGCCAGTCCTTTACCGAGAAGACCGGACAGGGTGCGGTGGCGTTTCGGCTTAACAGGAGCGAGGCGGTGGTCTGGCTTGAGGACGGGGTAAGGCAGCAGGCGGAAAGCTTTGCCGGGGAGATATTGGAAAAGGTCAGGGCAAAATTTGCACCGGAAACCTTTGACATCCGGATGCATATCGGTCTTGCCTGCGGAGAGCGGGAGCATACTGCGGAAGAACTGGTGCGCAGGGCGAAACTTTCCTGTGGGGCCGTGGTTTTTGGCGCAGCCCGGCAATATCAGTTTTATGAAGATCTGCCCAAAGAAAAGCGGGGCCGGTTACCGGCATTACAAGAGCGTGAGGTCAATACATTAGGATATGGCGAGGATGTGAGCCTGGTATCCGTGGCGCTTAACTTGTTTGGGAAAGGAGAGGATTTCCCCGCCCAAATGATGCTGATGGTCCGTAAGATCGCCAGATTTTATGAAGCTTATGGTGTATTGGTATCTGTGCTGCGCGCCGATTTTAATTCCAATTATCTGGATTATCAGTGGCACAAAAACGAAGAAGCGGCCGGAGAGAGTGTCAGAAAATATAAGGAAGAAGAGAAAGAAGTTTTTTATCGCTGGCTTGGAGAAAAAGAAGTGCGGTATTTTTCAGGGGAGGACAGTGCGCTTAAAGTAGCCCAGTGCTTTTTAGGCGTATCCCCCGGACAGGATGGGGTCGTGCTTCCTATGTATGACAGCGGGAATTACATGGGTAATATCTGTATTCTTGGCATTGCGCCGCAGCTTTTGGAAAATGCGGAAGAGTACCAAAACCTTGCGGAGCTTGGCAGGGTGATACAAAGTCAGTTAAATCAGCAGCAGTCAGATATTGCAAGCAAGGCAAAATCGGAGTTCTTATCCCGTATGAGCCATGAGATAAGAACGCCAATGAATGGGATCATAGGGATGACGGCCATTGCCCTGCAGCAGGACCAGAGCAAGGAGAGGATCATAGACTGTCTGCAGAAGATACAGTCTTCTTCCGATTACCTGCTTGGGCTTATCAATGATATTTTGGATATGTCGAAGATTGAAAGCGGCAAGATGAAGCTTGAGCCCTTCAATTTCAATATTGAGGAAATGGTGGGAACCATAAAAGAACTGGTGATGCCGCAGGTGGCAGCTAAGAACATTGATTTTGTACAAAATATTGAACTGAGCCATCACTGGTTTATTGCGGACAGGATGAGGATCAGCCAGGTGCTGATCAATCTGTTAGGCAATGCCGTGAAGTTTACGCCTAAGAAGGGGAAGATCATTCTTTCGGTGCGGGAGGTAAAAGAGTCCGGGGAGGATGTCCTGGTTCATTTTGCCGTGAAGGATACCGGAGTGGGGATCGCAAAGGAGGATCAGGAAAGGGTATTCCGTTCTTTCGAACAGGCTTCCGGCGTAAACCCGTCAAAGCAGCAGGGAACAGGGCTTGGGCTTTCTATCAGTAACCGTCTTGTGCAGATGATGGGAAGTAATATTGAACTTCTTAGTGAACCCGGGGAAGGCAGTACATTCAGTTTTTCTATCCCTTTAAAGCGGGGTGAGGATATGGAAGCGGATCTGTCGCCGGAGGAAGTTTCTTTTGAGGGATGTAAGGTGCTGGTGGTGGAGGATAATGAGATCAACGCCGAGATTGCCCAATGCCTGCTGGAAGAGAGAGGTTTTGCGGTAGACTGTGTTTATAATGGGGCGGAAGCCGTGGAGCGGATCCGCACTACGGAGCCGGATACCTATGATGTGATCTTGATGGATATTATGATGCCCGTAATGGATGGGCTTGATGCTACCCGGTCTATCCGGGGGATGGAGCGGGAGGACTGCCACAGAGTGCCGATCGTTGCCATGTCGGCCAATGCCTTTGACGATGATTTGAAAAAATCAGTAGAATGCGGCATGAACGGACACTTGTCTAAGCCGGTAGAAGTGGATAAATTATACCGTACATTGGATGAAGTAATCCGAAGCAGTAATAAATAAAGAAAATTGAAAGGAGAAATACGAGTATGGAGCACTATTATCAGCCAAAGATCGAGTGTGCGTCCAGGGAGCAGATCCGTGCGTGGCAGGATGAGAGGCTGGCAAAGACAGTAAAACGGGTATATGAAAATGTGGAATTTTACAGGAAAAAGATGGATGAGGCAGGGGTCGCACCCGGGGATATCCAATCCCTTGACGATTTACATAAGCTGCCTTTTCTTACCAAGGATGACCTTCGGGATGCCTATCCTTACGGCCTGCTTGCGTCCCCTTTATCCGATTGCGTCAGAATCCAGTCTACCAGCGGAACCACAGGGCGCCGGGTGGTCGCGTTTTATACCCAGCATGATATTGATCTGTGGGAGGAATGCTGTGCAAGGGCCATTATGGCGGCAGGCGGAACCAATGAGGATGTGGTCCATGTCTGTTACGGGTATGGGCTGTTTACGGGTGGACCGGGGTTAAACGGGGGTTCCCACAAGGTTGGGGCGTTGACGCTGCCTATGTCCTCGGGAAATACGGAGCGGCAGATCCAGTTTATGTGTGACTTGGGTTCCACGATTCTTTGCTGTACCCCGTCCTATGCGGCTTATCTTGCGGAATCCATATGGGAGAGAGGGCTGCAGGACAAGATCAAGCTGAAAGCCGGGATTTTTGGGGCAGAGGCTTGGACGGAGGAGATGCGCCATGATATTGAGGAGAAACTGGGGATCAGGGCGTTTGATATTTACGGGTTGACGGAGATATCAGGGCCGGGCGTTTCTTTTGAGTGCAGCGCCCAGACAGGGATGCATGTAAATGAAGACCATTTTATTGCGGAAGTGATCAATCCCAAAACAGGTGAAGTCCTTCCCGACGGGGAAAAAGGGGAACTGGTATTTACCAGCATCACCAAGGAAGCATTTCCGCTGATCCGTTACCGTACCAGGGATATCTGCATCTTAAGCCATGAAAAATGTTCCTGTGGGCGTACCCATGTTAAGATGACCAAGCCGTTAGGCCGCAGCGATGATATGCTGATCGTAAAGGGCGTCAATGTATTCCCGTCACAGATCGAGACCGTGCTGCTTAACCAGGGCTATCCGGCCAACTATCAGATCATTGTGGACCGGAAGAATAACAGTGATACCATTGAAGTACAGGTGGAAATGACCCAGGAGATGTTCTCGGATAATGCAGGTGTTGTTGCAGGCAGGGAAAAGAGCCTGGTGGATGCGTTAAAAGCAATGCTTGGTATTTATGTAAAAGTGAAACTGGTAAATCCCAAGGCGATCACCCGCAGCGAAGGGAAAGCAGTCCGCGTGGTTGACCGGAGGAACCTGTACCGGGGATAGTCTGCAGGGGTAAAGTGAGAATGGAGGTATTTGTATGACAGTAAAACAAATTTCTGTATTTGTAGAAAACAAGGCGGGGAAGTTAGCGGAGCTGACGGAGTATCTGCATCAGCATGATATCGACATGCGTGCGCTGTCCATTGCGGAAACCCAGGACTTCGGCATCGTGCGTATGATCGTGGACGATTCTTATAAGACTTCCTGCATTTTGAAGGAGGCAGGCTACGTGGTCTCGATCACGCCGGTATTGGCAGTGGAAATGCCGGATGAGCCGGGAAGCTTATCCGGGATCGTAAAGACATTGGGGGATGGAGGCATTAATCTTGAGTATATGTATGCCTTCCTGACCCGGAAGGAAAAAACCGCTTATTTGATCATCCGGGTGGCGGATAATGAAAAAGCAGTTGAAGTGTTAAGTAAAAGCGGGATCCATACGATCTCTCAGGATGTGATCGTGAATTTATAAGGAAAGGACAGATTGTCCGGACAGGATGGGGAGCTTACGGCTCCCCATTTTCCTGGGATCTGTAGATCTGCAGGTAGGCATCCTGGCGTGCGCTTTCAAAAGACTGCCTTAACTTGTTTGTTATATTGGTATCCAAAAGTCTTGCGGTCAAAAGCGGGGAAAAGCGTTTCCCCTCCAGCGAAACGGCAGCTTTTATGGCTTCGTCAAATGTTTTCATAGCCCCTGTGTGCAGGATTGCGATGTCTGTCACATGATCCAGCCAGTCAATCAGGGCGATCATGTCTACCATCTGTCGGCATTGGCACTTTAAACGCTTGTAGGAATCAGGATAGCCGTGGGAACCGTCATACCAGCTATGGTGGCCGTGGGCTATGGGGGCGAAGCGGCGGGTGGAAGTCCGGGCCGACAGCCATGTTTTCCCTAAGGAAGTATGGAGATGAGCCAGCTCGTATTCCTCCTCGAACCACTGCCGCGCAGTCCGGGTGTACAGGTTCATGAAACTGATCTTACCCACATCATGGAGCAGGCCGCATTCCAGCGCATAGTTTAAGATTTCTCTTTGCTTTTCTTCCGGGTCACATATTTGGCTGATAGAGTCGATATCGTCAAAAAAGCAAGGTTCCTCCTCAATGATCAGCTTGCAGAATAAGGCGGCGGTCTTCCCTACGACCCAGGAATGCACGTAAATGTCAGGCGCAAAAAGGATCTGGAGCTTTAGCAGAAATTCCTTGTAGGAAATACTGTTTCTGGTCTCAAGGAAGGTGGAGGATAGCTGCCGCAGATAAAAAAACAGGTTTTCATTGGAAGCGGCGTCCGGAAAAGAGCCCACGTAAGTCAGTACCCGCTGATAAAGGCTTTCGATGTATTCCGTCCGCTCCGGTATGCGTTCCGGGTAGTCATTTAAGTACTGACAATAAAAAGCCGGCAGGGAAATAATGCCATACATGCCTTCCATGGAAAAATCGGAAAGGTCTGCCGCATCCATCAGGTTTTCCATTTTGGTAAGTAAATGGTCCAGGGTTTCTAAGCCGCAGTAATATTCAATGGCAAAGTAAGAAAACTGGGAATGGGCAGGCTGTTTTTTGTTTTGGCTTGCTGCTTCTTTATTTTGTTTCTGGTAAACGATGTAGACGGATTCCATCAAATCGGCTATGTCCTCGGAGGTCATGGCATTTTCCCGGCTGTGGGAGATACTGGCGGCCATATGTCTGTGGGTCATGAAGATAAAACGTTCCCAGGGAAGTTCCGGCGCTTTTTGCTGGTAATCCTTATCCTGCAAAATCTGCAGGGAGCGTTTTACCGTACGGATCTTGTCACTGGGGGATTTGAAAGCCCCTAAAGACATATTTGACCGGGAGCGAAGGATGAAGCTGCGGGTTTCCGTATCATCCAATTCATCATAATATTTCAGATAAGCGGCCGCCTCCGTGAAGTACAAACGCATTTGAAGGGAGTAGCGCTCGCTTTCTTCCTGGGGCAGCCCTACCAATTTATTGTTCAGGTTATTATATCCGATTCCCAGCCAATATAATTCACGGATCATACTGCCCTGGTCTTTCTTTACCCGGGCAAGGGACAATAATGCCTTGTGGATCTGGCAGAACAGCCCGGCGTCCAATTCGTTGCTGATGCTTAAAAGCTGGCCGGCAAATTCCTGAAGTGACTGCAGCTCTTCTTGATCCGCACCATATAAGTGGTCGAGGAGAGGAAACAATTCTTCACGGAGGAGCACCATATTCCGGGCTATTTTTTGCGCTACATATTTCTGACGGCGCTGTAATTCCTTTAAATATTCCTCAAAGGTATTACCCTCCGGTTTTTGATACATGGTAAGCAGTGAGATTTCTTTTAAGTTTGCAATATATTCTTCCTGATAAGGATACATAGCGTCATGACTCTTTCTGGTTCATTCTGGTACTTTTTTAATTTACCCTTATTATAGCGCATGGATGGGATACAGGCAAATACTTATGGCTTCTATCTTGACATCTGTTGGAAAACTCTGCAAAATGAAAATAGAAAGAATTTGTTTTGGAGGATATGGACATGAATGTTTTGATCATAGACGCCCAAGGGGGAGGGATTGGCAGGCAGCTTGTTGCGGCCATGAAAAAACGGTTCCCGAAGCAGATGATAACGGCGGTAGGAACCAACAGCGCAGCGGCTTCGGCAATGCTGAAAGCAGGTGCGGACCAGGCGGCCACCGGGGAAAATGCCGTGGTGGTGTGCAGCCGGAACGCGGATCTGATCATAGGGCCTGTAGGGATCGTTATAGCGGACGCCCTGCTTGGTGAGATCACTCCGACAATGGCCGTGGCAGTGGGGCAGAGCAGGGCCAAGCGGATCCTGGTTCCGGTCAACCATTGTGACAACTATATTGTGGGGGTGCCGGACCTGACCCTGGGCAGGCTGATTGACGGCGTGGTAAAAGAGGTTGAAAAGTATATAGAGGGATGATATAATGGGAAAGCGGCAGGAAGCCGTTTTGAGGAACCGAAGTTCCTGTTTGATAACGCAGCACCATATTTATGCAATATGAAGTACCATATGAAATACAGTATGCAATGAAGGCATACGGTCCTTTCAAGAGGGATTGTATGCCTTTTTTATGTGCAGGCCTGTATGGGAGAATTGGCAAAGGAGTATCAGTCTATGAAAAAAGCAGTCATATTATTGTTAGGGGTTATCTTTGGTTTGTCGGGTTGTGGTCAGCCCCAAGATTCGCCTGCTCTGTCGGAAAATGGAACATGGGATTACAAGAAGGAGGCTGAAACCACGCTTACCTACGGCAGCGGCGATTACACCAGGATCAATCCGGCCATGGATGAGCACGGTGAGATCAATAGTTTGATCTTTAACGGACTTACGGCGCATAACGGTAAGAACGAGGTGGTTCCGGGGCTGGCAAAGAGCTGGGATTTTGACGAAGCTTCCTGTACCTACACATTTCATCTGGAAGAAGGGGTTAAGTGGCATGACGGGGAGCCGTTTACGGCGGAGGATGTGAAGTTTACCATAGAAGCAATTATGGACCCTGATAACGGTTCGGAAAACAGCCCCAACTATGAGGATGTGGAAGAGATCAAAGTGATTGACGAGCATACCATTGCTTTCCGCTTGTCTGCGCCGAATGTGGCTTTTCTTGATTATATGGCAATGGCAGTGCTGCCGGAGCATTTACTTTCCGGGGAAGATATGCAGACCTCTGACTTTTTCCGCGCTCCGGTGGGAACAGGGCCTTATAAGCTGGAAAGATGGGATGTGGGCCAGGCGATCACGCTGGCTAAAAATGAGGAATACTTTAAGGGAAAGCCTAACATTGACAGGATTGTTTTTAAAATTGTTCCGGATGACAATGCAAAGGCGGTGCAGATGGAATCCGGGGAACTGGATCTGGCGCTTTTGACGCCAAAGGATGCGGTCAGGTTTGCGGAAAAAGAGGGGTATGTCTGCTATGATATGAAAACTTCCGATTACCGGGGCGTGCTCTTTAATTTCCGGAATCCATACTGGATGGAAAACAGGGATCTGATCCCGGCTGTCTGTTGTGCCATTGACCGTCAGGCGATCATTGACGCGGTCTTATTAGGGCAGGGGATTGCGGCTTATGGTCCGCTGCAGCGAAATCGTTACGATAACGGGAATGTGGAGCGGTATGATTATGACCCCCAAAGAGCCAAAGAGATATTGGAGGCAGCCGGATGCACCATGGGAGCGGATGGTTTTTATGAGAGAAAGGGTGAGACAGTAGGGTTTGTGATCAGCGTGGGGGCAGGCGACCAGGTCCGTATTGATATGGCTAAGGCGGTTTCCTGGCAGCTTCGTGAGATTGGCATTGATTGCAGTGTGGAGATCCCGGCGAAGGCCGACTGGAGTGGACAGATGGCATATCTGATCGGCTGGGGGAGTCCGTTTGATGCGGATGACCATACTTACAAGGTATTTGGCACAAACAAGGGGGCAAATTACAGCGGATATTCGAATGCTATGGTGGATCGGTATCTGATGGAAGCCCGACAGTCGGACGACCCTGCGGTGCGCGCTCAGGCCTATGACAGGTTTCAGGAAGAGCTGGCGGCAGACCCGGCGTTTGCCTTTATCTGTTATGTGGATGCCAATTACACAGCCAAATCTTTTATTAAGGGAATTTCCGCAGATACGGTCCTGGGCCATCACGGCGTGGGGATTTTTTGGAATGTGGCGGAATGGACGATGTGAAAAGCGGGGATCAATATGGCAGGATCGTTAGAAGTAAATCATTTATCTATCAGTTTCATGACGGCTAAGGGGGAAGTTCCGGTGATCCGGGATGCGGGCTTTTCGTTAAAGCCCGGGGAAACATTGGCCCTTGTTGGGGATTCCGGCTGTGGGAAAAGCGTTTTGTGTAAAGGGATCATGAAATTGCTGCCTGCGTCAGCCATCATAAGATCAGGAAATATTCTGGTAAACGGCGTGGATATCACGGATTACCGGGAAACGGATATGTGCAGACTGCGGGGAAGACAGTTTTCCATGATATTCCAGGATCCTATGACCTCATTAAATCCGGCTATGACGGTGGGGGCGCAGATTGGGGAAGCGGTTAAAATACACCGGCCCCGGATTTCCCGGAAGGACTTAAGAAAAAGAACAGCGGAACTGATGGAGCTGACAGGACTTAGGGGAGCAGCAGATCGTATGGGGCTGTATCCTCATCAATTTTCCGGCGGGCAGAGGCAGCGCATTGTGATCGCAATTGCCCTTGCGGGAAATCCGGAAATCCTGTTTGCGGATGAGCCAACCACGGCGTTGGATGTGACGGTCCAGGCGCAGATTCTTTCCCTGTTAAAGGAGATACAAAGAAAGCTGGGGATGTCCATGGTGTTGGTATCCCATGATGTTCATGTGGTGGAGAAGATGGCTGACCGGGTTGCGCTGATCAGGGAGGGCAGACTGACGGAACAGGACTTGGCAAAACCATACGCTGTGGGAACGGGAACCGCGGACAGGCGGCATGTCCTGCTGAAAACCGCCGGGAGCCTGCGTTTGGCTGACCGGGAAGATAAGGGAGAAAAATCCGAAGTTTTGCTGGAAGTAGAGCATCTTACCCGGACATATGCCCTGAATAAAAAAAGAGCGGTCAGAGCGGTGGATGATGTTTCCTTTCAGATTTGCAAGGGAGAAATATTGGGGCTGGTAGGGGAGTCCGGTTCCGGGAAATCTACGGTTGCCCGATGCATTATGAATATTGACAAGCCGGAAAAGGGAAGGATTACTTACAAAGGGATAGACCTATGTGATAAAAGGCAGCTTCGGGCAAACAAAAAAATGCTTCAGGCAAGACGGCAGCTTATATTTCAGGATTCCGACTCCAGCTTAAACCAGCGGATGAAGGTATGCGATATTATTGCGGAGCCTATGAAGATACAGCATATTGTGCCGCTGCGGGGAACTTACCGTAAGGAAGTGGAATTTCAAATGCGTTATGTGGGGCTGGAGCCTGAGCATCTGGACCGATACCCAAGCGAACTGTCCGGCGGACAAAGACAGCGGGCAGCCATTGCCAGGGCGCTTACCATGGAACCGGAATTATTGATCGCGGATGAGCCTGTGGCATCCCTGGATGTATCTTCCCAGGCGCAGATTGTGGAGCTGTTCCGGCATTTACAAAAGGAGCATGGGTTTACTTTTTTGTTTATTGCGCATGATCTTGCCCTGGTAAGAGATCTGTGTGACCGGGTTGGCGTGATGCATGAGGGGAGATTGGTGGAGGTGGCGCCGGTACGGGAGCTGTTTGATCATCCCCGGCATCCTTACACATGCTCTTTGCTGGCGGCATCGCCGGCTTTGAAACAGGGAAGATAAGAAAGAAGGAGGAATTTATGGACGGAAGGAACCTGATGGTCCATATCGGTAAAAGGCTGATGCTTTTTTTGCTCAGTGTTTTCGTACTGTCGCTGTTTACGTTTTATATTTCCAGGCTGGCGCCGGGAGACCCGTTGCTGTCTTATTACGGGGATCGGGTGGAGAAAATGAGCCCCGAAGAGCGGGAGTGGGCGGAGGAAAAACTGGGATTAAAGGATTCTATATCCGTACAATATTTCCGGTGGCTGGAGCAGGCGTTTCAGGGAGACTTTGGGATTTCCTATAAATACAAGATGGATGCGGCTGCGGTGGTGGGAAGCCGGATTGGAAATACCGTGATCTTAGGAGGTATTGGATATCTTTTGATTTTTGGTCTTGCCCTCCTTATTGGTATCGGGTGCGCCTGGAAGGAAGAAAGCCTTTGGGACCGGGTGGTCTGCAAAGTAGGAACTTTAAGTAGCTGCATTCCGGAATTTTGGCTGTCACTTGTGTTAATTTTAATTTTTTCGGTGAATTTGAAATTATTACCAAGCAGTGGTGCCTATGACATTGGGATGGAGGGGGATGTAAGGAACCGTATCCGGCATCTTATCCTGCCTTTGACTGTGGTAGTGGCAGGCCATTTATGGTACTACGCCTATATGGTCCGCAACATGCTGCTTGAAGAAGTACGGGCGGATTACGTGTTGCTGGCTAAGGCAAAAGGGATGAAAAAAGGCCAGATCATGTTCCGGCACTGCCTGCGGAATATCCTGCCTGCTTATCTTAGCGTTATGGCGGTTTCGGTTCCCCATATTTTAGGGGGTACTTATATCGTGGAAATGGTGTTTTCCTATCCCGGGTTAGGAACCCTTGCCTATGAAAGTGCCAGATATAAGGATTATAATCTTCTCATGCTAATGTGCCTGATTTCGGGATCGCTGGTGATATTGTGCAATATGGCGGCACAGGCCATTCATGAAAAAATAGATGCAAGGATATAGGGAAAGAACATGAATAAGAAGAAGCCGGTTTTGGCTGTTGTGATATTATTGATCATTGTGGCAGGATGTTTTGCCTGCGGCTTTTTTGTGGGAAAGGATCCTGCTTATCCGGATCTGAAAAACTGTAATCAGCCTCCCGGAAAAGAGTTTCTATTTGGAACCGATCCTATGGGAAGGGATGTGTTTTCCATGCTCTGGCATGGCGGGCAGGTGTCATTATTTATCGGAGCTGTCTCAACGATAGTTTCCACGGCTGTTGCAATGGTTTTTGGTACGCTAAGCGGATGCGCTCCAAAATGGGGAGACGGTTTATTGATGAGGCTGCTGGAGATTTTTCTTAGCATCCCGAATCTGCTGGCGGTGATTTTTCTGCAGGCGGTCCTGGGGAAGGCAACGGTGGTGAGCATTTCTTTCGTGATCGGGATAACGGGATGGATGAGTATTGCGAAGGTGGTAAGAACGAAGGTAAGACAACTGAAAAACAGTGGGTATGTGACTGCGTCGAAATGTATGGGAGGAGGCTTTTTTTATATTTTGTGGAAACACCTAAGGCCTAACTTTATGCCTTCCATTATGTTTATGGTGGTCATGAACGTCCGTAATGCGATCATAGCGGAATCTACGCTTAGTTTTATGGGGCTGGGGCTTCCTGTTGAATCCATATCCTGGGGGAGTATGCTTTCTATGGCAGAAGACGCCCTTCTTGGAAATTCCTGGTGGATGATCCTCTTTCCCGGAGGTTTTTTGCTGGTGACACTGTTTTGCATCACCAGCATTGGCGATTATCTCCGAAAGAGTGGGAACCAAAAACCAAGCAATCTGTAACGGTTATTCTTCCATTTCCACTATCCTGGTATCCGGGTTGCCGTCTATGGCCTGTTCAATAACGGCAGCCGTAAGTTTCTTAAAATTAGTTCCGGAAGAGGTTGCCCCTGACAGGGCATCCACATTGGAAGGATCCTGATGCTCAAGAAGCTCGGCGGCATAATACCGGGTATATTCATTGGGATAGGTTCCGGTAACGGACGCCATATTCTGCATATAGGCGTTATCCCATGCTTTGATATATCCACTGGGGTCTTTTGCGTTAAATTCCGTATAGACGATTTTTCCGCCTTTTACCATAATGCACACATATTCCTTCCAGCCGTGGGAGTAGCCGGACATTTCAGCGCTGTAAAAGCCGTCCTGCATTCCGGTCTTTGAACCACATCCCTGAAGAAGAAAAGTAAGTATCAGTAATCCTAATAATATTTTTTTGTTCATCATGCGCCTCCGACAATCTTATCTGTTTTCTTTGATCTTAACCTGTGAGACATAATTTTTTAGATCTTCTGCCTGGGCCAGGGATTGAGCTGCCATCTGGTCATTCCTGTTTGCAATGTTCTGAAGGGATAAAAGGCTGTTGTTGGCATGATCGACTGCCGCGGTCTGTTCCTGCACGGTATCGGAAAGCCTTGCGGAAATATCCCGGTACTGCTGTGTAAGCTCTGAGATTTCCTGGAAGGTCTTTGCGGTTTGGTTTGCGGTGTCAAGCCCGGTTTTGATGGTCTCGGCGGAGCGCTCTATGAGCTTGCTGGTCTCGGACAAAGCCTGTGCGGTCTGGTCGGAAAGCTCCCGGATCTCACCGGCAACAACGGAAAATCCTCGGCCTGCTTCCCCTGCCCTTGCGGCCTCCACAGAGGCATTTAAGGATAACAGGTTTGTCTGGCGGGAGATATCCTCTATCATCAGACTGACATTTGAGATTTCATTGACAGCCTTATGGATCTGTTCCATGGAATCTAACATACTCTGCATGTAGTCCGCGCCAAGGTTGGTCTTTTCCGTTGCCTGCTCCGCACACTGTTCGATCTGCAGTACGTTGTCTTTATTCCGGTCGATAGAAGATATAATCGCTGCCATATTGTGCTCCATGTCGTGAAGC
The DNA here is from genome assembly GCA_910587295.1 of uncultured Lachnospiraceae bacterium. Classification (GTDB taxonomy): domain Bacteria; phylum Bacillota; class Clostridia; order Lachnospirales; family Lachnospiraceae; genus Suilimivivens. The sequence goes on along the minus strand of CAJULP010000063.1, from coordinate 19,391 downwards.
ACATCTGTCTGCTCCTTGGAACCGTCAAGGAGCTGCCTTGCATTTTCCGATACTTCCATGGAAGACTGGTTCATTTTCAACATGGTGTGATTAAGGGCATTGGTGATGTTTAGGAGGGAATCCCGTATGGAAGAAAAATCCCCCCGGAAATCGTTCGGGATATCGCTGGCATAATTTCCGCTGGCAAGCGTGCTTAAGCATACTTCAATATCCTGGACATAGTGTTTTAAGCTTGTTACCGTGCTGGCAAGGGCATTGGTAAGGACGCTGGTCTCGTCTTTGGTATTGGATAAAAGGACCTCGTCCGAAAGGTTACCGTCAGATAATGCTTTAAGCCGTATGGTCGCTAAGGATAGGGGATCCGAAATCCTTTTGGACACAGGAACCATAATGATGCCGGCAGCAATCAAAAGGACAAATGACAAGAACCCTGAAAGTGCCGTGGACATATAGGTGGTACTCATAAATTCAATTCGGGGCGCATACATGAAAAGAGCCCAGTTTGTTCCCGGAATCGGGGAGTAGCCGGTATAATATTCCATGTATCCGGGCCTGTTCCCAAGTCTCATTTTCTGGGAACCGATCTGGAATGCGGTAATCTTGTCAAAGCTGTCTGCGTTTTCGGATGAAGGGTACATGTCATAAACATTTAAGTTATTTATGATATTCTGCACATCCCTGTCGCCGATGATATCCCCGTTGTCGTTGATGATGCAGGCGCTTCCCGTATCTCCCAATACAAGGGGATTTAAGACATCGCTTAAGATATCATATTTGTAGCTGCCGATCAGATATCCGGTGACCCCTTCTTCGTCCTTAAGGGGAGCGCCAACGCATAGCTGGAGGATATTGTCAGCATAGTAAGGTTCGCCGATGGTGATATTTCCGGACTGCGCCATCAGGGAATAATATTCAGTTTCAGAAATGGATTCAGGAGCGGAAGCATCGCCGTAAAGCTTTTGGCCACTGGCATCATAGCCGGCCAGCCAGACAAATTCAATCTGGAGCTTGATCGTGTCAATACGTTTCTGCTTTTCTTCTGAGGATACAGCTCCGCTTAGGAATAGATTTTCCGTAGAAAAATTATACATTCGTTCGGTGAGCAGGTGCAGGTTGGAACTGATGTTTTGCGCGGCAATCCGTGCCGTGATCTGCATGTTGCCCAGCAGCGTTGCGTCAGTGGAGCGGACGCTTCCCATAAACATGATTGAGGTCACAAGCACTGTGACCAGAATAGCTGCGGACATGACATAGAAAATAATTTTGTGCTTTAAATCGTGGTGCTTTTTCATGGCAGAACTCCTTTACAGCTTATGTGTAATATTATTAAACATGATATCACAGATATTTTAAAATGCCTATAGCATTTTCCACCAAACTGTATCAGAAAGGAATTGTGCAGTCTTAAACAATAAGGGGATGTTTTTCGTGGAAATTTGTAACAATCCTGCCCTGCCTTTTCCTTTGCTGCAAAGCTTTACTCCTGTCACTTCTTGTTTTTGTGGCCATGATAACTTTCGGGATTTTGGGAAACTGGCTGTTCCAAATATTTATTAGCTGCTCTCGCAGAAACTTATGCCCTGCACCAAACGGTTGTGAAAGCATGATGGGTAGAGGCTTGGTGCAGGGCAGGATTGTTACAAATTTCCATGCAGGAATGAAAAAGGGATGAAATTCCATACAAGATATGCTATACTTCATTCATAAATAAATGCAAGCCGCACGATCAGTAAGGCAGAAATGGAGGAAGAGATGCATAAGGAAAATTTATCGGCAGAGCAGGCACTGCAAAAGTTAAAAGAAGGGAATCAGCGTTACTTGGCTGCAATGACAAATCCCGGGGATGTTTCACCCGCAATCAGGCAAAAGACCTGTGACGAAGGGCAGACCCCTTATGCGATCGTCATAACCTGTTCTGATTCCAGGGTAATCCCGGAGAGTGTCTTTAGTGCAGGGATTGGGGAATTATTTGTAATCCGTGTAGCAGGTAATGTGATGGATAAGCATCAGCTTGGAAGTATTGAATATGCGGCGGATCATCTGGGAACCAGGCTGGTAGTCGTATTGGGACATGAGCATTGTGGGGCTGTAGGCGCAGCAATTACCAGTAAGCCGGAGGGCTTCGTGAAGTACATAACCGATGAGATCCTTAAGGCGGTAGGGGATGAAAAGGATGAGTACAAGGCGTGCTGTCTGAATGTGGACAGGGCAGTGTCTGTCATTAAAGAGAGCCTGCACGTTTCAGATGAAGAGGGCGGCGTTAAAGTATGCGGCGCATACTATCATATCGGCAGCGGTGAAGTGGACTTCTTATAAAGAAGGCAAAACAGATCTTAAGGAAACTTTTTCTTTTGATTTCAGGAAAAAGCAGCTTCCCCGATAGCTGCCGCCTTGATACAGGCGGATCACGATCTCCAGCATCCGCTGGTCAAGCCTGTGGTAACATACCTGGCCAGGCCATGGGAGGCCGGTCAGGTATTCCTTCTGTTTTTTATCTAATAAAGGAAGGCATTTGGTCAAAAAGCTGTCTTTTTCCAATACAAAATCACAGGACGCATAAGAAGCGTCCTGTCCATTTTTTCGATACTTTTCCTGCAGGAGAGAGACAAGATCACAAGCAGGGTGAATGGGAACTTCCAGGAAATGAATAGGTTCTATTTGGGCTGTGGGAACAGAAATTTTCCGGAAGCTTACTTTTCCATATTTATCATATTCTTTTATAAATTCGGCTTTTGGAGCAGCCATGCCGCTTCCTGGCTGGGCAGGCAGGATCACTCCGGTATTTATCAGGTGTTCCCATACGGCTTTTTGCACCCGTTCATATGAGGTGGGAAACTGGAGCTTTTCCATAATTTGTGCCACAGAAAAGCCTAAGTCCGCTAAATGGCGGATCGCGCCGCCGCAGGCAGCCTCAAAAGTGAAATTCGACAGAGCATTTTTGAAGTAATCTGGTTCCGGCATATCGGCCTCCTGAAATGTGTTTGGTATCAGTTTATTTTAACCGATGGGGAAGGCTTTAGGCAATTGCTATTTTTATTGTATTTTTTCAGGTTCATCAATTGACAGGGCAGGGCTTTTGCTCTATTGTAATAATAAAGGAGGTATTGATCATGAAAAAACTACTGATTATGGGAATTGCCTGCGCTATGGTATTTTCTACACCAATTTCGGCAGCAGCCGCAGAGGTACAGCCGACTTGCAGTATCGGTGGATGTCATATGGGGGAATGTTTTACGTATGCCGATGCTGACGGAATGTGCGGCGACCATTGTTTTACCGATGAAGATGGTGATGGCATTTGCGATAACCATTGCTATATAGACGAGGATAATGATGGTATCTGTGATCATTATTTTGATGATGACTCAGACGGTATCTGTGACCACTGTCATGAGCATGGCAAGCCGGTAAGGAAGGCGGTCCAAAGCAGAAGGTCTGGCGGAAGACATCATTCGGGGCGTGGCCATCACAGAGGACATTGCTAAAAGAAGATTGTAAAGAGACTTTAGGCGCTGCTTTGGGGCAGCGCTTTTTCTGTTATTCCTGCAAGATCCGGATTCTTTGACATGGGATGACATCATGGTATAATCGGTAGGTGTTTTATTTACGAATAGAGAGGTACCTAAATGCATACGAAAAAAATTGATGTGAGAGAAAGTGATGGGTCATTAGAGGACTATCAAGAAATAACATTTTTATTTGATTCAAATGTTAAAGGGTTTGATGATAAAGTAAACCAATCGGATTTTCTCTATCGAATTGCAACTATGGAAGATTTTTATTCCATATTACAGAATGACAAAAAAGTGCTGGAGCATGGAGGAAACTATGTGTTTCAGGTAAATATGGATGAAGATTTGGAAGTAATGTTACAAAGCTATCAGTTGTTTTCTTTTATGATCTTTTTCAAAAATTCAAGAGAACGTTTATATAGAAAAATGCAAAATTTTAATCGAGAGATATGCGATCAGACGGAAAAGCATATTTCTGAAAATATATCAGAATTTACAAGAATGAATTGTCATGGGAAATTTATTCGCGGTGCGTTGGTAAATCTGGGATATAGTATTTTGAGAAGCGATATAGAGTATAGTGATGAATTGGCACTGGCTTTTGAAATCTATCAGACAGCGATTTTGATCAATGATGATATTATTGATCATGCAAGTTTAAGGAGAAACCAGCCAACCATTCCGGTTCACTATATGAATGACTGGGAAGCTAAGGGGATAGAGATAAAAGGAGATGCTTATGATGTGGCTAATTCAATGGCCATTTGTGCGGGTGGCCTTGGTATGTGCTATGCAAATCAAAAGGTGGCAGAAGCATATAACAGATCAGATAACCTTGGAACTTTGTTACGATATTTTAATCAAGTAATCATAAACACGATTCAAGGCGAAATCATTGATGTGATTTTACCCTTTGAAGAGCAGAATTTCTGTTCAAATGAAGATGATTTAGTGGATTCCATAACGGAAATATATCGTTTGAAAACAGCGTGGTATACGGTGATAGGCCCCTTATGCCTGGGCATGATTTTAGCCGGTGGTGAAAATGAGAATATTAAAAAAATGGAATGTTTTGCAGAGAGTCTGGGAATAGCATTTCAAATAAAAGATGACATACTTGGAATCTACGCAGATGAAGATAATATAGGGAAGAATGTTGGCTCTGATATAACAGAGTTTAAGCAAACGTTATTATATGCATACATACGGAATCAGAAAGAATATTTTAGTGATCTTCTTCGGTATTACGGAAAAGAAAATTTAACTTATGAGGATGTAAAAGCAATTAGAGATTTGTTTTCTAAGTCGGGTGCTTTGGCATATGCAGAACATGAAATGAACAGGTATTTTGAATTGGCGATAAAGGGCTTGAAATCTATAAAATTTATACCGGAAGAAAAAGAAACGATATTATTCGGTTTGATCTGGTATTTGAAACTGAGAAAATTTTAACCTTTTATAAATAGTGTAGGGTTCGCCCAATGGTGTATGGGTAAAACGGATGGAGATTGAGGTGTATTTCACCGAGGACGGGATATGAATCATGAACGATGAGCTGAAAGTGTCGTATCTTAACTCTGTTTTGGCCGGGGGCAAGTGGACAAGAAAAAAGTCGGAATATTTTTCTGAGAAACATTGACAATAAAGCATATTTCCGTTAATATTAACATATAAATAAGCCAGTGGCATAGAACTGATTGGGCTGGTCGAAAGACCTTGGTCTACCGAGCGGCGGGGAATATCCCCGTTATTTTTATTTCTTCCACACTAAGTTATGGAGGTGATTTGATATGCCGGATATTAATGAAATCAAGAAGATAGTTGTTCCTATCGCTTATTCGTATGGAGTAAAAAGATTATATCTGTTTGGCTCCTATGCAAAAGGCACGGCAAGCGAGAAAAGTGATGTGGATTTTCTTGTGGAAAAAGGCAGGCCGATGTCTTTGCTTAAACTCTCTGGAATGCGCCAGATGTTTCAGGAGGCACTGAATCTTTCGGTTGATTTAGTTACCACGGCGGGAATTGCGGATGACTTCAGAAAAGAAATAGCCGGAACGGAGATATTATTGTATGAAGAGTAAAGATGTAATTATCCTTAACAAGATTTTGGACTATTGCAGGCAGTTAGATGAAGCATGTGATATGTTTGACAATGATTACAATAACTTTGTGGGAAATTCGGTTTTTCAAAATGCCTGCTGTATGTGTATTTTACAGATAGGGGAGTTATGCAAAGTAATATCAGAGGAATTGAGAATGCAGGAAAAAGTAGTTCCGTGGAAAGAATGGTGTGGAATCAGGGATATTTTTGCACATCAATATTCAAATTTGGACTGTCAGTCAGCATGGGATACCATACAGCATGATTTCCCGGAATTGAAAACAGAAATAAGTAGAATTTTAAAAGGGAATGGAAAGTGACATAATAGGCAGCATATCAAAATACGGCATTTACGTAATATTACAGGAGGATTACCAACAGCAGGTGTATCAATGCCTGTTTGCTGGAACGCTTTTATTCCATTTCTTGTAGATATTTGCATCCATGGCCATGATTTTTACAGGATTACAGGGAGCTGCGCCATAATGGACTGAAAAATGTGCGTGATGTGGCGGAAAGGTATTTTTATCTTTCTGATTTATATAATATGAGAAGAGACAGTGATAAAAAATGGCAATCGGTTAAAACCTTGCAGAATGATTCTGCAAGGTTTTTTGATGGTGTGCATAATAGGCAGCATTTGACGCAGCAAAGCCCGGAGTCCGTTATTTGAATAGTGGAAAAGCGGATTTTGGACAGAAAATTCCTGCCTTTGTAATCACAGCGGAAAATGAACAGTAAGTCCAATGAAAAACGATAGATAGAAAGATGGGTTTTGTATAAAATGTATATAAACGGAAAACAATGAGGAACAAAAGAAAGCATAATGACAGCAAAGGGGGATGCAAAAAATGCCAAAATGGAAAAGAAATAGCCATTTTGTACAGGCAGGAGGAACAGTTCGGAAGCGGAGCCTGTGGGAAGAAATAAAAAGGAATAAGTTCTTTTATCTGATTCCTATACCGGGTATCATAACGCTGATCTTGTTCAGCTATCTTCCCATGGCCGGTATTTATATGGCTTTTGAGAACTATTCCTACGACGGCGGCCTGTTTGGCAGCGAGTTTGTGGGGCTTCGGAATTTTCAGATATTTTTTGACAATATCAAATACGTTAGGCGGGCCACCAGGAATACGGTGATCATTAATCTTGGCGGAATTTTTCTGGGAACGGTCCTGAAGGTCGCTGTGGCGGTCATGCTTGGAGAGATCCGGAACGAGCGTTATCGGAAAGCGACACAGACCATTATGATATTTCCCAATTTTCTCTCATGGATTGTGGTAGGTGTAATCTCGGATACGATTTTAAATGATAAGAGCGGCATCATCAACCAGTGTATCCAGTCGCTGGGCTGGGAAGCAATAGGGTGGAGCCTGAATGCCTGGTACTGGTGGCCGATCCTGATCATTGCAGGGCTTTGGAAGAGCTTTGGGTATGGAAGCATTATTTATTATGCCACGCTGACGGGTTTTGACCCCGGGCTGTATGAGGCGGCGGAAATTGACGGAGCAGGGCGCTGGCAGAGGATTACGCGCATTACGGTGCCGCTTTTAAAGCCCACTATTGCCATCCTTCTGCTTTTGGATATCGGCGGAATCCTGGGGGGAAGTCTGGAGCAGATTATGGGTATGACGAAAATGAACCCTCTGATCTTAGAATCGACAGATACCATTGCCACTTACATATACCGTACGACAACCAGCGCCGGCCAATTTGGAATTGCTTCGGCAGTGAGTTTCTACCAGTCCATTTTTGGATTTGTACTGGTGCTGGGTGCGAATCTGCTGGCAAAAAAAATAGATCCGGATTACGCACTTTTCTAGGAGGGGATGGGAATGAATGGAAAACAACAACTAAAAAGGGAAAGCAGGGTCTGCCAGGCGGCTCTCGCCGTATTAAGCCTGCTGTGCCTGTTCCCGATGATCATGGTCTTGTCGGTGTCCTTTACGGATGAGAAGTATGTGCAGGAATTTGGCTACCACATGCTGCCCTTGAAGCCATCTTTGGATACCTATATTTTCCTGGTGGGGAATAAGGGGAAAATGCTCCTGAAAGCCTTTGGGGTAACGCTTACGGTAACTGCACTGGGAACACTCTATTCGGTGACCGTCACCGCTTTGTTTGCTTATGCCGTGTCCCAGAAAAAGGAAGTGTTCCGGTTTGCCCGCCCGTTGTCATTTATGGCATGGTTTACCTCAATCTTTGGGGGAGGGGTGGTACCCTGGTATATCCTGTGTACACAGTATTACGGATTAAAAAATAATATCTGGGCGCTGTTTATCCCTTACGGCATGAGTGTGTGGCATATGTTCATTTTGAGAGGGAGTTTCCGGGAGATCCCGGAGGAATTGATCGAGTCGGCCCGTCTGGACGGGGCATCCCACGGGAAGATTTTTACGCATATTGCCATCCCGCTGGCAAGGGCAGGGCTTTTGACCGTGTCGCTGTTTAATATTTTTGGGTTGTGGAACGATTTTTTCCTGCCCCAGTGGCTGATCACCGACAGCGCATATCAGACGCTGCAGAAGATACTGTACAGTATGCTTTCCAATGCGCAGCAGCTGCTCCACAACAGCGAGATGTCGGCATACTTTGATCATATCACGCTTCCGGCGGAGACGGCGAAGATGGCGGTGGCGGTGCTTGCCATACTGCCGCTGGTGATCTTGTATCCTTTTGCGCTGAAATATTTTGTCAAAGGGATCAATGTGGGAGGCATTAAGGGATAATGGTACAGATGTTGTCCGCACCATTTCGGTACGGTTAAACATACATAGAAGGAAAGTAGGAAGGAGAAATGATTTATGGGAATCAAAAAAAGATGGATGGCGTTATTGCTGTGTGCGGCAATGGCAGTGACCGTGTTGGGAGGATGTGGAAAACAGGAGAATACGAAGCCGGCTTCCGACAGCAGGGATGAGAGTGCATCTTCTGCGGATACGGAGGAAGGAGAGGATGAACAGGCCAATAAACCGCAGGAGGAAGCGGACAAGGGCAGCACAGAGCCGGTTTCCCTCCGGATCGTCATGTATGGGGATGCGGGATCCCGCAATGTGGAATTTTTCAAAAATGAATTTCATGACAAGGTTTTAGCGGACACAAACATTGATATGAAGGTGGATTTAGTTCCCTGGGGAGGCGGCGGTGACCAGATTATGACGATGGCGGCTGCCGGGGAAGGGTTTGCCTTTATGTCTACGGTGTCAGAGGGCTATGCCTATATCAATAAGGGGCTGACAGCGTCTTTTGAGGAGGCGATGTTCGATGAACTGGCGCCAAACTATAAGGAAGCGCGTATGGGGCGTGGATTTGACTGCGCAAAATACAAGGGAGATATCCTGACCATTCCCTGCGGAGCTTATCCGTCCAGTGCCCAGAACGATAATTTTGCCATTCGGAATGACATTTTAAACCAGGTGGGCTGGGATGTTGACCGGATTAAGAGCTATGACGACCTGATGGCGGCAATCGCGGAAGTACATGCCGCATATCCGAACATGACGATCATGAAAGGCGCAGACAACCTTTTCAAGGGATTGATCTCAGTGGCAGCCCCGGACGGCGCACTGATCAAGGATACCCCCATATCGGTCTGCGTGGTAGATGAGTCGAAGCCTGACAGTGACGAGGTGATCAGCCTGCTGGAATCGGATTACTTTAAGAATTACTGTGCGATTGCAAAAGAATGGTTTGAGCTCGGCTACCTTACCACGGAAAACCTGACGGACCCCACTGCGGCCGCGGCGGCCTGGGACAGCGGGAACTGCCTGATGCAGTACGGGAATCCCTATGCGGTCTACGATCATGTGCTAAACAACGTTGAGGAGGCGGATGTGCAGTATCTGAAGATTGATACGCTGCCCAATCTCCTGATGTCGGATTCCAACAGTGCGTGGATGTTTACAAAGCCGGAACAGGACAAGGTCAGGGATTGGGTAAGGTTCTTTGACTGGATGTATGCATCAAAGGATAACTATATGCTCTGCTTATACGGCGTGGAGGGCCAGGATTGGCAGTACCGGGAAGACGGTTCTGTGGAGACCCTTACCCAGGATGCTTTCTTTTATCCGTGGATGCACCAGACCCTGTATTATGATGAGATATCGACGGAACGGTTTGATGCCCAGGAGGTTGACGCCTTTATCCATTTTGACGACGGCGCTATATACAGCAAAAAAGTAGGATTTGCCTTCGACGAGACGCCGGTGGCAGCGGAAAGTGCAAAAATTGCTGCCATTGTCAGTGAGAAAGTGAAGCCCATTGCCTGGGGAGTGGGTGATTATGAGAAGGATTTCCCGGCAGTGCTTGAGGAATTGAAGGAAGCGGGGCTGGACCGGTATGTGGAGGAATACCAGAAGCAGTTCAGTGAGTTCATGAGTACAAAATAAAAGGATACCGCCGCGCTGGTGGCTAGCGCGGCGGCTTCTTTCGTTCAGCCGTCTTCGGATGGACGGAAACTTCTTTCCTCCGAAGGGGAAATCCCCATAATGCGCCGGTAGACCTGGCTGAAATGGGAGAAGTTATCGTAGCCTACCCGGATGGCGATCGCACTGATCGGGAGCGTGGTGGTCTGCAGCAGTTCCCTGGCGGCATTCATTTTTTCCATAGTTACATACTCTTTCAGGGAAAGGCCCTTTTCCCGCTGGAAAAGCCTGGTAACGTAGTCAGGGCTAAGGAAAACGGTGCGGGCGATGTCGGCACATTTGAGGGGCTTGTCCAGGTTCTGGTGGACATAGTTGGAAATGCGCCGGAAGTTCCGCTCGGTCCGTTCCGGTTCTTCTGACTGCGCCGCCATCTCCTGAAAATAGTCGGTGATCTTCCGTATAAACAAAAGGGTCGAATCCAGCGTCAGGGGAGAGAGATTGTCAATGGAACCGTCAGCGGTTCTGGTGGGAAAAGAATGGATGTCCAGACCCAGGGAGTCGGCGGCCTGGATGGCGGTCTGCTCAAAATCCTTGCAAAAAGCAAGTAAAGTATCATAATCAAGCAGGCTGTTTTTGCCCAGTTCCTGAAGATATTCTCTGGCACGCTCCAGGATCTTTGCGGTATTACAGGCAATAAGCTGCAGCCTGAAAAATTCCAGCAGCTGCGCAGGGCAATAAGTGACGGCATTAGAAGGATCCTGGGGCATATGAAGATAGAGCCCCGGCTGTAAAAGGACATTATCCGCCGCTTTCTTACGGATCAGCAGGGCGCATTCGGACAGCTTTTCCAGGGGGAAGGAAGGTGCGGAATAAAGTGCCAGACGGCAGCCCAGCCTGGCTTCAAGCTGTGTCAAAAGCGCATCAAGAAGGAGGCGGTAAAAGTCAAAGGTTATGAGAGCCTTTCCGGTGTTATAGATCAGGCCGTGAAGTGAGAGCCTGTCCGGGCAATAGGAAAGGACTTCACAGTGATGGCGGCAAAAATGTGTGCGGACCGCTTCCTCCGCTAAAGGGGGCCACTGGAAAAAGGGCAGGGGTTCCGATACCCAGGATAGAATCTGTATCCTGAATAAATAAACTTCGGTCCGCGGCGTCAGGGAGACACCCATTTCCCGCAGGATAGTCAGCTTTTCCGCCGTATTGGCCTCCGTTCCCTCAAACCATTCGTGGAGCACACTTTTCAGGAAAGCCGGCTTCTGGGAATACACTGCTTTGCCATAGGTAGACCAGGTTTGTTCCGTTTGACGAGCCCGGATCTTTTGGATCGTTTTTGCAAGGAGCTTTTCCATATCTTCGTAGCGGACCGGCTGCAGGATATAGTCGGCGCTGCCAAGCTGGAGGGCTTCCTGTACATAGAAAAAATCCGCATGGGAGGTAAGAAAAATACACTCGAAATCATAATTGTTTTGACGGCACCAGCGCAGCAGGGACAGACCGTTTTCCACAGGCATTTCAATGTCGGTTACCAGAATATCAATAGGATGGTTTTGGATGATCTCTTTGGCCTGGGGGGCATTCAGGGCGGTAAAAACCTGCGTGATCCCCAATGTTTCCCAGCAGATTCCTGCTTTGAGGGCAGATACTACGTTGGGCTGGTCGTCAACGATCATAATGGTCATTTGGTTTTTCCTCCTTTCCGACAGGGATAATGATTTCTACACAGCTTCCGCAATCCTGATTATAAAAAAACAGCTCCCCCTCCTGATTCCAGGTGAGTTTCATACGGTAATAAATATTGGAGATCCCCACATGATAATCATCGTAAAGGGATTTGCGTTCCCCAATATGGTTGAGATATTCCAGATCCTCCGCAGAAAATCCTCCGTTATTGTCAGAGACGGTCAGGTTCAGATAGCGTCCTCTTGGCGTGGTCAGCAGGCGGGATCTGATGTGGATCGTCAGGCCGGTTATGTTTTTGGAGTGCTGGATGCAGTTCTCCACAAAAGTGAGCAGCGAAAGCGGAAGGATGAAAATATCCGCAGTGGCCGCATCAATATCCATGGTCAATAAAAGCGTGCTGGCAAAATTATTCTGCCGCAGGTAAATATAGCTTTTGACACAGTGAAGCTCCTCCGTGAGGGTGACAAGCTTTTGGCTGTTGCGGAATACATAACGGAAATAATCGGAAAGAGACAAGATTGTTTCCTGGATTTCGTCATACTCTTTATTTTTTGCCAGACTGTAGATATTATTCAGGCAGTTGATATAAAAATGAGGCCGGATCTGGAGGTGGAGATATTGCAGCTGCGCCTGCTGCAGGTCCAGCTTCCGCTCGTAGGATTCTTCTTTCAGCCGGTGGATGCTTTGGAGCGTGTGATTCAGCGTGTGGCTAAAGTCCTGAAGTTCGGTGATTTTCTGATCCTCAGGCACAAGCAGGGAATAGTTACCGTCGGCAATCTGATTCATATAACTGGAAAGGACGGTCAAAGGATTAAGCAGCTGCTTGTAAAGCGCCATCCACAAAAAGGGGGCTAAGCAGAATAAGAGGAGGATCAGCAGCAGGATTATTTTTTCGGAAGGACTTAAGATGTGCCAGAATCCTTTTTGGGGGATCAGGCAGCACAAAAAGACACTGCTGTTTTTTACAGGAGTTTTGATCAAATAACAGGAACGGCCGCCATATGTTACGTTTTTAACGGGAGAGGAATCAAAGCCGTCCTCCCATTTGGACTGAAGTTCTTTTGGATAAAACACATCCCCCTCCTTGGTGGCATAAAAGAAAAGGATTCCTTCCTGCGGGTTTGAGGCGTAGGCCACGGCCTGATCCAGTGCAGGGTCGATCATGGCGGCACACAGATTCTCCCCAATCCGGCTGGACCGGATGAGCACCAGCCGGTCTGAGAGTTCAAGGGTAACCCAGCTTTCCCTTTCGGCGGTCAGGCTGGCTGCTTCTGATAAAAATGTATGGACTGTCTGCTTGTCCTCATAGGAATAATCAATCTGATAGTTCGGATAATAGTAGGACGGTGAAGCGCTGTAGAGGAAAAAACCGCCAATGAGCTGTTCCTGATTGAGGATCACCGTAAACGGGTTCATGATCTCATAAGCGTAGCTGTGCTTTTCAAATAGGGAATCCGACCAGGAAAAAATCTGGAATTTCGGATTGGTAAAGGCAGTATAGGAAAGCTGTGTGTTTGTATTGTAGAGGGTGCGTTCCAAATTGCTTGCATAGGTGATAAGATTATTCTGGTATGACTTTATCTCTGCGTCGGACTGGCGTTGAACGGTAAAAAAGGACAAAACAAGCAAAAGTGCCATAGCGGGGAGTGAAAAGCACAGAAAGGCGGCAGAAAGAAGTTTTCGCATATTGATGGGGGTATTGAAACGCACGATATCCATTCCTTTTACTAAATTTCTTTTATGCTTGTATTATATAATGACGGTAATCGAAATTCAATAAGAATAAAAGCGGATATAGAACAATAAAAGGGCGTAAATGTAACAATGCGGTTCCGGATCGTTTCCGGGTCAAATGGAAAGGAAGGGATAAAATGATAACAATAAAAAATCGTGGGTTGGAAATTACCGTTCGAAAAAAGGATGGATTGATCTGTGGACTGTATTCGGGATTAGGAGCTTACAATCTTGCGGATTTAAATGGAATGGGAGGCATCTGCTATACGCAAAAAGGGGATGATATACGGACAGAACGCCCATTTACGCCTTACAAAGAACGGTTTGCTTCTTATGACAGCGTAATAATGGAGAAAAACAGGGTCAGATGCAGAAATGAGAAATTGTCTGTTGAAACAATTTATTCGTTGAAGCATGACTTGCTCACGATAGAATCCCATACGGATAATCCGGAGATATCGCAGTTTGGGATAGACCTGAATCTGAACTTTTTAAGTAAGAAGAATGGCACTTATGTGGGCCAGCTCCTTCCCAGTTCTCCCTATACATCCCGGGATGGGGATAAAATGTACTGTATCATGCCGGTGATAGCCTGCGGATTCTGTATTGTGATGGCAAAGGGTGAATGCAGGGCATGGAGGATTCATTACTCGGAATATTCCTACGGGCATTTCATTCAGCGTTTTCAAATGTTGTCTGCACTGGATGAGAGATATGGAACAGGGGGAAGCGGCACAGTGACGCTGGAGATTGCTTTTGCGGACACGATAGCGGAATGCTATCGTAAGATCCAGGAAAGCTATGGATGCCCCATGCTGTATTCTGAAATAACAGGCACGTTTGGACGGTACATCGACGTGAAGCTTCTGGGTGAGGCGGACTATGTAACGGTTTTGTATGAAGAAAGGGAGAGGGAGCTTCCGGTGACGGGCGATACGGTGCGGGCAGCATTTCCCGGGTACGGGCTTTGCCGTGTTGTGCCATATAAAGATGGCAGGCCGGGGCTTGATTTGGTACTCTGGTTTGGTGAGGATATGGACCGGTTATTTGAGAAAAGCTGCGAGACGGTAAGAAAGCCGTACCATAACGATGTGAATCTGTGCGAGGGGATGACCTGGTGCTGGGCACTGCTTTCTTATATGGCCACCCATAACAGTGACAGATATAGGTCAAAGGTGGAGGAAGCCATAAAGATTGTAATGGGAGAAGGGGAGCGGCCCATACCGGGGAATACCATTGTGCCGTACCCGGTAGATGGGTTCCCGGCCTATCACGTTTATCAATCCCGGAGAATCCAGGAACAGTTTTTTGGTATTTCCATCTTGACGGAGCAGTATAAGATGACCGGGGAGAAAAGGTATCTTGATTTTGCGGTAAGATCGGCGGAGACGATGATCGAGAGTTATCAGCAGGAAAACGGTGCGTTTGTACAGCACAGCGATTATACCACGGTATGCGCTCCTGTCATTGCCATCATTGACCTTGCGCGGCAGCTCCGGAATGTGGATCAGGGCAGGGTAAAGTATTTTTCGGAAAGCGCGGCAAGGGCAGTGCGGTATCTGATGGAACGGGGACTTCATTTTCCAACGGAGGGTATCGTGAGCGGGCAGAATGATGAGGAGATGGAAGAGGGGTCTATTTCCTGTACGGCTCTGTCCCTGCTTTATTATTGCAGATACATAGAGTATGTGGAGGAATATGTCATTTTTGCGGAAAAAGTATTGCGTCTGCATGACTGGTGGCGATGCTATACACCGGATGTAAGGCTTTATATGTCCACGATGCGGTGGTGGGAGACCATATGGGAAGGAGACGGAACGGGGCCTGGGATATGTGCCGGACATGCATGGAGTATCTGGCGTGCGGAGGCGGATTTCCATATGGGCGTTTTGACGGGAAAAGGGGACTATTTTCTCAGTTCCTGGAACGGATATATGACAAATTTTTCCAAGATAACAAAGGAGGGGGAATCTTATTCCTGCTACCAGCCGGATTATTTTGTGGGAGGAGGTGACCCTGCCATCAGGCGGACACTGATGCAGCTGTCTGATGAGGATATAGAGAAAAGGTATGAGATTACGCACGGTTATCCTAAGCACTATGACCATTCCCTTTCCCGTTACGTGTGGGTGCGGGCCTGTCCGACCTGGCGAAAGGCAGCAGTGGTGATCTTCAGGGAAGAAGGAATGATTACGTTGAACTGTGAATTTAAAAATAATAAATTGATTGTTCCGAAAGCCGTGGAAGAGATTTATTTTTGTTAAATTTAAACATGCCGTTTCGTGTTTCATGTAAGCCAATCCTGATAATCTGATAAAACTACAGATAAACAGCGCAATACAAAGGAAAAATGCGCTGTTTACTGTGGTGCAGCAGATTTTGTTTCGCTGCCAATATAATAATTTTATAAAAAGTTTATAATTGTTATATTGTAAATTACGTTCTCTTTTGTTAAGATAAATTTATCTTAGATTCGTGTTATTCTATTGCTGGTATGATCCGGCATGTTATTTCCATAGGGGTTATCACCGTAATTTCAAGACATCAAGAAGGAGTTTTTATGGGACAAAAGAACAATGTTATCTGCAGCTATCTGTCAGACCCCGCTGTCTTTGCGGACTTTATCAACGGGTGCATCCATAACGGGCAAAGAGTGGTCACCCCGGAACAGCTGACGGACCGTGAGGCCGTATCCTGTCTTCGGGAAGCTATCTCCCCCGGAACACAGTCTCCCCGTAAACCGAAGTATATCCAGAGGCAGCGGGATGCCCTGAAGGCAGTCTTTGGCAGTGACCGCTATATCGTGATCGGCATAGAGGCCCAGAATAAGGTGGACTACGCCATGCCCGTTCGGTGCATGGAATATGACGTCACGGAGTACAAGAGACAATTAAGAGAATTAAAAAACAGCCGGGAAGAAAAGCCCCGCAGAGACGAGTTCCTTTCCGAAATGGCAAAGGATGAGAAACTAAATCCCGTCACAACAGTCGTGTTTTACCATGGGGAAGAGCCCTATGACGGTTGCGAAAACCTGCATGACATGTTAGAATTAGAAAAGGAAAATGAAACGTTTAAACGTTTTGTCGCGGATTACCATATGAACCTGGTAAAGGCCAGCGACCTTGACGAGACCAGGTTTGAGACAGGGATGCAGGAGCTTGTGGGATTTTTGAAGCGGCAGGGCGACAAGACGGGGCTGATGGATTATGTGGAGCAAAACAGAGAACGAATCGAAAATATGGATGAGGCGACCTTTGACGCGGTGGGCATCTTAATGCAGCTCCCCAAAAAGGTCCTTAGGATGAGAAAGAACAGGGAAGGAGGAAGGAACGGTATGTGTACAGCGATGAAAGAATGGCTTGCCGATGAGCGGAATGCCGGAAGGGAAGAAGGAATCAGGGAAGGAGAAAAGAGAGGCGAAAAACGCGGTGAAATGCGTGGCGAAAAAATTGGTGTGAAAAAAGGAGAAAACCGCTTTGCCCGCCTGACCGCTGCCTTGATGGCATCTGAAAGACTGGATGACTTAAATAGGGCAGTTTCCGATGAAACATTCAGGGATTCCCTGTATCGGGAGTTTGCACTGTAAATTCCCGTTTAGTTGGTTATATGGGGTTATCTAAATGCCCGAAAGGAAGGGAAGAAAAATCTACGTCGCCACGCTCGATAGTGCGTTCGCGAAATGGCTCCTTAAGATTTTTCTTCCCTTCCTTTCGAGTTTTTGGCTAACATTAATCCAACGAAACATTCAACTAAACGTGAAAACTACTACTTAATTGACTGCCGCTAATAGTACCGTTTACGCCATAGTATGTTCAACAGCCAGTTACGTAGTGGTTAGCAGTTTAGTCGAAGAGCCAGTTGGACTTACATGAGCCAATAAATCAGCCCTAATAAGGTGAAAATCTTAAGGAACCATTTCGCGAACGCTTTATCCGAGCGTGGTGACGTAGATTTTTCACCTTATTAGGGCTGATTTATTGGCTCATGTAAGTCCAACTAATCGGAAATTTAAATTAACCTCCCCCTTCCGCATCCAATTTTCCCGCCATTTAGTAAATGCCGCTTCATATTTTTCTGCAAGGTGGTATTTTCCGGCAGCTCTGCAATGGGAACATTTCTTGTCTTAAATACCCAATCCATGCATTCTATCTCCGAATAATCCACATCTTGGAGCAGAAATCTATGCTGGAACAGAATGATATTGGAATCCGGCGGCAGGAGACTTTTTAATTCCGGCGCCAAAAGCCATGAATGGCATACGAAATCTTTTCCTTCATATAAAGGAAAGAATTTTGCAAAAAAAGCTTTAGCGCTTTCGAGGGATGCGCTGCAATTTTGCGGGGTTAAAACAGAATCGGAAGGGATGTGAATGCTGATGACAGGTTTTTGACCGACATGTGTCATTTCATATTCCAGTTCCCCAATCCGAAATAAGTTTCCGCTTATCTGCCGGGCAGTCCACCATTCCCGGTCAAAAGCATATTGGCCGGTTATTTCCCTGCATTCTTCTATGAATCTGGTAAAGCAGCGCATAGTAGCAAGGAATATGGTTTCACTTATCCCTTTTTCCTGATACCAGAGGTAAAGATCTGAAGCGCAAGACAGCATACAAGCCAGCATTTTGGCTTTTTTCGGATCAGGATCCAACAGCCGGTTCAGCTTATCCCTCGCATTGGATTCTGTCTCCATATTTCTTAAACCTTCGACAAAAGGGCGTACTGTGTCAAAGCCGCCAGATTGGTAATAGCATATTGCTTCTTTCCGCATTTCTTCCGGCAAGTCTATGTTGCCGCACAGTGATCTGAAATCCATAACAGGCCTCCCTGATAAGTAATGTAAGGATTATTTGACTACAAAAGGCAGGTATATTGTGCTGCCTGCATTTTTGTATTATGATTATAGCAAAAATATCGGAGATGTTGTACGGAAATTTATTTGAGATTTGAAAACAGTTATTTAGGGTTGAATAATGGCAATTGCCTTATGGCGCTTATCTATACTATACAGGCAAGGTTGCGGGCTGGACTGTGATCTGACATTCTGGGCTGTTCAATTGCTGCATCTGGTTGAAAATGCGGAATATGGAAGGGAAAACACAGATAGGAAATAGCGGAAATGGTGATATACGAATGTATGATGTGATAGTAGTGGTCGGGGAGGTACAGGCATTGTGGAAAAATCTAAACTTTTGGATTTTTCCACAATGCAGCTTTTGATGATTTATTTGATGATAAATTAACAAATCGGTGGAAGGTATCCTAATTGAATCGCCTTGGTTACTGCTTCGACAGAGGAGGAAACATCAAGTTTTTCAAATATATGCTGTAAATGATTGGAGAGGGTACGCTCGCTGATATAGAGTGTGCCTGCAATCTCTTTCCGCTTTCTGCCGTTAGCGGTAAGCTGCAAAATCTGTTTTTCACAGTCAGTTAATTCTTCTAAAAAAGGAACTGAACCGTTGAAGATAAATTTTCCCTGCATGATCTGTGAAAGAAAAGCGATCAGCATTTCCGGTTCAGTATTTTTGTTGATAAATCCTTTTGCCCCGATTTTTTGGGCTTCGTTGCGGTATACCGGAAGATCGTATCCGGACAGGATAACAATTTTCTGCTCCGGATGACGGTATAATATCTGCTTTGCCAATTCTAAACCGTCTTCAGATGTTATATTTTTTAAATTGATATCCATGAGCAGGATGTCCGGGGCATTTTTTTCAATGAATTTATCCAATAGGGAAATATCATTGATACTTTTAAAGGTTTTTATTTCCGGGTAGTCTGATAATGCAATTTCCAGACTTTTGGAAAATAGAACGTGGTCATCGACTAATAAAATATTGATAAGAAGCATCTCCTTTCATTGGCAGGTTGATACAGACGCAGATTCCATGTGGGAAATTTTGGGTTATACTTATAGTGCCGTCCATGCTATGCACACGGTCAGTGCTTAACGCAAGACCTCTGTGTTTGGATTAGTCTACAGAGGTGAGGCTGTCGGCATCGG
>CAJULP010000062.1 GCA_910587295.1 uncultured Lachnospiraceae bacterium | reverse complement strand
GTCCTGCAAGTTCCCTGTTCAGTTCTTTTACAATCTTGTAGGCATGAGATTTTGAACAATTTAACTCTTTGGCTATATCTTCCGCACTCATCATATAACGGTAGTTTGCCACACGTTTGTCCTCCTTTCCCCTTTTAGAAATCCATTACAATATTTGTATTTCATATGTGTACGAATTTCGTATATTCATATTATCACCTTATACATATGATGTCAATACTTCGTAAAAAAATTTTTACGAACTTCGTATTTACATTTTTTCTATTTTTCTCTTTTATGCTTTTCGTATATGTGGTATGATAATTAATAAGATTTATGTTTTTCGTAATTATTCAACATATGAAAATAGGAGGTCACTATGGGTGATGGAAAGAAGCTGAAAGAAATACTTGATAGTAAGAATACAAATGTCCGTCAGATTGCAAAGGCTACGGGAATTAGTGCTACAACACTATATTCTATTATTCAAAAGGATTCCAATATCCGATTTGACTTTGCTTTACGGTTGGCAAATGAATTAGAAATTGATGTGAATGAGATATGCGCCGCCAGTCCGTTCTCCGGCACTATTACTGAAGAAGAAATATATCCCACGCTCCCCGATGGACTGAATGGGGCTCTTGACGGAAACCGGGTAAAGGTATATTTAAAAAATTCACTATATCCGCTTATGTATCTGTTTGGAAAAAATAGTATGCCCGATGTGGATAACCTGTTGACTTCATTTTATCAGTTAGACGATGAAGCAAGAAAGGAAGTAGCGGAAACGATACAGTTCAAATTACAGTATCACAAAGACAAAGAGCGGGCAGAACAAGTAAAGCAAATAAAAGGTTGGTAAAAATACAAACTCCGATGAAACTTGGCACCATTTTCATCGGAGTTCTTTTTTATGGCACCGTTTAGGCACCGTTTTACACATTTTCACTGTTGCAAAGTTTCAAAAAGGGCTTCCCGATTTCTCGGAAAGCCCCATAAAATCTAGCTTTTTACTGATTACTCAATAATCGAAGCCACACGGCCTGAACCAACTGTACGTCCGCCCTCACGGATAGCGAAAGTAAGACCCTGCTCCATAGCGATGGGATGAATCAATTCAATCGTCATCTCTACGTTATCACCAGGCATGCACATTTCTGTACCTGCAGGAAGGTTACATACGCCAGTTACATCAGTTGTTCTGAAATAGAACTGAGGTCTGTAGTTGTTGAAGAAAGGAGTGTGACGTCCACCTTCATCTTTGGTCAGAACATAAACCTGTGCGGTAAACTTTGTATGGCACTTAACTGAACCGGGTTTGGAAAGAACCTGTCCTCTTTCGATTTCAGTTCTCTGAACACCACGGAGAAGTGCACCAATGTTGTCACCAGCCTGAGCTTCGTCAAGCAGCTTACGGAACATTTCGATACCGGTTACAACAGTCTTACGTGTTTCTTCCTTGATACCAACGATTTCAACTTCCTCGTTAAGGTGAAGTGTACCACGCTCTACTCTACCAGTAGCAACTGTACCACGGCCTGTGATAGTAAATACGTCCTCTACAGGCATAAGGAAAGGCTTATCTGTCTCTCTCTGAGGATCCGGAATATATTCATCAACGGTGCTCATGAGTTCCATGATCTTGTCGCCCCACTCGCTCTGAGGATCTTCCAGTGCCTTAAGAGCAGACCCCTTAATAATCGGACAATCTGTAAATTCATATTCCTCAAGCTGTTCTGTGATTTCCATTTCTACCAGCTCAAGCAACTCGGGATCATCTACCATATCGCATTTGTTCATGAATACTACGATATAAGGAACGCCTACCTGACGAGACAGAAGGATGTGCTCCTTTGTCTGAGCCATAACACCGTCAGTAGCAGCTACAACCAAGATAGCGCCGTCCATCTGAGCAGCACCAGTAATCATGTTCTTAACGTAGTCAGCATGTCCTGGGCAGTCAACGTGTGCATAATGTCTCTTCTCTGTTGAATACTCAACGTGAGCCGTAGAGATTGTGATACCTCTTTCTCTTTCTTCGGGAGCCTTGTCGATGTTCTCGAAGTCAGTAGCTTCATTACCAGCAACCCTTTCAGACAGTACCTTTGTGATAGCTGCTGTTAAGGTTGTTTTACCATGGTCAACATGACCGATGGTACCAATATTACAATGGGTTTTGGATCTGTCAAATTTAGCTTTAGCCATTTCTAAAGTCCTCCTTTAATTGATAGAAATAAATAGTTTCGATTCATGCCCGACTACTTTTGATTATAGTAAATAACACCGATATTTTCAAGCACAAATTACTTTTATTTGGTCTTTATTACCACTTTTATTTTGCCTTTGCCGCCAAGACTTTTTCCACAGGATAAAGTCGCTCGGCTTTTATTTTGCCTTTGCCGCCAAGACTTTTTCCACAGGATAAAGTCGCTCGGCTTTTATTTTGTCTTTGCCGCCAGGACTTTTTCCACAGGATAAAGTCGCTCGGCTTTTATTTTGTCTTTGCCGCCAGGACTTTTTCCTGTACACTCTTCGGAACCGGTTCATATTTCTCAAAGAACATAGAATAGTTACCACGTCCCTGTGTCCTGGAACGAAGGTCTGTAGCGTAGCCAAACATCTCTGAAAGCGGCACATACGCTCTAACCATCTTACCGCCGCCAATGTCGTCCATACCTTCAATACGTCCACGGCGTGAATTAATATCGCCGATTACATCGCCCATATAATCTTCCGGCATGGTAACTTCCACTTTCATGATCGGCTCAAGCAAAATCGGGCTTGCCTTCTGCATTGCGTCTTTAAACGCCATGGAACCGGCAATGTGGAATGCCATTTCTGAGGAGTCAACCTCATGGTAAGAACCGTCATATACGATGGCATGGACACCCAGTACCGGGAATCCACCAAGGATACCGCACTTTGCAGCTTCCTCGATACCTTCGCCTACAGCCGGGATATATTCCTTCGGAATAGCGCCGCCGACTACGGTAGACTCAAACTTAAACAACTCTTCACCGTTGGCATCCATGGGCTCGAAGCGGACCTTACAATGTCCATACTGCCCGCGTCCACCGGACTGTTTTGCGTACTTGGAGTCAACTTCGATCGTCTTGGTAAAGGTTTCCTTATAGGCAACCTGAGGTGCGCCTACATTTGCCTCAACCTTAAATTCACGCAGAAGTCTGTCCACAATAATTTCCAGATGGAGTTCGCCCATACCTGCAATAATGGTCTGGCCTGTCTCCTGATCTGTATGCGCACGGAACGTAGGGTCTTCCTCTGCAAGCTTTGCAAGAGCCTCGCCCATCTTTCCCTGACCCGCTTTTGTTTTAGGCTCGATTGCCAGCTCAATAACAGGCTCCGGGAACTCCATGGACTCAAGGATGACCGGATGCTGTTCATCACAGATGGTATCACCGGTAGTGGTAAACTTGAAGCCTACCGCTGCGGCAATGTCACCGGAATAAACTTTATCCAGCTCCGCTCTCTTGTTTGCGTGCATCTGAAGGATACGTCCTACACGTTCCTTTTTACCTTTTGTAGCGTTCAGTACGTAAGAACCTGAGTTCATCGTACCGGAATAAACTCTGAAGAATGCAAGCTTACCAACAAAGGGATCAGCCATGATCTTAAATGCCAGAGCGGAAAAAGGTTCCTCATCAGAGGAATGTCTTACGACTTCATTTCCCTCTAAGTCTGTTCCTGTTATTGCCGCAATGTCCGTAGGGGCAGGCATATACTCTAAGACCGCATCCAAAAGTTTCTGTACGCCTCTGTTTCTGTATGCGGAACCACAGCACACAGGGATTGCCGCACATTCACAAGTAGCTTTACGAAGAACCTTCTTCATTTCTTCTACGGAAGGTTCCTCTCCTTCCAGATACATCATCATCAGATCGTCATCTAATTCACAGATCTTCTCGATCAGTTCTGAACGGTAAAGCTCAGCATCATCTTTCATGTCGTCGGGAACATCGACGATATCAATGTTTTCTCCCTTATCGTCATTATAGATGTATGCTTTCATTTCAAATAAATCAATAATTCCTTTAAACTCATCTTCCTTGCCAATCGGCAACTGAAGGATGATCGCATTTTTACCAAGCCTGGTCTTGATCTGATCTACAGCTCCATAGAAGTTTGCACCCAGAATGTCCATCTTATTGATAAATGCCATTCTTGGTACATTGTAGGTATCAGCCTGGCGCCATACGTTTTCTGACTGGGGTTCAACACCGCCTTTTGCACAGAATACGCCTACAGCGCCATCGAGTACACGCAGGGAACGCTCAACTTCTACCGTGAAGTCAACGTGTCCGGGAGTATCGATGATATTGATACGATGCTCTAACGCACCCGGCTTGGGTTTACAATTTTCTTCCAAAGTCCAGTGGCATGTGGTAGCGGCAGATGTGATAGTGATACCTCTTTCCTGCTCCTGTTCCATCCAGTCCATGGTAGCAGTTCCTTCGTGAGTATCCCCAATCTTATAGTTTACACCGGTGTAGTATAAGATACGCTCTGTCAGAGTGGTCTTACCTGCATCGATATGAGCCATAATACCAATGTTCCTGGTTCTATCTAATGGATATTCTCTTCCAGCCAAAGGTTTTTCCTCCTTATATTAGTCTGGGCAAAAGCCACCTGCTTACTAGAAGCGGTAATGTGAGAAAGCCTTGTTTGCCTCTGCCATTTTGTGCATATCTTCTTTTCTCTTAACTGCTGCACCGGTATTGTTTGCAGCATCGAGAATCTCATTAGCCAGTCTGTCCTTCATGGTCTTTTCGCCTCTCTTACGAGAAAACATTGTGAGCCAGCGAAGCGCTAATGCCTGGCGTCTGTCCGGCCTTACTTCGATGGGCACCTGATAAGTAGCGCCACCGATACGCCTTGCCTTCACTTCAAGAACAGGCATGATATTGTTCATTGCCTCTTCAAAAACCTCAAGAGCCGGCTTGCCTGACTTCTCTTCTACTTTGGCAAATGCACCGTATACAATCTTCTGTGCTACCCCTTTCTTACCATCAAGCATAATGTTGTTGATAAGCTTGGTAACCACTTTGTTGTTGTATAAAGGATCTGCCAATACGTCTCTTTTCTGAATATGTCCTTTACGTGGCACGGTTCTTCCCTCCTTAATTACTGAATTAATTCATCGGTACTCACATTGTGTCATTCTAATCTCACATATTGTGTACGTGCGGGTTAATCTTATTACAAACAAACCTCCGCCAAAACGGAATTTATATCGTAACAGAATTCCAACACTAAATTAGCTTACATTTGTGGGTCCAATCTGCTCCAATGGCTATTTCTTAGCAGCCTTAGGCCTCTTAGCGCCATATTTGGAACGAGCCTGCTTCCTGTTGGCAACTCCTGCAGTATCAAGCGTACCTCTGATGATGTGGTATCTTGTACCTGGTAAGTCTTTTACCCTGCCGCCCCTGATAAGGACAACGCTGTGCTCCTGAAGGTTGTGGCCTTCACCGGGGATATAGCTTGTAACTTCGATCCCGTTGGAAAGACGTACCCTGGCGATCTTACGCAGAGCTGAGTTAGGCTTCTTGGGAGTTGCTGTCTTAACAGCAGTACAAACACCTCTCTTCTGAGGAGCAGAAGTATCGGTTGCTTTCTTGTGAAGGGAGTTCCATCCTTTCTGCAAAGCAGGTGCCGTTGACTTCTTTACGGATGTCTGACGTCCTTTTCTGACTAACTGGTTAAATGTTGGCATTCTGTTTCACCTCCTGTTTATAAATTAGTAAAATAGATTGATAGTTCCGGCATTTTCAGGCACAAAAACACATGCGCCCTAATGCACACTCAATCAGTATACTTGCAGTATCCGGAAATGTCAATATCTTTTCAAACAAAAAATTCCTCCGGATGCCCATATGCATAAAAACTGCGCCTATGGTATTATCATAGGCGCAGCGTTTCATTTTTATTCCGTTACAAGTTCCGGTGTTTCCGCATCTTCTAATGTTTCATCTTCTACGTCAATGTCATCTTCATAATCTGCATCATCCACATCGTCGTAAGCAATTTCCACATCATCCAACGCTTCATCGTATAATGCCTCTTCTTCCAGATCTTCCTCATCAAAGTCCAGGGTTCCCATCAGATCATTATCGGTGGAAAGCCTTGTGTTGCGGTAACGCTTCATACCCGTACCTGCGGGGATCAGCTTACCGATGATCACGTTTTCCTTAAGCCCGATCAACGGGTCACTCTTGCCCTTGATGGCCGCTTCCGTCAGGACCTTGGTGGTCTCCTGGAAAGATGCCGCAGACAGGAAGGAATTGGTTGCAAGTGCAGCCTTTGTGATACCCAACATTACCTGCTTGCCTTCCGCAAGCTCCTTGCCTTCTGTAAATAACTGCTCATTCAGGTCTTCATACTCCAGCACATCCACTAAAGTGCCGGGCAGAAAGTCCGTATCGCCGCTGTTTTCAATCCTGACCTTTTTCAGCATCTGGCGGACGATCACTTCAATATGCTTATCGCTGATATCCACACCCTGCAGGCGGTATACACGCTGTACTTCCCGGATCATATAATCCTGTACCGCACGGATCCCTTTGATCTTAAGCAGGTCATGAGGGTTCACACTACCTTCTGTCAGCTCGTCGCCGGCTTCCAGAACAGCGCCGTCCAATACCTTGATTCTGGACCCGTAAGGGATCAGGTAAGTCTTTGCCTCCCCGGTTTCATCATTGGTGATGACGATCTCACGTTTCTTTTTGGTATCTTTAATGGTGGCCACGCCGCCAAATTCCGCAATGATAGCAAGACCCTTGGGTTTCCTTGCCTCAAAAAGCTCCTCAACACGGGGAAGACCCTGTGTGATATCGTCACCGGCAACACCGCCCGTATGGAAGGTACGCATGGTAAGCTGTGTACCCGGCTCACCGATAGACTGTGCCGCAATGATACCTACCGCCTCACCTACCTGGACCGCTTCACCGGTCGCCATGTTGGCGCCGTAACATTTTGCACAGATCCCCACATGGGAACGGCAGGTAAGAATGGTACGGATCTTCACCTTTTCCACAGGCCCGCCTTCTTCATCCACGCCTACGCTTAAAATCTTCTCTGCCCGGCTTGGCGTGATCATATGGTTAGGCTTTACGATCACATTTCCGTCTTTATCTTTAATCTCTTCACAGGAATACCTTCCTGTGATCCTGTCCTTTAATCCTTCTATGGTCTCCTTGCCATCCATGAATGCGGATACCCACATTCCCGGGATGGTATCCTTGCCTTCCATACAGTCAACTTCCCGGATGATCAATTCCTGGGAAACGTCAACCATACGCCTGGTCAGGTAACCGGAGTCCGCAGTACGCAAAGCGGTATCAGAAAGCCCTTTACGTGCCCCGTGCGCGGACATGAAATACTCCAATACGTCAAGTCCTTCACGGAAATTGGACTTGATCGGCAATTCAATGGTCCGGCCCGTTGTGTCCGCCATCAATCCGCGCATACCCGCAAGCTGCTTGATCTGCTGGTTGGAACCGCGGGCACCGGAGTCTGCCATCATAAAGATATTGTTATACTTATCCAGCCCTGCCAAAAGCACGTCTGTCAGCTTTTTATCCGTTTCGTTCCAGGTCTCTACCACCGCACGGTATCTTTCTTCCTCCGTGATAAGCCCCCTTCTATAGTTCTGGGAAATCTTATCTACCGTAGCCTGTGCCTCATCCAGCATTTCCTGTTTCTGAGCCGGCACGGTCATATCCGAAATAGAAACCGTCATGGCTGCCTTGGTGGAATATTTATACCCGGTAGACTTAATAAGGTCCAGCACCTCGGCCGTCACGGAAGCGCCATGGGTATTGATAACTTTTTCAAGGATCTGTTTTAACTGCTTTTTACCTACATGGAAATCCACTTCCGGGAGAAGGAAGTTTTCCGGCTTACTCCTGTCCACATAACCCAGATCCTGAGGAAGGATTTCATTGAACAAAAATCTTCCCAGCGTGGACTCCACAACGCCCGATACTTCTTCACCCTGTGCATTTTTTTTGCTCACACGCACTTTTATCCTGGAATGCAGGGTACATGCGCCGTTTTCATAAGCCAAAATAGCTTCGTTTACATTCTTATAAAACTTGCCTTCCCCAAGTACACCGGGGCGTTCCTGTGTCAGGTAATAAATACCAAGCACCATATCCTGGGAAGGAACCGCAACCGGACCGCCGTCGGAGGGCTTTAACAGGTTGTTAGGTGATAAGAGAAGGAACCGGCACTCCGCCTGGGCTTCCACCGAGAGAGGAAGGTGCACCGCCATCTGGTCACCGTCAAAGTCAGCGTTAAACGCCGTACAAACAAGGGGATGGAGCTTGATTGCCTTACCTTCTACCAAAATAGGCTCAAATGCCTGGATACCAAGCCTGTGCAGGGTAGGCGCACGGTTTAACATGACAGGATGTTCCCTGATCACTTCTTCCAGTACATCCCAGACCTGCGTGTCTAACCGCTCAACCAGCTTCTTTGCATTCTTTATATTCTGAGAAATCCCCCTTGCTACCAGCTCTTTCATCACAAAAGGCTTAAACAGCTCGATAGCCATTTCCTTAGGCAGACCACACTGGTAGATCTTCAGCTCCGGCCCTACCACAATAACGGAACGTCCTGAATAATCCACACGCTTGCCCAAAAGGTTCTGACGGAAACGCCCTGCCTTACCTTTCAGCATATCGGAAAGGGACTTAAGCGCCCTGTTGCCAGGCCCCGTTACCGGCCTGCCGCGCCTGCCGTTATCAATAAGAGCGTCTACCGCTTCCTGGAGCATCCTTTTTTCATTGCGGACAATGATATCCGGAGCGCCCAGCTCAAGCAGTCTCTTCAAACGGTTATTTCTATTGATGATCCTTCTATATAAATCATTCAGATCAGAGGTTGCAAAACGTCCGCCATCTAACTGGACCATGGGGCGGATATCAGGCGGGATTACCGGGATGGCATCCATGATCATCCAGGAAGGCTCGTTACCTGACTCCCGGAATGCCTCGATCACTTCCAGCCTTTTGATGATCCTTGCCCGCTTCTGGCCTGTGGATTCCTTTAACCCTGCCTTAAGCTCAGCCGCCTCCGTCTCCAAATCAATTGCCTGCAACAGTTCTTTGATGGATTCGGCGCCCATCCCCACACGGAACTTATTGCCCCATGTTTCCCTTGCATCCTGATACTCTTTCTCGGAAAGCACCTGCTTATATTCTAAGTTGGTATCGCCCTTATCAAGGACAATGTAGGACGCAAAGTAAAGAACCTTTTCCAGCACCCTTGGGGAAAGATCCAAGATCAACCCCATACGGCTCGGAATCCCTTTAAAATACCAGATGTGGGAAACCGGAGCCGCAAGCTCGATATGCCCCATGCGCTCACGTCTTACACTTGACTTGGTAACTTCCACGCCGCAGCGGTCACAGACAACGCCTTTATATCTGATCTTCTTATACTTACCACAATGGCACTCCCAGTCTTTGCTGGGGCCAAAAATTTTCTCACAGAACAGTCCGTCTTTTTCAGGCTTTAAGGTTCTGTAATTTATGGTCTCAGGCTTTAACACTTCGCCTCTTGACCACTCCCTGATCTTTTCAGGTGATGCTAAACCAATCCTGATCGCATCAAACGTCATCGGTTGATACACTTCCTGCTTTGTTTCTGACATCGCTATATCCTGCTCCTTTCAAAGTCTGGGCTGTTTACTCATCAAATGCATCGGATTCTTCTATCTCATCAAATTCATCATCCAGAAATTCTTCCGATTCGTCTTCATCCTCACTGCTTACAAGTTCACCGCTGTCCTCGTCAAATTCCTGATGCTGATATCCCATAGAGGAGAAAGAACCCTTGTCATAATCATAATTCTTATCATCGCCTTCCATCTCATAACGATAATCAGTATCACCGTAATCAATGGTTTCCATAATCTCGACTTCTGTGTTATCATCACGGAGCACCCTTACATCAAGACCTAAAGACTGTAATTCTTTCAACAATACCTTAAAGGACTCGGGAATACCGGGTTCCGGTATATTATCCCCTTTGATAATCGCCTCGTAGGTCTTCACACGGCCCACCACATCATCCGACTTCACGGTCAGAATTTCCTGCAAAGTATAGGACGCACCGTATGCCTCCAAAGCCCAAACTTCCATTTCCCCGAAACGCTGCCCCCCGAACTGTGCCTTACCGCCTAAAGGCTGCTGTGTCACCAGTGAGTAAGGGCCGGTGGAACGGGCATGGATCTTATCATCAACCAGATGGTGGAGCTTCAGGTAATGCATATGGCCAATGGTTACCGGGCTGTCAAAATATTCGCCGGTACGCCCGTCACGGAGCCTTACCTTTCCATCCCTGGATATCGGAACGCCCTTCCAAAGCTCTCTGTGTCCACGGTTTTCATATAAATAATCTATTACTTCCGGAAGCAGTTCTTCCTTATGCTTCGCTTCAAAGTCCTTCCATGACAGATTTACATAATCATTGGCGAGATCTAAGGTATCCATGATATCATTTTCATTGGCACCATCAAACACCGGCGTAGCCACATTAAAGCCAAGAGCCTTTGCCGCCAGGGAAAGATGGATTTCCAGTACCTGTCCGATATTCATACGGGAAGGCACGCCAAGCGGGTTCAATACGATATCAAGAGGACGTCCGTTGGGAAGATATGGCATATCCTCCACCGGGAGCACACGGGAAACCACACCCTTATTTCCATGGCGGCCCGCCATCTTATCACCTACGGAGATTTTTCTCTTCTGGGCAATATAAATACGCACTGCCTGGTTCACGCCGGGTGAAAGCTCATCGCCATTTTCCCTCGTAAATACTTTGGCATCCACGATAATACCGTACTCACCATGAGGAACTTTTAAGGAAGTGTCTCTTACTTCCCTTGCTTTTTCACCGAAAATCGCACGCAAAAGCCGCTCTTCCGCCGTCAGTTCCGTTTCTCCCTTAGGAGTTACCTTTCCTACTAAGATATCTCCTGCGCGGACCTCGGCACCGATTCGGATGATACCTCTCTCATCCAGATCCTTCAATGCGTCATCACCAACGCCGGGAACATCCCTGGTAATTTCTTCAGGTCCTAATTTGGTATCTCTAGCCTCCGCCTCATACTCTTCAATATGGACGGAAGTATAAACATCTTCCTGCACCAGCCTTTCGCTTAAAAGGACGGCGTCCTCATAGTTATAGCCTTCCCAGGTCATAAACCCGATCAAAGGGTTCTTGCCAAGTGCAAGCTCACCTTCCGCAGTGGAAGGACCGTCAGCAATCACCTGCCCCTGCAGGACATGATCCCCCTTGCATACGATGGGCTTTTGGTTGTAACAGTTAGACTGGTTGCTCCTGGCAAACTTGGTAAGGCGGTACTCCATCTTTTCCCCGTCGTCACAAGTCATGCGGATCACCTTAGCCGATACAAAGTCGATCGTTCCCGCTTTCTTTGCAACCACACAGACACCGGAGTCCACTGCCGCCTTCGGTTCCATACCAGTTCCTACAGCCGGCGCTTCCGTGGTAAGGAGGGGCACAGCCTGCCGCTGCATGTTAGACCCCATCAACGCACGGTTTGCATCGTCATTTTCAAGGAAGGGAATCAAAGCAGTCGCCACGGAGAACACCATCTTCGGCGACACGTCCATGTAATCAAACAGCGCCTTAGGGTATTCCGAAGTTTCTTCTTTATAACGGCCGGACACACTGTTCCTGACAAAATGCCCTTCTGCGTCCAAAGCCTCGTTTGCCTGCGCCACATGGAAATTATCTTCCTCGTCCGCAGTCATATATACAACCTTGTCTGTCACCCTGGGATTTGCGGGGTCAGACTTGTCAATTTCACGGTAAGGCGCTTCCACAAAACCGTACTCATTAATCCTTGCATAGGATGCAAGAGAGTTGATAAGGCCGATGTTCGGACCTTCAGGCGTCTCGATCGGGCACATCCTTCCATAGTGGGAATAATGCACGTCGCGGACCTCAAAACCGGCACGATCCCTGGAAAGACCACCCGGACCTAAAGCGGATAAACGTCTCTTATGGGTGAGCTCACCCAACGGGTTATTCTGATCCATAAACTGGGAAAGCTGGGAAGAACCAAAAAACTCCTTCACAGCCGCCTGCACAGGCTTAATATTGATCAAAATCTGCGGTGAAATCTCCTCCGCATCGTGGGTGGTCATCCTTTCACGAACCACTCTTTCCAGCCTGGAAAGACCGATTCTGTACTGATTCTGCAACAGCTCACCTACGGAACGGATACGTCTGTTGCCCAAATGGTCAATATCGTCATCATTGCCGATACCATATTCCAAATGGATATTATAATTCATGGAAGCAAGGATATCTTCCTTCGTTACATGTTTCGGGATCAATTCATGTACATTTTTCTTGATAGCATCAGCTAACCCTTCCGGGTCCTCCCCAAACTCCTCCAAGATCTGGGTGAGCACCGGATAATATACCAGCTCCGTAATCCCCAGTTCCTTAGGGTTACAGTCCACGAAATGCCTGATGTCCACCATCATATTGGAGAGTACCTTGACATTTCGTTCTTCTGTCTGCAAATATACATAAGGAATGGCCGCGTTCTGAATCTCATCCGCAAGAGCGGCATCCACCCTGGTCCCTGCCGACGCAAGAACCTCACCTGTGCTGGTATCCACTACATCCTCAGCCAGGATATGGTGTCTGATCCTGTTCCGGAATGCCAGTTTCTTGTTGAATTTATATCTGCCGACTTTAGCCAGATCATATCTTCTGGGATCAAAGAACATAGCATTGATCAGGCTTTCCGCACTTTCAACGCTTAAAGGCTCCCCGGGACGGATCTTCTTATATAACTCTAAAAGACCTTCCTGATAATTAGTAGAAACGTCTTTCGCCAAGCTTGCCTCTATTTTAGGTTCATCACCAAATAACTCCCGGATTTCATCCGAAGTACCTACACCAAGTGCCCTGATCAGAACAGTAACGGGAACTTTTCTGGTCCGGTCAACACGCACATAAAAAATATCATTGGAATCCGTCTCATATTCAAGCCATGCTCCACGGTTCGGGATCACGGTTGAAGAGAACAGCCTTTTTCCTATCTTATCATGGCTGATTGCATAATAAATGCCGGGAGAACGTACCAACTGGCTTACGATAACTCGTTCAGCGCCATTGATCACGAACGTACCTGTTTCCGTCATAAGCGGAAGGTCGCCCATAAATATTTCATGCTCGCTGATTTCCTCTTTTTCCTTATTATAAAGGCGTACTTTAACCTTTAAGGGAGCTGCATAGGTCGCATCCCTCTCTTTGCATTTCTCAATAGAATATTTTACGTCGTCTTCGCACAGCTCAAAATCCACGAACTCCAGGCTCAAATGCCCGCTATAGTCCGCAATTGGGGAAATATCATCGAACACTTCTTTCAGGCCTTCCTCAAGAAACCACTTGTAGGAATCCTTCTGCACTTCGATCAGGTTCGGCATTTCCAGAACTTCTTTCTGTCGCGAATAACTCATACGCACGTTTTTGCCTGCGGCAATGGGACGTATTCTGTTCTTTTCCATTGACTATTCACCCCGTTCTTATGATTAATTATGCATACTACACCAAAATAATGCACTGTCCAGTTTATCACAAATTCAAATACAAGTCAACCAAAAATTTCCTTGTATAGCCTTGTATAGCCAAAAGTAATAATTCAACCGAAGCGTGTCTTCAGCCAGCGCCCCGCCAAAGAAACGTTTCGGCTGAATTGCTGAAAAAAGCTGTGGACCGGAACGAGCCAGCCCACAGCCTTAAGCTTTTCAGACTAATTGATTACTTCAATGTAACCTTAGCGCCTTCTGCCTCAAGTTTAGCCTTAAGGTCATCAGCTTCTTCCTTAGAAGCAGCTTCCTTAACCATCTTAGGAGCAGCGTCTACCAAATCCTTAGCTTCCTTCAGACCAAGGCCGGTTGCTTCACGTACAACCTTGATAACCTTAACCTTGTTAGGGCCTACTTCTGTAAGTTCTACGTCAAACTCTGTCTTTTCTTCAACTGCTGCGCCAGCGTCTGCGCCCGGTGCCGCAACTACAACGCCTGCTGCTGCGGAAACGCCAAACTCTTCTTCGCAAGCTTTTACAAGATCATTTAATTCTAATACGGTCAACTCTTTGATAGCGTCGATAAATTCCTGTGTGGATAATTTTGCCATTTTGATTTCCTCCATAATATTTGATGTTTCTGATTATTTACTGTTTCTATCCATCCTTCAAGATGGTTACTCTGCTGCAGGAGCAGCTTCCTGTGCGGGTGCTTCTTTAGCTTCACATGCGCCTGCGCCGCCTTTTTCCGCAATCTGGTTTATTACTCGTGCAAAGTTTGCAACAGGTGACTGCATACTTCCAAGTAATCTGGAGAGCAGTTCTTCCCTTGACGGAATCTTGGCAATGTTTTCAATGCCTGCCGCATCATAAGCAATCCCTTCAACAACACCGCCTTTAACCTCCAGCTTAGGCGCATCCTTTGCAAATTTGCAAAGAATCCTTGCAGGCGCTGTCGCATCGGTTGTAGAAACCGCCATAGCGCTGGGTCCTTCCAGGTAAGGCGCAAGGCTCTCACAATCAGTTCCCTTAAATGCAAAGTTCATCATTGTGTTCTTGTAAACCTTGTAAGTAACGCCGGCTTCACGGAGCTGCTTACGAAGATTGGTATCCTGTTCTACCGTAAGCCCGCGGTAATCAACAAGAACAACAGACTGCGCATCCTTAATGCTTGCGGAAATTTCTTCAACGACCGGTTGTTTCAATTCGACTTTAGCCACTTTTTTTACCTCCTTATAGATTGTTTTGCCGAAAGGAGTTTCTATTAAAAAGAAATAAAAAACCTTTCTTCCATAGACATACCTAAAGACAGAAAGGCTTCATAATCATAATTGATAAACTCTTTTCCTCGGTAGGCGTTTTCTCCTTACGCCGTGCGGCTGTCCGCCACATCTGGCACCTACGGTCTTCGGCATGGTCATATGACCTCTATTAAAATAGCATATAAGCGGAAGACTGTCAACCCTAAATTTCCGTTTAGTTGAGGTACTTGGTAAATAATACCGCCGGGATGAGGGATAAAAGTCTACGTCGCCACGCTAGGATAAAGCGCTCGCGAAATGGCTCCTTAAGATTTTTATCCCTCATCCCAGCTGGGTTATTGGCTCATGTAATCTCAACTGGCCGCTCGACTAGATTTCTACCCACTACGTAGCTGGCTATTTGACGCAATGTGGCGTAAATGGCACTATTAGTGGCAGCCAGCTAAGTAGTGGCTTCGCATTTAGTTGAATGTTTCGTTGGATTAACGTTAGCCAAAAACTCGAAGGGAAGAAAATAAAAATCTTAAGGAGCCATTTCGCGAACGTATTATCAAGCGTGGCGACGTAGACTTTTATTTTCTTCCCTTCTGGCATTTAG
>CAJULP010000061.1 GCA_910587295.1 uncultured Lachnospiraceae bacterium | reverse complement strand
TTTTCCAGTAGAAAAACAGGTTTCACATGCCCGGCAGCCACCCACTTTTTTTAATGCAGCGTCAAACCGTGTGATTGTGTGCCCCTTTGCTTCGGCTGTCTTGATGAAAGCGTCTGTCATGGCAAAGCTATTCCCGTTTTTCCGGGGACTGCCCGTTATTACAACTATTTTTTTGCTCATAAAAATATGTCCTCCTTATTCTGTGAGATTGACTTTCTTTGCTTTTGATATTATAATCTTAGCAAGAATTAAAATAAAATCAAGTACGCACATATAAGTGCGATACTTACAATAAAGTTATATACTTACCTAAAGGAGAGTGTAAAATGAATGAACGCTGCATTTCAAATGAATGTCTTGAAACAACAGGATTCAGCTATACATTGTCATTAATCAATGGCAAATATAAAATGACTATTTTGTATACTTTAATGGAGTTCGGAGTCGTTCGTTTTAACGAAATGAAAAAATATATCAGTGAAATTTCGTATAAGACTTTAAGCTCTACTTTAAAAGAATTAGAAGCAGACCAATTAGTGCATAGAAAAGAATATCCACAAATTCCGCCAAAGGTAGAATATAGCTTAACAGAGCGTGGAAAATCTTTAATTCCTATTTTAGACGGAATGTGTGAATGGGGTGATAAAAACAGGTTATAAAATAGGGAATGAGAGGGATTCCGTATTTGACGACATTGTGGAAAAATAAGGGAAATCATGCTATTATTTGAAAAGAAAGTAACTGAGTATAGCAAAGGAGAAGGGGAAATATGGATGTATTTAGTATCGTGGGGCCGGTGATGATCGGGCCGTCCAGTTCCCACACTGCGGGAGCTGTCCGGCTTGGAAATATAGCGGAAGCATTGCTGGGAAAGGTGCCGACTGAGGCGGAAATTGTCCTTTACGGTTCTTTTGCCCAGACATTCCGGGGACATGGAACGGACAAGGCAATCCTTTCCGGGATCATGGGGTTTGGGATAGACGATGAACGGTTAAAGGACAGCTTTAAGGAGGCGGAGAAGATAGGGCTTAACTATCATTTTAAAACCTGCATCCAGGCTGATGGCAGGCATCCCAATACGGCCCATATCACCCTGAAGGACGAGGAAGGCAGAGTGGTGGAGATGGAAGGGGCGTCGGTTGGCGGCGGGAATATCCTGATCACCCAGGTAAACGGGCTAGAGGTTCATTTTAACGGAGAGTTTGACACGCTGATCGTTCTTCACAGGGATGTGCCGGGGGTGGTTGCAAATGTTACACAGCTTTTGACGGAAAATGCCATCAATATCTGCCGGATGCAGTTAAACCGGGCACAAAGAGGCGGGGATGCGGTCATGACCATAGAAGTGGACGGTAAGATGTCCGCCGGAATCTGCAGCCTGATATCGGAGCGGGAACAAATACAAAAATGCATTTTATGCAGAAAAATTGACTAAGGCGGGTATTAAGTATGTATGAATTTCATTCAGTGGAAGAACTGCTGGCAAAAGCAGTGGATCTCCATATGCCGATTTCTGAAGTAGTACTGCATAGGCAGATGGAGGATTCTCAGGAAGCAAAAGAAGCCATTATGGAACGGATGAGAAAGAGCCTGCGGGAGATGCGCCGGTCCGCCGCATCCGGGTGCGATAAGGATATCCGCTCCACAAGCGGGTTATCGGGGGGGAATGCTTATATCCTTGACAAAAAAATCAAGGAATCGGGAAGCCTTTTAGGGCCGGTATTAGGCAGGGCGGCAGTCCATGCCATGGCGATAGCGGAGTACAATGCATGCATGGGAAGAATCGTGGCATGTCCCACAGCCGGGTCCTGCGGAATCGTGCCCGCTGCGCTGCTTGCCATGTTAGATGAGGAGATGGTAAATGAGGATCAGGCGGTGATGGGTTTATTTTGCGCCGGCGGCATCGGGATGATGATCGCAAGGGGAGCTACCCTTTCCGGTGCGGAAGGGGGATGCCAGGCGGAGTGCGGATCAGCGGCGGCAATGGCGGCAGCGGCGGTTACGGAGCTGTGCGGCGGCACGCCGGGAATGTGCGCCGATGCGGCTGCCATAACCTTAAAGTCCATGTTAGGCCTTGTCTGTGATCCGGTTGCGGGCTTAGTGGAGATTCCATGCATTAAGCGGAATGTCTCAGGCGCAATGATCGCGTTTTCATCCGCACAGATGGCACTTGCGGGTATCCCTTCCATGATACCTCTTGGGGATGTGATCAGCGCCATGAAGGAAGTGGGGAGCGCCATGCCTTTATGTTACCGGGAGACGGCATCAGGAGGGCTGGCAACAACCAGAACGGGAAAGAAATTACACGAAAAATTACGAAGGGAGGGCCATGATGTATCAGGACGGTAACATTTGGGTAGGAAAATCCGGAGATGAAAAAGTCTGTATCTATCCTAAGATGGCAAACCGCCATGGGATGATCGCCGGTGCGACGGGAACAGGGAAGACAGTCACGCTGAAAGTTCTGGCGGAGTCTTTCAGCGATTGCGGCGTGCCGGTATTTCTTGCGGACGTGAAAGGGGATCTTTCAGGAATGTGTCAGGCCGGAACGGAAAGTGAGAGCCTTGGAAAAAGAATTGACGGGATGGGTCTTATGGAGGAAGGATTTCGGTTCCGCGCTTATCCTGCCACGTTTTGGGATGTGTACGGGGAAGGAGGGCTGCCTCTGAGGGCTACCATTTCGGAAATGGGGCCGCTCCTTCTGGCAAGGATCATGGGGTTAAATGATACCCAGACGGATATTCTGACCATTTTATTTAAGATTGCGGACGATGAAGGGCTGCTTCTTCTTGACAGCAAGGATCTGCGCTCCATGATCCAGTATGTATCCGAAAACGCAAAGGAATACGGGGTAAGGTATGGAAACCTTTCCAAACAGAGCCTGGGGGCTATTCTGCGCTCGCTGATCGCACTGGAAGCGGAAGGCGGGGAGCAGTTTTTTGGCGAACCGGCACTTAACATTGCAGACTGGATCTGTACGGATTGTGACGGCAGGGGTACCATCCAGATCCTGGATTGCCGGAAGCTGATCAACAATCCTGCCATGTACTCCACGTTTATGCTCTGGATGATGTCGGAACTGTTTGAGATGCTGCCGGAAGCCGGGGACCGGGAGAAGCCGAAGATGGTATTTTTCTTTGACGAGGCCCATCTGTTGTTTGATTCCGTACCCAAGACATTACTGGAAAAAATTGAGCAGGTGGTAAAGCTGATCCGGTCTAAGGGGGTAGGCATTTATTTTATCACGCAAAATCCCAGAGATATTCCGGACGGGGTGATGGGGCAGCTTGGGAATAAGATCCAGCACGCGCTCCATGCTTATACCCCTGCGGAGCAAAAAGGGGCGAAAGCGGCAGCTCAGTCGTTCAGGGAAAATCCTGATTTTGATACCTTTGAAGTATTGACTCAGTTAGGGATCGGGGAAGCGCTGGTCTCTGTGCTTGACGAGGAAGGGATCCCCACTATCGTAAAGCGGTGTAAGATCCTGCCGCCCCAGAGCCGGATGGGGGCTTTGGATGAGAAGGTCAGGGGATGGCAGATCACGGACAGCCTGCTTTATACCAGATATTCACAAGTTTACGACCGGGAGTCCGCTTACGAGATTTTAGAAGAGCGGGTGGTAAATCGGCAGGAAGCTGACCGGAAGGCATCGGAAGAAGCGGAAGCGGAAAAAGTCCGGCAAAAAGAGGAAGCGGCGGCCGAGAAGCAAAGACTGCGGGATGCGGCTGCGGCGGAAAAGGCCCGCCAGAAGGAAGAAGCCGCCGCAAGAAAGGCCGAAGAGCGGGAACAGGCGGCGAAGCAAAAACAGATGAAGTCTGCGGTGAAACGGGTTGCCGGTTCGGCAGCAGGGAGTATCGGCAGAGAAGTGGGCAACAGCATCGGGAAATCTATAGGCGGCAGTTTCGGGAAACGGATTGGTGGCAATGTAGGCGCTTCCTTGGGGAGAGGGATTTTAAGTACACTGTTTAAAAGCTGAAAGTGAGGAGAATGATGACAAAAGAATATTTTATGGGAAACAGGGAGCGGCTTTATGGGCAGATGAAGCAAAACTCTCTCTTGGTGATGTTTTCCGGCAGGGAACTTAGAAAGACCAATGATGAGTACTACCCGTTTTATACGGAAAGAAATTTCCTGTATCTGACAGGTATTAACGCCAAGGAGGCGGTGCTGCTTGTGAGGAAGGACGGGGAAGGAGATGTAAAGGAACGGCTTTACATCCTGCCGCCGGATCTTTTGGCGGAGCGGTGGACCGGGGAGAGAATCAAGGAAAAGCAGGCCTGGGAATTGTCCGGAATTGAAGAAATCGCATTTGTGGAAACATTCAGGAAGGATTTTGACACACTGGCGGCAAGTGGGAACTATGGGCATTTATATCTGGATCTGTATAAGGCAGACTCTGCCGATCAGGACCGGGCAGCGCACTTTTTCCGGAAGATGGTGTCTGCGGCACATCCTTACCTTCAGATAGAAAATGCCAATATCCTGTTGCGGAAGTTACGGACCATCAAACAGCCCTGTGAGATTGCGGCCATGAGGGAAGCGGAGAAGATCACAAGAGACGGGATCGCTGCTATGATGAAGGCCTCAAGACCGGGGATGTATGAGTATCAGTATAAGGCTGAGTTTGACTATGTGCTTGGTCAGCATGGGCCCCAGGGTCCAGGCTTTCCGTCTATTATTTCCGCCGGAAAAAACAATTTTTGTATCCATTATTATGGATATACCGGAATGGCGGCGGATGGGGATATGGTCTTAAATGATGTGGGGGCATGGTACGACAATCTGATGAACGATGTGTCCAGGGGGTGGCCCTGCAACGGGAAATACAATGAGCGCCAAAGGCTTTTGTATGAGTGTGCCCTTAAAACATCCGATCATATGTTTGGGATTATAAGGCCCGGCATGGAGATGGCGCAGGTGGACAAGGAGATACGAAGGTTCAATGCAGGGCTTTTGAAGGAAGCCGGGGTGCTGGCGCATGAGGATGAAGTTGGCACTTACATGTGGCATGGCGGCGCCCATCATGTGGGGTATGATGTCCATGACGTGGTCAAGACGCCGGAAGTGATCGCACCGGGGATGGTCTTTTGCGTGGATGTGGGAATCTATCACGAAGAATGGGGAATCGGGTTCCGGCTGGAGGACAACTGCCTTGTAACGGAGGATGGCTGTGAAAACCTTTCGGCAATCACGCCAAGGACCATCGAGGAGATTGAAGATACCATGCAGAAGGGGTACAAATAAATGAACCGTGTGCTTATGGTGATCATGGCAGCAGGTGTGTTGATCGGCGGTATCGACCGGATCTTAGGAAATCGAAGGGGGTACGGCGCAAAGTTTGAGGAAGGGTTTCAGTTCCTTGGCAGCACCGCCCTATCCATGGCGGGGATGATCTGCCTTGCCCCGGTGATCGCCGATGTGCTGGGAGGGGCCATTATCCCTCTTTACAGGATAATTGGGGTGGACCCAGGAATGTTTGGGAGCCTTTTTGCCATCGATATGGGAGGATATCAGCTTGCCAAAGAACTGGCTATGGATCCTCTGGTAGGAAGCTATTCCGGAATTGTGGTATCGTCCATTTTTGGGTGTACCGTGGTGTTTACGATTCCGGTGGGGATGGGCATGGTCAGGAAAGAGGACAGGGTATTTTTTGCCAGGGGCATCATGCTTGGGCTTGCCTCAATGCCTGTGGGCTTGGCTGCAGGAGGGATTCTTGCGGAAATTTCCCTTATAGAATGTATCCGGCAGAACCTTCCGGTGTTTGTGCTGTCGTTGCTTTTGCTTTTGGGATTGTGGAAAATACCGGAGCGGATGGTCCGGGGATTTTGTGTTTTTGCAAAAGGAATCCATTGCCTGATCACAATAGGGTTGATACTTGGGGCGGTGGAATATCTTTGCGGTTATAATCCGGTAAAGGGGATGGCGCCCCTTACGGAAGCCATGGAAGTGGTGGCGGGGATCGGGATCGTGATGCTTGGAAGTCTTCCGGCCACGGAGTTTCTCCAGCGTATCTTAAAAAGGCCCTTTCAGTTTTTGGGGAAACGGGCAGGCATGAATGCGGCAGGGATGACGGGCCTTTTGGCAGGGGCGGTGAGCGCCATCCCGGCTATTTCCATGTATCAGGATATGGATGAGCGGGGAAAGGTGGTTAATGCCGCCTTTTTGGTAAGCGCTACAAGTATTCTTGCGGCCCATATGGGGTTTGCGCTGAGCACGGAGCCGGAGCTTTTAGGAGCCATGTTTGGGGCGAAGATAAGCGGCGGCGTGGCAGCGGTGCTGCTGGCGGTTGTTGTAGAGAATAAAACAGGGTAAAATGGTTATAGATATTGTAGGTGTATTTATATGTATATATGAAAAGATATAGCAAATGGAAAAGATTAAGATGAGAATTTAAGGAAAATGCTGTTGGAATCGATCAGCGTACACGCAGAGAAAAAGTTCTTAGTGATAGAAAAAGATAATATGCAGGCAATGTAAGATTAGAGGTCATATCCCTTCACAACACTTCATAGAATGTAAAAAAGCATTCTGAGGGGTTTCCTTTGAAAGATTATATCGAGGAGCGAGCAATCGATATTGCCAATTATATTATCGAAAATAACGCAACAGTAAGGCAGAGCGCAAAGCAGTTTGGGATTAGCAAGAGTACGGTACATAAGGACGTAACGGAAAGGCTTATGCAGATCAACCCTTCTCTTGCCAAGGAAGCAAGAAAGGTTTTGGATGTGAATAAACAGGAGCGGCATATCAGGGGCGGGATGGCGACGAAGGAGAAATACCAGCACATGCATTATGAATGACAGGATGCAGGATAGAAAAGGGCAATGACGTTTCACGTAAAAAGGGTGGAACGTCATTTTTACTTGTCAGATGCTGTTGCATTATGATGATTCGTGCTATAATACCTTAAGTGGATAAGAAAATGCCGCAGGGAACAAAGGGCTAATCATAGAGGGATGTCAGGGGATATTACTGTGAAAAATAAATTTTTCACAGACAAATTTGTGCTTGCGCCCCAATTTGCAGGCTTTCGAAAACATGGAGGATTACGATGTTATACACGAACAAGGACTTGAGAAAGCTGATCATACCGCTGGTGTTTGAGCAGCTTCTTGCGATTTTGGTCGGGATGGTGGATACCGTCATGATTGCAGGCGTTGGAGAAGCGGCGGTTTCCGGGGTTTCGCTGGTGGACACCATTAATATCCTTGTGATCAATATTACGGCGGCGCTTGCAACCGGCGGCGCTGTGGTGGCAGGGCATTATTTAGGGCAGAAGGATTCCGGGAATGCCAGCCGGTCCGCATGGCAGCTGGTACTTTTTTCCATATGGCTGTCTTTGGCGGTAACAGTGATCTTTCTGGCTTTGCATAAACCCATACTGCGGGGGGTTTTTGGACAGGTAGAGCCGGAGGTCATGAAAAATGCGTCCGTCTATCTTGTGATAACCGCAATTTCCATCTGTCCTCTTGCTATGTACAACGCTTGTGCGGCTCTGTTCCGGGCCATGAGCGATTCCAGGACAACCATGCTGATCGCCATTGCCATGAACCTGCTTAACCTTGTGGGGAATGCAATCCTGATTTATGGGGTAAAAATGGGAGTGGCGGGGGCAGCCATCGCCACGACGTTTTCCAGAACCGTGGCGGCAGCCATCATTAT
Organism: uncultured Lachnospiraceae bacterium; assembly: GCA_910587295.1. Classification (GTDB taxonomy): domain Bacteria; phylum Bacillota; class Clostridia; order Lachnospirales; family Lachnospiraceae; genus Suilimivivens. Next base: position 3,834 of record CAJULP010000061.1, on the reverse strand, counting down.
GTGGATGATGTTCCACTCAGGAAAAGCGATCAACTTCCGCGGACAGGCAGACTGGAAAATAGATTTTGGATTGATCAAGAAAATTCTTTATATCGGGGTTCCCAACGGGCTGGAAAACAGCTTGTTCCAATTAGGGAAAATTCTGCTCCTGAGCCTGGTTTCCACGCTCGGAACTTATGCCATAGCGGCAAATGCGGTCTGCAATACTCTGGCAAGTTTTAATGTCCTTCCGGGGTCGGCGGTGAACCTTGCATTGTTATCGGTTGCTTCCATGTGCATTGGTGCCGGGGATTTCAAACAGGCCAGGTATTATACAAAGAAACTGATGCTGACCGCTATAGGGTGCACGGTGGTGATCTCCGGGATATTGTTTGTCTTTGCCCCGTGGGTGATGAAGATTTACCAGTTGACGCCCCAGACGGAAAGTCTTGCGGTGCAGGTGCTCCGGTGGCACACGGCTCTTGCGGTAATCTTCTGGGTTCCGTCTTTTTCTTTGCCGAATACCTTGCGGGCAGCCGGGGATGTGGTGTGGACCATGCTCATTGCCATTGTGTCCATGTGGGTTTTCCGGATTGGCTTTGCCTATCTTTTCAGCGTACATTTTAGCGGCGGGCTGATGGGTGTGTGGGTTGCCATGACTATAGACTGGGCTTTCCGGGCATTGTGCTATTTGGTAAGGTATCGTGGGCATAAATGGGAAAGAAACTTTTGACAAGGGTGCGGTCTGTCTTTATAATAAGAAAATGATCACAGTAAAAGAGGACACTGGCAAGGGCCAGAGACAAGGGTCAAAGAAAAAGACCGGAGGGCGGATAGGAGCGCATATATGGATAAGGAAACAGTCATAGTTCTTGATTTTGGCGGGCAGTACAATCAATTGATCGCCCGCAGGGTAAGGGAATGTCATGTGTATTGTGAGGTTCATCCCTGCACGGCCGGTTTGGAGCAGATCAAAGCGATGAACCCCAAGGGGATCATCTTTACGGGAGGACCCAACAGTGTTTACGGTGAAGATTCCCCCCGTTATACAAAGGAGATCTTTGACCTGGGGATTCCGATCCTTGGCATTTGTTATGGTTCCCAGCTTATGGCATATCTGTTAGGCGGCAGTGTGAAGACGGCGCCGGTCAGCGAATATGGCAAGACAGAGGTGGAGGTGGACAAGTCTTCCGTTCTTTTTGGCGATGTGTCAGAAAAGACAATCTGCTGGATGAGCCATACGGATTATATAGAAAAAGAGCCTGAAGGCTTCAATGTCACGGCGCGCACGCCGGTATGTCCGGTGGCGGCGATGGAACATGCACAAAGGAAGCTCTATGCGGTGCAGTTTCATCCTGAGGTGATGCATACCCGGGAAGGGATGAAAATGCTTTCTAATTTTGTATATCAGATCTGCGGCTGTAAGGGCGATTGGCGTATGGATTCTTTCGTAGAGACTACAATTTCACAGATTCGCAAAAAGATAGGAACAGGCAAAGTGCTTTGCGCACTTTCCGGCGGGGTGGATTCTTCCGTGGCGGCGGTGCTTCTGGCAAAGGCGGTGGGAAAGCAGCTTACCTGTGTTTTCGTGGATCATGGGCTGCTTCGCAAACATGAAGGTGATGAGGTGGAAGCGGTATTTGGCCAGGATGGGCCTTATGATCTTAATTTTGTCCGTGTCAATGCCCAGGAGCGGTTTTATGAGAAGCTTGCGGGGGTGACGGAGCCGGAAGCAAAGCGAAAGATCATTGGAGAAGAATTTATCCGTGTCTTTGAGGAGGAAGCAAAGAAGATCGGTGCGGTGGACTTTTTGGTGCAGGGAACGATCTATCCGGATGTGATCGAAAGCGGGCTTGGAAAAAGCGCCGTAATCAAATCCCACCATAATGTAGGCGGTCTTCCGGATTATGTCGATTTCAAGGAAATCATTGAGCCGTTACGGCTCTTGTTTAAAGATGAAGTGCGTAAGGCAGGGCTGGAACTTGGGATTCCGGAATATCTGGTAAACAGGCAGCCTTTCCCGGGACCGGGGCTTGGTGTCCGCATTATCGGGGAAGTTACGGCAGAGAAGGTCCGGATGGTACAGGATGCGGATGCAATTTACAGGGAAGAGATTGCAAAAGCCGGGATTGATAAAGAACTTGGACAGTATTTTGCAGCCCTCACCAATATGCGCAGCGTGGGCGTTATGGGAGATGAAAGAACCTATGATTATGCGGTTGCGCTCCGGGCGGTCAATACCTCTGACTTTATGACGGCGGAAGCGGCGCAGATTCCCTGGGAAGTGCTCAGCGTGGTGAGCAGTAGAATCGTGAATGAGGTAAAAGGGGTCAATCGGGTGCTGTATGACTGCACGGGGAAACCTCCGGCGACCATTGAAATGGAATAACTATTGTTATATTAAAGAAGATAAAACATAAGGAGAAGATGATTATGAAACAGGATATGATTGTAATTCTTGATCTGGGCAGTACGGAAAATGCGGCCATTGCCCGTCGGGTGAGAGAACTTGGCGTGTACAGTGAGATTCACCCCCACGATATTACCCCGGAAGAACTGAAAGCTTTGCAGAATGTGAAAGGGATCATTTTAAATGGCGGGGAAAATCGTGTGGTAGACGGTGCGGCAGTAGAAATCTCTCCGGAGCTTTATCAATGCGGTTACCCTATGCTTGCCATAGACCATCCTACTGCAAAATGTGACAGAAAGTTGGAGAAAGCGCCGGACGAGGTTGATTTAAAAGAATTTTTATTTGATGTGTGCCATGCTGAGCCTAACTGGAACATGAAAAATTTCATTGAAGATCAGGTGGAACTGATTCGTAAACAGGTAGGTGATAAAAAAGCGCTTCTTGCACTTTCCGGCGGGGTGGATTCCTCGGTAGTGGCGGCACTTTTGATCAAGGCGATCGGGAAGCAGCTGGTATGTGTCCATGTAAACCATGGACTGATGAGAAAAAATGAATCGGAAAGTGTCATTGACGTGTTTAAGAGCCAGCTTCATGCGAATTTGATCTATGTGGACGCTGCGGAAAGATTTTTAGGGAAGCTGGAAGGCGTTGCGGATCCGGAAGAGAAACGTAAGATCATAGGTGGGGAGTTTATCCGGGTTTTTGAGGAAGAAGCCAGAAAATTGGAAGGCATTGATTTCCTCGGGCAGGGAACGATTTATCCTGATATCATAGAAAGCGGAACCAAAACAGCCAAAATGGTGAAATCTCACCACAACGTAGGGGGGCTTCCGGAGGATTTGAAGTTTGAACTGGTAGAGCCCTTAAAGCAGTTGTTCAAGGATGAGGTAAGAGCTTGTGGGATTGAGCTTGGTCTGCCGGCTGAAATGGTTTACCGCCAGCCGTTCCCGGGGCCAGGCCTTGGCGTGCGCTGTTTAGGAGCAATCACTAGGGATCGTCTGGAAGCTGTCAGGGAATCTGATGCGATTCTTCGTGAGGAATTTGAAAAGGCAGGTTTGAATAAAAAGGTATGGCAGTATTTTACGGTAGTGCCGGATTTTAAATCGGTGGGAGTGAAGAACAATGCCAGATGCTTTGACTATATGGTAATCATCCGGGCAATCAATACCGTTGACGCTATGAGCGCAACGATTGAGAAGGTAGACTGGGATGTGCTGGAGAGGATTACAAACAGGATTTTGGCAGAGGTGGAGCATGTGAACAGGGTTTGTTTTGATATGAGCCCGAAGCCACCGGCTACGATTGAGTTCGAATAGTAAACAGAGAGCCGGGAAGCCGCATAAACAGCGGACTTTCCGGCTTTTGATGTGGGGTGTGATACCTTTTTGATACCTAAATTAGAATATTTGCAGAGCTTTATATAATCCTCGATGTATAGTTATGTT
>CAJULP010000060.1 GCA_910587295.1 uncultured Lachnospiraceae bacterium | reverse complement strand
TCGGAACAAGCTGCAATTCAGCCATGCTGTTTACTGCCTTATCAATACTTTCCCTGTACATTCCATGACCGGGTCATCCCAGATCACTCCACCCACGCCATCCGCAAGGATTGTTCCTGACTTGGGATTCTTAACGGAAACAATATTCCCCCTGATATCTGCTTCCACATCTGAGTATTCAAATGCAAGATCCGTACCTTCCATAGTACAATCAACCAGCTTTAGGTTTTTGCAATAGCAAAGAGGCTGCGTACCACTGATCTTGCAGTTGATAAGCGTTAATCCGTCAGAAAACCATCCCAGATATTCTCCCTTTACTTCACTGTTTATCACCATAACATTTTCACTGTGCCAAAATGCGTCCTTGGTATCTAACACGCAATCCTCAATTACAAGGTCTTTTATGTACTGGAACGAATATTTCCCCTTCATTTTTACCCGGTTAAGATGTATGTTCCTGCTGTCTAAAAGCAGGTATTCAGAAGTAATCTCCGTATCCTCAAGACAGATCCTTGCAGACTTCCATCCAAACTCCTGTGAATTTACCGTGCATCCCTTTAACGTAATGTCCTCACATTCCCTCACCGCTTTGATTCCGTTTAAAGTGCTGTCCGTGATCATCCCCCCTTTGGCATACCAGACTGCCGCCCTGGTAAGCTCATCCATCACAGACTTATCCAGCTTGAACTTCTCTACATGCCATAGCGGATACCGCAGGGAAAAACTACAGTTTTGAACATTTACATCCCTGGATTCCTTTAATGCAGACTCTCCGTCCGCCGGACCTGCGAACACGCAGTCCACCACATCCGCATTTTTTAGATTATATAATGCCCGCTCCTCATCAAATTGTTTTGCCCGAATGATTTGTCTCATGTCCTAACGCTCCTGATCTTTATTTTTTGCCGGCTCATCTTACCAATATCTTTCTATCTTTTCTCTTGCCTCCACCAATGCAATGGAAAATATTTTTTGGAGTAATGACTCCACCTGCTCTTTCATCCTTCCTTCTTCCTTATATTGCCGGATGCAATTGCATATCAGCTGCTCACTATACAGTTTAAATTCCTTTTCTTGCTCCGCTATCTTTTCATCCATTTTCTCACTGTACAGTTCAAATTCCTTTTTCTGCGCCGCAAGTTCCTCAATCTTCTCATACTTTTCCTCGCTTAACAATTTAAGTCCTCTCTGGTACTCTGCTATTTTCTCATCCATCCGCTCACTAAGCAGCTTGATCGCCGGCTCCATAACTTCATGCACCTCCTTAAGCAGTTCAGGTTCCTTGCCATACAGGTGGTCACATGCTTTTCCCATAAGCTCCACAATGTCCGCACCTGCCCTGCCGCTCAAAGTTCCGTTTTCTTCTTCACGTTTTATAATTATGATACATTTCCCGATAAATTTTGTCAAATCATTTTTGACATACCCTTTTTGACATACTTTCTCCTTCCGGACCATAGACCTGCTCTGGAAGATATCAAAAACAGCTTTCATCGTTTTCCGAATCATATCACCCAACATGGCTGCTGGTCTCTTCTACATGGTTGATTGAATCATCTGGCGATAAGCCAAGAACTTTCATACATTCCTTTTCAGGAATAAAGAAGATGCGTTGAACTTTAGAATTTGTACACATCCGTCCTATGGGTGTCAGTATATCAGCTTTTAGTGGAATTTGCAATATAAAATTTCCAATCAACAGTTTAACCGTAGCATTGCAGCCGCAGAAACGGCAGGGCTGAATTGTTACGATTAAACTTCTGATTGGAAAACAAAGAAACGTAATAAACTATTTAAAACGGATTGCTGAATTTTTCATAATCGGTATAAGTAACAGTTACCCAGCCAAAATAATAATTAATGCCAACTTCCATGCCAAGGGGCGTATAAAAGATGATCAGGTAATCATCATCATTAAGCATTTCCGTGATATCCTGGTCAGAATAATACTCAAGCCCGTCTGTCTGGCCGTTCTGTCTCTCATTCCGCTCCCTGAAATCAATGGAAAACTCATCGTCGATATCCAGTATCTGGGAATTGGTCATCTGCATCCCGCTTTCCATGTCAAAGTTCACCGAAACCACATAGCTTTCGTACATTTCATCATCTAAATAGGCATATTCCTCATAAATCACACTTAAGATGTCCTCATCCATATAGGTGACATAACTTTCCATCTCAAAAATGAAATACATATCCTCAGGAAGTTCCTCTCCCACAAAGGAAACGTGTTCGGACACAATCTGCATTTCCTCCTGTATCGCAGAATTGATCCGCTCTTCCTTATTTTTGTCCTCACAGGTCACCAGGGGATAATTTCCATAAATATATGTCAGGCCATTTTCATCCACGGACCCGTCAAAATCCACGATTTCTATCTGATAAGACAGATTGGTCTTGATCTCATTATGGAAATCATAATACTGCTCATCCGGTTCTTCATATTCCTCTTCCTGATCATCCCCAGGCCATGGCACATCCGCTTCAGGTTCCTTCCCGCCACCCTCCGGTTCTTTAATAATAGCGTTCCCCTCCTCTTTCTCCGCCAGCTCATATGGCTCATCAGAAAGCACTCTGTCCAAATAAAGGATGTCGGCTGATATCTGAATTATACTGATATACATGGAAACAAGTAAGATTACGCCTGCTCCAATACTCCCCAAAACCAATGCCACAACTTTTCCCGCCGTCCATTTTCCTTGCATACCCTCACCCCTTTCCGTTCCACATTCCGGCCTATGGCAGGCACATAAGCAACAGCTTGAGCGCTGCTTCCACTGACTTTGCCCTGACGTCAGCCCTGCTTCCCTGAAAACATTTTTTTTCCACTTTAACTTTTCCCATTACAAAACATCCAATATATACAAGCCCTACCGGCTTTTCAGGTGTTCCACCGTCCGGTCCTGCGATACCGGTAACGGAAACCGCACAGGAAGAACCGGATGCATGTGCCGCCCCCCTTGCCATTTCTTCCGCCACCTGCGGGCTTACTGCGCCAAAATCCTTCAGGGAAGCTTCACTGACCCCAAGGAGCCTTTTCTTTGCTTCATTGGAATAAGTCACATACCCTTCCCCAAAAACATCTGATACACCGGCTACGTTTACCAGCCTGCCCGATAAGAGCCCGCCCGTACATGACTCGGCAAAAGAAACCTGTAAATTGTTCTCCTTTAATTTTAACACTACCTGCTCTTCCAGTGAACACATATTATTTATAATCCTTCATCACTTCTTTATTTTTTGCCAGATAATCCACCAGAGACACCACCGTTAGGATCACCGCAATCCACAAGATAATCTGGGTAAGCACCTGTAATACCGCAATATCCACAATCAAAAGGCACACCGCAGCCATCTGGAAGGTGGTCTTAAATTTTCCCCAGTAACTTGCCGCAATGACAACGCCGCTATCCGATGCCACAAGCCTAAAACCGCTGATGATAAATTCCCTTGCAATGATCACGATCACCATCCATGCCGGAATCTTCCCTAATTCGATCAGACAGATCAGCGCCGAACATACCAAAAGCTTATCCGCAAGAGGATCCATAAACTTCCCGAAGTTCGTGACCAGATTATACTTTCTGGCAATTTTGCCGTCTAACAGATCCGTCAGGCTTGCGATTATGAAGATCGTTAGCGCAATCCATTTATCATAAGGCGTAATGGGCACCAGCAGAAAAACGATAAAAAACGGAATCATAATCACCCGCAGTATAGTCAGTTTATTTGGTAAATTCATTTTATTCCCTCCCTGTATCATCATCGGCTATTTCCCCGATCAAATCATATTCATTCGACCCCGTGATCATAACTTTCACAAAATCACCGCTCATAAAATTCCGGTTTGTGTCGATAAACAGATAACCATCCACAGAAGGCGCGTCTTTATAGGTTCTTGCCACATACACATCTTCCTCCGTCATCTTTCCCTCGATCAGGGCGTCCACACACCTGCCCGCCATAAGTCCGGCAGACGCAAAAGCAATCTCCTGCTGCAGTTCCATGATCTCATCCCGGCGGCGCTGCTTTATTTCTTCCGAAAGCTGATCCGGCATTTCGGCAGCCGGCGTGTCTTCCTCCGGCGAATAGGGAAACACCCCCAGCCGGTCAAATTCCATCTCATCCACCATGGACATGGTGTCTTCATGATCCTCCTGCGTTTCCCCAGGGAAACCGGAGATCAAAGTTGTGCGGATGCAGATATCCGGAATCTGCTCCCTGATCTTTTGGATCCTTTCACAGATCTGCTGCCTGCTGGTTTTCCTGCCCATCAGCTTTAATATCCTATCGCTTCCGCTCTGGATCGGAATATCCAGATAGTGACATATCTTCCTCTCCCGTTTCATCACCTCTATCAGCTCATCCGTGATCTCCTCCGGATAACAGTACAGGATGCGGATCCAGCAAAGCCCCTCTATCCGGCACAGCTTTGTTAAAAGCTCCGGCAGCTTCTTTTCCCCGTAAAGGTCCACTCCGTAAAGCGTGGTCTCCTGCGCCACAAGGATCAATTCCTTCACGCCGCCCTCTGCCAGCTCTCCTGCTTCCCTGCAAAGCTCCTCCATAGGAACGCTGCGGTAATCCCCCCGCACCTTGGGGATAATGCAATAAGTACAATGCTTGCTGCACCCTTCCGCAATTTTCAGGTAAGCGTAATGGCCGCCGGTAGTGACCACCCGTTCCCCTTTCCCAAAAACAGGCCTGTGGATACTTTCCACATGATTAGACGCCTTTCCCGAAAGCACATCTTCTAAGGCATCCACGATGGCATCAATGGCGGTTGTTCCAACCACTGCGTCCACCTCCGGGATCTCCTTTTGGATCTCCTCAAAATACCTTTGCGCAAGACATCCCGTTACTAGAAGCGCCCGGACCTGCCCGGCTTTTTTCAGCTCTGCCATCTCGAGGATGGTGTTGATACTTTCCTCTTTGGCATCCCCGATAAAGCAGCAGGTATTCACCACCACCGCTTCCGCCTCCTGCTCATCATCCGTAAAGTAATAGCCTTTTTTAGAAAGCAGGCCGATCATGACCTCGGAATCCACCAGATTCTTGTCACAGCCAAGCGAAATAAATAAAATCTTCATTATCATACCTCTAAAATGTAACAAACGCTGTCACGCACTGCGCGGCAGCGTTTTCCTTCGTGCTACGTGACCGGAAAGTTACTCGTCCTCATCGGAGAGAATCTTGATCTTCCCCTGGTTCAGCTCTTCCACCGCTACGGACAAAGGCTTTGTTGCATTTTTAACGCTCCTTACATTCACAAGTGCGTCTTCCCCTGCAATGATCTGCCTTGCCCTTTTGGAAGTAGCCATCACGATAGAGTACCTGCTGTTGACCACCGGCGCTTCCCCCGGTTCCACTTCACTGTTTACCACTTTCATTAAATCTGAATAAGATGGATGTAACATTCTTTAACTCCTTTCATCCGGAAACTTATCTGTAAGCTTCCAGTTCCTTTCTCATATTTTCAATGAATTCCTCATTTCTAAATGGGGTATCATGTGCGGACTGTATCAGAGCGTGCATACGCAAAACGCACTCGTTCAACTGGTCATTGATCACGATGTAATCATACTTTTCAATGCCTTCGGCCTCCTCTGAGGCACGCTTTAAGCGCTTTTCTATCACCTCAATACTCTCGGTGCCCCTCCCTACCAGACGCTTTTTTAATTCTCCCGCACTTGGCGGCATCACAAAAAGCAGCAATGCCGTAGGAAATTTCTCTTTCACCTTAAGAGCGCCCTGTATTTCAATTTCCAGAATCACATCCTTACCTTGATCAAGCTGCCTTTCCACGTATTCTTTGGGTGTTCCGTAATAATTGTCACAATAGCAGGCATATTCCACCAGACCGTCCTTGGCAATCGTCTCTTCAAACGTTTCTCTGCTGACAAAAAAATATTCCCTTCCTTCCACTTCTCCCGGTCTGGGGCTTCTGGTCGTCATGGAAATAGAAAGCGCATAATTATCATAAACATGCACCAGCTGTTTCATCAACGTTCCCTTCCCTGCACCGGAAAAACCCGAAACTACGATCAATATCCCCTTACGCTTCATCCTCATCTTCGCTTTCTGCTTATTTGGCCGCTACTCAATATTTTGGATCTGTTCCCTGACTTTTTCAATTTCTGTCTTTAATTCAATGCCACGGTTGGAAATTTCCAGATCACTGGATTTCGACAAAATCGTATTTGCCTCACGGTTCATCTCCTGGGCGATAAAGTCCAGCTTCCTCCCGATACTCCCGCCCTGGATCAACGCCTCTTTTGTGGCTTCAATATGGCTGCGCAGCCGGACTAACTCTTCATCCACACAGACTCTGTCGGCAAAGATCGTAACCTCTGTCAGCAGCCTGTTCTCATCCACCTTGCTGTCCTCTAAAAGGTCTTTTACTTTATCCCTTAACTTCTGCCTGTATTCCGCAATGATCTGCGGGGAACGCTCCGTGATGAAATCCACATGCCCCAGCATCTCGTTCAACTTTTCAAGGAGATCATTTTTTAGGTTTTCTCCTTCTTTGATCCTGGTCTCCACAAAGCCCTGCGCCGCACCTTTGATTGCCTGCTCTAACAGCTTCCAGAGCTTTTCCTCGTCAACAGTCTGTTCTTCCATGGTCAAAACCTCAGGATATCTGGAAAGTGCTGAAACCCGCACATCATTATCCAATGAAAACTCTTCTGCCATCTGATTCAAATATTTCAGATATTCCTCTGCAAGCTCCCGGTTATACTTGACACAGACATTGGTCTGTGTATAATCCTCGTAATTGATAAAAAGGTCGACCTTCCCTCTCTGGATAAAGTTTTTCAGCTCGCTTCTGATGGCAGCTTCAAAAAAATTCAATTTCTTTGGCATCTTCATTGCCACGTCAAGGTATCTGTGGTTGACTGACTTCATTTCCACCGTGATCTTGCGCTGGCCTTCCTGTACCTCACATCTGCCAAACCCCGTCATGCTTTTAATCATGGCAAACCTCCTGCTTTTGTGCCTTCATACTATTATAGGCGAACCGAAAAAAAACGTCAAGGGTGAAGAAAGGCAATTGTAAAAGCATTTGCCTGTTGTTGTATTTCTTTCTTTACTATATAATAATAGAGAATCAGAAAGGAGATCTATCATGGCATTTGACGGAATCACAGTAAAAGCAGTCGTGAAAGAATTAAAAGATACCCTGACCGGAGGCCGGATCTACAAGATCGCCCAGCCGGAAAGCGACGAACTGCTTTTTACCATAAAAACACCTGAAAATGGGCAAAAACGGCTTTTGCTCTCTGCAAGCGCTTCCCTGCCTTTAGTCTATCTTACGGAAAAGAACCGTCCAAGCCCTATGACCGCCCCCGGCTTTTGCATGCTTTTAAGGAAGCATCTGCAAAACGGCCGGATTACGGACATCACCCAGCCGGGTTTAGAGAGGATCATCCATCTCCATGTAGAACATTTAGACGAGATGGGCGACCTGAAACATAAGCGGCTGATCATTGAGGTCATGGGAAAACACAGCAATATTATTTTTGTGGATGATAAGGACATGGTCATAGACAGCATTAAGCATATCTCGGGCATGGTAAGCTCGCTCCGGGAAGTTCTGCCCGGCCGAACCTATTTCATTCCCATGACCCAGGAAAAAAATGACCCACTGGCGCTGGATCATGCCTCTTTCCATAAAGCAATGACTTCCGGAAACCTTCCCGTCTACAAGGCGCTTTACGGATCGTATACCGGTATTTCTCCGGTGCTTGCACAGGAAGTCTGCTGTAAAGCCGGAATAGATGGCGACCAGTCCACGGCGCTTTTTACAGACCTGCCGGAAGGGGAGACGCTTCTTGAGCGTTTGTACGATGCTTTTTGCGCACTTATGGCACAGGTATCGTCCGGAGATTTCCATCCTGTCATCTTTTACGAAAACGGTGCGCCCACGGAGTACTCCGCCCTGCCCTTATCCATGTATGAATCTGATGAACAAAAAAAGATTCCTTCCATCAGTGCGCTGTTAGAGCAGTATTATGCGGAAAAGAGCATCTACACCCGGATCCGCCAAAAGTCCGTGGACCTGCGTAAGATCGTGCAGACCGCTTTAGAACGCAACGTTAAGAAGTATGACCTCCAGATCCGGCAGATAAAAGACACGGAAAAAAAGGATAAATACAGGGTCTATGGGGAACTGTTAAACACTTACGGCTATCAGGTTCCGGAAGGAAGCAGATCCACCGAAGCGTTAAACTACTATACCAATGAAATGATCACCATCCCCCTTGACCCCCTGCTTACTCCTTCCGAAAACGCCAAAAAGTATTTTGACCGCTATGGAAAGTTAAAGCGGACCTATGAAGCCCTCTCAAAACTCACCGTGGAAGTAAAAGAAGAAATTGACCATTTGGAATCCATCCAGACCGCATTAGATATTGCCCTTCGGGAAGACGATCTTACCCAGATCAGGGAAGAGCTGATCGCCAGCGGCTACATCCGGCGGAAAGGCGGCACCAAAAAGGTTAAAATAACCAGCAGGCCCTTCCATTACCTAAGCAGCGACGGCTTCCATATGTATGTTGGAAAAAATAATTACCAAAACGACGAACTTACCTTCAAATTTGCCACCGGCGGGGATTGGTGGTTCCACGCAAAAGGCATGCCAGGCTCTCATGTGATCCTAAAGGCCGAAGGGAAAGAGCTTCCTGACAGGGCTTTTGAGGAAGCTGCCAGGCTTGCGGCCTATTATTCCAAAGCGCGGGAGCAGAATAAGATTGAGATTGACTACGTGGAAAAGAAAAACGTAAAAAAGCCCGGCGGGGCAAAACCCGGATTCGTGGTCTATTATACTAATTATTCCATGGCTATCGACCCGGATATTTCAGCACTTACATTAGTGGAAGACTAAATATTTTAAAAGAGCCCTGGGCACAAATACCCAGGGCTTTTCCATAAGACCTATTTTTTACAGGGTACTGCTTGTAAACAATCCCTTTACATGATCGATCTCCTGCTGGGTTGCCTTTGCGGCAGGAACATAATAGGATTTTTCTCTTGCAATCTTGTAAAGCTCCTCCTGTGACTGCTCGCAGGCATTTCTAAACTGCTTTAAAGTCTGCTTTAACTCTGAATTTTCCGTCTGGGCGATCATCTCCCCAAAACGCACCAATTCACCGTTGATACCTGTCAAAGTATCTGCAACCATTGTTTTTTCATTCATCTGCATATTCATCCACACCTTTCTGGCCTTTTTAACCGTTACCTTAAGAAATCCATCAACTGGTTTTTGTTATCCATTGCTGACTTCGCACCCTTTTCAAAAAACTGCTTCACTTGCGTATCCGATGCATTGGACGCATATTCTTTCATCTTGCAGTGGGTCACATCATAACCGCCAATCAAATGGCGCAGGTTCTGCAGGTCAAGTTCTGATAAATTAGCCATAAAAACACCTCCTGAAAATAATATCCGTTTTAACACTGTTATTATTTCCGGGAGGTTCTTTTTTATACTCTTCAAATTTTCTTTTTCGTCTGGCCTGTTTTTTTCTTTTTCCGCTTTTTTCTTTTCTTTTTCTTTTTTATCGGTCCGGAACTCCTGCCTTCTGGTTTCAAAATACCTATTTTTTTTGCAATACCGACAAGCAGATAACCTTTTGGCATCCCCCGCAGTTCTTCCTCCGATACGGCCTTCCAATGGATGACCAGCACAAAGTAAAGTGCGGCCGCTAATACAATTGCAGCTGCCAATGACACCAGATTGCTCTTGGTCAAAAGATTCATCCCATGATACACTCCGTATGCAGCGGCGCCCATCAGTGCTGAGGCCGCAAGCGGCCTTAAAAACGTCTTGTCGATCTCCTGCCTGTAATTCAGATAACGGTGGACGGATATCTGGTTTAGCACACACAAAAGCAGCGCATACACCACCGTCACCGTCACATAAGAATACAAGCCGTACTTCACATCTAAAAACAGCTCCATAAGCACCATCATCACACCGTGGATCACCACTGCCGCAGAAGCGTTGATGATAGGCGCCTTCATCCTCCCAATAGACTGCAAAATAGCCTGAGTCAAAGTGGAAAGCGCATACAAGACTACTGTCACTGCCATACAGGATAAAAGCATAGATGCCAGTTCCAAGGTATCCGGCTGATGGAAGATCACCATCATCACCGGCTTTGCCAAAACACCAAGGCCTACCGCGGAAGGGATGGAGATCAACATGGTGACTTTTACAGACTTTGTCACCTTACTCCTTACACTCTTTAAATCCCCTTGGGCAAAATCACTGGATATCCCGGGAATCAAGGCCGTTGCCATAGCGGAGGCCAGTGCAATCGGGATATTGGCTATCTTAGTGCCCTTCGCCATGGCGCTTAGATCGGTAGCTACCACGGACTCCTCCACATGCTTGATCCCCATCATGATCTGCTGGTAGATGGTCTTATCCAAAAAATTATTGATATTATAAATTCCGGTGCTTAAAATGAAAGGCGTCACTACCAAAAGGATCATCTTAAAAATATTTTTGTAAGGCTCGTCGGCATGCTCCGTATCCCGCTCGATCCTCCGTTTTATGGTTCCTTTATTCAGTACGTACACCCCTGCCATAAACAAGAGTGCCGCCAACACACCGGCACCGGTACCTATAGTTCCGCCTGCCGCACCAAAAGACGCTTTGGTGGTCATATCCCGATCCGCCGCCACCTGTACCAGCACATACGCCATCCCGATACTCACGCCCGCATTCACAAGCTGTTCTAAGATTTGGGAAAGAGAAGTCTGCAGCATAGTCTTATGGGCCTGAAAATACCCTCTAAGGACACCCAGGATTCCGCTTAAAAATATGGTAGGCGCAAGGACACGCAAAGGAAAAACCGCACTTTCCATCTTAACAAGGACACCTGCGCCAAAAAACACAAATAAGCTGGCAATACCACCGACTACCAGCACATAAATAAACGCACATTGGAAAATCCTGTGCGCATTTCGATATTCTTTTACTGCCAGCCTCTGGGCTATAACTTTGGAAACCGCTGACGGTATACTGTAGGAGGATATCAAAAGAACGATGCTGTAAGCGGCATACGCACTGTCATAATACCCAAAACCTTCATCCCCGATGATCGCTACCAGAGGCTTATTATACAGAAGGCCTATAATGCGGACGATGATCCCGGCAAAAGCCAGGATCCCCGCCTGCATGATAAAGCCGCCCCTTTTTTTGTTATTTGGCATTCCTGCTCCGCTCCAAGTGTTTATCCTATCAGCCAGTCATACATTTCCTGATATTTAGCGGCAGAAACATTCCATGAAAAATCTGTTGCCATGGCACGATCCACAATCTTGTTCCATTCGCGCTTCTTATCATAATAGATCTGTTCCGCATAGCGGATTGTTCCCAGCATTTCGTGTGCGTTATAATTCACGAAGGAAAAACCTGTTCCTGTACTTTCATACTCATTATATGCCAAGACCGTATCTTTCAGTCCTCCGGTCTCCCTTACAATGGGAACCGTACCGTACCTAAGGCTCATCAACTGGCTAAGCCCGCAGGGCTCAAACAAAGAAGGCATTAAGAACGCATCGCTTGCCGCATAAATCTTATGGGAAAGGGCCTCCGAATAATAAATATTCGCGGATACCTTATCGTTATACTTCCAATCAAAATGACGGAACATATTTTCGTAACGTTCTTCCCCTGTTCCCAATACCACTAGCTGTACATTGTCCTGACACAGTTCGTCCATCACATAGGCAATCAAATCAAAGCCCTTCTGATCCGTAAGCCTTGAGACAATCCCGATCATCATCCTCTTATCATCCTGGGCAAGCCCCAGCTCCGCCTGCAGCGCACGCTTGTTTTTAAGTTTCTCCTTGCGGAAGTTCACGGCATTGTAGTGGTGTTCAATGTATCTATCTGTCTCCGGGTTAAACTCATCATAGTCGATTCCGTTTACGATTCCCCTAAGATCATTGCTCCTTGCACACATCAACCCCTCTAACTGTTCCCCATAGAATGAAGTTTTAATCTCCTCCGCATAAGTCTGGCTCACCGTAGTGATAGCATCCGCATATACAAGGCCGCCCTTTAGCAGGTTGGCGTCCTTATAAAGTTCCAGCTTATCCGGCGTAAAGAAGTAAGGCGGAAGCCCTGTGATATCCTGCACCTCTTTCACGCTCCATTTTCCCTGGAATTTCAGGTTATGGATGGTCATAATCGACTTGATTCCACGGTAAAACTCATTGCCCTGAAACCGCTCCTTTAAGTACACCGGAATAAGTCCCGTCTGCCAGTCATGGCAGTGGATGATATCCGGCCTGAAATCAATCACCGGAAGGATGGACAATGCAGCCTTGGAAAAGAATGCATACTTTTCTATTTCAAACAGTGCATTATCCGAATAAGGCTTAAAACCGTTAAAGAACATTTCATTATCAATGAAATAATACTTCACCCCGTCTACTTCTGCATGCAAAATCCCCACATACTCATTTTTCCAGTGGAAATCCATATAGAAATTAGTGACGAAACTCATCTTATCCTTCATTTCCTGGGAAATGCAGGTATACTTGGGCAATATCACCCTTACATCGAAGTACCTTTTATCTATACATTTCGGAAGTGAGCCAACCACATCCGCAAGTCCGCCTGTTTTAATAAATGGAACTCCCTCTGACGCAACAAAAAGAATATTTTTCATCGAATCCCTCCAACCGATTTTTTCGCACTCACAGCAAAGCTGCTCGATAGCTTATTGTAAGCTATATTATACATCATTCTTTCCTGCATTAAAAGAAGAATTTATACCAAACATTATCGCAAAACATTAGGACTTTATTACGAAACTATCGGTACTGCAGCCTGATCTTGTCTGCGATCAACGCTATAAATTCCGAATTGGTCGGTTTTCCTTTTCCCGTATTGATGGTGTATCCAAACATGGCATCTAAAGTTTCCATCCTGCCGCGGTTCCATGCCACCTCAATGGCGTGCCTGATGGCACGTTCTACCCTGCTTGAAGTAGTCTGATACTTTCTGGCAATAGTCGGATATAATACTTTCGTGATTGAACCAAGCATCTCCGGATCTTCCACAGACATAATAATCGCTTCCCGAAGGTACTGGTATCCCTTGATATGTGCCGGAACGCCAATCTCATGGATCATATCCGTGACATCTTTTTCTAGGTCGTAGCTTAATGCCCTCTCCTCTTTCATATCTCCCTGCTCTTTTTCTCTAGTAGTACCATTTCCGGAGGGTACTGTGATCATAATCTGAAATTCCCGCTCCATATGGAGCAAATCGCCTAAGATTTTGTATACCTTATCCGCATCCTTCGTCGTCGATAAATTCATCTGTTCCATCAATATCCCCTTTCTTTTCACATATTTTGATACAAATTTATTATAAAGAACATGAAATATCAATTCAATCATAATTCATCGCACATTTTTCCGATAATCGTCAGAATATTTGTAGAAACTGCTCGAATTACCTATATAACATGTCAATTTCGAGCCTGTCGTTTTCCGTCAAAACCTTTGCATAGCAGCCACAGACAAGAGGCATCATAGGCGGCAGATGCCCTAAATCCACGTCCATGATAATAGGAACGCCATGCCTTGCCGCCGTTGGAAGAACTGCCCCATACTGGTCTAATCCCATCATCTCCTGCCTGTGGCAGAGCGGGCGTCCGATCAAAAATCCCTTTACATACCGGAACCATCCTGCCTGCTCCATCTGCCACATGGCCCTTCTGATCCCGAATACATTTAAGTCACAGCTCTCCAAAAACCAGATAAACCCATCCTTGTGATAGGATTCCAAAAACGTTCCGACCTGGTCAAATTTCGTTCCAAGGAGATTTACAAGACAGTCCATGCATCCGCCAATGAGCCGCCCTTCCACAGCCACATGCCGCGACGGTTCCATCACGTCCTCCCCCGTTTCCCTGTTTTTTGGCACAAAGCCTTTTACTTCCAGCTTCTCCGTACAGTGATAAGGCTCTAAAGGATGTTCTTCATCCTTTCTGCTTTCTTTTTCCCACATACCATAACTATCCACTCTCCGGCGTTTTCCCATAAGGATTTCCATGGCATCCTTAAGAGACCTGTGCCACGGCTCCATGCCAAAAGCCGCCGCACAAGGACCGTAAACTGCCGCCGTGCCGCAGAGGGTCGTGAGCAGGAAAGTCAGATTGGTATTGTCAGAATAGCCCATGAACCATTTCGGTTTCGCAAGCTTTAACGCCTCAAAATCTATATACTCCAAAATCTCACACATCAATTCCCCACCACCGCAGGAGATCAGGCAGTCGTTTTCCTGATCTAAGTAATAACTCTCAAATTCTTTTGCGCACTTTTCCGGCAAAGAACTGATCCCCGTTCCATCCTGGGCAAAGCAGTTAGGGCCCAGATTCAATAAAAACCCTTCCTCCTCCCACTTTTTCCGGGCGTTTTCAAAAGCTGCCCTATAGGGTTCTATGGCGCAGCCAAAGGATGGCGCCACAAAGCCAATGGTTCCATTTTCTTTTAAAAATTCAGGGTATCTCATTTTTTATGCTCCTCTCTGTCCTTAATGTTAAGAAACCGCAGGGCAAAATGCCCTGCGGTACTAATTATGTTTTTTCTCATATTTTTCTAATGCGTCTTCAAAAACATCTAAAAGCTTGGGATTAAACGCACCGCAATCTCCATTCTTGATCATCGACAATGCTTTTTCTTTCGGGAAGCCCTTCTTATATACCCGCTCCGAAGTTAAGGCATCATAAACATCAACCATAGACACCACCTGCGCCCATATTGAGATATCATCCCCCTTAAGTCCATCCGGATATCCCCTTCCATCCCATCTTTCATGATGGTGCCTGCAGATATCATACCCGTAACGGTAAACCCCCGCATCCATCACGTCCGGAATCTTCTGGAGAATATCACATCCCTTGGTGGTATGCTGCTTCATAATATCAAATTCTTCTGCCGTGAGCCTGCCCGGTTTATTTAAGATCTGGTCAGGCGTGGAGATCTTGCCAATATCGTGAAGGATAGCCGAAGTCGCAATCTTCTCAATCTCCGCTTCCGGCATCCGGTATTCCTCATAAACGTTACTGACCTCCCGCATCAAAGCTTCTGATAAGAGAGAGACCCGCCTTACGTGCTCTCCGGATTCGCAATCCCTGAACTCAATAACAGCCGCAAGTGTCTCAACCAGCGACCTCATCATCTCGTTCATACGGGCAACCTGTTTTTCGACAATTTTCTCCAATTTATTCCGGTGCTCGTAAAGCTCGATCACGCTGTCCACCCTGCATCGCAAAAACTGTGCCATAAAAGGCTTGATGATCACGTCTATCGCACCCAGATTATAGCTCTCCATCAGCATATCTTCACTATCTGCTGCCGTAATCATAAACACCGGTGTTTTTTCGATTCTTCCTGTCTTGTTCATGGCCCTTAGTACATCAAGCCCGTTGACCTCCGGCATGAGAATATCCAAAAGCACTGCGGAAATATCGGTATCCCCTGCCAGGATCTCAATGGCTTCCGCCCCGCTGCCCGTATCAATAATGTTATATTCGTCGTCAAAAACCTCGCCCAGGATAATGCGGTTAATGTCTACATCGTCTACAATTAAAATCGTCTTTTCCTTACTCATAAGCTCCTCCGGCCAGGCTTATGCCCCGCTGTACTTGTCTATGCATGCTATGATCGTCTCCTGGACCGGAAGGATCTCTATTAAGCCTTCCCTTGCTTCTTCCGGTTTCCCTTCCCGAAACAACTGCATAATATCCGAATACGCTTTAAATAAAGGAGTAATGGAAAGATTCCCCGCACTGCCTTTGATCATATGGGTAGTTTCCATCATGGCTGTACAGTCGCTGCTGTCAAAATCTGTCCTGATATCCGCCTTTTTCATCATGTCCGCAAATTTAACCAGTAATTTCTCATAAAGGGCTGTCTTCCCATTTAACAGTTTCAGTGCCTTATCCACATCCACCCCTAGCTCTTTTAGTTCATCCAGCATTCCCATCGCCTAAATCTCCTTTTTATAGTCGTTTGATATAAAATTTTAACATACAAAGCTCCAAAAGTCAACGACCGGCCCTCCTTCCGCTACTGAATAAACATAAGGAAATTTCTCTCCTTTGAACCCATTGACAAACAAATTCTATTTACCATATAATACTAATTAGATAAATGGTTGGGCATATCATCCGAAGTATTCCCAGCCATACGAACGGGGGTAATCAAGATGAAAAGCATTCGGGGCAAAATAACATTATGTCTTATTTTAACTGTGCTGATCGCTTTGCTTGCAGTGGGAATGTCCAGTATCATACCCAATTACAACAGCACGATTACGACGGTAGATCACATGATGAGCGAAACAGCCGTTTTAGCCGCAGAACGCGTGGAGCAGGAATTAATGGCTTATAAAAATGTTGCCATGGATACAGGCTGTATCCCGCAATTATCCGATCCCGCAACATCATTAGACGAAAAGAGATCCATCATTGACGAACGTTCCGCCATGCACAATTTCCAGCGCGGTAACATCATCGGCGCAGATGGCATCAGTATTTTTGACGGGAAAGATTATTCTGACCGCGAATACGTAAAACAAGCCATGCAGGGCAACGTCTATGTATCAGAACCACTGATCAGCAAGATAACCGGGGAATTATCTATCATGGTAGCGGCGCCGCTTTATTCCGGCGGAATCCACGGTTCTTCCATTGAAGGCGTGGTATATTTTGTTCCCCACGAAACTTTCCTAAATGATATTGTATCCTCTATCCAGATTGGGGAAAACAGCAGAGCGTATATGATCAACAAGTCCGGTGATACCATTGCGGATATTACCCTTGATACGATCACCGTCCAAAATATTGAAGCGGAAGCGCAGACCGACTCATCATTAAAAGACCTTGCCGCAATCCACGAAGCCATGCGCCGCGGGGAAAACGGTTTTGGAAGCTACAAAAGCGCGGACGGCAATATGTTTTCCGCTTATGCACCCGTAAAAGACACAGACGGCTGGAGCATTGCAGTCACTGCGCCACAATTAAATTATCTGTCCACTACCTATGCCGGGATGGCGGTCAATATTGCCGTAATCATTCTTTCTATCTTGATCTCCAGCGTGGTAGCCCTGGTTCTTGCCAACAACATCAGCCGGCCAATGAAAGCCTGCGCAAAGCGGATGAAACTTCTTGTGGAAGGTGACTTGGAAACGCCCATGCCTAAAATAACCACGAAAGACGAAACAGGGATGCTTGCAAAATCTACCGCAATGCTGGTAGACGGAATCAGCACGATCATCAAAGATATCAGCTACCTGTTGACTGAACTTGCCAACCAGAATCTGGATGTACATACGCAGCACGAAGACGCTTATGTGGGCAGTTTCAAGAATATCTTACTTTCCATGCGCCATATGAAGGTGGAATTAAACGATATCATGCGGCAGGTCAACCACTCCGCAGATCAGGTAGCTTCGGCAAGTAACCAACTGTCCGTAAGTGCCCAGACGCTCAGCCAGGGAACCATTGAACAGGCAAGCTCCGTGGAGGAACTGGCAGCGCAGATCAATGAAATTTCCAGGCAGGCAAAGAATACCGCAAGCGGCGCACTTAACGTCCGCAGCCAGACCCATCAGACCGGTGAAGAAGTTTCCTTATGTAACCTACAGATGAAGAAGCTTATGGACGCAATGAATAAAATCCAAAACAGTTCCGATAAGATTGGGAAGATCATTAAGACCATAGAAGACATTGCATCACAGACCAATATCCTTGCCTTGAATGCAGCGGTAGAGGCAGCCCGTGCGGGAAATGCCGGAAAAGGCTTTGCCATCGTGGCACAGGAAGTCCGCGATCTTGCAGGCAAGTCCGCAGAAGCCGCTAAAAATACTTCCACCCTCATAGAGCATTCCACGGAAGCCGTAAGTGTAGGCACAGAGATTGCAAGCCATACTGCGGATATCTTGCAGGAAGTCGTAAACAGCATCCAGTCGGTAGTTGATTCTATTGATGGCATCGCTACAGTGTCCAATGATCAGGCCGATGCCGTATGGCAGGTTTCTGAGGGAATCAACCAGATTTCGGTTGTCGTGCAGAGCAACAGCTCAACCGCACAGGAAGGCGCAACCGCAAGCGAACAGCTTTCCACGGAAGCAACCGGCTTAAAGCAGTTAGTTAATCAGTTTACCCTGTCTATGGATTAATAAAAATATCCTGACAAAACACAAAAGCTGTGAAGAAACAGAATTTATCTTTTCTGTTTCTCCACGTTTTTTTATTTACTGATTTTCCGCATGGACACACGATATAGGATCATTGAAACGATGGCCGTTGCAAATTCAGCGATCCAAAAAGCATGCCAAACCCCAAAAGCACCAAAAACACGACTTAAAATCCATGCAGCCGGAACAATGATCCCCACGTACCGAAGCAATGATATGATAAAGGACATTCCTCCAAGTCCCAATCCCTCCAATGTTCCACATACAACCACCGACAGAGCGGATACCATAAATCCACAGCTAATGATGCGAAGCGCCGCCGCACCCATGCGGATTGTGTCAGCATTTTCTGAAAACATCCCCACCAAATCCTGCGGAATTAGCAGGCAAAGCAACGTTCCGATCCCCATCACTGTTAATGACATATAAAGGGCTGTCCTGAAAATCCCCTGGACACGCTTAAAGATCCCCGCACCGTAATTATAAGCCACAAGCGGACGGATTCCCTGTACAATCCCATTTGCCGTAAGGTAGATAAAGGTTTGAAGTTTATAGTAAATCCCCAAAACCAACACATCCGTCTGTGAAAATGCCGCAAGAATAGAATTAAGCAGCGTAATCAATAACGAAGGCAGCGCCTGATTTAAAATCGCTGGTACACCGATTCCATACAAGCGTCCGGCAAACCTGCGAAAGCGCCATCCATCCGCCAAAGATAGATGCAGGTGCAAAGCTCCTTTTGCCCACACCGTTAAATAACAGACAAGAGTCACTACTTGACCAATGACCGTGGCGGCAGCCGCTCCTTTAATCCCCATAGCCGGGCATGGACCGAAACCGAAGATCATAACCGGATCCAAGATGATATTAGTAACGCATCCCGCAATCATACTGACCATGGTAACACGGACATTTCCGATTGCCTGAAATAGCTTTTCGTAAACAAGACTAACCTGCCCAATAAACAAACAGCTAAAAACAATACTCCCATATTGTGCCCCGTAATTCAATATTTCCTGTTCATTGGTAAAACTACGCAAAAACGGAACCGTAACTATTAAGAGGATTACCGTCAATAACACAGAATGCAGCAGCGACAATAACAGAGAAAGCGAGGCTGCCCCATCGGCATTTTTCTGGTTTCCTTCCCCAAGGAAAAATGCGGTAACCGCATTCGCCCCCACGCCAAATCCAATGCTCACCGCAGCGGCTGCGTTCTGCAATGGAAAAACCAGAGAAATAGCCGTCATAGCATCCTCACTGATTCGGGCAATAAAAAGGCTGTCAACTATATTATACAAAGCATTCACAAGCATGGATAATACCATAGGCACTGCCATGGACATTACCAACGGCAGGATTTTATTTGTTTTCATGTATGTTTGGTCCATATTCTGATTCTCCTCTCCTTCTGATTATCATTACATAAAAAGCCACAGCGCCTGCAGGCTAAACAATCCTGCAGACTCTGTGGCGAAAAAAGATTTCTCTGAAAAGTCCACCGCCCGGTATCAGCCGGGTTTTAGATTATTCTATTCGTTACACATTGCATCTCCTGTGACTTAGTCACGGAAATTCCGATAAATACCAGCTATACTATAAACACAAACAAGGAAGGAAGGTAAAAAAAATGTCAGTACTTACAGTAAACAAAACAAATTTTGATTCCATTAAAAACAGCAGCAAACCAGTGCTTTTAGATTTTTATGCCGACTGGTGCGGCCCATGCCGCATGGTATCCCCCATCGTGGATGAGATTGCTAAGGAGAACCCTCAGTATCTGATAGGCAAGGTCAACGTGGACCAGGAGCCGGAACTGGCACAGGATTTCAAAGTTTTAAGCATCCCTACCTTAGTCGTCATAAAAGACGGCAAAGCCATCAAACAGGTAACGGGGGCAAGACCCAAATCCCAGATTCTTGCCCTGTTAGAGAGCTAATTTGCGAAGGTGTTTCTTATCAAGGATCTTTACCCCCTTACGAGAAACTTCCACGATTCCCTCATTTACAAAATACTTCAGCATCCTTGATACAACCTCACGGGCAGACCCCATATAACGGGCAATCTGCCCGTGAGTCAATGCAATAACGTCCGTACCGTTCCTTGCGGATTCATCCAGAAGGAAAATGGCAAGCCGCCTGCCCATGCTCATAAAAAGAATCTGCTGCATCACCCACATCACATCCGAAAAACGGCCAACAGCCGTCTCAAGGGCAAATATCTTAATCTGTGGGTTCCGTTCCGAAACTGCTGCAAAGGCAGGCCCGCCAATGACATAGCACTCACTATCCTCCTGTGCGTCCACAAACACATCAAAGGTAATTGCGTCTAAGACACAGGAAGCTGACAGCATACAGATATCCCCTTTATGCAGCCGATAAAGAGTGATATCCCTGCCCTCCTCCGACATCATAAAAAGCCTAAGGCATCCGGAACGGACCAGGATCACCCCGGAGCACTCATTGCCATCATGAATATTTTTCCCTTCCGGGAAAGTGACTGCATGGGAATTTTGGCAGATATATTCCTTATCCTCATCCGGTATCACCCCCCAAAACGGTAACATTTCTTCAAAAACAGATATTTTCATTTTTATTTTTTCAAAAAACCTTTTAAAGAATCTACGGCTCCGGATACCTTATCTTTCATAAGCTTTGCTTTTACTCCGGAAATGACCTGCTCCACGATTTCATCGGGTAAATCCACGCCAAGAACACTCTCCAACGCTTTCACAGGTTCTTTTTGAAACTGCTCCTGTAAGTCCTTGTCACTGGCGATCCGCTCTACTGCTTTTGTGATCTGATCCTTAATGTCCATGCTTTATCCCCCCCTTTCTATTGACCTATTATAACTTCCCCTGTAAGCTAATGTAAAGAAAATTTCCCCGAAATATTTCCCGAAAAATTCCCCGAACAGCTCCATAGAAAGATAGCCGTATGTTATCCGGCGTTGTCAAATTGCCAACCATGGTTGGTTGCCGGCATTGCCAAAAAACAATATACTCATGCTATAACAGCAAAGGAGGTACCTATCATGAAGTTTCATGAAAAGCTTTTAGCGATCAGAAAAAAACAAGGATTATCCCAGGAAGAGCTGGGAATGGAATTACAGGTTTCACGGCAGACCATTTCCAAATGGGAGGCAGGCCAGTCTTACCCTGACTTCCAACGATTGGTCCTGTTAAGTGACTATTTCGGCATGTCTTTGGATGAACTGGTTAAAGATATTGATGTGCAGGATGTCAGGGAAAGGAATCTTACAGATGAAAGGATCGCTTCCATTTTTTCCGACATACAAAACTTGAAAAGTACCCTGGTATCGTGGTGGAAGGTCATCTGCTACGGCGCCCTGATCCTTATAGGCCTTATCATCATCGGTCTTATCGTGAAGGTTTATTTTCCTGAAATAGAATGGCTTTCCCGAACCTATTAAAAGCAGTCAGGGCGGCATATTACAGCAGCCGCCCTGCATATCTCCTTAATCTCACCGCAAATACCGTCCTGATCCCCGGCTGACTGTCCAGCACAACATCGCCTCCCATCTGCCTTGCAAGATTCCTTGCAATGGTAAGCCCAAGTCCGTTTCCCTGGATATTGCGGTTTCGGGAATCCTCCATGGTATAAAGCCTGTCAAACACGTTCGAAGCAAACTGCTTTTCAATCCCTTTTCCCTTATCGACCACGTCAATACGGATAAAATCCTTCTCCTCCTCCAGGAAAAACCCAAGGTACTTCCCATCCCCGCCGTAGCGTATGGCATTGGACAAAAGGTTATTCACGATCCTGCCAATCGACTCTTTATCCCCCCGCACATACACATCTTCTTCCGGTATCACGACCTCCACATCTAATTCCTTCCGGGTCAGAATTTCGTAAAAACAAAGGACATTTTCCCTGCAGACCTCATTGATATTGACCTTCGCCATTTCAATGTTAGTATCCCCTGCCTCCAGCTTCGCCAGCGTAAAAAACTCATCCAAAAGCTCCAGCACCTGCTTTGCCTTTGTCTCCACCTTTTGCAGCGTCTCGTCTTCCCGGTTCTCTAAGCGCAAAATTTCCAGATAACCTAAAATAACCGTCAGCGGTGTCTTGATGTCGTGAGAAATATTGGCGAGCATTTTCTTGGAAGACATTTCCTGTTTCTTAAAATCCGCTTTCATCCGCTGCCTGTCCAGTAAAAGAAGATTGATCTGACCGCTCAGCTCCATCAATGCTTTATTATCCGTAAATACCATAACCTGTTCGCTGCTGTCTTTTTCCAAGATGTCCGCCAGCTTTTCACTGATCTGCTTCAGTGCATTGCGCGTGCCTTTACTCATTCCACATCCCCCAGCTTATATCCGATCCCCCATACCGTGACAACATATTTCGGATTACGGGG
Organism: uncultured Lachnospiraceae bacterium; assembly: GCA_910587295.1. Lineage (GTDB taxonomy): Bacteria > Bacillota > Clostridia > Lachnospirales > Lachnospiraceae > Suilimivivens. The sequence goes on along the minus strand of CAJULP010000060.1, from coordinate 2,637 downwards.
ATTATCTTCTATTTTGGTACGCAGCCTGCTGATATGTACATTGACCGCATTTTCATCCCCCAGATAGGCATCCTTCCATACCTGGGAATACATCTGTTCTTTGGTATAGATTTTTTGGGGATTTTTCATTAATAATTTTAAAATTTCAAATTCTTTTGCTGTTAATTCAATTTTTGTTCCATTTTTGAAAACAGAATAATCATTAGTATTGATCACAAGCTCTCCTCTTGCAATCTCAATCTCCTCTTTCGGCATGTTCGAAACGTACTGGGTATTTCTCCTGATATTTGCTTTGATCCTGGCAAGCACTTCCGTAACGGAAAACGGCTTGGTGACATAATCGTCCGCCCCAAGCCCTAAACCTAGTGCCTTATCAGAATCCGTATCCTTTGCGGATACAATCATGATCGGCACCGTACTATTTTCTCTAATGGCTTTCATGACCTCCATCCCGTTTTTTTTAGGGATCATCAGATCAAGCAGGACAATGCTGTACTCATCCATGAAAAATTTTTCTAAGGCGCTTTCCCCATCAGCGGCACACACCACTTCAAAATTTTCCGTCATAAGGAAACTTTTTAACATTTCACTGATTTCCGCATCATCCTCAACCAAAAGAATCTTCATATCCGTCTTTTCCTTTCCAAACAATTTGATCTATGCTAAATCTTTTGTCTCCACATGGTAGATGGACAGGTAGACAGCCACCGCAGCCAAAACAAGCAAAAATATGAAAAAATATAGATTATCCGCCAATGTTGCCGCCCCAATCTGTCCTTGCGTCAAGCAGACCACCAGGACAGAGGTCACGATCACTGCCTTAGAAGACCTCATCTTCATGCCCACCGCCAGGGCAAGAAAACTGACGCTTACCATTACCGCCGAGCTTAAGATCATTTTCAGCCAGAATTCCGGGCTGCCAAGAAAAATCCCCTCCCCCTTTATAGAAAACAGCGGACCTGCCGCCTTAAGGGAAACATAGATTAATACTTTACTTACCGTCATTGCAATAAAGTTAAAGATCCACACCGCAAATATTTTTGACAATAAAATTTTCTGGCGCCTGATTGGATAAGAAAACATCAGGTTAATGGTCTTCTTTTCGTATGCCCCTACGATAAAAGACGCAAGCATGACCCCGGTAAAAATGATATACGTCATATGGACAAAAAGCGCAACCGAAACGTCCAGCATCCCTTTCTCATAAGACTCCAGCGTACCCGCCCCCTCCAGTTCCTTTGCCGACGCAAAAAGAAAGAGCATAAGGATCCCTGTAGTAATGATAGCACTCCGGATATATTTTGCAATATTATTTTTCTTCCATTCCAGTTTGATCAGCTTAAACATGACGTTCTCCCTCCCCTGTCATTTTTAAAAAATACTCCTCTAAGCTCTCCGATTTCCTGCCAATTGAAATAAGCTCTACCTCGTTTAGCGCCAGTTCTTTTGCAATCTCGCTTGCGCTGATACGGAGATCATAAATACGGATCGTTCTGCCGTCCATTACCTTAAAATTTTTCAAGTCCAATTTATCCGCCAGTACATAAGCCGGCCGTTTCGTATCTTCCACAACAAGTTCGATATATGCCATATTCCTCTCCGCGATCTCCTGCATGGAAATCTCCTGCATCATCTTCCCTTTGCTGATCACCCCTACAGTATCCGCAATACTTTCAATCTCAGAAAGAATATGGGTGGAGATCATGATGGTGATTCCGTATTCCGTGCACAACATCCGAAACAAATCCCGCAGCTGTTTCATCCCTGCCGGGTCAAGCCCGTTGGTTGGCTCATCCAGAACCAAAAGCTCCGGCCGGCAAAGGATTGCGCGGGCAATACCAAGACGCTGCTTCATCCCAAGGGAATAACTCTTTACCGGCTTTTTTGCGGCCTCCAAAAGCCCCAGCATTTCAAGGGCATTTTCTATGCTGCCCGGCGTATGATATCCCATATATTCACAGTGTAACCGCAGGTTTTCCCACCCGCTCATATGCTCATAAAAGCAGGGAAATTCAATGATGCTTCCCATCCTCTTTAATACTTCGTAGGAAGCCGGCGTCAGCTTTTCCCCGAATAGTTCCACCGATCCATAAGTGGGTTTCCAAAGATTGGTAATCATCTTCATCACCGTGGTCTTCCCTGCGCCGTTAGGGCCTAAAAATCCATAAATTTCCCCTTTTTTAACATGGATATCCACATCCTTTACCAGTTCTTTTCCATCAATGATTTTCGTTAATTGATTGGTCTGTATGATATTTGACATCTTAACTGCCTCCCTTCCAAAAACCATTGTATCAAACTGCTTTTGCAAAACTATTAATTAATTCTTACGAATTTCTTTCTTTGGGAAAATTTCAATTATTTTGTGTTATCACGTTGCCCCAAACCGGGTACAGCCTGAAACCGGTTTTGGACGCCATATTTAAATCCCGTTTTCCACAAGCCGTACTGTTGGTAAGATTCTTGTATAAACCTTGCAAACCCTGTCACAATTTTTAAGTTAGTGTATAATTTTAATTGGCAAAAGAAATAAAAAGGGAAGAAGAGAAAATCCCCCCTTCCCAACCACACAGTTTTTCTTTATGATGTTAATTGCAAAACAAACAGATAAAGGAGACTGTGTGATGAGTACTATTG
>CAJULP010000059.1 GCA_910587295.1 uncultured Lachnospiraceae bacterium | reverse complement strand
GGAGTGGAAGGTTTTTATATCTTCTAAACCGTGTCGTCTTATCGTTGTTCCCAGACAGGAGTTTATCTAACATATGTTCGGTAAACTCCTGTTCTTTTTTGTGTTTCCAAAACTCGGAATTTCCTATAAAGTAAAAAAGTGGCTTCGCCACTTCATAAAGAACCTTCAATTCTTCGTCAATTTATATCCGTCTGGCGACGGAATTTCCTATAAGGTAAAAAATGCAGGCATATCACCTGCACTTTTCATCCTTAAAACTCCCCTTATATCCTACATTAGTGTGTATTCCGATACTCGTTGGCGGATATCCCTTCCATCTTCTTAAACACCCTGGAAAAATGTGCCAGATCCTGAAACCCTACCATTTCCGCCACGTCACAGATGCGCAGCGCCGGGTTCTTTAACAGCTCCTTGGACTTATCCATCCTTGCGCCATTTAAAATATCCGAAAATGTCTTTCCGGTATGCTTTCCGATCAGCTTCGACAGATGCCACTGGCTGACATATACCTGTTCTGCCACATCCCCAAGGCGCAGCCGCTCCGCCGAATGTTCCCTGATATATTCCAGCGCATTGCTCACAATAAAGCTGTTTGCCTCATGATTATCCGGATCCTCTGCCCCGTCTTCACCGGAGGTTTTCGCACCATCCGTCTCTTCATGGGTTATGCCCAGCTGGAAAAGCCGCTTTGTGGCCGCATCCACTGCCTCTTCCAGTTCGCCCATCTTAGAAGGTTTCAATAAAAAACGCAGCACTCCAAGGGAGATGGCCTGCCTTGCATATTCAAATTCCCGATAGCCTGTCAAAATGATGATCTGCATATCCGGAAATTCCGACTTTAGCCCGGCGATCATCCGAAGGCCGTCAAGCTCCGGCATATGGATATCCGAAATGATAATATCGGGGCTTTCTTTACGGATCATCTCCATGCCTTCCCTGCCGTCATAAGCAGTTCCCGCCACCTGGCAATTCCATTTATCCCAGGCCATTGTCCTTGCCAGCCCCTCCACGATCAATGGTTCGTCGTCAATAATTGCAACCTTGTACATTTTACCCTCATTTCTGCCCGCGTCCTTTGCGCTCAGCCCTTTACGGCGCCAGCGATCATCCCTTTGATGATATACTTTTGTAAGAAACAGTATACAACAATCACGGGTACAATTACCAGTGTTACCGCTGCCGCCATCAAGCCATAATTGGTGCCCTCCTTAGCGGTCAGCTGATTTAAGAGCATGGTGATCCCATACATATCCGGCCTTCTCATAAAAAATGACTGAGTAAAAAGGTCATTATAGCTCCACAGGAACGAAAAGATCGCCACTGTTGCAAAAGAAGGCTTTGTTAAAGGAAGCACCACTTTAAAGTAGATCTGGAACGCATTACACCCTTCCATGTACGCCGCCTCCTCCAGTTCCACGGGAAGTCCCTTCATGTACCCCACAAGCACCACCATGGCAAAAGAAAGATTTCCCGCCGTCTGGGGAAGGATGACTGAAAGCATGGTCAAAAACCAGCTTCCCGTGCTTGCGATTCCCCATGAAAATTCCATGGCAAACACCGGAATGATCGTTGCAAAAGCAGGGAACATCATTCCCGCAATGACAAGGGAATATAAAAGCCCGGAACCGAAAAAATGATATCTGGAAAGCGCATAGGCGCCCATCCCCGCAATAAGGACCACCAAAGCCGCCACCATCATGGAAATAAATATACTGTTCTTATAGGAACCTAAAATATTCAGGTTGTTAAAAGCTTTCCTGTAATTTGCCATCGTGAACAATTCCCCCACCGGCAGAGAAAAGGAATCCGCAAGGATCTTATCTTTTGCTTTAAAGGAATTTTGCACCACCCATAGGATAGGGTAGATCGTAGTCAGTGACCAGATGACCAAAATCAGGTACACCACAGCCTTCCCAACCGGGTTCTTTTTTATCTTCGCCATGTTATCCCCCCTTAATAATCCTTTTCCCTGAATACGGTGTTGACCACCTTAGACAATACGATACCAAGCACCACGATCAAAACGGCCAGCGCCGACCCGTAGTCTACATTTTTTGTTTCCATGGTATGGTAATACATATAAGTACCCGTCAGGAATGTGGATTTTAAAGGCATCCCTTTGGGGAACATGGTCCATGGAAGGTCAAATACCTTAAGAGCGCCGGTGACCGCCAAAACGCTGCATGTACAGATCACATTGTGCAAAAGAGGAAGGGAGATATAGCGTATCCGCTGCATCGCGGTGGCCCCGTCGATCTTTGCCGCTTCATACAGTTCATCGGAAATATTGTTAAGCCCTGTCACCAGGATGACAAAATAAAATCCTACATACTGCCACATTACCGGAAGCATCATGGTAAGCAGCGCGATCCCCTCCGCCTTCCAGTCGATCAGTTCCTTTCTGCCTAATGCCTCCAGCACCTGATTGATCATACCTTTGTCATACAAAAACAGCAGGTTAAACAAAAGCCCCAGCGCAGTTGCCGAAATCACGATGGGAAAGAAAAACACCGTCTTAAAAAACTGTTTTCCCCTGCCGATATTGTCCACCATAAGCGCCAGCGCGATGGCGATCCCCACCTGCCCTGCCAGCGTGACTGCCATCATAAGAAGTGTATTTTTAATGGAAACCCACACATATTCGTCATGAAGCATTTCCCGGTAATTGTGATACCAGGGCGTATTAAAACCCGTTCCCGAACTGCCAAGCTGTTTGATCTCCATAAAGCTGTTTAAAATATTTTTAAAAAAAGGATAATAAAGATATACCGCCATAAACAAAAACGCGGGAACCAAAAACACCAGCGCCGGCTTTTTATTCCGGTAAATATTTGCTCCCATAAGCACCTCCCAAACTTCCTTTGCAAAAGAGGGCGGGTTACCCCGCCCCTTAATTCCCCGTTGTTTTACTGATTATGATAAGCCGCAAGCCCTTCCGCTACCGCATCTTCCGCCGAAACCTTACCGGTCACGATCTCCGGCATACCGTCAAAGGTAGATACCCGGCAGTCTCCCTGGAACAGATCCTGTACCGCTCCGGTCAAAGATGTGGTTCCTGCCATCATGCTCATAGACTTGATCTGTAGCGAGTTGAACTTGGATTCGTCTACTTCCGGCGCATTTTTAAGCGCGGACGCCGCATGTTCACAAAAGGCAGGTATCACACTGTCAGAAGTCATATATTCCACAAAGCTCACTGCCGCTGCGCGCTTAGCCGGATCATCCCATGCCTTTTTCGTGATATAATAACCCATGGAGATACCGCCTACCAAATCCGTTGCTTTCCTGTCTCCCTTACCGGGCACATAAGTCACGTCAAACTGATCCAGCTTTGCTTCATCTAACGTGGAAGCATCTTCCGGGTCAGACTGGCATGCGCCTACAATACCGCCTACCTTCCAGGACCCGTCGATCAAAAATGCCGCTTTTCCTTCCGTAAACATGGCAAAGGTCTCGTCATCCGTTGCGGAAAGGGTATTGTCCGGGAAGTAACCCAATTCGTACAATTCCTTGATATCGTTCATGCCTGCCGTCCAAGCCTTACCGTTAGCGTCATCCACGCTTGCCGGAATCTCAAGATGCGTTGCCGGAGACTGGTTGTTAAAGATTGCAAATTCCCACCAGTAATGAGGGATATTTCCAAGTGCCGCCGCAATGGGGGCATACCCTGCTGCCTTGATCTTCTCACAGTCCGCTTTAAACTGGTCCATGGTATAACTGCCATCCGGCATGGACACCCCTGCCGCGTCTAAGATTTCCGTATTCACGAACATGGCTTCCCAATAGCCGTTTACCGGTATGGCGTATTTTTTCCCATCCACTAAGGAAGGGGCGATCAGATCGTCGTTCATGTTGTCCGCATATTCCGGATACTCTTTTCGGATCTCGTCAATGGATACCACTTTGCCCGCTTCGATAAAGCTGTTAGCGTCCGCTCCGTTAAAGAAAAACAGTACATCCGGTTCCGACCCGGTTTCAAAATCCGTGCTGATCCTTGCCTTAAAGGTCTCATCCGAGGATGCGGAAGTGTCGACCACTTTATTCCCGGTCTCCTTTTCCCATGCCTGATACGCATCCTTATAATTCTGTGCGTTGGTGTCCTCACCGGCGAATGTAGTCGTCACCGTCAGCTCCACCTGCCCTTTTCCGGAACCGGCGCCCTTCCCGCACGCTGTCAGAGACAATATCATGGTACCTGCAAACATTGCCGCTATGAATCGTTTTCTCATTTATTTATCCTCCCTTTCGCTTTCTATACGCTTCCGGTTTGACCCGGCGCTTATTTTGTAATAAGTATCTTTTATGTATTTATCATACTACTTAAAAAGCAAAAGGGTAATTGCCGGTATTGTTCTTTTTTGCCTATTCTTGCCCTGTTGGAGGTTTTATTTTGATTAATATTGTGCTGATTGTATTTTCTTGTTCACCGCCGTCTATATATAATCCACAATCATATCCGTATATCATCTTGATCCTTTGGTCAACATTTCTAATCCCGAGACTCACCCGCTTTTCTCCGGACGTCTCCCCGTCCTTGGATAAGAGTCTGTTTATCTTTTCCTTATCTTCTTTAGACAAATGTCCGTTGTCCTCCACTTCGATGCGCAGATACCCACCTTCCTGCCCGAAGATCCTGATCTCCAAATGCCCGTTCCTTGTAACGTCCACCCCATGTTCCACGGCATTTTCCACGATAGGCTGAATGATCAGCCTGGGTACCCGGACATCCAAAAGGCTCTCATCCACCTTTTTGGTGCACTGGAACTTAGCGCCAAAACGCTGTGAAATGATATACAGGTACGCATCGGCATAGGCCATCTCCTCCGCCACCGAGTGAAACTGCTCTTCCTTCCGGTTCATGGTCTCCCCCAACATGGTGGAAAGCGCCTCAATCATGCTGGACACTTTGTAATTCCCGTTAAGCCTTGCTTCCCAGTTGATGATCTCCAGAGTGTTGTTTAAAAAATGGGGATTGATCTGGGACTGCAGCGCCATGATCCTGGCATCCCTTAAGGCGATCTCCTCCAGATAGATCTTGTCAAACTGTGTCTTCAACTGGCAGGACATGTGATTGAAGGAATCTTTCACCCGGTAAAACTCTTCGTTATCTTCCTGGTTTTTTATCTGTATCCCCAGCTTCCCTTCCCGCACCGCATCCGCCGCGTCTATCAGTTCCCGAAGAGGCACCGTTACTTTTTCGTGGAAAAAACGCATGGTCTGCAGGATCAGCGGTATCATAAACACGAGCAGGATCAAAAACACATAATACACCGTGGAAACTCCCGCCTGGGTGGACCTATTGTTAAGCCACACGACGGCTGTCAGCGTTCCCCCGTACATCCTGCATTGGCGGTAAGCATAGGAATGAGTTCCCATACGGTAAACATACCCTTCGTTTTTATCTTCCAGCTGCTTTGCAACATGCTCCGGCAGCTCCTTAGCCATCCCGCTTTCGCCTTCCACCAGAAGTTCCCCATTCCAGTACAGCCCGGCGTCCTCATATCCCCACACCCCGGCATAACCGTCCATCAGGGAATCAAGAGCCAGCTCCAGGCAGAGCACGGCATAGGGCCGGAATTTGGAATCCACCAGGTTCCTTACCATGTAAACCCGGCCCGATCCCCCCACAAGAGCCGTTCCCGTATCTAAGCTTTCTGCCGCCTTTAACATTTCCTCCATAGCGTGGGTACGGAAAAACTTGACGTCCTGAAAGGTTCCGTCGTTCCGGTTGTTTAATGCGTAATAACTTGTTTCCGGATTATCCAGCATGACGACTTCCGCCGTTTTGCAGTTTTCATCAAACTTGTACTGCTGCCTTAAATATTTCTCCACGCTGTTTTTTAACCCGTCCGAATTTCCATCCTCACGGTATTTCAGATAGCTTTCCTCGATCACTTCCATATAAGAGGCATTTTTTGACGCGATCTCACAGGCCCTCAGCTGCATCTGCATCATATCCGCCGCTTTGTCAAGGGAAGATAATATAGACCGCTCCACCTGCTTATAGTTATAGTTCGCCACAAGGAAGATCATAATAAGGATCAGCATCAATAACGGGAAAAACCACCCAAACAGAAGCATCCTTACCATGCCCCATCTGAGTGATTTCTTTTTGCCGTCCGTTCCCTTGTTCTTTTTAGCGCTTATGTTCATATATCCAAATATTCCTCAAAAATACCGCAAAACTCCGCCGCGTCTTTTTTCTCTTTCATCTCACAGAAAATGCGAAGGAGAGGTTCCGTTCCGGAAAAGCGCACGGAGATCCATCCGCCGTCCTTTAAATAGATCTTAAGCCCGTCCAGGTAAGACACATCCGCCACCTCGTAGGGGATTGCCGGCAGTTCCTTTTCCTCCAAAAGCTGCCTGCGGATCTCCTCCTTTTTCTTCTGGTCAAAGCGGTAATCCCGCTCCTCTAAGGCCATGCCGCCATATTCCCTGCGGATCAGCTCCATGATCTGTGAAAGCTTCATCCCCGTCACCGCGATCATCTCCACCAAAAGCGCCGAAGCATAAATACCGTCTTTTCCTTTGATGTGCCCCCGCACTGCCATGCCGCCGGAGGACTCGCCGCCGATGATGGCGTCTGTGGCAAACATTTTTGCCGAGATATGCTTAAACCCTACCGGAACCTCATAGCATTTTTCCCCAAAGCTTTCCGCTACCCGGTCAAGCAGATGCGTGGTGCAGATATTCCGCACCGCCGGCCCGTGCCATCCCTTATATTTAACCAGATAATAGTACAGTAACACCAAAATATCATTAGGGTGCAGGAAATTCCCCATATCGTCGATCACGCCGATCCGGTCCGCATCCCCGTCCGTTGCGATCCCCAGGTTGCATTTTTTGTCCAGAACATGGTTCTGCAAAGCCCGAAGGGTCTGTGCCGTTGGCGCCGGCAGCTTCCCGCCAAAAAGCGTGTCATGCCTCTCGTGGATGGTCTCCACCTCACACCTTGCGGTCATAAGGATCGTCTTTAAAGAAGTATCGCTGACCCCGTACATAGGGTCAAGCCCCACCCTGAGCCCGCTCTTTTTGATCTGGCCCATATCCACGGCATCGATAATACTGTCTAAATATTCGTTCAAAGGATAAATTTCCTCTATCATCCCGCTGGCGATCCCCTCGCTATAGGGCATATCATCCACGGGGATATCCGTCACGTCGTTGATATAGCCCTCGATCTGTGCCGTCTGCACCTCATCCGCATCCCTGCCCCCATAAGTAAACACTTTGATCCCGTTATAGATAGCGGGGTTATGGCTTGCCGTCACCATCATGCCGTAGTGGAATTTATGCTTCATCACATAGAACATGACTACCGGCGTGGGTGCGGATTTATTGATCAGGTATGCTTTGATCCCTTCCGCCGCAAAGACCTGCGCCGCCCACTGCATTGCTTCCTTGGACAAAAAACGCCTGTCATACCCCAGCACGATTCCTTCCTCTGCCACCTTTTCTTCCTTCATTTTATCACAGATGGCCCTGGATAAAATCTGGATATTTTCTTTTGTAAACTCATCCCCTATAATGGCGCGCCAGCCGCCGGTTCCAAACCTGATCATGGCTTTCCCTCCTTGCCTTCTCTTTTTCATAGTTTAACATGTTCCCATCACAATTTCCACTATATGACTGCTTCCTTTTTCCATAGGCGGTATTTTATCTGTAACCTCCCCGTCTAAACGAAGCTCCTTTATGCCTTTCATAACCCCATTGGGGTTTGTGACTTTAATTTGAAACTGTGCCCCTCTCCAAATACGGACCACCGAAAACTCCTCCCACTCCGGCGGGATACAGGGGTCAATCACAAGCTCCTCATAATCCGGCCGGATCCCCAGCATATATCTGGTTGCGGAAAAATACGCCCAACCGCCGGAACCTGTCATAAAAGGATGCCTTGCCCTGCCAAAGGCGCTGTGATCCTTTCCCATGATAAACTGACAGTAAGAATAGGGTTCCGCCTCCCTGACTTCGATCCAATCATTCTGCCAGCAAGGACACAGGGCATCGTAAAACTTCATGGCAAGGTCACCCCGCCCTCTTACGCAGGCCGCCGCCCATGCCCAGGGATTGGGATGAGAAAAGACAGCCCCGTTTTCCTTCACTCCCGGATACACCCTGGTGACAAACCCGATATCATCATCCGCTTTGGTATAAGAGGGGGTATTTAGCAATAGCCCGCATGGGGTATATAAATATTCATCAATTGCTAAAAGGGCCAGATCCGCCTTATCTTCCTCTGCCGCCCCGGATAAAACGGCCCACGCATTGGATTCTAAGTGGATCTTCCCCTCTTTGTCCGCCTGGGTGCCTATCTTCCTTCCTTTGGCCGTGATCCCCCGGATAAACCACTTTCCGTCCCATAACCGGCTGTTGCACACTTCCTTCACCCCGGCCGCGATCCGGCTGTAATTTTCCGCATCTTCCTCCCTGCCAAGATGATGCGCCAATCCCACAAACTGCCTCAGAGCCCAGTAATGGAGAAAGCTTACCATGGCGCTTTCCCCGCCTCCAAGGTTAAGGCAGTCGTTCCAGTCCGCCCTGAGCCCCTTGCAGACACCGGTCTGTCCTACCTGTCTTGCGGAAAAGTCCAAAATCCTTTTTAAATGGCAGTAAACGCTCTCCGTCTCCTTTTTCCCTTCCAGAAACGTATCCGCATAGGGAAGCTGCAAAAACGCAAAGGAATCATCCCCGGTCTCCTTGATATATTCCACCACAGCGCCAACCAGCCATAAGGCATCGTCGGAACAGGCATCCGAAAGCCCGTGGATGATGCTTCCCTTCTCCGGCTCCGGGATCACCGTAGGGGATTTAAAAGGCTTGACTCCTCCATCTTCCATAAACCATTCCGGCTGAAACAGATGCAGACCGTAGCCATGGCTGGTAAGCCCCCTAAGAAGCTGTTCCATCCGCTCTTTGCATTTTTCCGGATTAGAATGGGGAATGGTCATGGCATCCTGGGCCGTATCCCGGTAGCCTAACCCTACCCTGCCTCCCACTTCAATAAAAGAGGCAAACCGGGAAAACATCACGTTGATCTCCGACTGGTACAGCGTCCAGGTATTTAACAGCGTGTTCATCCCTTCATTGGGGGTCTTCACCTGCAGCCTGGAAAACTTATCCTCCCAAAACTCCTTTAGATCCCCATAAGCCCTATCCACCGCATCATGACTGCCATACTTGGACCGAATGCGCCGTCCTTCTTCCCTGTTTCCCTCCCCCAGCATGAAAACAAGACGCACTTCTTCCCCCGGCTGCAAGACGATGTTCTTTTGCAGGCTGCCGCAATGGTTCCCACCCTTTTCACAGGAAGAAAAGCAGTTTCCTCCCGCCACTGCCGCCGGATCCGTCTCCGTATGATAAGGCCCGATAAACCGGTCCCTCATGCAGTCAAAACCGTCAGGCTCAAAATCAGCCGTAAAATACTGATATCCGAATTCTTCATAAAACAGATCTTCCTCTATGATCCCATCCTCATAAGAAGCGCCGGCACAATAAAGGCTCATCTGATAATTCTGGTTGTCGATCATGATATGATGGAAGGAAAATTCCAGATAGGAAAACACACTAAGCTCTCTTTTGGCGCTGCCGGTATTTTGGATCCTCACATCCCACAGCTGTACCGCTTCCCCTCTCGGAACCATCATCTTCTGAGACGCCCTGATACCCCGGTACTCACATTCATATACCGTATAAGACATACCGTGGCGGCAGCGGTATACCGCCTCATCAAGAGGCTTGCCTACCGGCTGCCATGACACCGACCAGTAATCTCCGCTCAGCCTATCCCTAAGATACACATAAAACCCGGGCCTGTCCATAGGAACCGAATTACCCCGAAAACGACTGATCCTATGGTATTCCGGCGACTTGTAAAATAAATATCCCCCTGCGGTGTGGTTCACCACCGCAGCCATATCTTCCACCCCAAGGTAATTGGTCCATGAGCAGGGAAGATCTACCCGGTCAATGACATATTCCCTGTTTTCATTATCAAAATATCCATACTTCATAAAAATCCTCCATGCTTTCAAAAGCCTGCAAATTTGGGCGCAAGCACAAATTTGTCTGTGAAAAATTCATTTTTCACAGTACCCACCCTTTTCCTTTCCGTGTAACCCCGTAATTTAATCCTTTATTTCTATTATAAAAAGGCTCCTCCCTTTTGAACATTGCCCAGAATGTGAATCTTTGCCGATTCTTGTGGTAACGCCTTGCTTTTTCCCCAAAATCCATATAAAGTATAAGAAAATGCTTAATCGCCATAAGGAGGATTACCATGGAATTAAAAATGCGAAAAGATGTTCCCAGCGCACTGACCTGGGATTTATCACTGATCTACCAAAGCGAAGCGGACCTTCGAAAGGATATGGAAAAGCTGGACGGCCTTGGCGAATATATCGCTGAGGAATATCAGGGAAAGCTTACCTCACCCGAAACCATCAATGCCTGTCTTGACCACCTTCGCAAGCTGTATCATTTCATGTCTTTGACAGGCAGCTACTGTGAACTGGCCGTTTCCGTTGACTACTACGACACTCACAATCAGGAACTGAGTGAAGAAGTATCCCGGCTTTCCGCAAAGGTTTTAAGCCAGATAAGCTTTGTTGACACCGAGATTGCCGCACAGGAGGAAGAAACCTTAAAGCAGGCCGTCCTTGCTGCCACAGACAACAAAAACTACCTGCTTGACGTTCTTCGGAACAAGCCCCACAAGCTGACGCCCGAAACGGAACGGGCACTTGCGGCGCTTTCTCCGACCATCCAGTCAGCCCCTTACCAGATCTACAATATGGCAAAACTGGCCGACATGAAATTTGCCCCCTTTACGGCAAATGATACCGAATATCCTCTTGGCTATTCTTTGTTTGAGGACAATTATGAATACGAAAAAGATCCGTCCATCCGCCGGAACGCTTTTGCCGCATTTTCCTCCAAGCTTCGGGAATACGAAAACGTGACTGCCACCGCCTATAACACCCAGGTACAGACGGAAAAAACGCTGGCTACCCTGCGGAGCTTTGACAGCGTGTTTGACAGCCTGCTTTTCCCTCAAAAGGTCTCACAGGAATTGTATCACCGCCAGATTGACCTGATCACGAAAGAGCTTGCCCCTCATATGCAAAGGTACGCCCGGCTGTTAAAAAAGATCCACAAACTGGACCGGATGACCTTTGCGGACTTAAAAATTGCAATAGACCCGGAATATGACCCCAAGGTCACCATCGAAGAATCCAAGGAATATATCATAAACGGACTGTCCGTAATGGGAGACGATTATGTGGAGATGATCAAAGAAGCTTACCGGGACCGCTGGGTAGACTTTGCCCAAAACCAGGGGAAATCAACGGGGGGCTTCTGTGCCAGCCCTTACGGGAAAAACTCTTTCATCCTGCTGTCATGGAATGACCGGATGTCGGACGTCTTTACCCTGGCCCATGAGTTAGGACATGCCGGGCATTTTAAATCCTGCAACGAAAGCCAGTCCATATTTGACGTGGACGTTTCCACCTATTTCGTGGAAGCGCCCTCCACCATCAACGAGCTTTTGATGGCCCATTATCTGTTAAAGAAAAACCCGGATCCCAGATTCCGCCGCTGGGTACTTTCCTGTATGATCGGCAACACCTATTACCATAACTTCGTGACCCACCTGATGGAAGCCGCTTACCAGCGGGAAGTGTACCGGATCGTTGACGGCGGGGGAAGCGTCAACGCCGAGACCTTATCCCGGCTTATGAAGGAAACCCTCCAAAAGTTCTGGGGCAGTGAGGTGGAGATCTGCGATGACGCCGCCCTCACCTGGATGCGCCAGCCCCACTACTATATGGGCCTGTATTCCTATACCTACAGCGCCGGGCTTACCATCGCCACCCAGGTCTGCCGGCGGATCGAAGAAGAAGGCGCGCCGGCGGTCGCTGATTGGAAAAAAGCCCTTGCGGCAGGCAGCACCCTGGATCCTGTGGGCTTGGCAAAGATGGCCGGGATCGATATCACCACCGATAAGCCGCTGTTGGATACCATCGCCCATATCGGGAAGATGATCGATGAAATTGAAACACTTACGGAAGAGCTTTCCTGACACACCGTCATGACAATTTTTTGCTTACGAAACGGACCTCCTGTTTTCAGGCGGTCCGTTTTTTGTGCATTTTTCTCCATCCTGTGCGTTTTTGTCATGAAATCCTCACATCTCATAGGAAAATTTAACAAAAACCGGCATGAAATGATAACTTTTGCTATGTAATATGACCCATCAAAAAGTGTATACTTAATCCATCAGAGGAAAAGGAGGATTTTTTGTATGGCGGTTTCAGAAAAAATAAAAAAAAGCAGGAACCCCGAAACAAGGACTACCGGAAAAAAACGGTGGCACTTTTTATCAAACGACCAGTTCCAGATGCAGACCATGATCTGGCCGGGGATTATTCTGTGTTTCATTTTCTGCTACATCCCCATGTACGGAATCATCATTGCCTTCAAAAATTATACCGTACTCTCCAACATGATGAACGCCGAATGGGTAGGGCTTAAATACTTTAGGGAATTTTT
The DNA here is from genome assembly GCA_910587295.1 of uncultured Lachnospiraceae bacterium. Taxonomy (GTDB): domain Bacteria; phylum Bacillota; class Clostridia; order Lachnospirales; family Lachnospiraceae; genus Suilimivivens. The sequence continues at coordinate 6,261 of CAJULP010000059.1, read as the reverse complement.
TAATGACCCTGCGTTGTTCAATGTCCTTCGCAATACCTTGATATTAAACGGCCTTGCACTGGTCTTTTCCTTCCCGGCGCCAATCCTGCTGGCACTGTTTATCAACGAGATCAAAAATCTGAAATTTAAAAAGACCATCCAGACAATATCCTACCTGCCCCATTTTCTTTCCTGGGTCATCTTCGGCGGTATTGTTTTAGAAATGCTGATGCCAAACGGCGTAATCAGCGCCACGCTCTATGAACTGGGCATCATTGCGGAACCAATCAATTTTATGGCAAAAGGCGAATATTTTTACGGGATCTATACCCTTATCAGCGTGATCAAGTCTGTGGGGTTTGGTTCGATCCTCTATGTGGCGGCTATCACAGGAATCGACCAGGAGCTGTATGAGGCAGCTACGGTGGATGGCTGCGGCCGGTTCCAAAAAATGTGGTATATCACGGTTCCCTGTATTTCCGGCACCATCGTCATCATGTTGATCTTCCAGATCAGCTCCATTTTGAATACCGGGTACGAGCAGATCATCCTGCTCCAAAATTCTTTGAACCTTGCCTTCAGCGAAACACTGGATACCTATGTATATAAAGTAGGTATCGCACAATCCCGGTACTCCTATGCCGCGGCGGTCGGCCTTTTAAAATCCGTTATGTCCGTCATGCTTATGCTGATTGCCAACCAGACATCAAAAAAGACCCTTGGACGGGGATTATTCTAAAAAAAGAGGGTACTGTGAAAATAAATTTTTCACAGACAAATTTGCAGGCTTTTGAAAACATGGAGGATTACTATGTCAAAATCAAAAACGAAATCACGATCAGAGCGCAATACGGCATTTGACTGGATCAACGATATCATTATGATCATCTTAGCTTTTATCATGATCTATCCGCTGTGGTACTGTGTCGCAGGCAGTTTAAATGAAGGTATGGATTATCTCCGGGGCGGCGTATTTCTATGGCCAAGAAAATGGACCCTTGCCAACTATAAGGCAGTGTTTCTGGACAAAGCAATCCTTAACGCTTTTGGTATCACCATCCTTAAGTGCCTGATCGGAACGGTGACCAGCCTCCTTTGCACGGCCATGGTCGCTTATGCCATTACGCGGCCAAACCTGAAACTGAAAAAAATATACATACCGTTTATCATGTTGACCATGTTTTTCAGCGGCGGACTGATCCCCTACTTTATTTTGATCGTAAACCTGAATTTATACGACTCTTTTTGGGTCTACATCATTCCTACTATGTTCAGCGCTTATAATATGATCATCATCCAGTCATTTATGCGTGATCTCTCGGCGGAACTGATCGAATCGGCAAAACTGGACGGTGCCGGCGAATACAGGATCTTCTTCCAGATCATTCTGCCGCTGTCCAAGCCCGTGCTGGCAACGATCGCCCTGTTTACGGTAGTCACTCACTGGAACTCTTATTTTGATTCCATGATGTACACTTCGTCACAGGAACTCCAGACGATCCAGTTATTTTTGAAAAAAGTGATCACCGACCCATCCATATCCAGAGGTCTGGGTTCCGCCGCTGCCATTGCGATCCCCGATCAGGCGACCACGCTCACACCTCAGGTAGTCAAGCTGGCTACCATGGTGGTGACCGCTCTGCCGGTGGTCTGTATCTATCCGTTTTTACAACGGTATTTCGTAAAGGGCGTAACCATGGGCGCAGTCAAAGGCTGATTCCCATGACACCATAGACCAAACAAAAAAAGGAGGAACAAAATGAAAAGAAAAAAATGGATTTCACTGCTTTTGGCAGCCACGTTAAGTTTGTCGCTTCTTAGCGGCTGCGGAGACAAAAAGGAGGCAGAAACGGAACCTGCAAACGAAGCGCCTGCTGCAGAAACCGATGATTCCACAGAGCCTGACGCACCCGAAGAACCTGAAGCCGCCGAAGAGGCCGCAGCGCCGGAAGCAAATGACAGTCCCAGTTGGAAAGAGGATACTTCCGACTGTACCATCACCTGGTTCATGGCCTACGACTGGTACGGCAAAAAATTTGACGAAGCAAATAACCTTTTCGACAAAAAGCTCTATGAAGAAACCGGTGTGAAGATCGATATCCAGACCGGTGATACCGACAAACTTAATATGTTGATCCAGACCGGAAAACTGCCGGACATCATTACCTTAGATGCCAACTCCACCCAGCGAAAGCTGTTAGAGGACAACGGCATGGTACAGCCCCTTAAGCCTCTGATGGATCAGTATGCGCCGGATCTGCTGGTTCCCCAGTCCATGATCGACTGGTACACCGCCAAGGATGGCAATTGGTATTCCATCGCCAGCTACTATTATGGAGACGACAATATCGCAGACAATCAGGGCTACTATGAGACCCATAACCAAAACTATGTCCGGGAAGATATCTTAAGCCAAATAGGCATGAGCATTGATGACCTGCAGACAAAAGAAGGCTTCCTTGACGCCCTGCGGGCAGTAAAAGACCAAAACATCCAGTATAACGGACAGACCGTTGTGCCTTATATGGTCCTGTTTTCTGACATAGCAGACATTCAGATCGCCCAGCAGTTAGGCGCCCATGAGGAGGATGCGGATGGCAATTTCCAGTCTCTTTACACAACACCGGAATACAGGGAAGCTATGCTGTTGTTTAACCAGATGTACCGGGAAGGATTGCTCACCGACGACAGTTTCACCGTAGATAAGAGCCAGTTAGAGCAGGAAGTTGCGGCAGGCCGGGTGTTCGCTTCCACCGCAAAGACAAATGTATCCAATTCCAGACTGAGCCTTTATGCCAGCGACAACAATGCGGTCATGAGATATGCCGGACAGTTTACCGGCGACCATAATGACAGGTCCATCATCCCCGCGCAAAACAATATGGGCTGGACCGCTACTCTGGTCAACAAAGACGCACAAAACCCTGACAGGATCATCCGCCTGTTTGCCTACCTGAATTCCAAGGAAGCAACACTGGATAATGAATGGGGCGTTGGCGGCTGGACGCTGGGCGAAGACGGAAAAGTGGTCAGAGATCCTGATATCATGGCGCTGCGTGACGCAAATCCCACAGAATTTACCGCCAAATATGCCGGCGATATGGGCTGGACAAGCGACTACACCATCGTACAGGGTACCTATCCTGTGGACGAAGGCATCTGGTCCGCAGACACCTACCTTATGACTCACGATGACCGTATGGAAATCTATGATGATAAGTGCTTTGCGGACGTGGCTCCGGCAGCCGGCAGTGATGAAGCCGCCATTCAGGTCCGCATCAAAGAATACCGCCTGCAGGCGCTGGGCAGGATCATTACCGCCCCTTCAGCCGAACAGTGCGAAGCAGAGTTAGACGCCGCTTTGGCCGAAATGGAAAACCTTGGCCTGAGCCAGCTGATTTCCTACCAGAACGAATTGTTCCAGGCAAACAAAGCCAAACTGGGGCTTACATTTGCCTATCCCGGAAATCGGTAAACGGGGAGAGTGATCTTATACATGTACCAGTAAAAAGAGGGGGAAATCCCCTCTTTTTATGTTAAACCAAAGTTTCCTCCACCCTGTCCGGACGGCGTTCAACCAAAAACCGGAAGGTTGTTATTTCTCCGTCACAATCCACCCGGATATAGTGGGACTCCCCGTAAAACAGCTTAAGGCGGGAATTGATATTATTAAGCCCTATGCGCATACCGTGGCTTTTTACGGAAACAGGGCCGTTTTTAAAACGTTCATTCAGTTCCACCATCCGCTCAGGCAAAACCGCCTCGCCGTTATTCCGAATCAAAAGTTCAATCTGGCCGTCCAGCATCCTGGCCGAAACAGACACCTCCAAAGGGGATGCATCTCCCCGGTATTTAAAGCTGTTTTCCACAAAAGGCTCTAACAGGAAACGGATCACCCGTTCTTTTAAAAGTTCTGCCGGGATATCAAACCTGACTTCAAACGGAATATCGCGGATCCGCTGAATGGCAATATAATATTTCACCTGATCGATCTCCTCCCCTAACGTGGACATCAGATCTTTCGAGTTCATATTATAACGCATCATCCGGCAAAAGGCCGAAACCGCACTGCTCTCCTCATACAGCCCGGCCAGTTCCATGCGGGCGGAAAACACTTCCATGGTGTTATACAAAAAATGCGGATTAATCTGATGCTGGAGAGCCAGAAGCACCGCTTCTTTAGCCGCAGTCTCTTTTTGTATTTTCTGATCCAGCAAAAAGCGGATCTGCCCTAAAAGATAGGTGATACGCCGGGCCAGCACGGAAATTTCATCCCGCCTTTTTGCAATCTCGGCAATGGAAAAACCATCGGGCCCTTCTGGGGGATTAAAATCATTTTCGATCGCCACAGCCATTCCGTCAAGGCAGTGATGGATATCCCTGATCAGCCGGCGGTTGTAAGCAAAAAAGCCGGCCACCATCACGATGACCACCACAAGCAGCAGCAAAACCGCAAGCGCCGTCAGTAAGGTGATCTGGGAACGGGTTGAAATGACCACGATGTCAAAGGGCCCTTTGGGCAGCTCATAACGCGAATACACCAGCAAGGCGGTATGTCCGGTCATGTCACCTTCCGAAAAGCCGCGAAGCTGGTCTTCTGTCAAGGATCGATCCGAATAATTATAAAAATAGCACCCATCCAGCACGACCAGGCCCGGCTGTGACAAAGCGTCATGCACTGCCAGCATCCGCTTAGGAACCATTGCTTCCACCACGCCCAGTAAACGGGAACCCACTTGAATCTTATGCAGGTAATGATAAGTATCGGAAGATCCCAGCCGCCGGTTTTCAGGAAGCTCACTGTCAAAATCCCCGTCCAGCCATACGCTTTCCTGCTCGGAATGATAAAACCTCTGGAACACTTCCCCCTGGTCTATGTACCGCATCGGATAAAAAATGCCAAATCCCATGGGAATAGAAGTATTTTCCAGATAGATCCGCAGTTTGATATCAGACATGCCGTTGGTGGTCTTTACAAACTCATGTATGGTAGTTCGGTAATAAGACAAATCAGGAGAGGATACGTATTCTTTATCAAAAAAATTAAGAATACTCTGATTTTGAAGTATGGAACTGCACATATTTTCCGCCAGCTCCGTCTGTCGTGAAATTGCGTTCACCATCTGGGAGGCAAGGATCTCATTTTGGATCATGTCATTTTTCAGCTGCAGCCGGTTGGCATACACCATGACTCCTGCCAGGACTGCGCTAAAAGGCAGAAGCACAAAGCAAACGTAAGATATGATAAATTTTTTGAACAGCCGGTTTTCTCCCATAACGCACCTCTTGCATACTGTTTGATAAATGGATACGGATATGTTATACTCAAAAAAATAGACTGGAAAAGGAGTATCGACAGTGTGAAAATTCTTGTAGTAGATGATGACTGTCTGGTTTGTAAGAATGTAAAGTCAAAACTCCAGCGGATCATTGGCCCGGACAGCTTATCCTGCCGAACCGCAGTCAGCGTTGTGGAGGCAAAACAGCTCCTTCGGACCGAGCCCTTACCTGACATTCTGATCACCGACCTGAACATGCCTGGTTTTTCCGGCTTTACCCTCATTAAATATGTAAAAGAACATTATCCCGATGTGACGATCTATGTCCTCAGCGGATACGATGACTACCAACTGGTCCGCCAGGCATTTCTAAGCGGCGCAAACGACTATCTGCTAAAACCCGTGGATGTGGAAGAGCTGCGGGAAAAACTGTTCCATACGCCGGAATCGGCCAAAACGGAAGCTGCGGTAAAAGATTTCCAGTTTGAATCCGTGCTTGCCTTTATTGATGAAAATATCAGCAGGGATATCACCATGGACGAAGCCGCGGCTAACATTGCAATAAGCTACAATTATTTCAGCAGGCGTTTTAAAGAACTTACCGGTTACAGCTTTCCGGAGTACGTTAACCGCAGACGGATCGAGCTTTCCAAATCCTACCTGCAAGACCCCAGTTTAAAAATAGCGGACATCGCATACAAGATCGGCTACCACTCTCCCTCAACCTTTTCCCGTGCGTTCAAAAAATATGAAGGCTGCTATCCCACAGACTACCGAAGAGCGCAAAATGTTCCTACCGAATGATTATACACGTTAATTTTTTTATCCGCAAGAATTTTGAAGACAAAAAGGGTGGGCCGCTGCCAATGTCATTTAGTTAAGGCATTGACTTACTGGCTTTTCTTCAGGCAGGGATATTGCAACGCCTATCTCTGCCTGATTTTTCTTTTAAAGGAAGACTTGTCTGTATTCAAGCAGCACAAAAAGACAGATTGCCATCTGT
>CAJULP010000058.1 GCA_910587295.1 uncultured Lachnospiraceae bacterium | reverse complement strand
TTTGGATTGGATACCTAAATTTTACCATAGATAGAGGTCTTTTTCTATTCACTAAATAAATGAAAAGCAACATTCAATTAAAATGCAGTAGCTATGCGGATTTCAGCAGTTGACTCTGTTGTTCCGTGAATAATTCAGGATAAATAAATATTTCAGAGAAATTTCGAAATAAAATCTTAACACATTTAGATTATCCCTTTTGCATTTGTTCCAAAATACATTCTTTTAGTTTACAATATTTTCTTAATTTATCAATCATCATACATTCATCAGGGATTTCTATCTCAAATTCTTCTTCTATTGATATCATTAGACTAACAAAGGAAAGTGAACTCATTCCCAAATCATCCATTAAATCAATGTCATTATTAAATGTTTTTTTATCAATTTTCACTACGCTATTTTCATTTATTATTTTAATTAATTTTTGATCAATTTCTTTTTTCATGATTATACTACCTTTCTTTAATAATTTATTTTGTTAATAACTATTTAGGCATTCAAAAAGATATTAATTTTTTCGACCATTATATCAACAACATCAGCAAGTATCCTTTGTCCCAACTCTTTACTGTATTTATCCGCATAACAATATACACCATTTTCCGTATAATATTCTGTTTTTCTTTCTTCTGGTTGTAACTCCTTCCATACTATATTCATTTTTGACGGATCTCTATTCTCTATTTTTTCTTCATCTACATACTCACTTTTTATGGCAGCTAAAAGTGATAATTCTTCTGAACCAGCATGAGATTTATGCTCATTTTCAAAATATTTATTTCCAATTAATTCAAACCATTGCAAAAAGCATATATTGCTATGTTCTATTATCCTTTTAATAGGCCTAATGTTCCCCCCATGTCCATTTATTATAATTATTTTACTAACATTATTTTTTTCTAATTCTGTTATTATGCTATTTATAATATCAAAATATAGTTTTTTACTTAAACTTATAGTTCCAGGGAAATTAGAATGTATGACACTATACCCAAATGGTAAACATGGTATATACATTATATTTGTTCTTTCGCTTATTTGTTCAGCCAAATATGATGCAATATAATAATCCGTTCCCAATGTTGCTGCCGGTCCGTGTTGCTCAAATGCTCCAATAGGGAAAATCACTGCAGAACATTCATCAATTCTTTTCTTAAAATTGCAATATGTTATATTTTCCATATCTACCTCATTATTTTTTTTCCACAAGTTCTCTCAACTTTCTTAAAGATATTTTCCCATTTTTACTTTGTGGTAATTGTTTTATCTGACGTATTTCATCTGGTACATAAATTTTATTTTTCACACAATAGTGGACAATTTCTTTATTCTCAATTTCTTTCTCTACTTGTACAAAAGCTACCAACCGCATCAAAGAGTCTTTGCCATTAACACATATTACAATTGCATTTTCAATACCTCTTATTTCTAGCAGAGCCAATTCTATTTCTTTACAATATACTTTTCTACCATTTACTTTAACAACATCATCCGTTCTACCGCATAAATAGTAATAACCCTCGTCATCATAATAGCCCAGATCCCCCGTAAATAATTTTCTTTCTCTAATCTCTCCTTTTGATTCGGAGCCTAAAAACAGATATCCTTCCATTATGCTATTACTGCTTATTACCAATTCACCTATCTGAAATGGTTTATCTACTATGTTATTGTTACTATCTCTAATCTCTATAGAGACTCCCTCAACCGGAGCACCAATAGAATTCAATTTACCAAAACTATACGATGCATCTAAACACGTTACCAGAGGGCCAGCTTCCGCCAAACCATACATTTGAACCACTCGAGTGTTTATAAAATATCTTTTTGCGCTTTCCATTAATTTAGTTGTTGTTTTTTCACCTCCAATTCCTAAAATTCGTAATACTCCACTATACTCATGTATCACCTTTATAAATAATTTTAATGTAGTTGGAATAGTACACCAAACAGTTATTCCTTTATTTCTGATTATCCAATCTATTTTCGAAGGCCAAAACATTTCTTCATATATATAAAAAGAAGCTCCATTTAAGATTCCAGCCAAAAATTCTATTGTGAAACAATATGAATAATAGATGGGCTTTGAAATTAGAATCTTGTCCTTATCAGAATATTGCAAGCACTTATATGCAGCATAAGCATTATTATACAGACTCAAACTCGATAGCATAACCCCTTTGGGTTTTTTTACAGTTCCCGATGAAAATAAAACTACCTTAACATTATTATCATTCACATCCATTTCATAGGAATCAATTTTATAGGTTTTCTGTTTTGCAGTGTAAAGCATACCCAATCCCCTATGCTTACATATTGAGATCACTTCACCCACATCAACATAATCTGGAAATATATATATCGTATCTAAATATATCATTGCCGCAGTCAACAAAATAAATAACTCTTTCGAATTTGACATGCTTATAGCAATACGGCTAATCTCATTTTTTTCCATTCTATACCAAGATTATTTGCAGCACCTAATAACTCATCGTATGATATAATCTCTCTTTGAAATTCTATTATACCTTTATTATGCTTTAGCGCTTTGTACATTCTATTCGCTAAAATATCACTATTTATACCATTTAGCTTGCGAATTCCAAAGTTTTTCATAAGTTCCTTTCTTATCCAATAGCTCTTTATGTGTTCCAGCTTCTACAATGCTTCCATGATCCAAGACAATAATATAGTCTGCCAAGGCCGTTGTGCTCATATGATGTGTTATAAATACTTTTGTCGCTTTAGAATTATCAAAAAGTATTTCATGAAAGATTTTTTCTTCTGTAAGCGAGTCTATTGATGACGTAGGTTCATCAAGTACTATTAACTGATGTTTTTTCTGAAGTCCTCTCGCAATGGCTAGCTTTTGCCAATTACCCCCAGATAATTCTATTCCTCCATATTCTATTCCTAATTGTAAATTTAAATCTTCTGCTAATATTTCTTCTCCTTGTATCTTAAAATCTAAATCTTGCAGTATTTTTAATACCTTCTGTATTGTACTTGAATTAGGCAAGTTAGAAAATACAACATTTTCCGCCACAGTGAAATTATATTTGCAAAATTCCTGAAAAACTGCCGACAAATTTTTATACAAATTTTCTTCCTCAATATCTTTGGTTTTATTCCCACTATATGTAATACTACCTTTATCCGGAAGATAAAGCCCTAAAAGCAATTTTGAAAAAGTTGATTTACCTGCTCCATTTTCCCCAACAACAGCGACAATCATTCCTGGGTCAATTTTGCAGCTTATGTCTTTAATCACATCATTCTGCTTTTGATATGCAAAAAACACATTTTCAAATTTGATTCCTTCTTTTGGCGTAATGTCTGCAACTGTATTTCTAATCCTTTCAGGATAATTCATAACGGAATAATAATATTTCCCTTTTAATCCACAATCCAGACTAAATATTCCCAGATTCAAAATTCTGGAGAAATTTGTTTTTAATAGTATGGTCGCATTAAATGACGCTGCAAATTCACCAATTTTTATTTCTCCAGCCAACACAAGGCATATAATTAATAACAATGATGCTATTGATGTTATTGTCATACAAATACTACAAATAGAATTTAAATTAAACTGGTATTTTATAAGTTTTTTCTTCTCATGTGAAAAATCGGATTGAAAAGCATTCCATTTACTCAAGAAAAACTTATGACTCTTATAAATCCTTATCTCTTTCTGAGATTTTACATTTGTTAAAATATCCTCAAAATATTTTTTTCCGCGTATTGACTCTTGCAATCGATCCATAGCATTATACCGGTATTTCGATTGCAATATCTTAGCTACAATGTCAGGCAAAATTGCAAATATACTCAATAATACAAGAGCATAATGGTAACTAAACATCACGCCCGTGACGGAAATAAATGTGATAATATAGCTAAAGATTTCTGATACGAACATCATTACCATGAATCTAAGATCTCTTGATACATTTCGTGCCAATTCAATATTTTTATAAAAAGAAGGATCGTCAAACATTTCTAAAGGGATATTGGCAGTCTTAGCATTTAGATTGTTCTGTAAATTTATTTCAAGATCACTTCCTATGTAATTTATATTACTTCTGTATAATGAATAAATACCCAAATACACAATTTGAACAATAATTAAAGCTAGAAACCACCAATAATTACTCCAATCTATAGTTTGTAACAAAACTACCTTTTCAGCTTCCTCAAATATGTAATTTTCACATATCACTTTTATTGGCGATATAAGTGCTGGAAGCAACGAAAGAAAAAGCATCTTAAATGCTCCATTCAAATCTGACCTGAAAAAAGTTTTAAATGTTTTAAAGATAACCTTTACTAATCCATATTCTGATTTTTTTTCCATATAACATTTATGTCTATTTGACATTCCTCTTAAAAATCTGCAAAAAATAAAAATCATACATATAACTTTAGTGTATCACATGGATACAACATATTGGAGAAATTTTATTTCGAATATTCTTGTTACATACTTTCTTTCCAATACCATTTCTTTTGCATATTAAACATGATATAGTAATATCCTCTTTGATTTATTAATTCCTGATGTGTTCCGCTTTCACATACCTTTTTGTCTTTTATAACAAATATTTTATCTGCTAACGTAGCTGAAGCTAATCGATGTGAAATAAATATAGTTCCTCTATTCCTCATAAGACTATTGAATTGAGAATACATATTGCTTTCCGCTATTGGATCCATGCTCGCAGTTGGTTCATCCAAAATAACAAACTCACCTTGTTTACATAACGCACGCGCCATTGCCGCTTTCTGCCATTCCCCTCCTGATAAATCTACCCCCGTATTTTCAATCCGCCCTAAAATTGTATCATCTCTATAAGGCAATTTATTTTTTACAGCCGCCAGACCAACAGACAATACTGTATCATCATATACTTCTTTATCAACTATATTTCCAAGAGTGATATTCTCTTTAAACGTCACTGCATATTGCGCAAAATCCTGAAAGACAACTGAAAAATATTTTGTTAAAGATTCCTGAGAATATCTTTGTATACTTTTCCCATTCAGCAATATCTTTCCTTTTGTAGGCTCATAAAATCCCAAAATCAATTTTACTATAGTTGATTTTCCACATCCATTCTCTCCTACTAACGCATAATGTTTATCTGATTCTATCTTAAATGATATATCTTTAAGCACTTCCGTACCGTTCGGGTACGAAAAAGAAACATTTCGAAATTCTAAACTCCTAAATGGTACTTGCGGTAAAATAAAATCTTTATTTATTTCAGTTTTTTCAGTATTGACTAATTCCCAAAACTCACTCCAAAATATCCTCTGCTGTGCAATTATATCAAGCTTGTTTTTAACTTTATACTGCATAGTATTATTCAAGGTCAGCGTAGCTCTTGAAAATGCAATAAAAAAACCAATAGTTATACTATTTGCTTTTAACTGGGAAAACATTATAATCATTACTATGATAGTTGCAATATATCCTGATGCCTCAACCAGCGCAGACAAAAACGCAAACTTAAAATCTATATTCTTTTGCTCTATACGCTCTTTATACATAAAATCAATTCTTTTTGTATTTACAAATGGCGTATAATTAAATATTTTGCGCTCCTGTATGTACTCCTTTTTGTTTGTAATATTATTCATATACATAATTCGACGTTCTGTACTTGTAAATTGTTTATTTAATGTATAAAGAGCGTTAGCTGCCTTTTTACTTTCATAAAATAATGCAATCAAAATCAGTGAGTACAGTAGTGCAATTTCTCTTGATTCCTTTAGAACATAAATTAACATTCCGAAAACACTAATGCTAGTTGTGGTCAAACCAAACACCGTGGGCAATAATTCTTTCAGTTTATCATCCATTTTGTCCATTATTCGATTCCACTTATCTATAAACAATGGATCTTCCAAAATTTCGTACTTTCTATTTTCAACATTTGATATTAGTGGTTCTTTAACCAACCTATCAAGATCTGGATATAAAAGCCCCTCTTGATATTGTATAAAATTGGGTATCAAATAGGAAAGAAGATAAAGAAAAGCCAACATAGTTACAATTGGAACCAAATCAATAACACTTACGTCCATACCTAACAAAGAGGTTACTGCATTAACTAATTCAGACTCATATGATGTTATAAAAGGCACAGTAATACCACTAATAAAAGAAAGCAGGAAAAGCACCGTGATTCTTTTTCGGTTATTTTTAGCGATATATAATACTATTCTTTTCAATATCTTCCACCCCTTTCCATTATTTATTGAAACTTCACATGTAAATAATTGATATAACTAATTATTGATACTAAATTATTTCAAGTAATATATGATTAGCAGAACGTTCCGTTTATACAAGCTTTACAGTTTGCAATTCTCGTTCCAAATGAAATAGAAAGAGATCTTTCCGCTATAATTAATTCAATCCACCAATTGATTAATAACGTATTGACAATTTCCCACAATTGGGTCAACTTGAATATCTGGTTTTGTTCCGGCAAGCACATTCAGCGTGCCTTCATATGTTTCCACTACTATTCCACTGAATCTCACTAACAGACCCGTGTTAGGTAACGAAATCAAAATAGGTGTACTTCCCGTACCGCATCCACGGGTGGATTGTCCCACAAGTGTTGCCCAGCCTGTCGCTTTACAAAAAGCACTGAAACTATCTGCCGACGAATATACCCTATTATCAATTATCACCCACCGCTTTGCATTCGTAATATTTTTTTTGAGAGTTGCTTCTGTTGATAATGTCTGTTGACGCTTAAAATAATGTGTCAAGCCTAGCTGTTTTACATCTGCCGGTACGGCATGCCCCGAAAGTTCACTTATAAGTTCTGGCGTATAATCATCAAAAAAATACTCTCTCATAAGTTCTGTATCCCGAAGATAACACCAAGTATCCCATTCATAACTCCCTCCAAATGGCGCTACAATATTCTCCATCCAATAAGCATCGTTACCTCCTGCATTACCACATATATCAAAAATTATATGATCTATTTTGGCATTATCTAAAGAAGTCAAATATTCGTTAATAAAACCCTTTTCCTTCTTGTATATCTTATCATCAAATGTTCGTATTTTAAAGATTACTATTTTACGTTGCAAATCAAGTTCTACTTCTATATCCGGTAATACTTGTTCTGTTATTAATTCTGAATTCTCTGTGAATGGCACTTTATTCAGATACTCATACAATGCTGCCGTTTGAGGGTTTTGTAATGTGTTTTTCCATCCATTATCCCCCACCCCTTCAGAGTTGTAATATGTCTGATATACGAAAATCATTTCAGGACTTACGACACTTAAATGTGCAAAATTGTTCATTTTTTTAAACATAAAATCCAACAAGTAAATGAAACCATCTACATTAGAAATCCTATTTTCTAATTGCTGTCTGGTCATTCTTTTTAATGATTCAACATCAATGCCTTGACTTTCTAAATATGGAAAATAATAATAATTTTCTTCAAGCATTTCCCATAATTCATCGTAATCTGCCAACATTTCATCAATAGTAAATTCTTCCTTTGCACTGACAGTTTCTTCAAAGAGCACATCTAAATTATTATCATTGCCTTGTTTAAGATTGAAAAAACAAATTGTAATTATAATGCTAAACAACAAGACAAAACCTATACACCATAAGTATCCCTTTTTCATAAAATAGCACCTACTTACACCTCCATCAATGTCTCATTACATGATATGCTCTGACAGAAGCTTCTTTAAAGAATCAGCCTCTTCCTGTAAAGAAAGAATTTTTTCTTCCAACCATTTAATCCTTTTATTCTGGTCTTTAATTACCGCATTCTGCTTTTCAATCATTACATTTTGGTTTTCGATTGTCGCATTCTGCTTTTCAATCATTACATTTTGGCTTTCGATTGTTGCATTTTGATTTTCAATCTTCACATTTTGGCTTTCGATTGTTGCATTTTGGTTTTCAATCTTCGTATTTTGGCTTTCAATTGTAGTATTTTGATTTTCAATGGTGCGCAGCTTCCTGTCCATATCATTCTGGATCGTCCGCTGCCTGCGGTAATAATCCTCCCGTGCTTCACATTGCAGGCGGATCTTTTCTTCCTGGCTAAGCTGGTATACGGTAGCACAAGCTTCATCAATAAATTCATCCTGTTTTGCGATCATTTTCAATTCCTCCCACGTGTCAGCCTTAAAGAAAGAAGCCCAAAGGTCAAGATGATATTTCTTGTCTTCTTCGACAGCTAAATCCTTACGAGTTAAGTTTAACACAGAAAGCTGTATTTTGTCACTATATATCGTATGGTTTTTAATGTTTAGAAACTGATAAGTAGAATAAAATTCAGGATGGTCCGGAAAGAGCGTGAAATCTAAGATCCCTACCTGGACCGCCGGTCTGACATCATTATAATCCTCACCAGAATTTAAATTGTCAAAGCTGCGGCACAGATAGCTCAAAGACCGCACTGGCCAATTATGCTCGTTTAACACCTGCAGTTCCAAATTAATGCGGTCATAATCATTTAATGTAACGAAAACATCCAGGAAAAATGTTTTTTCATCAACGGTCTCACCCAATATGACGGGATTGGCGATCGCCGCTGTCTTAACACGCTCATAAGGCAAGTGCAAAAATGCGCATACAAGCCCTTTCAGGACATAATTATTCCTCTGTAAAAGGGCACGGAACAGGTAATCATTTGTCATACGGATACGCAATGGCCCACTTGCCCTAAGCCAGGTCTTGCAGTTATCTTCGTGCACTGAAACCTGATTTTGTGTGTCGTTAAACCGCAAAATGTAAAAAATCTTGCCTTCATTTTTTACATCCAAAGAAAATAAATACAATATATAGTACTATCCATCCAAAATCTAACTGTATAGCACTATATATTGTATTATACATATTTTCAGCAAGGCTCTTTTTAAATTTCCTTAATCAGCTCATCATGGCTCCCATCCCGCAAAAACACCGGAATCTGACTGATATCTGCCGGCACATTTACCGTCTGTCCGCCATCATATTCCGTTCCGTCATAGATTAGTGTCCACTTTGCCCCTTTGGGTAAATACACTTCCCGTTCGTATGTATTTTCATGCACAATAGGCGCTACCAGCAGATCTCCCCCAAACAGATACTGGTCCTGCAGATCCCAGCATGTTTTATCATCGGGAAACTCATAAAACATTGGACGGATCACAGGTCGGCCCGTCTCATGGGCTTCCTTCATCAACTCTCTCACATACGGGCGCATTTTCTCCCGGAATCGGATATACTTTTCAAGGATCGGAGTATGGTCGTCGCCAAAGCTCCAGATCTCATTGTCCGCCCCGGTAGGCATGGTAGGCGAGCCATCTGCGTGGTTTAGGGGCGTCTGAGGAACACGGTCGCCGTGCAGACGCATCACCGGGCAGAAAGTTCCCCACTGGAACCAGCGTACCAAAAGCTGCCTAAACGCCGGGTCATCCGGGTTTCCACCGGAAAACCCGCCGATATCCGTAGTCCACCACGGAATGCCGGCAATCCCCATATTCAGGCCTGCGCAGAGCTGTCTGCGGAAAGTCTCCCAGTCGCTGTGGATATCCCCCGACCAGACAAGGGCGCCATACCGCTGGCTGCCCGCCCATGCACACCGGAGCAGGTTCACCGCCGTCTCCATCCCTGACTGTATCTGCCCGTCATAAAAGGTCCTTGCGTATAGCTGCGGGTAAATATTGCCAATCTTGGTAACAGGCCCTGCAAAATAGCGGTAATTGTCGTAATCATAAGTAGAAAACTCCGGTTCCGCCTCATCCAACCAAAATACCTTGATCCCATAATCATAATAATTCTTTTTGCACAATTTCCAGACATAATCCCTTGCCTTCGGGTTGGTAGCGTCAAAGAAGGTATTTTCCCCTTCAAACCGCATGGCAATCTCCACCCCCCGCTCATTTTTGATGAGAAGGCCTTTTTTACGCATCTCTTCATAATTTTCGCTGGTCAGGTTGATCTGCGGCCAAATAGAAACCATCAACTCCATGCCATAACCTTTTAATTCCTCCACCATAGCCTTTGGATCTGGAAAATCCGCCTCGTCAAACCGGAAATCCCCGCACTTTGGCCAATGATAGAAGTCCACCACGATCACGTCCACCGGAACGCCCCGCCTGTGATATTCCCTTGCCACATTAAGAAGCTGCTCCTGGTTCCAATAGCGGAGCTTACACTGCCAAAACCCCATGCCGTATTCCGGCATCATGGGAACCGTTCCCGTTGCCCTGGCGTAAGCCTGCTCAATCTCGTCCGGCGTATCCCCTGCCGTCACCCAGTAATCCATCTGGTCCGTGCTTTCCGCATACCACTGAGTCAGATTCTTGCCAAAAACTACTTTCCCTATGGCCGGATTATGCCAAAAGAACCCATATCCTTTATCCGAAAGGACAAAGGGCACGGAGGCCTGGGAATTTCTGTGGGCAAGCTCCAGCACACAGTTTTTCACATCCAAAAGCTCCTGCTGATACTGCCCCATACCAAACAGCTTTTCTTCCGGGTCCGCATGGAAGGTCACTGTAAGCTCGTAATCACCCCCAAGCCTTGCCTTAAAATGCCTGGAATGATTGTTCAGCGCGCCGCCATCCCCTTCTTCCCTGAAAAGCAATTCCTCTTTCTGATTGTAAAAACTGATCTGACAGCATTTTCTCCACTGGGATACCTCCAGCCGGGCCGTAATTTTTCCGTTTGTGATACTGCCATGAAACTCATCCATAATCCGGATGTCCGCTTCGGTCTCCGCAGGCGGAAGCAAAGCGTAATCCGTATCTTTGATCTCCCGCATCATACATGCCCTGACTCTTAGTGAATTTTCCCCCCAGGGCTCGATCCGCAGAGTTTCTCCTCCATTTTCAAATATAATCCCATTCCCGTCTTTTAAGATATAATCCATAAAAATCCTCCATGTTTTCAAAAGCCTACAAATTTGGGCGCAAGCATTTTCACAGTAACTCCTTTCCCTCTAACGTTCTTCCTTTATCGGAAAATAAACGCTGTACCTGTCATACCCCACTTCATGCAGCGGCACAAACCGTATACTGCGCTCCTGGCCCAAAGTACGGAAGGTTGATTTCCAGCTCCCCCACTCCCGCTCATTGTCATGGGTCAAAACCGTTTCAGGATGCCTGACATCCGGAACATGAAGCATCCTCTCCTCCTCACAGATTCCCGCAAGCACTACCGGCCCGTACAGAAATGCCACCGTATCTTCCCGGTCGGGAAGCGGTTCGGCTTTAACCGTCTTTGGAAGCACGATACGGACCACATCCCCATCTTCCCAGGTCCTCTCTAACGGAACAAAGATCGAACTCTGGTCAGAACAATAAACTTCTTTTCCATTAACTGAAATCTGCGCCTTTCCGGCCATCCACCACGGAATCCGCACCATCAGCGTCATATCAGTCTTCCCGGAAACCTGAATCTGCAGACAAGGCACGGCCTCTATGTTAAAATTCAATAATAGGAAACGGTTTTCCAAGTGGTACATATACTCACGGTTTGCCCGCTCCCTTCTTACTTATATATCCGGTAATTTCCACTTAACGCCAAAAGGGCAAAGAGATACAAACAATTATCATAATATCTTCTGCTGCCCTTACGCATTGGCTGGTTCCAGAACCACTCCACCCAACGTTTCGCCACATTCCAATCGCTGTTTGGGTCATCAGAATCCTCTTTTGCCACCGTCAAAGCCCCCTGAGCCGTAGTTGCCAAAAGCCCTAACGGATGGAGCACCGTCATATCCACAGGCTTTCCGTCCACTTCATATACACATCTTGCCCCTTCCAGGTCCGTGCCAAGAAAACGCATCAGGCGCAGGGGCCCACTATAATGCCCCTTATCATCACCAAACCAGGCACAGTCAAGCCCAATATTGGCCGCCGTCCGATAAGCGTCACTATAAAATTGGTCATGGCGGCCTCCCCAGGGCATCTTCTTTGACATGGGGGTTCCGTCAAAATTCCCATATTCCGGATTCATCCCTGTAACCGGATGGCAGGCCTTCACCAAATATTCCCTGCTTGCGCAGGCCGCCTGTTTCCAGAACGGCCGGTCCTTTTCATCCGCCCAGAGCGCAAACAGCTCGTAAAAATGAGGAAGATGATAAGAAGGATCCGTAAACGCAGAACCGGGCACAAATAAAATCTGCTTATTTTCCCTGTTCCACATAGCAGCCCCGGGACGCCCATTTTCCCCTTTATGGATGCACGCCCTTAAGATGTTTCTTGCCTCATTGGAATAATGGAAGATGCCTTCCCCATCCCCCCAGCGGTGGGAAGCAAAAAACAGCGCCATGGCATAAAATTCTTCCCCGTCCGGTGCAGGTCCGTAGGAATTTTTTTCACCATTTGTCTTACAGCTCCATGCAAAATAGCCTTCGTTTTCCCCTTCTTCCATATACATATAAGTCTTAGACCATTTCCAGATCCGGTCAAACTCTTCCTTCATGTCAAGCTGGACGCACATCATCATACCGTAGGACATCCCTTCCGTTCTGGCATCATGGTTCCCGGTATCCTCCAGATACCCCATATCTTCTCCCACCGGATGGTAGAGCCGCTCCTCCTCGCTGCCGTAAAAAAATGTGTTTACCGCATCCCGGATCTTCTTTTGGATCTCTTCCCCGCTCTTTCCTGTTTCCGCAAAAATATTGCGGTATTGCCCCGTCACAAATGCGCTCATCTTAATCCTCCTTTTGGTCTAACCTGCAACGTGTTTTCCCATTTCGTTTTATCCTTTTGTTTCCTCGATCCTGTCAAATAACCTGGCACATGCCATGGTATCTTCCCATGGGATCACCCTGCTCTCCAGGCTTCCTTCTCTGATACAGCGTACCGCTTCCTCAATCTCATAGGTAAACCCGTTTTGTGTTTCCCCGTCAACAAAATGCTCCACCGGTTCCCCCTTTTCATCATAAAGAAAACATTCCGAGGCGAAATGGGGCTTTGGCATCACAATCTTCCCGTTCTCACCATAGATTACCATCTTTTCTTCCAGGTTCACCATGAAACTGGCTGTCAGATCGGCAAGGGCGTGGTCAAAGGTGATGGAAATATGATTGTTTACATCTACCCCCGTATCGCTCCATGCTGCCGTTACGTCCATCTTCTCTATTTCCTGATTTAGGATAAAGGTGGTAAGCTCATAAGCATAAACGGTAATATCCTTTGCCGCACCTCCCCCAAGCGCCGGGCTGAAATACCGGTTGTCCTTTTCCTTTGGGGCTTTAAAACCGATAGAAAACTGGGAAATCTCAATCGTTCCGATCCGGCCTCCCAAAACCCATTCTTTCACTTTACGGACAGCAGGTAAAAAACGACTCCACATGGCTTCCATCACAAACACGCCGTTTTCTTTTGCCATGCCAAAAACCTCTGCCGCTTCCCTGGTGTTTTGAAACATAGCCTTCTCGCACACCACCGGAACCTTCTTTTCCACACACAGTAAGGACAGCCGGTAATGATCATTGGTAGTCACTGCAATATACACGCAATCCGGCTTTTCCACTTCCAGCATTTCCTCATAACTGTCATAATACTTTCTGATTCCAAACTTACCGGCAAAAGCCTCTGCCCTGTTCCTATTCTTACTGGAAACCGCACAGACTTCACAATCGTTCAGTATGGAGACTGCATGGCAGAACTTTCCTGCAATGCCGCCGGCCCCCATGATTGCAAAACGAAATGCAGTCATTTTATCCGCCTCCTTAATCTAAAAGTTTCTCATACTGCATCACTCTGTCATAGTCATAACCGCGGTCACTTGCGGTCTTCACTGGCTGTAGTTCAAAGGATACCACCCCATGTTCCCTGACTAAAAGCTGAACTTGCACTTCTCCTAGAGTTTCTTGGATCCTTCTGCTTGAAACAAAGGGCCGTGAACATTCCAGGATCAGACTTTTCTGCCTTTCGTCCAAAGAAGCAGGCTCCCCTAAATCATGCCACATGCGCAGGGGATTACAGGTTTCCTCATCCACGGTCTTTGTGACCAATACGTATTCCTGCCCGCATTCTGCCGGAAAAACTGTCTTTATTTCCAATTCCCTGCCGGTCCGGTCCCTTGCCGCATTCCAAGCAATCCCCCTGTAGATACCATCCTTTCCTAATACCACTACCAGATCCTCTTCCTTAAGAACACATTCGCCGATCAGATCCTTATAAAATTTGAAACTCCAGAACGTAGGCTTGGGGATCCCTCCGTTTGCCACCAGCCCAAACCCGCCGTGGAAAGGCGTGAAGGGTACTCCCCGTTCCTCAAAGATATCTCCAAAGGTCCAATAAGAATACGACTCGTTCACATCTCCTAAACGGGAAAGCTGATGAGCGATATAGGCTGCGTTCTGGTTGGTGTCATGCAGCGGACAGTTGGGGATATAAGATGTATTAAACTCCGTGATGTGGATCTCCATCCCCTTAAATTCCTCAAAGCTGTCAATGATATCCCTGGACGACTGCAGATTATCAAACCCCTGCTGCGCATCCGAAAGGGCCGCATACCCATAATGCCCCGCATCCTCCGGAAAATCGGTGGTATAATGATGGCGTGTGACAAAATCAAGGGGAATCTTTTTCTCCCGGCAGAAATTCAAAAATTCCCGGATCCACAATTCATCCTGCACGCCGCAGATTGCCGGTCCCCCTACCCGGAACCGCCCGTCCACTTTCTTCACCGCATGGAAGGTCTCCTCAAACAGCCGGAAATATTCTTTCATATCGGCATCCTTCCAAAACCCGGAAAGATTAGGCTCATTCCACACTTCCACAGGCCAGGTCACCACCTCGTCTGCCCCGTAGCGGTCCGTCAGGTGCCGCAATGTTGCAGATACCATATCGCACCATGCCTCATAACTTTTAGGCGGCGTCACATTTCCCTTCCAGTAAAACACCGTCTGATCCCCGGAGGCCATTTGATCCGGCATGAATCCCAGCTCCAAAAAGGGCTTAAGGCCGCATGCCCTGTAACTGTCCATTACAAGGTCAAGATAAGTGAAATTATACTCCGCCCTTTTTACCCCGTCGGCATCTTCATATTCCTGATAGATTGCCATATCATCCGAAAAAAGCCCATGCCCCCGGATGTGCCGAAACCCGATCTCCTCCTGGATGAGCTTTAACTGCTCCTGATATTCCTTTTGCAGGGCAAGCCCCATCCTGCCCGTTCCCACGCAGAAATCCACCTTGTTGTTAAAATGCACTTTACTGTCTTTATTGATCTTATAAAATCTGTTTTCCTTCATACCCTTCCACTCCCTTCAACCTATTTCAAATTTTGATATTTCATAATCTGATTCTCCTGTCTTCCTGCAAGTCAACCAGTTCGCTCCACTTAATTATCATCATACTCTATTGCCATTTTTCCCACAATGGCCAATACTCACATAAAATTGATCTATCCTCACATACCTTTTACAATTTCTCATATTCATTTGACAATTTCACATTTTCCCAAACCTCATTGACTTTATATGGTTTTACTGCTAAAATTGCATTTACTTCTACATTGTGAAACAAACCACAGAGGTATCCACATGAACAAAATTTATTATGTGGGATATGACGCTGCCCACCCAAATGATTTCGTATACAATGTGCCGGAGGGTTTCCCTAATTACCTGCTGGTAGTCACCACGACCCCCGCTTTATTTCAAGTCAATGGAAACATTTCCGAGTACCCGCCACACACAGCGGTTTTATACCCACCCGGCTGCCCTATCTGGTATGGCGCTGCCCGGAAAAAATACGGGAACCACTGGCTGCGTTTCGCCTCTGATGAATCTTTTGTGACAAACTTTTCCCAGCCGGCCGTTCCCTTTACCGTTTCCGACCCGGAGTACTGTCACAACCTGTTCCAGCTGCTTACTTGGGAAGCATCACCGGTAGTCATCTCCCAGCTGCTCCGGATCCTGTTTGACAAGCTTCGCGACGACCTTCTGCATGCACAAAGCTCCAGCCACGACTATGAGCTTCTTTCCCTGCGAAGAAGAATCTCCGCCTCCCCACAGCTTTCATGGAGTATTTCTGATATGGCAAAAGAACTTCACATCAGCGCCGGATATCTGCAGCTTCTTTACAAACAGAAATTTCAGATTTCCTGCATGGACGATGTGATCGGTTTCCGCCTGATCAAAGCCAGAGATCTTTTAATTTGTACCACCCAAAGCATATCAGAAATCGCGGAACAATGCGGGTACAATAATACGGAACATTTCTGCCGTCAGTTCCGCAAAAATTTAGGGCTCTCTCCGGGGAATTTCCGTAAAGCTCAGTCCAAAATAAGGCAGAAGGAAACAATTTTATAATAGATTTCATGTTCATACTTTATTCATATTTAATTTAAAAAAACTTAATCCGCTTTACATTCTTTAGACATTTCTCACCCTTATACTAAGAACATAAGATAACAGCAAGACAACTTCAAAGTGATTGATTCATTAATAACTTTTTCATAATAAATGCCAAGTAAACTTAGTTTACTTGGCATCCTCCCTTTTCAGGGAAAACAATTCTATAAAGAATGAAAGTGGGCAGCGTTACTTATTTACCATAACACTGCCCACATATCATATCCGCACTAATGCGTTAATTTTTCATCAAGCTTTGTCGATAGAACCGAAGATTTCCATTTTCTCTTTCACAGTAGCCTTGATTGCTTCAAATCCGGGAGCAAGAAGTTTACGGGGATCAAATCCCTTGCCCTGCTGATCCTTACCCTCTTCGATATACTTACGGGTAGCTGCCGCAAAGGATAACTGGCATTCTGTGTTAACGTTGATCTTTGCAACGCCCAAAGAGATTGCCTTTTTGATCATGTCTGTAGGAATACCTGTACCACCGTGAAGAACTAAAGGCATGTCTCCTGTAAGCTGCTGGATTGCATCCAACGTCTCGAAAGACAACCCCTGCCAGTTTGCGGGATATTTTCCATGGATGTTGCCGATTCCTGCTGCAAGGAAGTCAATGCCAAGATCCGCAATAGCCTTACACTCATTCGGATCAGCGCATTCGCCCATACCTACAACACCATCTTCCTCTCCACCGATAGAACCAACTTCCGCCTCAATAGAGATCCCCTTCTCATGTGCTGCCGCAACCAGTTCTTTGGTCTTAGCCACGTTCTCATCAATCGGATAATGAGAACCGTCAAACATAACGGATGAGAATCCAGCCTCGATACATTTGTAGCAGTGTTCATAGCTGCCATGGTCTAAATGAAGCGCAACGGGAACCGTGATGTTCTGATCCTTGATAAGACCATTCACCATACCAACCACTACGTCATATCCGCCCATGTATTTTCCTGCGCCTTCAGATACACCAAGGATTACAGGGGAATTGTTTTCCTGTGCTGTTAACAGGATTGCCTTTGTCCACTCAAGATTGTTGATGTTGAACTGACCAACAGCATAGTGGCCTGCTTTTGCTTTCTGAAGCATTTCTGTTGCTGAAACTAACATTTTATTTACCTCCATTCATTTTTTGCGATTTCGTCGTATTTATTATACCCCATTCATCCAAAAAAAGGAATATAAAATTTCACGGAAAACTTCACCATTACATCCTGCGAAGACGGAAGGTTTTAACCAGCTGCTTTAATACACTGGCCTGAGCACTGAGCTGCTGACTGCTGGCCGCACTTTCTTCAGCCGTAGCTGAATTGGTCTGCACTACACCGGTGATCTGCCCGATCTGGGTCTGAATCCGCTCCACAGCCCCTGCCTGGGTCTGCGCATCGACGGCAATCCCATTTATGGTTTCCACGATCTCGCTGGCGCCTGACACTACATGTTCCAATTGTTTCGCCGCAGCGTCCGCAATTCGTGTTCCTTGATTTACTGAAGCAATCGAGCGCCCAATCAATGCTGAGGTATTTTGTGATGCTTCCGCACTCTTTGCAGCCAGACTGCGGACCTCCTCGGCAACCACAGCAAATCCTTTGCCTGCCGCACCCACACGGGCCGCCTCCACGGCGGCATTCAAGGCAAGGATATTGGTCTGAAACGCAATGTCTTCAATGGTCTTGATAATTTTCTCTATCTCATTGGAACTGTCACTGATTTCCTTCATGGCAGCTATCATTTCCTGCATTTTTTGATTACCCTCAGTAAGTTGGCTTCCCATCTCGCCAGCCTGCTCCCGGGCGCGCTGAGCGCTTTCTGCAGTCTGCTTGACACTTTGGGTGACAGAGCGCATGGTCTCCTCCAATTCCTCCACAGCACTGGTCTGCTCCATAGAGCCCTGACTAAGTGCCTGGGCGGCGGCAGACATCTGGTCCGCTCCACCGGAAACATACTCTGCGCTGCTGACGATCTGCCCCACCGTACTATTTAATCTTTCAAGTATATCGTTCAAAGATGCACGGATAGACGCAAAGTCTCCCACATATTCCTGGTTGATCTGCGCCGTCAGATCACCGTCCGCAATAGCATCCAGCATTTTAGATATTTCTCCGATATAATTTCTAAGACGGCTGAAAGTATTATCAAAACTCTTAGACAAAACTCCAATTTCATCGTTAGAACGGATTTCTACCCTCTCCATCTTATTTTCATTCAATCCCAGTTCTCCCTGCTCCAGCGTTTGCGCCAATCTGGTCAGATGGGAAAGCGGATAAGAAACCACCTTTTTGATATAAGCCCCGACAACCAAAATGCCAAGCATAATAAGCACAACTCCTGCCAAGCAGGACAATGTCACTGTCAGACTGATCTGCTCCATGGCGGAAGACATGGAAATTCCGGAGAATATAAGACCGTCAATCTGACCCGCTGCATCATATGTAGGAACATAGGAGCACAGATGCTTTTCCCCTAAAATGACCGCCTGCCCCACATAGCTTTCACCTTGCTCTAAAACTATCTTGGCGATATCAGCGGATAAGCGTGTTCCCACAGCTCTCTCCCCATTCTGTAAAATGGTAGTATACGCCCTCTCGTCTCCACGAAAAATAGTGAACTCACATCCCATTTTTTCTTTAAGCTCATCCAAAAGCTCCGTCTTATCAACATCACCGGAATAAGACGCCAGCTCATAAGCCAGCACATTAGTACCGTTTACACACTCGTTCTGCATCATGGACATGGTGAGCCTGTAAAACATCAATACACACAACATCACCACTAACGTGATGCTCACGCCCAACATCGCCGCAACCAGATTTCCCACCTTACGGCCAATACGTTTGATTTTCTGTTTATCGTTCCTATCGTATGAAATAAACGCCATATTTTACTTCACTCCTTTTTATAATATTTTTAATAATATAAGTAAAAAGAGAAGTACCTTTTCAGCCTCTGGGCACCAATATCTCCAGAGCCTGCTTTCGATCAACAATCTCCACCTCTTTATGTTTTCCGCCAAATTCCCCGTCTAATGTCCATGCCACCGTATCTTCCGATTCTATCCGAAGGAAAGATGTCTTAAAGCAGTACATGCTTTCCGTGTTGATGTTCCCACTGACAAGGGCCGCCATGATCTGGTTCAGTTCCAAGGCGTTCATGGGCTTTCTGATCAGCGTGACCTCAAATACCCCGTCATCTAACTCCACGTACTTTCCGGTGATGCGCTTAAATCCCCCAACGGAAGTAGAGTTCGTGATCATACCAAACAAGAATTCGCCTTCTACCAATATGCCATCTCCTTCCACTTTCATACGATATGCCTTGATCGCGGAAAGCCGGCGCATTCCTTCCAAAATATATGCCATATGCCCTAATACATTTTTCATGTCCTGACGGGTCTCATAAGATACATCGGTAAAAATCCCAAAGGCTGCGATATAGACAAATACATCGTCATTAAACGCCCCTACATCGCATTGAAATATCCGCCCGTCTACAATTGACTTCGCCGCCTTGATCATATTTCTCGGTATCTTTAAGCTATTTGCAAAATCATTTGTGCTCCCTGCCGGAACGTACCCTATGGGAATACGGTGGTCACACTGCACCATGCCCGTGACCACTTCGTCTAAAGTGCCATCCCCGCCGCAGCAGATGATCAGATCAAATCCCTCACGGCATCTTTCCTTCACCGCCAAAATCCCGTCTCCTTTTGCCTGTGTGGGATATGCAGTCACCTCATATCCTGCTTTTGTAAAAATATCAATAATATCCAAAAGATTGCTCCGTATCTTTTCTTTCCCGGCCCTGGGATTGTAAATAAAAAGCATTCTTTTTTTTGCCATGGGCTTATATTTCCCCTTTCCTGTTTTTAAAAGAGTGCAAACCGCCTGGCCTGCACTCCTTAACTCTGTCAATAAGCGTCACTGTCTCTTTCCGCTTAAATATTCCTCGATGTCTTTCATTGCTGCATTTTCATCACTGCCGTCTGCAATGACTTTTACGGCTTCCCCCGATCCAAGTGCCAGGCTCATCATTCCCATAATGCTCTTAGCGTTCACCTTTTTGTCCCCTGTTTCAATATACACAGAACTTTCGTGTTGGCTCGCTACTTGAACGAGCATAGCGATCGGCCTTGCCTCCAGCCCGCCTGACAGCTGGATGGTAATTGATTTTTCAATCATAACTTCTCCTCCTTATGCCTTAATCTTTCGGTTAATTCACCGAGTTTTCTCAATCTATGATTTACACCGGATTTTCCTACCGGTGGATTAAGGTACTCCCCAAGCTCTGACAGAGAACTGTCCGGATGCTCCAGCCTTACCTCTGCCATCTGTCTAAGTCCGTCAGGTAAGTTCAACAGACCGTAATGCTTTTTCAGATACTCAATATCCTCTATCTGCTTACTTGCCGCATTGACCGTTTTGGAGATATTGGCCGCCTCACAATTTACCTGCCGGTTAATGGAGTTACGAACCTCTTTTTCAACTCGAAGACTCTCCATCTGCATCAAAGCCCGGTGGGCGCCAATTACATTCAAAAGGTCAACAATACCAGCGCCTTCTTTGAGATAGACCACATAATATTTCTTGCGCCTGATGATCTTGGCTTCCATCTGAAAACTTGCAATTGTCTGCCTAATCTGCTCCGCCCAGGGCTCATGCTCACACACAAACTCCAAATGGTAGCTTTTGCCTGGATCGCTCATAGATCCCAGACACAAAAAAGCGCCTCGCAAAAAGGCTCTTCTGCAACAGCTATTTTTAAGCAGGATAGGATCCACTTCTTCTGTAAGCGGACGAGCCTGCCCTCTTTCATCCAAAACCTTAATTGCTTGAAATATTTTGTCTACAACATTATTTATAATATATGTTTTTTTTAATAATGTAAAGTATTTTCTGGTGACGAATGGATTTTCCGACGTGACGGCAATTTCTTCCGCCCCGTCCTTCCCTGTGCGGACCCTACATCCGAAATGGACGATTGCCGCAAGTTCAGCCAGTTGGCAATGCCGTGAACCCGAAATCACCGTTTCCAGTTCTTCTTTAACTTCCGTGGAAAATGACATCCCTATCCCCCCCACACAATCTTTAAGGTGTTCCCTGCCCTACGTCACGGTGGTCTATTTTTAAGCCGTAACTGCCTTTATTTTTCATACGCATATAAAGATGGTTCGCAAGAGTGACGCTCCTGTGCTTCCCTCCGGTACACCCAATCCCGATCACAAGCTGGTACTTTCCTTCCTTAATGTAATTTGGTATCAAAAACTCCACCATATCCGCCAATTTATCAATAAAAACAGACGCTTCCAGAAAGCCCATGACGTAATCCTGAACCTCCTTATCGTTCCCGGTCTTGTATTTTAACTCATCGATATAAAAAGGGTTGGGAAGAAACCTTACGTCAAAAACCAGATCCGCATCCGCCGGGATCCCATGCTTAAACCCAAAGGACAAGATCGTTACCATAAGACTGTTATACTCTTCATTTTGAACAAATATACGCTCCAGCTCTTCCTTCAGTTCCCTTGTGAGCAGGTTCGATGTGTCGATCACATAGTCCGACTTGTTCCGTATATCATTTAAAACCTTTCTTTCCTTGCGGATCCCATCCTCTATCCTTCCATCCAATGATAAAGGATGCATCCTCCTGGTTTCCTTATATCGTTTCAAAAGCGTCTTGTCATTTGCCTCCATGAACAGGATTTCAAATAAATAACCGTTAGCCTTTAAATTCTCTAATATTTTCTGTACATCACCAAATGCCTGATCCGCGCGTACATCCAGACCAAGGGCAACCTTGGTCACTTCTCCGTCAGGCGCTGCGATCAATTCCACGAATTTCTCGATCAGCGGCACCGGAAGGTTGTCCACACAATAAAACCCCGCATCTTCCAGCATCCTTAGGGCAGTGCTTTTTCCACCGCCGCTCATCCCCGTAACTACCACAAAACGCATGATACTCCCCCACTTCTATTTCGTCCTGCAGATCTCTGATGTTCTTTCCATGGTCTCCCTTCAAAAATCCCCCAAAAAGATCACTTCCGGCTCCAGGGAAACGCCAAATTTATCATACACTCTGTCCTGCACTTCCTGTATCACTTCCGCCACGTCGGCGGCTGTTGCTTTTCCGGTGTTGATCACAAACCCACAATGCTTCTCCGATACCTTTGCCCCTCCGATCGAATACCCGCGAAGCCCGGCATCCATGATCAGCTTGCCTGCAAAATATCCTTCCGGCCGTTTAAAGGTACTTCCCGCACTGGCATATTCCAAGGGCTGCTTCTCCTTTCTTTTTCCGGAAAGCTCTTTCATTTTCAATGCAATCTCTTCACGCGCGCCCGCTTTCAGCCTTAATTGCACCTCCAGCACAATAAAGGGCCTGTTTTTTATTACACTGGTCCGATACCCAAACTCCATATCTCCCCTGGAAAGCTCCAAAACTTCCCCGTTCTTATCAAGGACCGTCACCTGCTCCACAACCTGTTCCATTTCCCCGCCGTAGGCGCCGGCATTCATCACCACACTGCCTCCCATGGTTCCTGGAATCCCTGAAGCAAATTCAAGCCCCGTAAGCCCGTGTTCCATAGCCGCCTTTGATACCTGCGATAAAAGCGCCCCTGCCTGGGCGATGATCAGATCCTCCTGAACACTGATCTGATTCATCTTATCGCCAATCTGTAAAATGACCCCTTGATAACCTTTATCTCCTACCAGCAGATTGCTTCCGTTCCCTAAGATGAAAAACGGTATTTCCACTTTTTGAAGATAGGGAATGACTCTAAACAACTGTTCCCTGTTGCTGATACGCATGAAGCACTGCGCTTCTCCCCCCACACGAAAAGTCGTGTGCCTGCACATGGGCTCACCACGGAAAACATCCTCCCGGGGCACATATGCCGTTAACACTTCATAGATAGATGAACTGATTTCTTCCAATTTTACACCTGCATTCTGATTAATTTGCCACCGATAGGTTCCTATGCGGAACATACTTACGGTCTGCTGTCCAATACCAGCTTCGCCGCACCATATATCCCTGCGTCATTTCCAAGGGTCGCCAGTGAAAATTTCACGCTCCTGCTGCCATGGAACACACTTTTCTCATAATAAGGGCGGATGTAATCAATCAAAATTTCCCCGGCATTTGATACTCCTCCGCCGATCACGATTACTTCCGGGTTCACCACACAGGCAACGCCGGCAAGGCCGTTGCCCAAATATCTCCCAAATTCTTCCGCCACTTCCATGGCAAGCGCATCCTTAGCTTTCACCGCATCAAAAACTGTCCTTGCGGAAATTTTTCCGTTCCGCAGCATACTGTCCATACCGCTTTCTTTTAATTTCCTGTTTGCAAGCCTTGTGATCCCGGTTGCAGACGCATACTGCTCCAGACATCCCTTGTTACCGCATCCACAGACCTCTGCCTCCTGATCTTCCACGTGAATATGCCCGATTTCACCGCCGGCCCCGGTAAAGCCTGTGAGAATCCTGCCGTCTACAATGATACCGCCTCCTACACCGGTTCCCAGCGTTACCATGACCAGGTTTCGGCTGCCTAAGCCTCCCCCTTTCCACATTTCCCCAAGGGCCGCAACATTAGCGTCGTTTCCTGCCATCACCGGCAGTTTTAAATGCTCTTCCAGTTTTTCTTTGATGCTGAAAACATTCCAGCCCAGATTTACCGCTTTGTAAACCACACCATTACTGTCGATTGGTCCCGGTGCACCTATCCCCACACCTGCCACGTCCTCAAACAAAATCCGTTTTTCTTCCAGCTTTTTCTTGATGCTTTCCGCTACGTCCGGTAAGATATGGCTTCCTTCTTCTTCCACCCTTGTGGGAATCTCCCATTTATCAAGGAATACCCCTTCCGTATCAAAAAAGCCAAGCTTTACCGTTGTTCCCCCAACATCAACCCCTACAACATACTTTCCCATAAATAACCCTCTCTTTATCTTTATTATAGTTTAAAAATATTATTCATGAATTTATCGTGTTTTGCACCGGTCACTCTTCGTCCTCTTCCTCACGCCTTCTGCACAAAGACTCCTGTACCCTCCTGTAAAGCTCCTGTGCCGCATTATAACCCATTTTTTTCTGGCGGTGGTTGATGGCTGCAGATTCACAGATGACGGCCAGATTCCGCCCCGGCCGGATTGGAATGCTGTGGCACACCACTTTAAGCCCTAAGTACTCCGTATATTCTTCTTCCAGACCCAGCCTGTCATATTCTTTCTCTTTATCCCAATCCTCTAAGCGGATGACGAGATCAATGCTTTGCGTGTCCTTAACGCTGGATACACCATACAAAGTCTTCACATCCACAATGCCAATTCCTCTAAGCTCAATAAAATGTTTGGTAATATCCGGGGCGGAGCCTACCAGAGTTTCATCACTCACTCTCCGTATTTCCACCGCGTCATCCGTAACAAGACGATGCCCCCTTCTTATCAGCTCCAGCGCCGCTTCCGACTTGCCAATCCCGCTTTCCCCTGTCAGCAGCACGCCTTCGCCAAAAACGTCCACCAGTACGCCATGCACGGAAATACAGGGGGCCAGCTTTACGTTCAGCCATCTGATGATCTCCGCAGTAAAAGCGGAAGTTGCCTTCTTACTCATCAGAAGCGGAACCCCGTGGGCCACCGCAATCTGCCGGAAAAGTTCATCCGGCTGCAACTCCCTGCAAAATACGATCGCCGGCATATCCCAGGAAAGAAATCTTTCATAAATTTCTCTCTGCACCTCTTCCGGCATTCCTTCCATATATGTGTACTCTACGAAACCAATGATCTGTAACCTGGTTGCTTCAAAATGTTCAAAATATCCTGTCAACTGAAGAGCCGGCCTGTTGATATCCGGCTGCGTGATCTTAATTTTAGAAATATCCAGCTCTGGCGTAAGATTTTCCAGTTTCATTTTTTCGATGATCTTCTCCAGCTTTACACTCGCCATACCTTCGCCCCCTTTACGTCTTAACAGTGCGATTCCCGCTCCGCAGCCGTTTGTTTTTCTTCTGCGCCTATTATATCATACCCTATCTTCAATCTCAACTCTTTCGGCCGCGGGCTCCTTGGCTCCATGGAAAAAGTCATAAATCCCCTGAGCCACCGATTCCGGGATTTCGTCCAAGCCAGCCAAGGTCTCCACATCCGCACTTTTCACCTCTTCAATGGATTTAAAGCGCCGCATCAACGCTTTCCTTCTTGATGGTCCAACTCCCGGAATCCCATCCAAGACAGAGCTCACCTGCGATTTCGACCGTAAAGACCTGTGGTATTCAATGGCAAATCTATGCGCCTCATCCTGAATCCGGGTGATCAGCTTAAAGGCCTCGCTGTTCCTGCCTATCAGGATTTCCTCATTGTTATAATATAATCCCCTTGTATTATGGTTATCATCCTTTACCATGCCGCAGACCGGAATTGACAGTTTTAGTTCATCCAATACCTGCAGGGCGATGTTCACCTGCCCCTTTCCCCCGTCCATCAATAATAAATCCGGAAATTTGGTAAAACTGCCAAACTCATCTTCTATTTCCTTTTCCATAAGCTCTTTGCGTTCTTCCATCCCGTGCAAAAAACGCCTGGTAAGGACTTCTTTCATACAGGCATAATCATCAGGCCCTGATACCGATTTAATCTTAAATTTCCGGTAATCGCTTTTTTTCGGCTTTCCCTTCTCATAGACCACCATGGAACCTACATTAGCAAACCCGCTGATATTGGAAATATCAAAAGCTTCCATCCTGTTTAACTCAGAAAGTTCCAAAAGCTTGGCAATCTCCTTCACCGCACCGATCGTCCGCCCTTCTTCCCTGCGTATCCGCTCCTTATCCTGAGAAAGCACCAGCATGGCATTTTTAGCGGCAAGTTCCACCAGCTTTTCCTTAGAACCAATCCTTGGCACCTTCAGGTAGACCCTGCCGCCTTTCCTCCTAGTCAGCCACTGCTCAATGACTTCCATGTCCTCAATATTTTCCTGCAGTATCAATTCTCTGGGAATAAAAGGCGTTCCCGCATAAAACTGTTTCACAAAATCTAAAAGTATCTGCTGTTTAGGGATTCCCGAAACATGGGTCATATAGAAATGTTCCCTTCCGATCAGTTTTCCTCCCCTCACAAAAAAGACCTGTACCACCGCATCCTGTTCATCAGCCGCAAGCGCAATAATATCCTTGTCCTCCCCGTCGCTTCCTTCCATTTTTTGTTTCAAAGCAACCTGCTTTACGCTGTTATACAGATCCCTGTAGCGGATCGCATCCTCAAATTCCAAATTTTCCGATGCCTGCTGCATCTGGCGCTCCAATTCTTTTAACGTATCCTGATAGCTGCCGTTCAAAAAGTCCAGCGCCTTTTTTACCTGCCGCTGGTAGTCTTCCTTGGATACCAGCCCCTGGCAGGGTGCCAGACACTGTTTGATGTGATAATTCAGGCATGCCCGGTCATTGCCGCAGTCCTTAGGCAGGTTCCTATTACAAGTCCGCAACTGATACAATTTATTAATCAGCTCAATCGTATCTTTCACCGCCCCTGCACTGGTATAAGGGCCAAAATACCGGGAACGATCCTTTTTCATCTGCCTGGAAAATAAGACCCTTGGAAACTCCTCGGAAACGGTAACCTTAATGTAAGGATAGGTCTTATCGTCCTTTAACATGGTATTATACTTGGGCCGGTGTTCCTTGATCAGATTATTTTCCAGAACCAGAGCTTCCAGTTCCGAGTCCGTGACAATATACTCAAACCTGCTGATCAACGAAACCATTTTATCAATCTGCGGCCCTCTTCCGATATTGGGGCGGAAATAAGACCTAACGCGATTATGGAGATTGATCGCCTTACCTACATAAATGATGTGGTCCCATTCATCATGCATAATGTAAACCCCCGGACAGTTGGGAAGTTTTTTTAATTCTTCCTGCACATCAAACATCATGATCCTCCGTCTTTACTAAGGAAAGCCGATTGTTACGTACCGGCAGAACTTAAAGCCACCGGCACACAATCGGCATTCTCACATTCTTATCTATCATTTACGCCTTACTGAAAGTCCATGGGAGAGTTGGAAAACCTCCCCGTCTTCGGGGATTCCGTCTTCGGGGATTCCGTCTTCGGGGATTCCGTCTTCGGGGATTCCGTCTTCGGGGATTCTTCTTCCAAGGAACCGGTCTCCTCTTTCTTTTCCTCTATACTCGGTACTTCTTCCGGTTTTGTATCTTCTTTCCTTGGTTCAAAGGATTCACCCTTTGGCGGCTCCTTCTTCTCCTCATTAGGTTCTTTTGTTTCTTCCGGCTCTGGCAGCCCCTTTTCCGCACGATAAATCTTCATAAATTCTTTACCGCTTATCGTCTCCTTCTCGATCAGGTGTGCCGCCAATTTATCCATCAACTCACGGTTACCGGAAAGCAGCTCTTTCGCTTCCTCATAACACTGCTTTAACGTCTCCATGATCTCACTGTCCACATCCGCCGCCGTACGGTCAGAACAGGTCAGCCTTGCGCCTCCTCCTAAATATTCGCTCTCCACCGTGGCAAGCCCCATCAGCCCAAAACGATCGCTCATACCAAAACGGGTGACCATATTCGTGGCAATATTGGTAGCCTGCTCGATATCGTTAGCCGCACCGGTCGTCACATTTCCAAATATCAGTTCTTCCGCCGCCCGTCCGCCTAAAAGGCTTACCAGCCTGTCGTGAAGCTCCGCCTTCGTCTGTAAATACTTTTCTTCTTCCGGCACATGCATGACATACCCCAAAGCACCCATGGTCCTTGGCACAATGGTGATCTTTTGCACCGGCTCGGAGTTTTTCTGCAGAGCGCTGATCAGCGCATGCCCCACCTCGTGATAAGAGACGATCTTGCGTTCTTCCGCACTCATGATACGGTCCTTCTTTTCTTTCCCTACCAAAACCTGTTCCACTGCATCAAACAAATCCTTCTGGGTGACATATTCTCTGCCATGCTGAACCGCATTGATGGCAGCCTCATTGATCATATTGGCAAGATCTGCGCCTACCGCCCCACTGGTAGCAAGCGCTATGGCATCCAAATCCACGCTCTCATCCAAATGAACATCCTTCGCATGTACTTTTAAGATCTCCACACGGCCCTTAAGATCCGGTTTATCCACGATGATCCTTCTGTCAAAACGCCCCGGACGCAGCAGCGCCTTATCAAGGATCTCCGGGCGGTTAGTAGCGCCAAGCACTAAAATACCTTTGGAAGTGTCAAACCCGTCCATCTCCGAGAGAAGCTGGTTTAAGGTCTGTTCCCTCTCTTCGTTGCCGCCGCCGTATTTACTGTCACGGCTTCTTCCGATTGCGTCAATCTCATCAATAAAAATAATACAAGGCGCATTCTTGGTCGCTTCCTTAAACAGATCCCTTACACGGGATGCGCCCACACCCACATACAATTCAATAAAATCGGAACCTGAAAGAGAAAAGAAAGGAACTTTAGCTTCTCCGGCAACCGCTTTGGCAAGCAAAGTCTTACCCGTTCCGGGAGGTCCTACTAAAAGTGCACCTTTAGGCAGCTTGGCGCCTATCTTTGCATATTTGCCCGGATTATGCAAAAAGTCCACTACTTCCTGCAGGGATTCCTTTGCTTCGTCTTCACCAGCCACATCCTTAAAAGTAATGCCCGTCTCCCTCTGCACATAGACTTTAGCATTGCTTTTCCCTACGCCCATAGGTCCGCCGCCCTTTGACATTTTCCGGAAAATAAATACCAGAAATACCCACATGATGATAAACGGGAATACATAAGACAGCAAAAAGCTGATGACGGCGCTTGTTCCGTCCGCTACCTGCCCTTTGACCTCCACGCCATGTTCCAAAAGCCTTGCCGTAAGCGTATCGTCGTCCTCAATCTTACCTGTGTAATAAGAAGTGGTTGGATTGATCCCATATAAATATAACAGAGGCGAA
This sequence comes from uncultured Lachnospiraceae bacterium, assembly GCA_910587295.1. GTDB lineage: Bacteria > Bacillota > Clostridia > Lachnospirales > Lachnospiraceae > Suilimivivens. Next base: position 48,453 of record CAJULP010000058.1, on the reverse strand, counting down.
GTGTTTTCCTGATCGGCCTGAGACTGGATATAAAGCCGGTCCGTACCCACCACAACGGCTTCTATCTTCTTTTCTTCCAGCATGGTGATAAACTCATTGTACGTAATCTCCTGCTCGGAACCGCCGGTCAACAGTTTCATAAAAGAACTGATCAGCAGCAGGGAAATCAACGCTGCAATCAGAAACATAACGATATTCTGCTTCCGAGGATCCTTTCCCGGCCCACCGTTTCCGCCGTTTCCGTTATTTCCATTGTTGTTGGATGAATTGCCGTTTCCGCCCATCCCCCCGTCATACTTGTTCAGATTGTTTTCGCTCATTTTAATCTCTTTCCTTTTATAATTGGTTCACTGGTCAGATCAATGCCCAGCTTTTTAAATGTATTGATATCCACGTTTGAGAGCATCACCGTGGTATGTACCTGACAACCTTTCAGTTTCGGAAGCTGGTCTAACGCTTTCCTTGCATTGCTATCCGTTAATGCGGAAATGGAAAGTGCAATCAACACCTCGTCTGTATGAAGTCTCGGGTTTTTCCCTCCTAAATACTTGACCTTAAGCTCCTGAATCGGACCGATCGCCTCCGGAGAAATCAGATGCGTATCATGATCCACATCCCCAAGATATTTTAATACGTTCAGTAATAAAGCTGCAGACGCACCCAAAAGATCCGATGTCTTGGACGTTATGATCGTTCCGTCCGCAAGCTCTATAGCTGCAGTAGGCACCCCAAGCTTTGCTTCCCGCTCTTTTGCAGCCACGGTTACCTTCCGGTCATCGGTGGTGATCTTAGCCTGCTTCATCAACAATTCAATCTTATATACTTCATTTTCACTTGATTTTTCTTTCACCACGCCGTTTAATGCCACATAATAGCGGCGGATGATTTCCATATGAGAAGCTTCCCTGCACACCTCATCATCCACTATACAGTTCCCAGCCATGTTCACCCCCATATCCGTAGGTGATTTATATGGGTTTTCTCCGTATATCCCCTCAAAAATGGCATTTAGCACGGGAAAGATCTCAATGTCACGGTTATAATTTACCGTTGTTTCCCCATAAGCCTCCAAATGAAATGGGTCGATCATGTTGATATCATTCAGATCTGCCGTAGCCGCTTCATAGGCAAGGTTTACCGGATGCTTTAACGGAATATTCCAAATAGGAAAGGTCTCATATTTCGCATATCCGGCCTTGATCCCCCTTTTATTATCATGGTAAAGCTGCGAAAGACAGGTGGCCATCTTTCCGCTGCCCGGCCCTGGCGCTGTGACCACCACCAATGGCCTTGTGGTCTCAATATATTCATTCCTTCCATAACCTTCATCACTGACAATAAGCGGGATATTGGAAGGATACCCTTCTATTGTATAATGTAGATATACCTTTACATGTTTCTTTTCCAGTTTTTCCTTAAAAGACACTGCCCCTGCCTGCCCTGCATAATGGGTCAGAACCACACTCCCTACATAAAGCCCGCGGCTTTCAAACTCATTCATCAGCCGTCGCACGTCTTCATCATAAGTAATGCCCAGGTCTCCCCTCACCTTATTCTTTTCAATATCCGCCGAATTGATCACGATCACAATCTCTGCCCTGTCAGAAAGCTTCATCAGCATCCGCAGCTTACTGTCCGGCTCGAAACCCGGCAGCACCCTGGATGCATGATAATCATCAAAAAGCTTACCGCCAAATTCCAGATAAAGTTTATCGCCAAATTTATTGATTCTTTCCTCAATATGTTCCGACTGCATCTTTAAGTATTTCTCGTTGTCAAATCCCACTTTCATGCGAACCTGCCTGCTCCCCTGTTTTTCATTCCTCATCATTAATAAACATCGTTATTAATTGTAGCACAGCTCTCCTAATTATTCCATAAAAAAGAAATGAACTGTTAATGAAACTTTTTTTATGTTTGTCCGGGCATCCGTCAGCCTTTTCTGACATTCTTCCTCCGGGTGCCCGTGTGCATAAAAAGAGACCATGAAACGATACTCCCCGTTTCATGGCTGCCTCGCTGCTGCTTCATAAAAATCCTCCATGTTTTCAAAAGCCTGCAAATTTAGGCGCAAGCACAAATTTGTCTGTGAAAAATTTATTTTTCACAGTATGACCTATGCCCAAACCTTTTCCTCTAATTTTTCAACCCTGTTATCCAAATTATCATACATTCTGAGAAGCATCGCAGTATTTTCAGTGTCCATTTTTATAACCCTATAAATGGATTTTAACTCATCCACATCTTTTTGCGTCTTCTCTATTTTGCTTACTAATATATTTCGTGTACGTTCCACTTCGTCTAAAACAAGGCTTTCTGATTTAATAATTTTCTTATCCATTTTTTTTGAAATAGTGGTTTCTGATCTTTTTACAATTTTTTCCACCTTATCCAAAATAGAGTTTTCCGACTTCTCAATCGCCTTATCCATCTTTTCCAGAATAGCACTTTCCGACTTTCCAATTGCCTCATCCATTCTCTCCAAAGTAGATATCTCTGATTTTTTTACTACCGTTTCCATCATGTCCTTTAAGACATCCAAATCTTTTTGTTCCAACATAAATACCTCCTTTTTTCTAGGAGACTATAAGCATATCCGAACCTTGGCATAAAACAACCACAGTCAAACTGCAAAATCTCCCGCTTTGTTCTTATTTTTGAGAATAAAAGCATAGATCTTTCAGTCTTCCGATTTTGCTTGACGCCTTTCAGGCTGTTTGTAATCGTTTTATGTTTCAACGACCAGATATGTTTTAGAATATGGAAAGTATGCTTTGGATTTATTTTAGCATATAAAATTCTTTTTGTCATCTAAAAGTTTAATTAAATTTTGATGACGTTCCTTCACATCCTCGCATCCTTCACATTTTCCTTAAACCACCTGTAAGCCAGCCCAACCCCTTCTTCTAGTTCTACCCTGTGGGTCCAACCCAGCCCATGAAGTTTATCCACATTAGTAAGTTTTCTTGGCGTTCCATCAGGCATGTCCTGATTCCAGATAATCTCCCCCTGATAGCCCACTGTGCGTTTCACGATCTTTGCAAGCTCCTTGATGGTGACTTCTTTCCCTGTTCCAATATTTACATGCTGTTCCCCGTCATAATGTTCCAAAAGGAACACACAGGCATCCGCCATGTCATCCACATAAAGAAATTCCCGAAGAGGTGTTCCCGTTCCCCAAAGCTCTACCACAGGAGCATTATCTACCTTTGCCTCATGGAATTTCCGGATCATGGCCGGCATCACATGGGAACCCTGCAAGTCATAATTATCATAAGGGCCATACAGGTTGGTAGGCATACAGCTGATAAAGTGATCCCCATACTGTCTCTTATAGAATTTACACATTTCCAACCCGGCAATCTTCGCAATGGCATAGGCCTCATTGGTTTCTTCTAACGGACCGGTAAGCAGTGCATCCTCCGGGATTGGCTGGGGCGCCATTCTGGGATAAATGCAGGTGCTTCCCAAAAACAAAAGCTTCTTCACCTGAAATCTATGGCAGCTTTCTATCACGTTACATTGAATCTGCATGTTTTCATAGGCAAAATCTGCCGGTGATGTATTGTTCGCATTAATGCCCCCTACTTTTGCCGCAGCAAGCACCACCACATCCGGCCTCTCTTCCTCAAAAAATGCCCTGACCACTGCCTGATCAGTCAAGTCCAGTTCTTTATGAGTTCTTCCGATCACATTGTCATATCCTTTTACTTTCAGATTCCTGACGATGGCACTTCCTACAAGCCCTCTGTGTCCGGCCACATAAATTTTATCTGATTTTTCCATTTTTCCTGTCCTTTCCTGTTTCATTAATCACTTTCACCGTAAATGAAAGCCCTCTTCTATCGTTTCTCCCCGGAAAATGTCTTCCGCCTTCACCGGCGATGCCGGAAAATCCTGATATCCTGTCTGATCCCCATGTGCGGGATAATAAAACGTATAGCCGTGAAGCTCATAAGGGATCGTCTCATAATTTTCATAGTCTTTCTGTAACAGTAAATATTCCGGTGAAGCCTGTTGGCTAAGTTCGCTGCCGAAAGCCCCGGCCTTATACGCCGCCAGCAGCAAGATCAGCATAGCATACACACGGAACCTGTCGGTATGAGGGCTGATTCCCAAATATAAATACCCCCATGTGAGCACCGGGCACAGCCACAAAAAAATGCAGCCATAACGGATAAGCGGCGCACTGGTAAGCCAGAATAAAAAACACACTGCCACCACAAAGCCTATGTATAGATAATCCGCCATATCCCGCTTTTTCCTGACAAACGCATATACGGTCAGCAAAGCCAGCACCACCACACCGCTTATGGCAAGCGCCAAAAACAGTTTATTTACGGCATCCAGACCGGCTGCCCATTCCGGAAGCCACTTAACTGCCGGTTCATCATACCTGGCGACATCCGAAAAGCCCCTGCCCCATACCTGTATTTCCTTTGCGTCATAGTCCGCCATTCCCTGGGGAATCTTAAAGTCAAAATCAAACAGATCTATCGCTGTAAAGGGATAGACCAGCCACCCCGACAGCAAAATGTTTCTGGCAAGGAAAGGCACCGCAGTTAAAAGGCCCACCCCCATAAATTTCAAGATCTCACCAACACGCTTTTCACGGATCATCTGCCAGGCAGGCCTTAACGCAAGCAATAATAACAATGCGCCTGAAAGTTTGACGCTGACTATCATTACACCCATAACGCACAGCAAAGCATAGGGAAAATATGACTGTTCTTTTCTCTCCAGAAGTTCCAGCCACTTGATCAGAACATAGAATGCCAAAAGCACCATAAAATAATCCGATGCCGGCGAAATCATTTCATCAAAAATATTTAAAAGATAGTAAATGCCCATGATTCTGACAAAATCTGACAGCAAAGGCTTTGCCAGCATCCCTTTGCGGAACCCTTTCACACACACCACCGACAGTAAAAAAGCCAGAAAACCCGCACAACAGTGAAAAGACCTGCCTCCCAAAAAAGCCATACTGTAAAGAGCCGACAAACAAAAAGAAGCGCTGTTATAAGCCAGCCTGCTATGCAGGTTCCCAAGGCCGGGCACAACCCCGTACTCCTCGATCCACCGGATGCTCTGGGCATGGTATAGCCCCGTATCGTAATGGATGATGCCTCTTGACGTTCCGTAGGAAAAAAGCAAAAATAATGTAATCACCACCAATAGCCCCGGCAGTGTTACGGTAAGCCGGAACGAGTGGAATTGTGCCGCAAATTCCTCCCGAAATAAAATCAGGCAGACAAAGCATCCCAGGACAAGCAGAACATTGGCCCAAAACCCCACCTTGTAAAAAAGACTGAAAGCCTGGGCATAAACCGTCACTGCCCCTATACCGGCATACAAATAGCCAATTTCCCCTCTGACATGCCATTTCGTCTTACCTGAAATCATCTTCACACAGGCAAAACCGACAACATAACATGTAAACAACATATACAGCCAAATACAGATTACAGAGATCATTTACGTTTGCCTCAAAAAATACAATTTATGCTTGGTCATTTTTTTTATTCTTTTTATATTCTTTGCAGCTTATTCCCGCAATTTCTTTCAAATCCGCATCCATCATCATGGAAACCAGATCATGGAAACCGACCTTGCGTTTCCATCCCAGTTCTTTTTCTGCTTTCGCAGGGTTCCCCCAGAGAAATTCCACCTCCGCAGGACGGTAAAACTCAGGATTCACATCCACCAAAAGTCTTCCCGTTTCCGCATCATATCCCTTTTCATTTACACCGGTGCCTTCCCAGCGGATTACGATACCCAGTTCCCCAAAAGCCGCCTCCACAAATTCCCTGACGGTATGGGTTTCATTGGTGGCAAGTACATAATCCCCTGCCTTATCCTGCTGCAGCATCATCCACATGCCCTTCACATAATCCCCCGCAAATCCCCAGTCCCTTTTTGCGTTCATATTACCAAGAGACAGCTTTTCCTGCTTACCCGCTATGATATTGGCAATGGCAAGCGTTATCTTTCTTGTGACAAAATTCTCCCCCCGCCTTGGCGACTCATGGTTAAACAAAATACCGTTGCAGGCAAACATATGATAGGACTCCCTGTAGTTTACGGTGATCCAATAAGAATACAATTTTGCCGCACCATAAGGGCTCTTCGGGTAAAAGGGCGTTGCTTCGCTTTGGGGTGCCGTCTCAGGCAGGCCTCCAAACAACTCCGAAGTAGAGGCCTGATAATACCTGCAGCTTCCCCCGTTTACACGGAGCGCTTCCAATAACTTTAACGTACTGACTCCCGTTGCTTCCGCCGTATACTCCGGAACTTCAAAGGATACCCCTACATGGGACTGTGCCGCAAGATTATAAACCTCCGTTGGACGGATTTCCGAAATCAGTCTCATCAGGTTGCTGGAATCGGTGATATCCGCAAAATGCAGGAAAAACTTAATTTTGTTATAATCCGACCGGAGAATGTGGTCAATCCGCGCGGTATTGCTGATACTGTGCCTGCGGATCAGTCCATGGACCTCGTATCCCTGCTCTAATAGAAACTCAGCCAAGTAAGATCCGTCCTGGCCTGTGATACCTGTAATGAGTGCAACTTTATTATTCATTTAATCCTTCTTCCTCTCTTTTATTTCTGGCATCTGATGCCTGATGCAGAGCACCTTTCCAATACTTCTACCCCATATTCCCGACCAGCACTGCGATTACACAGCCCAAAACCGCACCCATCAGCACTTGCAACGGAGTATGCCCCACCAGTTCCTTTAATTTTGCCTCCGCACTGATCTCTTTTCCCATATTCATAAATATATCCAGCATTTCATTGAGCACCCGCCCCTGGATCCCGGTCTCCCTGCGTACACCCATGGCATCATACATGACAATGATTGCAAGCATTATCGCCACCGCAAACTCAAAGCTGCCGCCGCCATATCTCATCCCTGTAGCCGTAGCCAGCGCACATACCGTGGCTGAATGAGAACTTGGCATTCCGCCTCCGCCTACCATCCGTTCCGCCACAAACTGTTTATTGACGATCATATGGATGATCGTCTTAAGCACCTGTGCCACAAGCCAGCCCAGTACCGCCGCAACAAATATCTGATTGTGTAATAGATCATTTAGAAAGCTCATTTTTTAGATATTCCTCAATCGCATCATGCCAGTCGGCAAACATATAATCTGTTGTAAGTTTTAACATATAATTTTCTAAAATGGAATAAGCGGGCCTTGGCGCCTTTGCCCCAAACTCTTCCGTGGTGATCCCTTCCACCTGAGTGCCTCTTCCCGCAAGCCGGAAAATCTCTCTGGTAAAATCCGCCCAGCTGCAATCGCCCTCACAGGTAGCATGGAACAATCCGTAATTTTCCGTAAACAGCAGACAGGCGATCGCTCCTGCCAATTCTTTCGTGCTGGTCGGGCTTCCCACCTGATCATGGACCACCCGTACCTTATCATTGGTCTGCGAAAGCCGGAGCATAGTCTTCACAAAGTTCTTCCCGTCGCCATAAAGCCATGCCGTCCGCAGGATAAAATACCTGTCCGCAAAATCCCTGACCATGTTTTCCCCTGCCAGCTTCGAAGCGCCATACACCCCCTGCGGATCCGTTTTGTCAAATTCAAGGTAGGGCCTTGTTCCTTTCCCGTCAAACACATAATCCGTGGAAATGTGGATCAGCTTCGCCCCCGTTTCTCTGGCCGCAATACTTAAGTTTCTCGGTCCGATGGCATTGATCCGGTATGCATTATCCACATCCGTCTCACAGGCATCCACCGCCGTGTGAGCTGCGCAATTGATGATCGCATAGGGTCTTACCGCCTTTGCGAGCTCCATGACCTTGTCTATATTGGTGATGTCCAGCTCTGCCACGTCCGTATTCACAAATTCGATCTCCGGATTTCCCTGCAGCTCTAAATTGATTGCATGGCCAAGCTGTCCATTGCACCCTGTTACGATAATTTTTTTCATGATAGGCTTATCTTCCTTTCTTTTATCTGTTTCTTATTGTACCCTTTTATTCGATTTTAGACAAGTTTAAAAAACACATTACATCCATTGCCGGACATAATGTGTTTTTCTGTTAAGCTAAAATTCAAAATCCTCTTTTACTTCCACGACCTTCTGCGTCATGTAGTCATTTAATTCCTGCACACCAATTTGTTCCAGCATATCCATATAATATCGGGGAAATTCGTATAAATCCACATTACCGAATGGGAACAGGACCGGATCCGTTATGCCGGGAAATTAGTCACCGTAATAATTCCTTAATAATTTCGTATTAATTTTTACACAATTTGCTAGTGACGGCCATTCCTTCCTATGTTATAATAATAAACGTGTGGTTTCTAAGGAAATCACTATTTTATAATACGAAAGTGAGGAAATATGATGAAAAGATTACAGGTTATTTTTCTTGTAGCCTTATCTTCATCTCTTTTATTGTTCGGTTGTGGAAATAAAGAGGACAAGGCTGCCGAAACCGTAGTTCAACCTATCGTTGAGCCCATTGTGGAGAAACAGCCGGAAGAAGCGCCGGATGCATCCGAAGAGACAGAAGATGAAACAGACCTCCCTCCGGAGGAAGGCATGGTACGCAGTACCTTGACAAATGAATGGATCAGCGGCAGCATCGAAGACGCTAGACCCATAGCGGTCATGAGCCCTAACGATTCCAGCGCCCTGCCCCATTATAATTTTTCTAAAGCAGACCTGCTTTATGAATGCCCTGTAGAAGGCGGTATCACCAGAAGTATGGCAGTGTTTAAAGACTGGGAATCTCTTGACCGCATAGGCAACGTGCGTAGCAGCCGTGACTATTTCGTGTACTGGGCTTTGGAATGGGATGCGATCTACGTGCACTTCGGCGGCCCTTATTACATAAATGGAATCATTGAACAGGACAGTACCAATAACATCACCGGCTGTACTTATGGTGACAAGCGCACCCATGGTTTATATGAAGACGCATTTTTCCGCGCAACAGACCGGTCCGCACCGCAAAATGCCTATGCCAGCGCAGAAGGGATCAATAAGGCGATCAATAAATTTGGTTACTCCAAGACTTACCGTGCAGATTATCATGAGGAAGACCATTTCAAGTTTGCCTCCCCTGATACTCCAAATACTCTGGATCAATACAGCGACGCTGTAAGCGCTAAGGAGATTGACTTATCAAAAGCATACCCTATCACAAAGACGGCATTTTCCTACAGCGAAGAAGACGGGATGTACTATCGCTCCATGTATGGAAAGCCGGATACGGACGCTGCAAACAACAACCAGCAGCTTAAGTTCAAAAATGTATTTGTCCAGTTTGCTTACCATGAAGTCAGAGATCAGAAAGGTTACCTTGCATTCCAGTGCCACGATACCACCAGGGACGGATATTACTTTACCAACGGAAAAGCAATTCATGTCACATGGGAAAAGAGCACTGACTATGAGCCTACCAAATACTATGACGATGCAGGCAATGAAGTAGAAGTAAATACCGGCAAGACCATGATCTGTATTTTGAAAGACGGCGACAGTGTAAACGTTGACGGAACTTCTTTAACCTCTAAGTAATATACTGTTTATAGATGCAAGAGGGAGGTTTATCATGAAAAATTTACTAATAATTGTTGTGATAGCCCTGTCATCGCTGCTTTTATTGACCGGCTGCAAAAGGGAAGAAACACCGGAAACATCCTTACAGCCAATTGAAACATCTGCACCTGCTCTGCCGGACACGGATCAGGAAACGGCAAAGCAGCCCGAAGCAACAAATGTTCCCGCAGCGGACGTTCCGCCTGCTGCGGAGATGGTTAAAAGCCGTATCACCAATGAATGGGTTCCTGAGGAAATCGCAAACAGACGCCCCATTGCCATCATGGTTCCCAACACCAAAACCGCAAGTCAATACGGGCTTTCCTCAGCGGATATCTTATATGAATGTAATGTGGAATCCAGTATCACACGACTGATGGGAATCTGGGAAAACTGGGATAACATGGAGAAAGTGGGAAACGTCAGAAGCAGCCGCGATTATTTTATGTACTGGTCTTTTGAATGGGATGCTTTCCATGTCCACTATGGCGGTCCCTTTTACATGGATGACCTCCTTGCAAGAAAAGACACTGACAGCGTCAATTTAAACGTGGATGTCTCCAAGACCTATCATTTCCGGGATACTGCCAAAAATGATTTTGACAATGCATTTACAAGCTCATCCCTGATCAAAAAATATATTGAAAATGCACATTATTCACTTGATTACCGGGATGATTACACTGACGAACAACACTTTTTATTTTCATCGGTGTCCGAACCTAACACATTAGACCAATATGAAAATGCCATTGACGCACTGACTGTCGATCTGTCCGTCGCTTATCCGCTCACCAATTGTTATTTTGTTTATAATACGGAAACCGGCTTATATGACAGGTATCAGCATCTGTCCGGGGAACCGGAAGGACCTCATATGGATTTAACCAACAATACTCAGCTTTCATTTAAAAATCTGCTGATCCAAAATACCTACTATGAAGTACGGGATGAAAAAGGATACCTCTCCTTCCAGTGCCACGACACAACAAGAGATGGATGGTTCTTTACCAACGGAAAAGGCATTCATATCAATTGGGAAAAAACTTCTGACTATGGCGCTACCAGATATTATGATGACAGCGGAAACGAGATTAGGCTAAACACGGGAAAGACCATGATCTGTATCATAGAAGACGGTGATACCTTTCAGGTAGATAATAAAGCAATCGTCAATTCTTAATCACATATGATGACATAAAGCGGATGCGCCAAATGGCACACCCGCTTTTATTATTCGCCTAATCCGTTTTCAATTGCCTTTACAAGCGTTTCCAATGCGTCTATCTCATCTTCGCCATCACAGATAAATTCTATCTCATCCCCACATTTCACACACGCCCCAAGCACGCTGAGCACACTCTTTGCATTTGCAGTATTTCCCCTGAATGTGAATGTAATCAGGGATTTAAATTGCATTGCTTCCTTGCACAAAATTCCTGCAGGCCTAAGGTGAAGACCTGTTGGGTTCTTAATAGACACCTTTTGTCTTACCATATTACATTATTCCTCCATTCAATACTTCCAAAGCGCTAGAGCATGATGTTTTGGATCAATTCGGCCAACTGCTCTGCGTCCTTTTCTATCATTTGCTGGTTTTTCCCTTCAATCATAACCCTTACCAGTGGTTCTGTGCCCGAAGGCCTGATCAGTACCCTTCCTTCCCCAGCAAATTTATTATTTAATTTCTGGATAGCATCTGCAATTTCCGGGTATTCCATGTAATGCTCCTTTTTATGATTCGGAACTTTAGCATTTACAAGAGCCTGCGGAAGTACTTCCATAATCCCTGCAAGCTCCGAAAGCTTCTTTCCCGTCTCCACAATTACCTTAAGGAGGTGCAGGGCACTTAACAATCCGTCTCCGGTAGTATTTTCCTTCAAGAATATGATATGTCCGGATTGTTCCCCTCCCAGGCTGGCGCCGATTTCCTTCATGCGTTCCAAAACATACCGGTCACCAACTTTGGTCTGTTCCATATGGATTCCATTCTTTTCTCCCATAAGGAAAAATCCCAGATTACTCATCACCGTGGCAACGATCGTGTCATTCACAAGTTCATGGTTTTCCTTCATGTGCATACCCACTATGGCCATGATCTGATCACCGTCCACGATGTTCCCCATCTCGTCCACAGCTAAAAGCCGGTCCGCATCCCCGTCAAAGGCAAGGCCGATATCCGCCTTCTCATAAACCACTCTCGCCTGCAGCTCCTGCATATGGGTGGAACCGCAATTGGCATTAATATTGGTGCCGTCAGGCATATTATGAAGGGGTACAATATTCCCACCTAAATCCCTCAGAGCTTCCACTGAAGTATAATAAGCAGCGCCCTCCGCACAGTCCACAACTATTTTCAATCCGGAAAGATCTACGTTCACAGACTGAACGGAATGATTGATATATTCTTCCCTGGCATCCGTACGGTACTTAATTTTTCCTACATTAGAACCAATTGGGAACTTGATCTCATTCATACCGCTTTTAATGATGGTTTCTATTTCATCCTCTAAGGCATCCGGCAGTTTATACCCTTCGCCGTCAAAGAATTTGATCCCGTTAAATTCCACTGGGTTGTGAGAAGCGGAAATGACCACCCCTGCATCCACTTTATATTTTCTGGTCAGATATGCCACTGCCGGCGTAGGAATCACCCCTACATAAACAGCGTTCGCCCCTACGGAGCAGATCCCTGCCATCAGAGCGTTGGCCAGCATATCCCCAGATATTCTGGTGTCGCACCCTACCATGATCGTAGGTTTATGTTTATTTTCCTTTGTAAGTACATAAGCCCCTGCCTGCCCGAGCTGCATCGCCAAAAGCGGTGTCAGCTCATCATTTGCCACTCCCCTTACACCATCTGTACCAAACAATCTGCTCATTCTTTATTTTAACTCCTTTCAGTTATTCCTGCTCTGGTTCCGATATATGAAGTGTTACAGTGACCGTTTCACGTAAGCTTACATTTTCCGGCAGGCCGAAATCGACCTCCACCGTATAAAAGCCAGGCTCTGGCGTCTCCATGCCGCTTTCATTCATCCATCTTGACACATCTACCGTACCATTTATGTTCGCCGCCTGCAGCGTGGCAACATCCCTTGAAAGACCTACCACCTCAATCACAAAGCTTTCATCAAGTTCAGAAATGCTTGCTTCACATCCTTCCGGCACATTGGTCATCCGGACCTTTTCTCCCCGGATTTCCAGTTTCTTTGAAATCTCGGCTTCAATCGGTACCGTGACCGTCCTTACTGCGTCCGACGAATCCGCAAGAAATACGTTATCTGGGAGATAATCTTTCAAATTCACTTCTTTTACAAGGCTCTGTGTCTGTCCGGTAACATCCAGTACTGTTTCCGGAACTTCAATGATGCTTATATTCCGAAGAACATTTGCTTTCCCTGCAATTTTAACCGTATCACTGCTGCTTTCAATTTCGCCTGCTATACGATACCCCAGCTGCGGCGTTCCACTGACACTATAATGTATCGGCACATCCTGTGTCTGCCAGATTCCTATCTTCATGCCCACAGATTTAATATTCTGTGTAATTCTGTCATCTTTGATCTCGTTGTTTTCACTATCATACAATTTGATCTCTGCATTGGTAACAATATCACTTGTCATGCCACTGATATCAATATCAACCTGTGCCTTCACAATCTGTTCTATGACAGATTCCGGCCCGGAAATCCTTACCAGATTCTGATCCGGCGTAATATCCCCAATCAGATACCCGTCAGCAATCTGGCCGGATGTGGTTGTTTTTAATGCCAGTGACTTGGATTTTTCATTTTCTATTTTTAATTTAACGGTATCAATGCTTCCCGTTATGCTGTTGATATCCCTGCCAAACCGATCCGTTGACAACTTAATGGCTATGGTATCAAGGCTGCTGATATCATTTACATCCGCTGTTGCAATGATATTTTCCTCCTTCAACTGGTTGATCACGGACCTGGGAGCCCTCACCGTCACCCTGCTGATCACATCCGTTCCATCCATTACTTCATAGACCTGGCCGGATTTCGTGATCAGATCCGTATTCAGCAGTTTAACGGGAATATTATAATAGCCTTGAGGCACTGTGGGGTTGTTTATTGCATTGACCACCAGCCAGAGGACTACCGCCAAAAAGACAGACGCCAGCTTTAGGCCAATGTTGCGAGTCAATCTATTTTTCACCTTTTGACCGTCCCTTCCACAGAATCCTCTTCCGGCTCTCCTCCTCCGGTTTGTTCTGTATTGCTTTTAACTTTTCTTTCAATTCTTCACCGCTAAGCCCTCTGGAAAGATTCCCTTCATATGCCACACTGATCTTTCCGGTTTCCTCCGATACGATCACGGTAAGGGAATCCGTCGCCTCTGAAATACCCACGCCGGCACGGTGCCTTGTTCCTAAATCCTTGCTAAGAGCCATATTGTCAGACAAAGGCAGATAGCAGGTTGCCGAAGTAACACGGTTCCCTCTGATGATCACTGCCCCGTCATGAAGGGGCGTATTATGTTCAAAAATATTGATGAGGAGCTGGCTCGTTACTATGCCATCCACATCAATCCCCGTTCTCTCATATTCTTCCAAAGGCTGGTTTTGCTGTACTACGATAAGCGCACCGGTCTTCACCTTGCCCATCTCCACGCATGCCTTTGTGATCTCATTGATCGTCCTGTCCGAAAAACGCCCTTCTCCCGGATTTTTGCCCAGTTCAAAAGGAACAATGGACGTAATAATATTTTTTCTGCCCAGTTCCTCAACCGCTTTTCGAAGCTCCGGCTGCAATATAACAATTACGGCCGTCACGGCGACACCAAACATGTTCTCAACAATCCAGAGAATTGTAGTCATTTCGAACTGTGCCGCAATCAAAATAAACACCGCAATTACAAGGATTCCTTTTAAGAGAGACCACGCTCTTGTATTCTTGATCCAGACCAAAATCTGATAGAGCAAGAAAGAAAGGATAATCATCTCTACAATATCCGTCCATCTGATACCTGAAACCCTCGACAGGTATGTTTCCACAATTTCCAAGTCACGCAACATTTAAGTTTCCCCGTCAAACACAAATTAACTGTTTCCTGCCTTAGTGCCTTGATTGGCTGCCGCCGCTCTTTCTTCTGGGGGTATTGATCCGCTTCACTGTCTTTGATGGTGCCGCCATCGTGATCTTCGGCACTGCTTTTACATAATAATAGTATTCATCATCTTCAAACTGGACCTTTTCCACCCTGTTGTAATCCAAATGAAATACAAAAAATTCAAGGACCTTGACGATAAGCAATGAAATGATCGTTCCTACAAAAATGCCCACAATAGAAACATTCGTGTCAAACATCAGATCACCCACTAAAAGGACCACCACATTTACAATTGCCCCGCCGATCATGGCTATTGTCCATGCATGATCCACGGACAAGCGCCTGATGATATATACCACAATGATCGTAATGGCAAAAGCCGCTATCGTAAGCAGCATTTCCCGGTTATCCATCAGCCCGTCAATGATATATCTGAGCTTGGTTGTTATCTCTTCTTCTCCCATTGCTGAAATAGCCGTTGCATTGTCTGACATATAATTGACCAGATAGTTGACCATCACGCCGCATCCCGTGGAAACTACCGATGCGGGCGTCCCTAACAGCCCCATTGCCAGCGGTATCACGTAAGGGATCTTAAGAACAAAGCATATAGGCAGCAATACCACAACCAAAGTATCCTTGGGCGAAAAGCGGAAATACAGCAAAAACATCACAAGGAACAACACCAACGCAACTGCCGCACATTCCAGCGACAATGCATAAAAATGCAGAATAATAAACCCTGCCGCCACAAAAGCAATAAAATTCATCGGCATAAAAGAACACATCAATGCAATAATCAACACGATGGAAAGATTATCCAGCCTGTGCATATAACCGATCTTGCTATTGATCATCATTAATGAAGCCAATGCCAATGTCAGCTTCATCAATGGCTTTAAATACACTTCATATTTGTTTATAAAATTTTTAATATACTGTTTTGCAACCAACAATGTTGTCATATGGTTATCCTCTATCACTTATCATACATATTTGATAACTTTTTCAGATTATCATAATAATGCTTCAGGCTCTTTCTTGCCCTGCTATACTTACTGGCAAACATGACATACGAAATAACCCCGTATGCCCCTACCACACACAGGTACAATATCACAATACTTTTACCAAATTCCAGCAGATCCATCTTATAAATATCCTGCATCAATTCTTCAAAGTTGTAAAATACATATACGGCAAAAAGCGCCAAAAACGAAATCGTTCCGGCTATGACCGATTTAAGAACCTGAAACCCTATATAATCGCCTCTGAAATAATGGATGATAGAAATATCCTTTTTTCCTTCATGTTCTTCATAGGATGCCATTCTGGTCATCAGAATGACCTTCTCTTCATTTATCATATATTTGCCTTTCGACTATATTTATTCCGTTCCTTTCAGGAAATGCATCCTTTCGTTGTTCTTCCTGCTGATCGGATCACTGTCTGCCTGTCTCGGTCTGCTCTGCCCCACAACGCCCTGAATATCCTTCGTCACTTGTGCCTTGCATTTCTCACAATAGCGCCCACTGCGGATCATAGCCCCACATCCTTCACAGGGAATTTTAACCGGTGAATCCGCAGAAAACTCCAAGCGCTCTTCCTGAACCCACTTACGAATCTGCTTTGGATCTACATCACATTCCTCCGCAACTTCCTGGATCCCGGCGCCAGAATTTTCCCGTACATATTTCTTTACTTCCTGAAACTTCTTCTCCATGTCTTCCCTGCATTTCGGGCATGTAGCCGGACCACTTACATAGTTAAAGATTCTTCCACACTTCCTGCAATTGCGTACGTTCATATCAATACCTCCTAATATTCAGATACCTCGCCCAATGGCCAATGCCATAAAATAAATCTGACCTACGCCAGCCTCCCTGAAAGTCCTGGACATAGCGTCTACCGTGCTGCCGGTTGTATAGATATCATCTATAATTACAATCGTACTTAATTTTACATCATTTTTTAAGATTTTGAAAGCCTTTTTCAAATTATTTTGCCTTTCCTCATGGCTCAAATTCTTAAGGGGCTTCGTACGCCGCGTCCTCCCGATCAGGTTGTTCCTTACCGGAATGCCGCAATGCCTGGAAAGTTCTCTTGCGATCAGATACGCCTGATTATATCCTCGGCTGCGCATTCTGGAAGAATGTACCGGTACCGGAACCAATGCGTCAGGCCTTATCCCGGCAAGCCATTCCGCCTTCTTTTCATATAAATCTCTTCCGTAAAATGCTGCATATTCCGCCCTTCCCCCATATTTAAAACGAAAAACGGAATCCGCCATACTGCCATAATCGTAAAGCGCCGTTCCCTGCACATAGAGATGCCTTATCCTCTCGCAATCATTGCAGTACTCTTTTTCTTCCTGGCCCAGCTGTTTCCCACATTTCAGACAATAGGGGTCATGGATATAAACAATTTGGTTTTTGCACTTCCGGCAGACCTTTTCCCCCGGACAGTCAGTCAGTCCGTCACAGACCACACACCTTGACGGAAAAAGTAAATCAAGAAAACTCCACTTCACGCTAATTGGTAATCCCTCCCCCTATTTCTTCAATTCTCTCCCGCAGTCCGGTATATCTTAGATGCTGTCTCTCGTTACGTACCATCTCATGAAGCGTCTGGCTGCTGCCTAAGATTGTCACGCACCGTCTGGCACGGGTCACTGCCGTATACAACAAATTCCTGTTAAAAAGCAATTTCGGTCCGGATAAAATCGGAAGGATCACTGCCGGATATTCACTGCCCTGAGATTTATGGATGGTGACCGCATAAGCTAACTCCAGCTCTTCTAACTGGGAAAAAGAATATTCCACCTGTCTGCCTTCGTCAAATTCCACTGTCAGCAGCTGGGCCGCTTCGTTGATCTCCTTTACAATCCCCATATCCCCGTTAAACACACCCACCCCTTTATCAATGGGGATTCCGTACCTGCTAAGGATTTCCCATTCAATCTGGTAATTGTTCTTGATCTGCATCACCTTGTCGCCTTCCCGGAATATCCTTTCCCCTGCCATATGCTCTTTCTTCTTTTCCTCCGGCGGGTTTAAATACTGCTGAAGGATCCCGTTTAAAACCATTGCGCCCAGATTTCCCTTCCGCATAGGCGTAAGCACCTGAATATCGAAAGGCCTGGCCTCCACATAAGGGGGGATTTTTTCACGGATCAATTGTATCATATGTTTATAGATCACATTGACATCTTTCCTTTCCAAGAAAAAGAAGTCCCTGCTCTTATTATTCAGTTCAATTTCCTGCCCCGCATTGATTTTATGGGCATTCACCACGATGTCGCTTTCCCCTGCCTGGCGAAATATCCTTTTTAAGATCACTACCGGAAACATGCGGCTGTTGATCAGATCCTGAAGCACCTGACCGGGTCCTACGCTGGGAAGCTGGTCCACGTCCCCTACCATGATCAGCCTCGTTCCTACCGTAATGGCGCTCAAAAGAGATTTGAAAAGATAAATATCCACCATGGACATTTCATCAATGATGATCACATCCGCTTCCAGAGGATTTTCCTCATTCCTCTCAAACCTGGCACTCCTTCCTTCCTCGAGAGCGCCGTTGATCTCGAGCAGCCTGTGTATGGTGCGGGCTTCATACCCAGTAGCCTCTGTCATACGTTTAGCAGCCCTTCCCGTAGGAGCCGCTAAGAGAATGTCCATCCCTTCCATTTCAAAAAAACGTATCATGGTATTAATAGTGGTAGTTTTCCCGGTTCCCGGCCCGCCGGACAAGATCGTCAGGCCGGATTTCACGCTTTCCAGCACAGCCCGCTGCTGTAATTCATCCAGACAGATTCCCTGTTCTTCTTCCAGCATACGCAAAAGCTGCCTTACCCGTTCTTCCTGAGCAGGCAAAAGCTCTTCTTCCAATTTCACATTCAGGTCATGAAGCATTCTCGCACAGGCCAGTTCCGCATAATAGTAGGAAGAGGCATATACTTTTATTTCCTCCCCTTTTCGCTTCATAACAATCTTTTTATCCATAGCCAGATTACCAAGCTGGGCCGGAATCACCTCTTTGCCGACCTGAAGTAATTCCTGTGCCTTATCCTCCAGCAGATGATCCGGAAGATAAGTATGCCCTTCCGCCGATGCCTGCAGTAAAGTATAGAGAATGCCGCTCCTTACCCTAAATTCCGAATCTGTATGGATCCCAACCTTCGACGCTATCTCATCGGCTATTTTAAACCCTACCCCCTCAATATCCTCTGCCAGGCGGTAAGGATTTTCCTTCATGATCCCGTATAGATCCATGCCATATTGGCGGTAGATCTTGATCGCTAAGGCGTTAGATATGCCATACTGCTGCAAAAACACAAACGCCTCACGCATATCTTTCTTTTCAGCCATCTGCGCTCCGATCTCCTGAGCCTTACGCATACTGATCCCTTTTATTTCAGCCAGACGTTCCGGTTCTTCCTCAATGATCCGAAACGTATCGCTGCCAAACATTTTCACGATTCTCGCTGCAAGAGGCTCCCTGACTCCTTTGATCGCCCCGGAACCCAAATATCTTTCCATGCTCATGGCGTCATCCGGAACCATGGCTTGATAAGTTTCTATTTTTAACTGGCTGCCGTACAACGGATGCTCCACATAATTCCCTGTAAGCTCCAATGTCTCTCCTGCTTCCACGGAGCGGAATGTTCCCACACAAGTAATCTCTCTGCCCTGGCTGGACAGGGAGATCACCGCATAACCATTTTCCTTATTTTGATAAATGATATGATCCACATATCCCTTTACAATTTCCAAAACTAATTCCTCCCAGTTTACCAGATGTAGTCTGACCGCGCACAAGCTGCCGAATCACATGCTGCGCACGCATAAATCAAGGCTGCCCAAACAAGACGGTATCCGTCTTATTTCAGCAGCCTCTGTATGTGTATTTTATCTGTTTTTACTCTATACCATAATTGCGCTTCATCTGCTCATACAAAGTCTGTGCAAGACCAAGTCCCTGAAGCTCCGTGGAAGTAGACGCCAGGCTTTGGATTGTCATATCCTGGAAATAGTCAATCATACTGTTACTGGTATCAAGACTATTTTCATCCTTCACCGCATCCACAGTCTTTTGCATCTCCTTAAATACCTGTTCCAGAAAATATGCTTCAAACTGCTTACAGGCATCTAACAGTTCGTCGTCTTCCGCCTTAGTATAGTCCGTACTTTTAATGGTATCTTTTAATTTCGTTCCTGCGACATTTTGGCTTTGACCAGCCAAAAAATCAGTATAAGAAGAAATACCGCCAACATCCATAATTTTATATCCTTTCCGTTAAGCTCCCTGTTATCTCTTCAGGTTATTTGCTGTCTGCATCATTTCATCCGTTGTCGTGATTGCCTTGGAGTTCATCTCATAAGCACGCTGTGCCACGATCAGGTTGACCATCTCATCCGCCACCTGCACATTAGAGCCTTCCAGATATCCCTGCAGCATTCTGCTCGGTGTCAGGTTCCTGTTGGTAGCTTCATTTAACGCTTCCCCACTGGCTGCAGATGTTTTCCAGAGAGTATCCCCGTTTCTCACCAGCCCGCCAGGATTATTAAACTGATACAAACCAATGGTAACGCCGATCGGCTGCGGATTATTGTTAGCATCTGGGTAGCAAATCTGTCCGTCTCCTGTCACCGTGATCTTATTGGTCACATAATTCGTTCCAAGCGTAATCGTCCTGCCGGTAGAGCTGAGTACCGGCAGACCGTCCTGATTGGTCAGAATCATCCCGTTTCTTCCATTGGTCGCCCATGTAAAATCACCGTTCCGGGTGTAATATGTATTCTGATCGGCACCCTGGATCGCAAAATACCCCTCCCCTTCAATGGCAAAAGAAGTATCACTTCTTGACTCCAACGCAGGCCCCTGTGTAAAAATAGAGTTAATAGAGGAGTTCCTCACACCTAAGCCTACCTGCGAACTTGTAGGCTTCGGATCCCCGTTCGCCGTTGTCGTTGCCGTTTGAAGCGTCTGATAAAGCAACGATTTAAACTGCGCAACCTGCGATTTATATCCAACCGTATTCACGTTGGCAAGATTGTTTGCAATTGTGTCCACATTCGTCTGCTGGGCATTCATGCCCGTAGCCGCTGACCATAAACTCCTAACCATATACTGCCTCCTTAAATTCTACCAAGCTGATTTGCCGCAATATCAAGCGTTCCATCAAAAGTTGTGATCACCTTCTGGTTGCTTTCATATGCCCGAGAAACATTGATCATATTTACCATTTCCGTTACCACGGATATATTGGCGGTCTCTAGATAGCCTGAGTATATCTGGGCTGGCGCTTCCGCCTCCGTGGCCCCTTCTATGGGCTGGAAGTAATTTTCCCCGTACCGCTCCAAATAATTATAATCCTCAAAGTCCGCAACCTGTATGGTTGCAACCACTCTTCCATCCTGCACAATCTGCCCGCTGGTATTGATCTCTGCCTTCTGCAGGGGGTCAATCTCTATAGGCTGGCCGCTTTCATCCAGAACCGGATCCCCATCCTGCGTCACAAGACGTCCGTCCTGTGTCAGGGTAAAATTACCGTCTCTTGTATACTTTACGGAAGTTTCCCCTGCCTTATTTGTAAATTCAACGGCAAAAAATCCCCTGTCCGTCAAAGCCAGGTCAAAAGGATTTCCTGTCACCTTCATAGGCCCTTCAGAAAAATCAGTATAACCTTCCCCTATTTTCACTCCGGGGTTGTTCATACCGATCCTCTTTGCCATACGCCGGTCTCCCTCGGAGATATCCCTCAGTTTATAAGCCAGCATACTGTCAAAGGACTGGCTGGTAGCCCCTTCCTTTTTAAAACCATTGGTGTCCGCATTAGCCAGATTGTTGGTAAGCACATCCATCCTGTGCTGTTCATTGATCATGCCTGTATAGGCAGTATACAATCCTTTAATCATAAAAGATCCATACCTTTCCGTTTATTCATCCTTATATCCTGCAAGGAATTCCACATATTTGCCGGTTCCAATCGCCACGGCTGTCATGGGATCCTCTGCTGTCATAGTATTGATTCCTGTCCTTTCCGCAATTAGGTCTTCTAACCCGCGGAGCAGGCTGCCGCCGCCGGTCAGCACGATTCCCCTGTCGGCAATATCTGCCGCAAGCTCCGGGGGAGTCTTCTCAAGCACGCTGTGGATCGTCTCGATAATCTGGGCTGTGGTCTCCTTTAATGCTTCCTCTGTTTCCGCAGAAGATACCTTCACGGTCTTCGGAAGCCCTGTTACCAGATTCCGCCCCCTTACGTCCATATAATCCACTTCCACACGCTTAAAAGCTGATCCTATCTTTATTTTAATGTCCTCCGCTGTCCTTTCACCGATCAGCAGATTGTGTTTCTTACGCATAAACCTGACAAGCGCCTCGTCAAAATCATCGCCTGCGATTTTAATGGATGCACTGACTACCGTTCCTCCAAGGGAAATTACCGCAATATCAGAAGTTCCTCCCCCGATATCCACGATCATGTTCCCACAGGGCTTAGATATATCTATACCGGCACCGATTGCCGCAGCGATTGGCTCCTCTATGATGGATACCTCTCTGGCTCCTGCCTGAAGGGTCGCATCCTCAACTGCCTTCTTCTCCACCTCCGTAACGCCGCTTGGTACACACACGGCAATCCTCGGCTTCCTAAAAGTCTTTTTCCCAAGGGCTTTCTGGATGAAATATTTCATCATCTGTTCCGTCACCCTGTAATCAGAAATCACACCTTGTCTGAGCGGACGGACTGCAATGATATTCCCGGGAGTCCTTCCCAGCATCAGCCTTGCGTCCTCACCGATTGCTTTAATCCTGTTGGTATCTCTATCAAAAGCCACCACCGAGGGCTCTTTGAGCACAACTCCTCTCCCTCTGATGTAAACCAAAATGCTGGCAGTTCCCAAATCTATGCCGATATCCGTATACTGCATGCCATATACCCCTTTCTCTTCTACTCTTATGGCTGTTCCGCAAATTATTATAACCCATAGAAATAGTTTTTCAAAGGGATTTCATAAAAAATTAACAAAAAGTATTGCAAAATGAACGCAGGAAATAAGAACGGCTCCTTCCGTCTTAACTACTGCGTCCATGCTTCTTTTTATTTATCGGTACTTCTCCAGATTTTCTTTATACTTTTTCAACATTTTTTTTACATATTGGCCGGTATAAGATTCCGGCGTGCCGGCAATCTCCTCCGGCGTGCCGCAGGCTACTACCGTTCCCCCTCTGTCACCGCCCTCCGGGCCCATATCAATGATATAGTCCGCTGTCTTGATCACATCCAGATTATGCTCAATCACTACTACCGTGTTGCCCCCGTCTGCCAGCCTGTGCAGAATCTCTACTAATTTATGCACGTCCGCAAAATGGAGTCCTGTGGTAGGCTCATCCAAAATATAAATGGTATTCCCCGTACTCCTTTTGCTAAGCTCCGTGGCAAGCTTGATCCTCTGGGCTTCCCCTCCGGACAAAGTGGTAGAGGGCTGCCCCAGCTTCACATAAGAAAGCCCTACATCGTTTAAAGTCTCAATTTTCCTCCGGATGGATGGAAGGTTTTCAAAAAACGGAACCGCTTCTTCCACCGTCATATCCAGCACGTCATAAATGTTCTTTCCTTTATACTTCACATCCAGCGTTTCCCTGTTATAACGCTTGCCTCCACAGACTTCACAGGGAACATATACATCCGGCAGGAAATGCATTTCAATCTTAATGATTCCATCCCCGCCGCAAGCCTCACACCGTCCGCCTTTCACATTAAAGCTGAAACGCCCTTTCTTATAGCCTTTGGACTTGGCATCCGGCGTTCCCGCAAACAGATCCCTGATCATGTCAAACACCCCGGTATAAGTCGCCGGGTTGGATCTGGGCGTCCTTCCGATAGGAGATTGGTCAATGTTGATCACCTTATCCAATTTTTTGATCCCTGTAATGTTCTTATGCTTCCCCGGTATAGTCCTTGCCCGGTTTAAATCCCTTGCAAGCCGCTTATAAAGAATCTCATTCACCAGAGAGCTTTTTCCCGATCCGGAAACGCCGGTGACACAGGTAAAAATTCCGGTAGGAATATTTACGGTGATATTTTTCAGGTTGTTTTCCGACGCACCGCTCACGGCAAGCCATCCCTTGGGCTTGCGCCTGGTCTCCGGTACGGGCACCTGGATCCTGCCGCTTAAGTACTGGCCTGTAATGGAGCCTTCCATCTCCATGATCTCCCGGGCCGTTCCCTGAGCTACCACGCTGCCGCCATGGGAACCTGCGCCCGGGCCGATATCCACGATATAATCCGCTTCCAGCATAGTGTCCTCGTCATGTTCCACCACAAGCAGCGTATTACCCAAATCCCGAAGATTCTTTAAGGTATTGAGAAGCTTATCATTATCCCTCTGATGAAGGCCTATGCTGGGCTCGTCCAAAATATAGCATACGCCGACCAGCCCAGAGCCAATCTGCGTTGCCAGACGGATTCTTTGAGCCTCCCCGCCGGACAAGGTGCCCGTTGCGCGTGACAAGGAAAGGTATTCAAGCCCCACATCGATCAAAAACCCTACCCTTGCATTAATCTCCTTTAACACCTGCTTCCCTATTAATTGCTGCTGGGTGGAAAGCTTCATCTCCTTCAAAAAACTATAAAGGTCACGAATCGACATGGAAGTGATCTCATAAATGTTCTTCTCAGATACCGTAACAGCAAGGGATTCCTTCTTAAGCCTCATGCCGCCGCATTCCTTACAGGGTGTAATGCGCATAAAGGTTTCGTACTCCTGCTTCATATAATCAGAACCGGTTTCCCTGTATTTTCTTTCCATGTTTTTAATCAGGCCTTCAAAGGCAACCGGATAGACCCCTTCGCCCCTTTGCCCTTTGTAATGCACCTTTACTTCTTTACCATTAGTTCCGTACATCAATATCTGAAAAACCTTCTCTGGCAGCTCTTCTACCGGTGTGTCAAGGTCAAACTGATATTCCTTGGAAAGCGCCTGCAAAAGCGCATTGGTAAAGCTGCCTTCTTCACTGCTGGACTGCCAGCCCATAACCTGAATCGCCCCCGCATTGATGCTCAGCGTCCGGTCCGGGATCATCAGTTCCGGGTCAAACTCCATCTTATAGCCAAGGCCAAAGCAGACAGGACACGCACCAAAGGGATTGTTAAAGGAAAAGCTCCTGGGCTCAATCTCACTGATGCTGACGCCGCAGTCCGGGCAGGCAAAGCTCTGACTGAAATTGACCGTCTCACCGTCGATTACATCCACCATCAAAAGCCCTTCTGCAAGTTCCAGCACATTTTCCACGGAATCCGTAAGCCTTCTTTCGATTCCCGGCTTCACCACCAGCCTGTCCACCACGATCTCTATATTGTGTTTAATGTTCTTGTCCAGCTTGATCTCCTCTGTCAGTTCATAAAGACTGCCATCCACCCGGGCCCGGACATAACCGCTTCTTTTTGCGCGGTCAAACACTTTGGTATGCTCTCCCTTCCTGCCCCGCACCACAGGCGCAAGTAACTGCAGTCTGGTTCCTTCCGGCAGTTCCATGATCTGATCCACCATCTGGTCCACACTCTGCCGCTTGATCTCTTTTCCGCACTCCGGACAGTGGGGAATCCCGATCCTGGCATATAAAAGCCGGAAATAGTCGTAAATCTCCGTAACGGTTCCTACCGTAGAACGGGGATTCCTGTTTGTAGACTTCTGGTCAATGGAAATGGCCGGGGAAAGCCCTTCTATCTTCTCCACATTGGGCTTCTCCATTTGCCCAAGGAACTGCCTTGCATAAGAGGACAGTGATTCCATGTACCTTCTCTGACCTTCCGCATAGATCGTATCAAAAGCAAGGGAGGATTTTCCGGAACCGGAAAGGCCCGTAAGGACCACCAGTTCATTTCTTGGAATATCCACGTCAAGCCCCCGAAGATTGTGCTCGTTGGCCCCCCTGATCTTAATGTATTCCCTGGGACGCATTCTGGGTGTTTCTACATGCTGATCCGATAACTTCATCTTGATAACCGTTTCCTTTCAACTTTATTTTTCCAGTTCGTTATATTTTTTCTTTAGTTCCGCCATCTTATCCCTGAGTTCTGCCGCCGCCTCAAAATTAAGATCCGCCGCCGCTTTTTTCATCTGCTTTTCAATCTTGCCGATGAGCTTTTCCAATTCTGCCTTGCTCATGGATTCAGGATCTTTCTCAAACTGCAGCTCTTCCTTAGCAATCACTCTTGATATACTGATCAGATCTCTAACTGCCTTTTTGATGGATTGCGGGGTAATGTTATGGTCTTCATTATATTTCTGCTGGATGGCACGCCGCCTGTTGGTCTCGTCAATGGCTGCCCGCATGGAATCCGTCATTCGGTCCGCATACATGACCACATGCCCTTCCACATTTCTTGCCGCACGGCCTATGGTCTGGATCAGGGAAGTTTCCGAACGCAGGAACCCTTCCTTATCCGCATCTAAAATTGCCACCAGCGAGATCTCCGGAATATCCAGCCCCTCCCGCAAAAGGTTGATCCCCACCAGCACGTCAAACACATCCAGACGCATATCCCGGATGATCTCCGCCCGCTCCAGAGTGTCGATATCTGAATGGAGGTATTTCACCCGAACCCCTACATCGTTCATATAATCCGTCAAATCTTCCGCCATACGCTTAGTCAGGGTAGTCACCAATACCTTGTTATGCTTATCTGTCTCTTTACGGATTTCCGCGATCAGGTCATCGATCTGCCCTTCTACCGGGCGCACGGAGATCTCCGGGTCCAAAAGCCCGGTAGGCCGGATGATCTGCTCCGTCCGAAGTAATTCATGGTCACACTCATAAGCTGCCGGAGTTGCCGACACAAACATCATCTGGTCAATATGATCCTCAAACTCCGCAAAACATAAGGGCCTGTTATCCAGCGCCGATGGAAGCCGGAATCCATAATCCACCAGCGTGGTCTTCCGGGAACGATCACCTACGTACATAGCGCCAATCTGCGGGATCGTCATATGGGATTCGTCGATGATGATCAGATAATCATCCCCGAAATAGTCCATCAGTGTATGGGGCATTGCCCCCGCCGGCATCCCCGCCAAATGCCGGGAGTAATTCTCGATACCTGAGCAAAATCCGGTCTCCCTAAGCATCTCTATATCAAAATTGGTACGCTCAGAAATCCGCTGGGCTTCCAGAAGCTTATCCTCACTTTTAAAATACCGGATGCGCTCCTCCAATTCCGCTTCAATATTGATACAGGCAGCGTTGATCTTTTCCTGGGGAACCACGTAATGGGATGCAGGGAAAATCGCCACATGCCCCAAAGTTGCCTGCACCTGTCCGGTAAGAGGGTCCGTCAATGCAATCCGGTCAATCTCATCCCCGAAAAACTCAATCCTGATCAAATGGTCTCCGCCCTGTGCCGGGTAAACCTCCACCACATCGCCTCTGACCCGGAAGCACCCTCTGCCAAGATCCATATCATTTCTGTCATACTGGATGTCCACCAGTTCCCGCAGCACCTGATCACGATCCTTGGTCATCCCCGGCCGCAGTGACACGATCATTTCCTGATAATCGTCCGGGCTTCCCAGGCCGTAAATACAGGACACACTGGCAACCACTACCACATCCCGCCGCTCCGACAAGGAAGCGGTAGCCGAAAGGCGCAATTTGTCTATCTCGTCATTTACCGAGGAATCCTTGGCTATATAAGTATCCGAAGAAGGCACGTAGGCTTCCGGCTGGTAATAATCGTAATAGGACACAAAGTATTCCACTGCGTTTTCCGGGAAGAACTCCTTAAACTCCCCGTAAAGCTGTCCAGCCAAAGTCTTGTTGTGCGCTATGACCAATGTGGGCTTGTTCAGCCGCGCGATCACGTTGGCCATGGTAAAGGTCTTTCCGGAGCCGGTAACACCCAGTAAAGTCTGGAATTGATTGCCTTCTTTAAAGCCTTTGACCAAAGCTTCTATAGCCGCAGGCTGGTCGCCTGTGGGCTGGTATTCCGAGTGAAGTTTAAAGCATTTTTGTTCATTTTGCACAAATACTCACCTCTGATTTCATAGTAAAAAAGACGCCTGGTTTGCTGTTTTTGCTCCTTGGCGTACCTCTGTAATTCCATGCAGACAAAGCAACACTGAAAGAACTTTTTTATCTTACCACAAATCACTAAGTTTGTATAGACAAAAATCGAACTTTTGTTCTTTTCCATCCTGCATTCGGAAGAAATTCTTTTACATCTGCAACAATCTTTAACAGTTCCTTTTTACTATTTCTCTCAGGTTCGGTAAAACCTATAAACGTCCATTCTCCATCCATTTCAAAGCTGCGCTGATAGACTCCGCCATTCCGGGTAATTGCCGCAGCATTTCTGCAGCAAAGCCTTTTCTTCTCTCTGACGAACGAACGCTATAATCGCAATGGCCGAGATCCTTCAGGAAGTCGTTCACCGTTTCCTCTTTCGTGTTTACATCTATGGATCTGCACCATTCTATATAATCGTGTCACAAACTGCCCGTCATGGAAAAGGGAAAAGGGTGTAAAGGGTAAAGGGCAAAGGGGCATTGGTTTGTGTAATACAGCACAAATCCTTCCGGCATATCTTTCTGCCTGCTCACGCTATTCCGGAAACAGGGAATGGAGGCATCCTCCTCAAATGGCAGGTACATCAGCTCAAATAAGGCTCTGCCGTATCCGCTGTCTGAAATCCCTTATAGCTCATATACTTTGGAGCGGAGAGGAATCCCATTTTCTTTTTGGAGGACAGAATCGCAAGCCCCTTTTTCCCTTTCTCTTTACTGTCTTCGATGAACGCTTCAAGCAGGAGGTTCGAGTATCCATGCCCCTTGAACTGTCCGGATACCCACAGGCAGTCGATGTATATATCCCTCCGCCTTGATGGGCGCCCATGCATATTCCGCAGGGATATATTCAATGAAGCATTTTCCCCGGACATTGCCTTTTAAGAATACGATCCCCTCGTCCAGCCTGTCTTTCAGTCAGTTCTTTTTGGACATGACCTGAATATCCCTGTTATTGGAGATTGCACAACTGATGTGTTCTTTATCAATATTTTCGTGTGTCAGTTTTACAAGTTCCATACTCTATTGCCTCCGTATTGTTCAACCTGCATTTACATAAGTAAAAGTCATCCTAACCACCCCTGATAAAACGCGACCGCTCCCAAAATTGCGCCCACAGCCATCGCTGCTAATGTTACAACAATAATGATAGGATGCTCTTTCATCAGTTTCCCTAATTCTTTTAAATTGCCCATTGAATTTCTCCTTCTTTGTCCCACACATAAAGTTCTTCAATGATACCGTATTTTTTAAGCCCATTGATCAAACTCTTTTTTCTAAATCCCAAGTCCCATGCAGGCTTCTATCTATTTCCTTTTCCGTTCTTGTAATAATAAACCATCAACACAAAAACGAAGGAAATAATCTGCGCAGCCATGATTCGGACAATTTGTAATTCGTCCACGCCATTTTGCGAAACGACATGCAGCATATTGGCAGCAACTGTATTATTGAATAAATGATCGCCAAGACCTGCCCATAGGCTTCCCGTAATGCGTCAAAGAAGCCCCCATTTGATTCCCATAATTCCGGCAAGGATAATATAACCGATACCCATCAGGACCATTGCCGCAAACGACATTTCGCCATTTACATAGCTTCTGATCGGCATTACAATGTGCCAAATTCCAAATAAAAACGCGGCAAAAAAATTCGCTGCCATAAATGGCTTTGTTTCGGAAAGTATTTTCATAAACAGACCGCGGAAAATACCTTCCTCCATCCACACATTGACGATATTGAATAGTATGCATAGCAGAAAAAAAACGAACTCTGTATTCTTTATTTGAGAACCGGTTAAAGAAAAACTGCCAATATAGATTTCCAAATGCGCAGGATTGCCTTGCAGAGCTAAAATCCCTAATTCCAATCCAAAAGAAACGACAAAGCAAAGGCTTCCCAATAGCCGTTTGATCTGTTTCAATCAAAAAGTATTCTACAAACCTTACAAACAAAGCAGGAAGATTACCGTGCATAAATTAGCTGATCTGCATTTTATTTTTCTTTCCATATCCAGCACCTCAATCAGCACCCGTTTCTTTTTAATATATGTCTTCTCGACAAATGAGAAGTTTCGGATGTGTTATTGAATTAACATTTTTTCCTTTTTATAATCTAACACTCAAAGTTTATATTTCTTACAGTATTTCACTTGTATCCTTTGGTAATTCTTTTACTGTTTTGTTCAGTTCTTTTGCGACCCATGCAGCAGTTTCTACAAATAGAGAACACATAAACTTAGACTATCGTTCATAATATTCTCTTGCGCGTGACAAATTGTTTCAATATGTAAAGCAGTCAGTCTGCCTTATGAAAGCACACGGTCTGCCCTTTCATGGATATTTTCCCAACCTGATAACCATAGTCCGCCAATTCCTTTTTATATTTCAGGAAAGCGTGGTCAATCGGTACCCCCGCAATCTCCTGAATCTCCTCAAAGGTCAACTGAAAGGATTCTTTTCCGCTTTTCTGCACATATTCCCACAAAGCGTTATATTTACTCATTGCCATTCTCCTCTCTAATGATTACATAAATTCAGAACTTTCTGAATCTATGTCCCGCCTTACAGAATCTGTAAAAACACGGTTACGAACATGATGATTCCAATCACAATGGCCGCTATGCCAAAGAAATAGCTTCTCTTGTTTCCATTTTTTCCATCAACAATCCAAAACAGACCGCGCAGTATAAGAAGTAATCCTACAAAAATCGGAATAAATTTATTAACAGCTTCTGTCATTCCTTCTGAAGCAGAAATATTTGTGCCAGATTCCGATTTAAATGCTTCCCCGGTTTTCGTATAGGTTACAGGTTCCATCTTAATAGCATTCACTGTTTCTTCTACAGAGATGCCGTTGTCTGCACCAATCCGAACAGAATCAGTCTTCCCGTCCAATGCGGCCTTCCATCGTTTTCGCATGCATAATTGTACCTCCATTTGAATTTTTCCGTACATAATCCTTTTAAAAAGTCCAGTTGCCGCTATGATTTCTACACTACCGGAAAACAGTGCGCATTTACCATCATCTCCCTGTATTATACACTAAAAATTCGAATCTCTTTATTCTCATACAGAAGCATTCTGCCGCCTGTAGGTATCATTGTCTTTCTGGCTTAACTCGTTTTCTACCTGCGCCTTCCCCGGAACAGTCATCCTTTCCATTTGCCGCAGGATACCTTCTGGGTGCTGTGAAATGATCAGCAGCACATGGAGGACAAATCTATTCTCCTGTGTCTCTATACTCATGGCACCGCCATATTTTTCAGCCACCTTCTTTACATTCGACAGGCCTGTTCCTTTTTTGAACGCACCTTTCCCATGAAAGCTGTTTTCTATTTCCATCATAAGGAAATCTCCCTGGATACGCCCGGACACATGGATATATTTTTCTATGCCATCCGGGCATTTACATGCCTGGATGGCATTATCCAGTGCATTTGACAGGACAATACAGATATCAATGTCACGCAGACTGCAGGGATATGGCAAAAGGAGGGAACAGTCCACATCGATCCCCATGCTTTTGGCTATCCCCAGCTTATTTCCCACCAAAATATCCACTACCGGGTTATTGGTACTGCAGGGGAATGACATTTTTTCCGCTATATCATCCATATCTTCCATATAGCTTACCGCTTCTTCCATTTTCCCGCTCTGCAGAAGATTTTTCACCACTGCGATGTGGTTCCTGATGTCATGGCGGAACGACTTTGTTTCATCGTAACGGGTCTTTGCTTCCTCCACATACCGGTTCAGGGAATACTCTTCCTGTTCCAGCAGTGAAATTTCAGTGCTGAGGCGGAAATTCTGCTGTAGCTTCTTATAAGAGAACAAAATGCAGAACAGGCTTAAAAGTCCCAAAAGATGCATTGCGAGCAGCTGCCAGTGACTGAGCAGATACTCGAAATATCCGTCCTCTTCAAAGACCACATACTGGTAATCAAATGAAAGCGTATTAATGTACTCACTCATAATAAAAATCATCAGGATCGGAATAAAAACCAGAAACATTTGCTGCATTTCCGATGTGGTATGAACGGGATGCGTTGCATCCCTTGGATAAAAAACATCCCTGGAAAAATAGCGATACACCATATAGTAACAAACCCCTGTCAGAAAAAGTGAAACGGCCTCACTGGCCAGCATGGCCGCAATACCGGCCGTATTATAGAAAAAATATGGCAGCCATGCGTATAACAGGCCTATCAGAGATTTCACAATCCCATAGCAGAGCAGCATGATTTCAATTGTCAGGGCTGCATACAGAAGGGAAGACTTAAAATCCGCATGGCAGACCAGAATCCCACATACCGTAAGAAGAAATACCATCACCACGAAGCCAGTCACCGTGCCAACTGAAAGGAAGCGGGTGACAATCACCGCACATACTCCAAACAGGAAATAGAATGGGAACAAAAGTCTCTTTTCCAGGATTTTGGCCAGGAAATAAAACTGAAAGACCCCCTCAATGAGGCCTATAATATATATGTTGATAAAATCTAAATACTCAACCATGTTACCTGCCCCCGTATATAAAAACTCTTATATATTTTTCATATATTGCAGAACAACGCCGGAGAACTCCTTGCTCCGCAGCCGTGATACGGGAATCTCTTTGCCATTATCCATACAGGCAGTTCCGTTTTTATAGCCTTTTAAATGTTTCAAATTGATTAGATAGCTCCTGTGGCATCTGTAAAAACGCTTGTCTAACTTTGTTTCCAAATTTTCAATCCGTTCATAATAGTCAACAACATCGCCGGAAACCAGGTTCAGATATATTTTCCGGTCTATGATCTCACAGAAGACAATCTCATCCTTTGGGATGACGCGCCCCTCATATCCCTTTTGCACCAGCAGGCTGTATTCGCTGGCATTCTGCATGGAAGTGTAAAGGCGCTCCATGGTCTTTTCAAACTGTTTTTTATCCACCGGCTTGACCAGATAATCGTAGGCCTGTACCTCAAAAGACTGGAATACCATCTCTTTCAGCACCGTAATGAAGATTAAAACTCCACGGAACTGACCAGCCCTCAGCTTCCTTGCCGTTTCCATACCGTCCATTTCCTTCATCTGGATATCCAGAAACAGGATGTCGATCTGCCCATTGCAGCTTAACAGCTCTTCGCCGCTGGAAAACATACGGAGACTGATCTCCCGGTTCTTTTTACGAAAAAAATCAGAAACAAAAGACCTTATATGATCAGACATGTGTTTTTCATCATCACAGATTGCAATACGGATCAATGCGCCACCTCCTCGTCATGATATCGCCAGCCAGCAGGGTAGCACTTATCCCGATAGAGCTGTACAGTAATAGCGAGTGAAGCGTTATATCCGTACCGAAGCACGCAAGGACAGCACAGGGAATCAGTGCAGTAAGCAATCCCAATACGGCAAGCAGGATGTAAAATGAAAACTTCTCATCAATGATCTGGTTCCTTGATACCGGCATGGTAATAACATTTTTATTCCATTTGGAACTCGCATCACTGGTAATACTGATAAAGGCTGCTGTTGTGGCGGCAGCCAAAGTCAAAACCAGAAGTGCGCTGGTTTCCAGCAAAAAGGATAAGCCAAAGCCCAAAACACCTTTCATCCCTTTTCCCCCTTTACATAAAGCAGCATAATCTCATCAATCGTTGCCGGAACAACCATGGCCTTCGGATACTTTTTCTGCATTTTTTCCGGTCTGAAACCAGGATCTGCCATTCATAGTCCATTTTGCGGTGCGCAATGATATCGGATTTATCCAGTGCATCAAACTGCGCCGCACCGCACTTGATGATGCCATACCGCTCGGTCAGTTTATCTTTGAGCTTCTCAAAAACGACCTTTCCTTCATGGATAAACACGATATAATCGGCAATCTTCTCCAGGTCACTGGTAATGTGGGAAGATGCAACGGAAATCCGGATAATTGCCGCCATCGCTAATCTTCCTTGTATTCCTCCTCATACAATAATGTTAATAAGCTGACTAATTTATCAAGCGGTATTCCGCTCATACGGGCTATTTCTATTGCATCATTGAAACAGCCCTCTATCTTTTTTTGCTGTTCTTCCAAATAGAAGTCCTGATTCCTAACAGATACATAGCAGCCTTTTCCGGCTGTCGTTTCAATAAAGCCATCTTCCTGCAGGATGTCATATGCCTTCTGCACGGTCAGAACACTGATCTGCAGCGACTTTGCCAGAGAGCGGATAGAGGGAATCGCCTCACCCGCCTTCAGTTCTCCACTCATAATCTGTCCTTTTATCTGCGACACAATCTGCTCATACAGAGGACGACTTACTTTATTACTTACAACAATCTCCAAACCATCACCGCCTTTGTATCTTATACTGTATTATATAAACAAGTACAGCATAAGACATAAAAAAGACAGTTGTCAAGATATATGTTTTCTATTCCCTGGCAAAGCAGTCCAGAAGAAAGCAATCTCATTGCCATTCACAATGGGATTCCCGTGTATAAAAGTTATTCAACCGTAATCACTACAATCTTCACAGCTTCATCTGGGTGCTCTTCATCAAAGTCAATCAGCCCCCGATAGCTGATCTCCACTTTGTCGCCCACGGCAATCGAAGGATCTCCTTCTGCTTCCTGAGCACTCTCCGTGGAAAAACCTTCCAGTATCTGGGCATTCTCCGTAGAAAAATAATAGAGCATGTCATCATCCGGGTTTTTGATTGTGATTGTGTTACCTTCATACTTTTCAACAATTCCGGCAATGGGATCGCACACGGTGTTTTCTTCCTTATCCGTTTCCTGCCGGAAATCAGTCTCTACAGATACGGAATCCTCTTTTGATTCTGATGAGCAGGCGGTCACTCCCATTACCAAAGTAATCATAAACATCAGTATAAATTTCTTTTTCATATAAAAACTGGTATCCTCTCCAAAAATTTCTTCCGGCAATATTTCACCTGACCGGGCTTCTTCTGTTTTAACAGCCGGTTCTGTAGCGGAGCCGCAGCCTACGGCCATTGTAATCTGCCTGAATTATTCAAGCAACCTGTTTTGTTGTGAAATGCTATCTGAATGCAGCGAATGTCTGTAAACTGTTTCCATTGACTGAGCCAAAAGGGGTAATCTGTTAAGGACAGAGGAAATAAAGCCGCAGAAAGTGAGGTACAGAACATGAGCCGCAAGATACGGGTAGTTTTGCGCAGTTACAAAGAACCATACATTAAAAGAGACCGGAGCCGCCTATGCAAATGCTCCGGTCATTTATTTAGCCATTTTTACCTCTATCAAGCTACTCCCTGCAATTGGGGGAAGTCTTTGTCTACATCTAACACATCCGTTGCGCCATGTGTTGATGACCGCCCTTGAAAGAACGGCGTTCATATCCAATATTTTTTATCCAATTTTCCCTTCCAATACCTCAATCGCCTTCATTACCTGATTATCCGTTCCGTCCGCCTCATAAGCCTCATCATCATATTCCAGCACGATATCCGGCTTGATTCCTATCCCATGGATATTCTTCCCGGAAGGCGTAAAGTATGCGCTCACCGTAAGCTTGATCGCCGTTCCGTCCTTCAGCCTGTTGATCCGTTGCACAATCCCTTTCCCAAAGGTAGTGGTTCCGATCAACGTACCCTTATTATAATCCTTGATCGCCCCCGCCAAGATCTCGGAAGCGCTTGCGGAATACTCATTGGTCAGCACTACCAGCGGCATCTGCAATTCATGGGTGCCGTCACAGGTATACTCTTTCCTGTTTCCTGCTTTATCCTCTGTATAAACGATAAGCCCTGCCGGAAGGATCTGCCTTGCCACATCCACCACTGCTGTCAAATCCCCTCCCGGGTTGCTCCTTAAGTCTAAGACCAGGCCTCTCATCCCATTTTCTTTCAATACTGCCATGGCTTCCGTAAACTGATCCGGCGTTACCCCTTCAAATTCCCGGATCCGCAGGTAACCGATTTCGTCATGCCCCTCTATCATGCCACTATCTACTGTGGTAGTCTCGATCTGCTTGGCCCTGACAATCTCCATTTCCAGGTAATCCGGTTCTCCCTCCCTGTAAATGGTCAGGTTCACGATAGTACCTTCTCTGCCCTTCACCAGACTGACTACCTTAGAAAGGCTCATTCCCTGAGTAAACTCATCCCCTACTTTATAAATGATGTCGCCTTCCTTAAGTCCTGCCTCCATTGCCGGGCTTTCCTCTAACACACCGCTGATCATGGCCGTGTTCAGATTCGTATTGATAGAGATCATCGCTCCGATCCCATAGGAAATCCCCTGGTTATTGTTTACCACATCTTCTAATTCTTCCTTGGAAAAATATTCTGAATAAGGATCCCCTAAAGCCTTTACCATCCCTTTGTACACGCCGTCCTGAAGCTCCCCAGCGGTCACTTCATCGCCATAATAATAAGCATCTACCATTTCTTCAATGGTGCGCATCTTTTGGATGGTCTCCGTACTTACCACACTGCCGTCTTGTGCTGCCTGGGCGCCGGTTTTCCGCACCGCAAACAGATCAAAAGCCATTTTCCCCGCCACATAAGCACAGACCAAAATCAAAGAAACCGTAAGGGCGCCAAACAGCATACCGTTCAAAAAGCTTTTGCGGACTAGTTTCTTATCTTCCTGCTGCCGTTTCTCCTCATCCTCCACTGATAAGGCATCCAAATCCGATGATCTATCCAATCTTCTCTCTCCATTCCTGTTTTTATTTTATTCTTACAGAGAATTTACGATCCCAGATAATTCCGCGGATTCACATAATTCCCGTTCAACCGGACACTGAAATGCAGATGGTTCCCGGTAGACCGCCCTGTACTCCCTACTGCCGCAATCTTATCTCCTTTGGAAACTTCCGCCCCCTTGGAGACGTAAAGCGCCGATGCATGCATGTATATTGTGTAAAGACTGTCACCATGGTCGATCATAATATAATTCCCCATACTGCCATTATAATCCGCCGCAACCACTTTCCCGTTATAAGCGGCAAGAATCGCACTGCCGCCGGGCGCCGCCATGTCAATCCCATTGTGAAACTTCTGTATCCCTAACGTAGGATGCATCCTGTTTCCGTATTCATCGGAAATCCTGGTGTAAGAAGGGGCAGGCCAAGTAAACATACCACCATCATACTTACGCCCCTGTTCTGCGGCAAGCTTTTTCCGCTCCTCCGCAACAGCCGCCTCTAGGGCCTTAATCGCATCATTCTGCTCCGCAATATCCGCTTCGTACTCCCTGATTGCCGCTTCCTTATTTTGGATATCACCGGAAACACGGTACATCTCCTGCTCCTTTGCCTCGATCAGTTCGTTAAGGGAAGCCTCTTCCTCCTCCACTGCCGCCTTTGCCTCGTCAAGGACTTCCTTTTCCTCCTCAAGGCTCTGCTTGCAAAGAGCCACATACTCAGCATAAGCGACATATTCGTCCAACATCCTCCGGTCATAAGCGGAAAGCATCTCAATATACTCCGCCTTGCTCAGCATATCCCCAAAGCTGTCTGACCCAAACAAAAGCTCAAGGGAAAGACTGTCGCCCTTTTCATACATGAACTTGATCCTGGATTTCATTGCTTCATATTGTGCCTGCTGGACCGAAAGAGCCTCTGTCAGCTCCTGTGCCTTTTGGTCGATTTCCTCTTCTTTTTCCGTGATCAGGTTCTTAAGGTCATTAATTTTATTTTGAATGGCCACAAGCTCCGCATCCAGTTCTTCCACATAATCGGCAAGCTCCGCTTTGGATTTTTCAAGCTGTTTCTTGATTTCTTTTACATTGGTAAGCCCGCTCTGTAACGCTTTTTTTTCGTCTTTAGCCTTATTGATCTCCGCTTCTTTTTGTTTGATACTGTCGTTGGTCAGCTCACTGGCAAAAGCCGGAACCTGATATTTAGAAGCCGTTCCCAAAACCAGGATAAACCCAAGCGCCACACAAAATAATCTTTTCCACCGCTTCATAGGCAACCTTTCATTATACTCTTAGGTGCTTTCTAACTGTTGTAATACTTCCAAGGAAACCAATCCCTACCCCCATCAGGACAGAAACCGGAAGCAGGATGTGAAAAACCTCTTCCACCGGCAGGAAGGACAACAATCTGGTCAACATAGAAAATTTCACCATAATATATTCAATAATCTTATTATAAAGAACATAAATAACACCAATCGGTATCATCGCCCCGATCACACCGATCAGCATACCTTCTATCACAAAGGGGGAGCGGACAAAAAAGTCGGTGGCTCCGATATATTTCATGATCGTAATCTCTTCCTTCCTCACCGCAATCCCGATGGTCACAGTATTGCTGATCAGGAAAATAGAGACGGCAAACAAGATTGCGATAATGCCAATAGATATGTATGCCACAAGGGCATTCACGCCGGTCAACGTAGTAGCCGTGATCTCAGAACGGTTCACCGTTCTGATTCCATTCACCCCTTCCAGATATGTCACCAACGCAGGCTGCATGGAAACATCACTCAAATAAATCTCATAGCTTGCCGAATCCGCCAGAGGATTTTCCGTAAACCCATCTGCATATTCCCCAAGATATTCTTCCTTAAAGCTCTCCCAAGCTTCATCCGCAGAAATAAAGACCTTTTTGGACACTTCCATCCTCTTGTCGATCAGCACGCCAATCTCCGCTATCTTTTCTTCGCTTATCCCTTCGTCAAAAAAGACCGTAACGCAGACCCCTTCCTGGGCTGTTTTTACAATGTTCTGAAAATTGGCAAGGATGGAGTAAAACAGGCCAAACAAAAACAGGCAGGCCCCAATCGTGGCTATAGAAGCCAGGGTAAACCATTTATTCCTGAAAATATTGATAAACCCCTGTCTGAGTGTGTAAAAAAACGTACTAATCCTCATCGATATAACCACCTTTTTCCTCATCGCTTACTATGACGCCCTTTTTCATAGTCACGACTCTTTTCTGCATGGCATTGACAATTTCTCTGTTGTGCGTTACCACCAGCACCGTAGTGCCGTTTTCATTGATCTGCTCCAAAAGCTTCATGATCTCCCACGAGTTCTTCGGGTCTAAGTTACCCGTTGGCTCATCCGCAAGAAGAATCGTAGGCCGGTTTACAAGAGCTCTTGCGATTGCCACCCTCTGCTGCTCCCCGCCGGAAAGCTGCCTCGGCTTTGCCTTATATTTGCCCGCAAGACCTACCGTCGCTAAAATACTGGGCACATTCCGTTTAATATCCTTGCTGGATGCCTGGATAATTCTCTGTGCAAAAGCCACGTTCTCGTAAACATTCCTGTCCTTCAAAAGCCGGAAGTCCTGGAACACGATCCCTAAGTTCCTGCGGAATTTCGGAATCTTCCTGTGGCGGATTCGCACTAAGTCATAACCCATTACAATAATGTTCCCGGATGTAGGCACCAGCTCCCGGAGGAGAAGTTTGATCATGGTAGACTTTCCGGACCCGCTGTCTCCCACGATAAAAACAAATTCGCCCTTTTTAATATGCAGATCCACACCATTTAGGGCCGGCGCCCCTGTGGCATACGCCTTGCTCACATTTTCCAGCGTGATGATCTCATCACTCCCGGAAAATGACCGTTTTCTCTTCCTGCCCTTTACCTCACTCTTTACCAAAGCCGTTCACCTCTGTATTTTTTAATATTCAAAACTTTCCATGTAATTCATATACTTGACTACCATAAGTGCAATCCTGAATGTGATAGCATCCTCAAATACCCTTAAGTCAAGCCCTGTATTTTTCTGCAGCTTATCTAAACGATAGACAAGCGTATTTCTATGTATAAATAACTGCCTGGATGTTTCTGATACGTTCAGGCTGTTTTCAAAAAATTTACTGATCGTGGTCAATGTTTCCTCATCAAAATCATCCGGGCTTTTCCCGCCAAAGATTTCTTTGATAAACATCTTACAAAGAGGCATGGGAAGCTGATAGATCAAACGGCCAATCCCCAATTCACTGTAAGCCATAATGTTCCTGTCATCAAAAAAGATCTTCCCTACATCCATCGCCATTTTGGCTTCTTTGTAAGAACGGCTTACTTCTTTGATCTCCTTAACTACCGTTCCGTAAGCAATATGGATATCCTCCATCCCTTCTTTTATGAGATAGCCTTCAATCCCCAGCGCCGCCCTTTCAATATCTGCCGGGTTTTCACCGTCAGAGAGATCCTTGACCACAACCACATTATTTTCATCCACTGCCGTAATAAAATCCCGGCTGCCGCTGCCAAAATAAATCCGCATGGTCTCAAGCACATTATTATCCCTGCCATCGGCAGTCTCAACGATCATGACCACCCGCTTTACATCCGTCTGGATGTGGAGCTTCTTGGCACGGCTGTAAATATCGATCAGGAGCAGATTATCCAGCAGCAGATTCTTAATAAAATTATCTTTATCAAACCGCTCCTTGTATGCAACAAGAAGATTCTGGATCTGGAAAGCCGTCATCTTCCCTACCATATAAACATCTTCACCAATCCCTGCCGCAATCAGGATATATTCCAGCTGCTGTTCATCATATACCTTAAAATATTGAAATCCCTTAATCTCCTGGGAATCCGCCGGAGACTTGGCAAAATCCGCCGCTTCCGCCGAACAGCCCGACATGTTCGAAGCTGTGGACGCAATCTCTTTGCCATCCGTGTCCATAATGCAAAATTCAACCCTGGCAATCCCCTTCAACCCGTCAATTGTGTTCTGCAATACCTGATTAGAAATCATAATGCCCTTCTCCCTTCAAGAAAACCCTTAACCATTATACAATTTAGACAATACTTCCCACTTGCAAAATGTCATTCTGACGAACTTACCTTTTCATTTTAATATAATTGTACAAATAAATCCAGTCGTATTTTTGAAATTATTGTGTATATTTCAGGTTTTTTTGCTTCCATTTTCTGTTATCCATGTTATAATAAGTACGATCAAGATAAGCAGAAAGAGGTGTCCAAATGAATATTCCTGAATTATCAACGGCACTCTCAAGTGCAAACATTGCAAACAAAGTCAGCATTGCTGTACTTGACAAGGCAATGGAAAGCTCTCAGGCAGCAGGTGAAAGCCTGATCAGCATGATGGACCGCTCCATGGAGTTGTCCGTCAACCCTGCGGTAGGCAGCAATTTTGATCTGTATGTCTAACGCTTCTTAAGCATCAGGCCAACAGATCAAACAGCTTTACGATGACGGCGTTTAAAAGTCCTGTCATCGTGACCAGACAGAGGATAAGCGCAAGTACCAGTGGTACGGTTATCAGCTTATCCTTTTTCTTTTTCCGCATTTCTGTAAAAAACCCTTCCCTTCCCTCATGCTTGCTGATCCATACCAGCACGGCATAAGCAAGAGGCAGACATACCGCAGTGATCACAAGATAACTTCCTACCCCGTACATCAAAAGCTCCGCAGTGACCTCCTGATCCGCATATGCCATCGGGTCATTTCTCAGCACCATATAAGCCATCAGGCTGGAGCTGCCGTTAAACAGAGCATGATAGATGACAGACGACCATAAGCTCCCTGTGGCCTCCACTAAAAGCACTGCAATCACTCCCATGACAAATGCGTAAGAAGCCTGATTAAAATTCATATGAATCAGCGCAAACACCATTGCGGATAAAAACATTGCCTTTACCGGACTCCCCGATTTCCGGTAAGCATGATAAAACCCGCCCCGGCAGGTTATCTCCTCAAACAGGGGCGCTATCACCGCCGTGGCAAGCAAAAGCTGCCAGAATGGCATATTCCCTGTCTGAAAACCTTCCAGCATGGCAACCGCCTCATTATTCACCCAAAACATAGAAATTGCGTTTACCAGTGTCAGTAATGGCGCAGTGAGAAATGTAAACGGCAGTATCATCAGCACCGTGCAGGGCCTCATCTTATGAAAACCCAAAAACTGCCCTGGCTTTTCCCTTGACACCAGGATAAAGACCAAAACCGGCAACATCAGGATGCATTCTAACATCAGGTTCGTCACAAGCAGATTTGATGTCACGCTCTCAGGTAAGAACAGCATAGAAAGGGAACCCAATATATAGAAAATCACGATAATTAAAAAAGCCCAGTTTGCTTTTCTGGCATTCATTCTCCGGCCTCCTATACCTTCCTGATTCCCTTATCTTCAATCACAATAAGGCGTTGTTTATACAAATTCCCAACCGCCCTCTTAAACTCGTTTTTACTCATCCCGGTCTCTCTTCTTATCAGCTCCGGAGAGGCCTTATCCGTAAACGGAAAGCTCCCTCCCCTCTCATCTAACATTTCCATGATCTTTGCGGC
The DNA here is from genome assembly GCA_910587295.1 of uncultured Lachnospiraceae bacterium. GTDB lineage: Bacteria > Bacillota > Clostridia > Lachnospirales > Lachnospiraceae > Suilimivivens. The sequence goes on along the minus strand of CAJULP010000058.1, from coordinate 6,497 downwards.
ATCCTTACCCATCTGGATATATGCCTTTTCCTTCAGGCTTAAGGTAAGCTTGCCATCTTCTAACACCATTGCCACCCGGGCCGTGATCCGGTCCCCGGCTTTTATGCCTTCCACCGGCTCCCTTGCAGGGATCAGCCCGCTATAACAGTTGTCCACAGCGACAAAAACCCCAAAGTTGTCACTGATCTCGTAAACAATTCCTTCCACTTTATCATCTTTCTTATAGGGACTGTCCGTCCTTAAATAGTGGTACACTTTCATTGTAGTGCACAGCCTTCCGCTTTTGTCCACATAAAGCGCCACAAGATACTCCTTCTCCGGCTCCACTTCGGTTGTCTGTTCCCTGAAAGGCAAAAGCAGGTCCTTTTCCAGTTCCCACCCTAAGAATGCCCCGATCTTGCCAACCTCTTTCACCTGAAGAAGAGCCAGGCCGCCTGCCTCCAAGGAAGTCTCTCTTGTGGTCGCTATCAGACGGTCCTCGGAATCCCTGTAAATAAATACGGAAAGCACATTCCCAAGCTGTGCTTCTTCCGGCACCTCTTTTTTAGGGAGCAGCACTCTCTCCTGCTCCTTCCCCCCATCTTCGTTTTCTGCCAAATATACGCCAAACTCCACCTGCTTTACAATAACCAGATCCTGTCTTTTGCCTAACTCAATCATTTTCGTTTCCCTTTCCTTTCTCAAGTTCCACAATACAGCACACAGCACCCTGCGCATTGAAAAGGACCACCACAAGCTTTCCCTCTTCTGTCACGGAAATATGGGGCGTAAGCACATCCCCAAGCATCACCTGCTTTTTATATTCCGCACGAAGCTGCGCCACCGGGAATATTTCATCCAGACTGTCTATGGCAATCTTAACAAACTGTCCGTTATTTACATGATGGTTCGTATCCAGATGAACCTTTTTGATCTGCACCGGTTCCCCCTGCACGCTGCCTGCCGGGATACTGATCTTCCTGGGCGCATAATCCATCTCAAGCTTCGGCTCCAACACATATCCCGCCATCATATCCTCATTCGACTTGACCGGCTTATCGGTCCGCGTATCCAAAAGGCTCCAAATGGTGTTGGCCACGGCTAATTCTCTTCCCTGGCTGTCTCTCATAACAAAATTTCTATATCCGACAAAACCTTTAAACGCATATGGCAAGGTTCCCACTGTCACGTTTTCCCCCATAGAAGGATATCTTTTTACCACGATCTGCCAGGAGGACATGACCCACACAACATGATGCTCCCTGCAATAATCAAGCCCCAGTCCGATATCTTCTGATTGAAACGTAGAACAATCCTGAAAATAATTCAGCAAAGCCTCCAGTTTTAAATGACCTGTCTCGTCTGTTTCGCTGTATCTGATTCTGGTTTGAAACGTATACATAAGCTTCCCTTTCTATTTTCCGTCAATTGTACTGATTATAGCACGAACTCCGCCAAAGAAACAGTGTTTTTCTTTTATTGGGATTGAATAATGCCCTGACCAAAGTGCCTGCTTAGCGAAAGCTTTCGCAGCCGTTTGATTCAGGGCATGAGTTTCTGCGCCGGACAGCTGATTGATATTTGTGACAGCTAGACTTAACATTTATGCCCCTGTGATATCCAGTGCATGCATGTAAGCATCGTCACCTCTTGCACAAACAACGGTAAGAGATTGTCCGCTGATAAACACTTTGCAGCCCACTACACTCCTCACCGCATCCATCTTTAATTCCATATCCCCCTGAGGCGTTTTCAAATAAAGAACATTTTCCGTGGACTTGCTCCCCACCGTACCGCTCACCGAATGAGTATTGGCGGTATCGATCCGGGTTCCGTATGTACTTTCTTTTGCCGCTATAATGCTGGCCGCATGCAGGTATTCGTCAGATCCATTATAAACCGTGACCGTAAGACTCCTGCCTGGAGTAAGGACAAGGCCGTTCCTGCTGTCTGTATTATTATCAATCACAATCTGCATTTCCCCGTCTTTCGTATCGAAGTACAAAAGTCCTGCTTTCGTCTTGTCAGACACCTTTCCCGTCACTGTCATGGTAGATGCCGTCACTGCAGATGCCGGTGCCGGCGTAATGGAGGTATCCACATTTCCCACAACCCCTGCTGCCGAAGAATCAGAAATACTGACCGCATGCATATAAGCGTCAGAACCCCTGACACAGGTTATGCTGTATGACTTGTCCACTACCAGCACCTTGCATCCGCTCATATTGGTAGTTGCGTCCAGCTTGATTTCCATTTCCCCCTGAGGTGTCTTAAAATGCAGGATATCCCCTGCAGTCTTATCACCAATGGTACCCGTCACCGTAGCCGTTGTTGACGAATCATAACTAATGGAGGGAACCTGCGCATTCCCGCCAATCTTAACTGCGTGGAGATACCCATCGGAGCCATGAGACACCGACACAGTGGCCTTGTTCCCAGGTAGTAAAATTTTGCACTCACTGGTGTCCGTACTGCTATCAAGCTTGATCTCCATATTCCCTTCTTTTGTGGAAAGCTTTAGAATATCTGATGTGGTTCCCGAAAGAACGGTTCCTTCCACTGTAGCGATCACTTCCGCTGCCTGCACCCCGACAGATCCTGCCGAAAAAAGCATTACCCCCAGCGCAAGGCAAGCTGCCGTACATGATCTTAATTTTCGATTTTTTTTCATTGCCTCGCCTCCATAAACATCAAAAACAGTTCCATATTATGTAAACTTATCATACAACATCCGTTCCCGAAAAGCAAGAACCCCAGCAGAAATCTGCTGGAGTTTCATAAAATATTTACCGAAAATTAATATTTACCGCCATTATTCATGCCGGAGTTCATGATTGAATCACTGATCCAGTCAAGGTAGAGCATAGAAGCCAAAAGTTCGTCATTGGTGATCGGATAATCCCAGAGTGGGGAACTTTTCATATCTTTTTTATTTTTAAAGCGGTGGTCTCCCGCTAAAAAATACATCTTCCTTTTTCGTCTGCAATGCCGCTCTTACGATAAAAATATGTATTGATCTGGTCTCTCCACTCCCTGGCATGTTCCTTTTGATGGTAAAACCGGTCGAGCATCCTCCGGTAAGTTTTGTCCGGAAGCTTTCCTTTCAGGCTTTCAAAACGTTTTACCATTTCGTCCACCAGTTCCACCCCTGCAAAGTGGGTATCATAAATATGCTGGATCACCGTCTTACCGGTTTTAAGCTTATGGCTGTAGGGCATGTGGTGAAAAAACAGTATAAGTTCATCAGGACAACTTTCCGCACTGTCATACATGGAAGCGTTCGGTTCCCTGTAAAGCCCTGCATATCCTGTTCCGTTATGGCTTCTGTCAACACCTATCCCCTGATGGTCGGCACGGTGGTAAGTTCCCCACCTGTCATACTCATAACCGTCCACGTTAGGACCATAATGATAACCGGGATTGACCATCCACCCGATTCCAAGAGGCGCATTGTACATTTCATAGGCCTTCCAGGACTCCATCAATATGAACAATAAAACTTCCCTGACTTCCTTATCATCACCAAAAGTCCGGACGATCCATTCATCCGCCAGCTCTTTTGCTGAAACCGAAGGGTCAAAAGCAAGCCGTCCAAATCCGTAAAGATTAGCCGCCGCCAGGTCATGCCCGGTCCAGTTTTCATCATTCCCGGTATTTGCAACTGCAGCCATACCGCATTTTGTCTGCCCAAAGGTCTTACCTGACACAATATCCTTCACGGTATCATCCGGCTTTGCCACATAAGTGTGGAAACCCAAAACTTCTTTAAACATGGGAATCAGGTAACATACATGCCGCTGCTGCCCTGTGTATTCCTGTGCGATCTGTACTTCTAAAATCTGATTGGTATCCGTAAGGCCGCCAAACAGCGGATGCACCGGCTCCCTGACCTGAAAATCCATAGGCCCATTTTTGATCTGCAGAATCACGTTATCGTGGAACGTACCGTCAAGTCCGATAAAATTGTCATATCCCGACCTTGCTCGGTCCGTTTTGTAATCTCTCCAATCCTGCCTGCAGTTATAGACAAAGCAGCGCCAGATGATCAAACCACCATAAGGCTCCGCTGCCTTAGCCAGCATATTGGCACCGTCCGCATGGGTTCTCCCGTAAGTAAAAGGTCCAGGACGCCCTTCAGAATCAGCCTTGATCAGGAAACCTCCCAGATTAGGAATACGCCCAAAAACAAGTTCCATTCTTCTCTTCCACCATTCCCCCACTTCCCCAGACAAAGGATCCGCACTGTCTAATTCGCCAAGTTCCACGGGAGCCGCATAATTAAGTGATAAAAAGAGTTTGATCCCATAATCCGCAAGTACTTCAGACAGCTGACTCAGCTTATCGAAATACCGATCCGTGATCAGCCATGTAGCCGCATCCTTCACATTCACATTATTGATCACAGCACTATTAATGCCTATTGACGCAAGCAGCCTTGCATAAGTAACGGTCCTTTCGTCAACAAGAACCTCATCATGATCAAAGAAAAAAGAATTTCCGGAATATCCTCTTTCGATACTCCCATCCATATTATCCCAATGATCCAGCATCCGAAGCGGCATCACCGGCTCTTTTGCCATATCCAGCCCCTCAATCGGATTTCCTGCCTGCACCTGACGGATCAATTCAAAAGCGCCATAAAGCATCCCACAGTCAGAAGAAGCCGCAATCACTACATCGCCGCCTTCTTCATAAATGTGATACCCTTCCGTCTTGCACTTTCCATCCTGTACAAAACGGATGCACCCCCTATTGTCATCTTCTTTCAAAAGACCGGAATACTTTACAAGCTCTGTTCCTGTCATCTCTTTCCATGCCCTTTGAAGCTCATTTACCGCATTCTGCATAACCGGGCTTTTTAAATCGGCACAGATCTTTCCAATCTGCCCCCACTTACTGTCCTTTCCTATCATCCGATAAGAAAGCCACGCCTGTTCAAATTCCATACCGCCCTCCCGCTGTTACATCATTCAGGGTTGCCCTCATTCCATTTATCTAATAACTTATATTTTAAACCGCATCCCACACCATAATCAGTGTTGAATAACGTTGATAATATTTCTTTTTTGTTTTACAAAACATCGTCCAAAAGTCTAAAATACAGGTTCCTGCTGTCAACAATTCAATTATCTTGCAGCGAATGGATCAAAAGCAAAAACCCGGCGGATTTCTCCACCGGGTCCTCTTCGCTGGGCTACAAGGATTCGAACCTTGAGATGACGGAGTCAGAGTCCGTTGCCTTACCGTTTGGCGATAGCCCAATGTTTGTTACTTTTGGTATTATACATGAATCCTACGCATTTGGCAAGTAGAAATTGAAATTTTTTTTATTTTTCTTTGTTACTTTTTTCACAGGCTGTTTTTTTTCAGGTACTTCGAGGATTTTCCCCGAAAACTGTTTTCAATTTTCTCAAAATTTGTTATCTTTTTGAATAGAGAAGCAACTATATATGGATTTCAGGAGGGTATATATGAGGTATTTTTTTGATGGAAAAATTGAAAAGCAAGATGACGTTTACTGCATTCGCATCCCGTTTAATGTATGGGAAGTCTGCAAGCTCAGAGATATCATCAAAGCAGAGCTTGTTTTGGACAACCGCATTATTGACTGTGAACTGCTGCCGGAAACAAAAGGAAATTATAAAATCCACTTAAGTGACGAGGATGTTTCCCATACTAACATTGACCAGGTGCACAAGATCTTGCTGCACATTACCGGCAGCCTGATTCAGATGAATCAAAACAGTCCATACAGCTTCGATAACCCAATCCGGAAGATTGACGGCATCGAAATCATCATACAGCCGGAAGATGGTCTATGCGGCCAGACCTGCGTGGCCATGCTTGCCGGTGTTACCATTGCGGAAGTGATCAGTGTGATGGACTGCCGGGAATGGCAGGGTACCATGGGCCGCGTTATTTCTGCCTTGAATTACTATGGCATCGACCATAGCGACATTATCGTATATACAGAAGGCAAGGAAGCCACCCTGCCTAAGTGCTGCATTATGATGGAAAAAATGGGGCTTTACTGTCACTATCTCGTCCACTATAATGGCAAATTCTATGACTCCAACTTAGGGATCATCCAGGAATACGACATGAGTAAGCTCCTTGGTTATATGGAAGTGAAAGTTGATTAAATTCCCGTTTAGTTGGTTAATGAGGTTGGCTAAACGGACGAAAAGGAAGCAATAAAAATCTACGCGTCAGCTGTGCTGGCGATTACCACGCTAGGATAAAGCGTTCGCGAAATGGTTCCTTAAGATTTCTCTTTCCTTCCCTTCGGGTTTTTGGCTAACACTAACCCAACGAAACATTCAACTAAATGTGAAAACCACTACTTAAATGGCTGCCGCTAATAGTGCCATTTAAGTCACATTGCGTCAAATAGCCAGCTACGTAGTGGTCAGAAATCTAGTCGAAGAGCCAGTTGGACTTACATGAGCCAATAAACCAGCCCTAATATGATGAAAAATCTTAAGGAACCATTTCGCGAATGCTTTATCCGAGCGTGG